>JAGVBZ010000027.1 GCA_020059465.1 Brevinematales bacterium
AGCGAACGCAAATTCGGATCTTTCTGCTTTTCGAGCGAATAACTCCCCGGCATCAGGATACGGTCGAGGGCGAAAAATGAGCCCGAACGCTTTTTTATCACCAAGTCCCCCGGTATCAGGTACTCCTCAAACCCATTATCATGGGACGAGCCGAAAAATGTGAATCCCTGATTGAGCATGTTATCCGCAGCTAAATCGCGGAAAAGGGCTGCGAACTTCTCGAAAGGCTTGATACTCAAGTATGACGGGAAAAAAAGGGTGAACGTATTCAATTCCTGCGCTACGATAAACGACGAATAGATAAACAGTTTCGGGAAGAGCATATCTGTCGGTAAATTCAGGATATTGAAATCTTCGAACATTTTATAAAATACGGGTTTTGGCGACGGGTCGATTGTATAAAAAGTGGCATCGGGGAAAAACTCTCTGAAGTAATCATAGTTCATTCTGAAAATATTATCGCTTTCCCCAATTCCGTTGGGGAAGCTTAGGAGGTCGATCGGCAAAGGAGACGGGTAAATCGGACGAAGATCGACAGGCGGATGCAGATAGAAAACGATATTCATGAAATCCTCCCAATTCGACCGTTATTTTAGCATTATTTTATAAACAGTCAAGTTTCTAAGAAGGATGAGACCGTTTCCGCAATAGTACTTAGATGGGAGGGATCGAACCAGCGGATGCCGGGGATTTTACGGAACCATGTCCATTGCCGCTTGGCATAATGACGGGTATCCTGTTTTATCATCGCAATCATGGATTCGCGGTCGATTTTCCTGTTCAGATACTCGACACAGTGACGGTATCCGATACTCTGGAGCGAATGCGCCTCCGAGCCGTATTTCTCCATCAGGCGTGCGGTCTCTTCGATCAGCCCGTTTTCGATCATTTCATCCACCCGTGTGTTAATCCGTTCATACAACGCCTTTCTGTCGGGATTCAGCCCGATAATCAGCCAATCGAGCTCCATTTTACGATTGAGTTCACGCAATTTCGATAGCGGTGTGCCGGTAACATAATAGACTTCCAATGCGCGTACGATCCGCCGGGTGTCGTTCGGAGAGATTTTATCGCCGATTTCCGGGTCAATCAACTTCAGTTCGTCCAGAACGGGCGCCGTACCCTCGTTTTCGATCCTCTGTACAATCCGCGCGCGTATAATTTCATCCCGCGATGCGCCCTCGAACATCCCGAAATAAAGAGAATTGAAGTACATTCCCGTACCGCCGGATAAAATAGGCACCTTCGCGCGGGACAGGATATCCCCTATCACTTTTTCCGCAAGTTCCTTGTATTTCCATGCGTCCACCACGGTATCCGGCGATAGAATATCGATCAGATGATGCGGAATACCTTTCATCTCATCCGGCGAAGGTTTTGCGGAACCTCTGTCCAATTCCCGGTAGATTTGAACGGAATCGCATGAGACGATCTCTCCGTTAAAACGGGAGGCTAATTCGACGGCTATAGAAGTTTTACCCGATGCGGTAGGTCCGGTGATTGCTATGATTCGAGGTTCTGGACTGGGCTTAGTCATCCAATATTTCTTCAACCTCATAGGAAACTTTTCCGCGCAAAATATCATTCATCGCGACAAGGGTGATCTTCTCGTTACGGTTGCGCCCTACGGGAATCTCAAGCTGATCGTCATTTTTCTGCGCTAAGAAACGGATATACTTGATGACAGCGGCAGTTTTCTCATATTTATTACCCTCAAGCGAGAGGATTTCGTCTAAAGGAATTCCCAATTCTGTCCTCCGTATAAAAATATCATTCAGTTAGTATATACTGCTCTAAGAATAAAGTCAATTTATTATCATATATTCGGAGTAGTCGCGATTCTTTCGTTGCAATGATTGATATGATGCGCGGGAGAAACAATCTATATAACTCATTATAAAATAATGAAAAAAACTGCTGCGTATCTTTTCCCGAATCTGTCCGCGATAATTCAATCAGGTTTTTTCTCAGGCTGAAAATATATTCATAATTCCTTTTTCCGCTTGATATTTGAATCGAAATAGAGTATAATAATGTGATTGTAAAGTTGGAGAGGGAACCAATGGGAATAAAGAGCTTTTTATATAATACCCGGAAAAATGTGCCGGTCAAACGGATGCAAAAAATATTTTTCGCTTTATTGATCATAATCGGACTTATTTCGGGTTATTTTATCGCCCAGATTATTATTTCGTTCGATGAACTGTCGGACATCCGCCCGCTCGAGACCTATTCCATGTACTCCGTTCCGACAAAGGTTTACGATATTAACGGACGCCTGATCACTGAATTTTTCTATCAGAAACGGGAACTCGTATCATATAGCCAGCTTCCCGAATACCTGATCCAAGCATTGATTGCCACAGAAGATCAGGAATTTTATCATCATCACGGCTTCAACCCGTGGGCGATGTTCAAGGGTGTATTTATCAATCCTCTGCTCGGAAAGGATATTGTAGGCGGTTCCGGCATCACTCAGCAGCTTGCCAAAGTGCTTTTTACGCAGGGTGAAAAGACCGTATTCAGAAAGCTGATCGAGCTTTGGTATGCGGTTCAGATCGAGAAAAAATACTCGAAAGAGGAAATACTCGAACTTTATTTCAACCTCAATTACTTCGGACACGGGTGTTACGGAATCGAGGCGGCCGCTCAGTTCTTTTTCCAGAAAAATGTATCGGAACTCAATCTTGCAGAGGGTTCCTTTCTCGCGGGAGTTGTTCAGGCGCCGTCCCGCTATTCCCCTATTTTCCAGCCATATTTATCCCAGAAACGTCATTGGACGGTTCTGGTATCCATGGTGAATATGGGTTTTATAACACAGGACGAGGCGCAGAACGCGTTCGAGAACTTTTGGGAAAACTATACCACATCATTTAAGACTATCGGCCTGACCGCCAGTCGAAACGAAAGCAATATGGCTCCGTTTTTTACCGAGTATGTCAGACAGATACTGATCGAAAAGTACGGCGAAGAGGAAGTATACACCGGAGGTTTGCAGGTATATACAACCCTCGATTTGGATAAACAGATTGCCGCCAACGAAGAACTCAAGAAAGGCCTCGATAAGGCTCAGACGACTTATGACGCCGAGTTTAAGCAGGCACAGGTGGCGGTAAAAAAGAATAACGAAGACCTTGTCGATATGCTCAGTCTTGTATTCGGAATAGACAGTATTACCCTGGGTCAGAAAAAGGCAAAGATGAAACTCGAAGGTCTGATCAACGATTTTGACGATGTTGTCTATATGTCCTCATACATTTTTGGTCTCGATCAGGTAAATATAAAGATGAAACAGAGAGATATGCTATCAACTCTCGTCTCGAAGAAACAGGATCAGATAGAAGGAGCGCTTATTTCTATCAATCCTAAGACAGGATATATCGAAGCGATGGTAGGCGGTAAGGAATTTAATTACGGGAACCAGTTTAACCGCGCCGTTCAGGCATATCGTCAGATGGGGTCGTCGTTTAAACCGCTTTACTATGCTGTCGCTATAGACGCGCGTCTGATTACTCCCGCGACTGTATTTCAGGATATGCCGATCTATTATGAAAACCAGTATGGCCAGAAGTGGATTCCCAGGAACTATTCGGGAAATTTTAAAGGCGCGTTGCGCGTACGGACCGCGCTTCAGTTCTCTGTTAATATCGTCGCCGTTCAGATATGGGATCAACTGTTAAAAGTAGTCGGATACGGGGCAATGGTGCATAAAATCGGGCTGTTTTTCGGTCTGAATGCCGACCAGATACAGGAAAGAATCAAACCCGATATGGCGTTCTCGCTCGGTGTAGGTATATTTAGTCCTATGGAGGTTTGTCAGGCATTCGCTACATTTGCCAACAATGGACAGCAGGTTCTTCCGATCGCGATACTAAAGGTGAAAGACAGGTATGGACGAATTAAAGACGACTTCGAGTCCCAACGCGATTTGACGGTAGGAGCCGAGCAGGTGATTTCTCCCGGGGCTGCTTGTCTGATGCAGGACCTCCTCATGACGGTACTTTTTAACGGAACCGGCGCCGAAGCGGTCGCGCAGACCGGATTCTACGGTATTCCCGCCGGCGGAAAAACAGGTACTACCGCGAACTGGAAGGATGCGTGGTTCGCAGGATTTACCCCTAATCTTGCTACGGTTGTCTGGATGGGATTTGACGATTCTACAAAATCTTTAGGCCGTCACCAGATGGGAGGCCGGCTTGCCGCGCCTATCTGGATGAGTTATATGAAAAAAGCGATGAAATACTCGAAGGTTGAATCATTCGCTAAAGCGGGGGGTGTTCAGGCAAGTATATGCGCTGATACCGGACTTCTGCCGACTCCATACTGCCCTAACGTAATTGTCGAGAACTTTCTCGCGGGTACCGTACCCTCGCAAAGCTGTACTATTCATACATCAGAGGACTATAAGCTTCAGCATGAGATAGGTATGGAGACCTTATCAGACTTCGATATTGTCACCGGGCCTGACGGTGAGAAAAAACAGGGAGATAAAAAACAGGGCGGCGATAAAAAACAGCCTGATACCCCTATCGATAAAGATAGCCTCAATCTGGGCGATCTTGACCTCAACCTCGGCATCGGGGATTAATGCGTTTCGCCATCATCGACGGATATGTTGACGAGCCCACTTGCTTGGGAGTTCCGTTCTTTGTTTCGACTTATATCCGTTATACTGCGGGCGCGCTTGTGTCCGCCGGGATACGCGATATCAGTTATCTGACTATCGAACAAGTCCGGGCATCTGAATACGCCATAAATGGTTTCGATTATGCAGTCGTGATAGCGGGGAATCCGGTGCCGGGGAAATACCTCGGCGGGATGCCCATTAAAGCATATGAATTCGATAAAATCGCCGCCGCCAATAAAAAGACCCGTTTTATAGTCGGCGGCCCTATTCTTTTAGATCCTATCCCCTTTGATGAGGACAATATTTCCTATGCCGTAGGCGATATCGAGAAATTTCTGTTCAATTCATTCGGTGACAGCGCAGAAGGTGCAAAAACCCGTTCTATCGCGGAATTGGACAGATTTGCCGTAGCGGGTGCGTTTATCGTAGAACAGCACCCGCGTTACCCTGATATTATCTGCGAGATCGAGACCGGACGAGGATGTCCCCGTGTTATTCATTGTTCGTTCTGTATTGAAGGAACATACTCAGTTGATTTTCGTACCCCGGAAGCCGTTGTCGCGGAGATGCGGGCGCTGGAACGGCACGGTATACGCCATTATAGACTCGGCAAACAGGCGGATTTTTACGCCTACGGAAGCGACCTTTTATCGATGAACGACGGATTTCCGAAACCCGATCCCGGTATCATAAAACGTCTCTACCTCGGAATAAAAGATAATCTCCCATCACTCGAAACCCTCCACCTCGATAATGTCAATCCCGGGACGATTGCGCGTTATCCTATGGAATCTGAGCGGATAACATGTACCATTGCTGAAAACAACTCCCCCGGCGATGTTGCCGCACTGGGAATGGAAAGCGCCGACCCGAAGGTGATCGTTTTGAACGGGCTGAAGGCATCCGCCGAACAGGTGGGATTTGCGGTAGAGATGATAAACGGGATCGGAGGTGTTCGCGGGGACGGGATACCGAAATTCCTGCCGGGAATCAATCTGATCCAGGGACTATCCGGGGAGACAAAAGGCACGTTTGAAATGAATTATCTATTCCTGAAATCCATATTGGATTCGGGTATGATGCTCCGCAGGATTAATATCCGGCAGCTGAGAATGAATTCTTCTACGGAAATATTCTCCAAGAAAAGCGATAAAAAAAATGAAAAGATTCTCGATGCCGTTTTCCGTAACTATCGTGAGAAAATCCGCACAGAAATCGATATCCCGATGCTGAAAAAAGTTTACCCGGCGGGCACTCTTATCAGAAATGTAATAGTCGAACAACACCGGGGGCCGTGGAGTCTTGCAAGGCCTATCGGAACTTATCCGATTGTGATCGATATCCCGAGAGAACTTCCGCTATTCTCCAAGCATGACATATTTGTGACCGATCACCGCGAACGCTCGCTAGTCGGTCTGACCTATCCTTTTTTTCCCGAAAAGGCTTCTATTGATGAATGGAGGGTTATTCCGGGAATCGGCAGGAATGCCGGCGCGGTTATCGCGGAACGTCTTTTTTCAGCGCAGAAGCTGGCAGATTTCTCTATTCCGCCCGAGGTTTTCTTACGCCTGTTCCCTGAAAACCGCTGAATATCCTAAAGGAAATCATATTTTAATTATTTGCGGAATCCGCATTTTTAAGTTATAATATTCAGCTTTTGCTACTTACTATGAAGGAGTTGTCATGGACATCTATGTAAAGAAGTATCCCGATTGTTTACGTCAGGCGTATGTAAAGGTCGGTAAAATAGAATTGAACGATGCGTTCGACCATACGCTTACCGAATTGGCGCAGCATGTCGATTTTCCGGGATACCGAAAGGGTAAAGTTCCCGCCGATATCATAGAAAAGAATTACCAGAACGAAGTTGCCCAATCGGTGATTGAGCATCTTGTGCATGAGTCGATTAATAAAATGAGCAGTGATGGGATCCGTCTTTACTCCAATCCCAAGTTTCAGCCTCTGGTCGGGCTTTCCCGGAACAGCGAGTTTACTTTCTCTCTGGTCTTCGAGATCGAGCCGGAATTGCTAAAAGATATCGATATTTCCAAGGCGAATGTCAGTTATGACGAATATTTTATAGATGAAAAGATGATCGAACAGACAATGCGCCGTTCGATGGATCTGCTCGACCCTGTTACCGGGAAGATCAAGTCCGGCGATGTTGTCACTGTAAAAGTCCTGAATAAGGATTATTTCCCCGATAATAAACAAAAAGCGATGAGCGCCGAAGCGGTCGATATTCTGATCGATAAAAAGGCCGGGGATACGCTCGATATCCCGTTCGACAACCTGAAGAATTATGTGATCGATTACATAGGGGTTATCAAGGAACCTCTGAATGTGGAGATCGTTAAGGTGGAACGCCCCACTGAAAAACCCATCGACGACGAATTGGTCAAGCAGACTACCACGCATAAAACTGTAGCTGAATTGAAAGATTCCGTGAAACGCCAGCTCGAAGGGATGTCGCAGGAATTGAACGCGCATTCCAAGAGTTCCGCGCTGGTCGGGTATCTCCGCGATAATGTCGAATACGAATTCCCCAAGTCGCTTTTTATCGATCACGCGGGTAAAAGCGCATTCCATTTTGTAGAATCGAATTATTTCGTCAGCGAGACCGCTCTTTCCGATCTGCTGAAGGATGAAAAGTTAAAAACGAAAAGCGATAAGCTTTTTAAGGACGCCTTATCCGATATAGTAGTCGCGTTGTATATCGAAGATTTTGCAGAAAAGAACAATATCGAACCGTCGAAGGAAAGGATAAACTATCTTGTCGCGGTCAGAGCGCAGGAAGCGAGGATGACTGCGGACGAGTACAAGAAAAAGCTCGCGCCTGAAGAATTGGAACGAATCCAGCGCGAGGCGAAAAAAGACGAAGCCCTTTCATATATTACCCAACAGGTAAAATTCACAGTTAAGAATAAACTTCCATTGATCGAGCCTAAAAAATAAGCCCAGGTGGTGAAACTGGTAGACACGCTGGACTCAAAATCCAGTGGTAGTGATATCATGCGGGTTCGATTCCCGCCCTGGGCATACGAAGGGCTGTTCTTACCGGAATAGCCCTTCACTTTAATAACTTCCGGGAGTTTATAAAACTCTTACGGGAGGGGGACGGTAATATGAGTATTAAAAATACGCCTATCTACGATTCGCATCTACGCGCCGGCGCGAGAATGACCGACTTCGCGGGATGGAATCTGCCGATACAGTATACGGGTATTATCGACGAAGCCCTTCACTGCCGGAAATCGATCTCCTTATTCGACACATGCCATATGGGTCAATTCACCTTCAAGGGCGATATTGCAAACTGCGGGATTGAGAACGCATTCTGCTTCCCTATATCAGATATAAAGATAGGGCGATGCCGTTACGGGTTTATCCTCAACGGTATCGGCGGGATTATCGACGATCTGATCGTTTACCGTATAGCGGCGGACGAATTGATGATAGTAGTAAACGCCGTAACTACGGAAAACGACTTCGAGACCATCACACAGGATATCGGGGATGGGGCAGAATTTGAGAATATTTCCAGTATCACCGCGAAAATCGACGTTCAGGGGCCGCTTTCCCGCAACCTGATGGCCGAACGGTTCGGCGATGAAATCCGATCGATCCCCTATTTCGGGTTTATAAAAAAGAATATTTTAGGTAAGGATGCAATTATCAGCCGTACGGGGTATACCGGCGAGCTGGGATACGAAATCTATATCGATGCTTACGCCGCAGCCGAATTATGGGATTCCCTCTGCGAGGACGAACGTGTGAAGCCCGCCGGACTGGGCGCGCGCGACATTCTTCGTCTTGAAATGGGGTATTGCCTCTATGGAAGCGATATAGACGATATGACGACGCCCATCGAGGCCGACCTCGGTGTATTTGTCGTAACAGACAAGGAATATCGCGGAATAAGAGGGATTCTTCAGCAGAAGGAACAGGGCGTGCCTCGTATCCGCGCGGGGTTTATCACACATTCCAGACGTTCACCGCGTCACGGATATAAAATATTCCATGATGATGTGATGTCCGGCGAGATCACAAGCGGGACATTTTCGCCAACTCTCGATTCCGGCATCGGAATGGGGTATATCGACACCGGATTGGCGAAGCCCGGCACTAAAGTCGTGCTGACCGATGGCAGAGTATCTATCGACGCTGAAATCGCCGAGTTTCCGCTCTATAAAAACGGTACCGCAAGAAATAAGTAGTTTCGGAGGATAAAATGTTGTATCCCGATCAGTTAAAATATTCTAAATCCCATGAATGGGTGTCGCTTGACGGCAACACTGCGAAAATAGGCATTTCCGATTTCGCACAACATTCTCTCGGCGATATCGTCTTCATACAGCTCCCGGAAATCGGAGCAAGTGTTAAAGCGGGAGATTCCGTATGCGAAATCGAGTCCGTTAAGGCCGCGAGTTCCATCTACACTCCAGTTTCCGGAAAGATCACCGCTGTAAACGACGCGCTTAACACCACTCCCGAACTGATCAATCAGAAACCCTATGACGCATTTATTTTCATAGTGGAAATGTCCGATCCGTCCGAGACCGGCGGTTTGCTCGACTCAAAGAAGTACGCCGAACTCTGCGAAAAGGAATCCGGTAGTCACTAATGCGCAGTCATTATACACCGCACACGGAGCAGGATGTCAAGTCCATGCTCGAAACGATAGGCGTAAAATCTATCGAGGAGTTATTCAGCCCCATCCCGAAGGAATTGCGCGTAAAAAGTTTCAATCTCGATGCAGGTCTTTCGGAGTACGATGCGCTGAAAAAGTTAAAAACCCTTTCCGAACGCAATAACACCCATGACGTACAGTTCATGGGGGGCGGTTTCTACGACCACTTTATACCCGCGGCAGTCGACGCTCTCGTATCACGGGGCGACTTCTATACCGCATACACCCCCTATCAGCCCGAGGCCTCGCAGGGTACCCTGCAGGCGCTGTACGAGTACCAGACATCGGTGTGTAACCTGATGGGTATGGATGTCTCCAACGCGTCGTTATATGACGGGGGGACTGCGCTTGCCGAGGCTGTGCTGATGGCGTTCCGCGCGACACGTAACCGCGATACCGTGGTGATAGACGCGAATGTCAATCCGCTTTACCGTGATATCGTACGTTCTTACCTCTCGCCGCTCGGCCTGAAGATAAAAGAAATTGACTCCAAGGATTATCAACTGGATCGAAGTGCAATGACAAACGCTATCGACGAACAGACTTCGGCGGTTGTATTACAGAACCCTAACTTTTTCGGCACTCTTGACGATTATTCCGATATTGCCGAATCGGCTCATTCCAAGGGTGCTCTGATGATACTCTCGGCTTATCCCCTGTCGCTTGGGATGATAAAATCCCCCGGGGAGATGAACGCCGATATCGCGACCGCCGAGGGGCAATCGATGGGTATCCCGCTGAGTTTCGGCGGGCCGTATCTCGGTATCCTGACCGCGAAGGAACAGTTTATTCGCAGTATGCCGGGTCGAATTGTCGGGCGTACGGTCGACAAGGATGAAAACGACGCGTTCGTGCTGACGCTCCAACCCCGCGAACAGCATATTCGCCGTGAAAAAGCCACGTCGAACATCTGCAGTAATCAGGGATTATGCGCCCTTCGGGCGTTGATATACATCTCCCTTATCGGCCGTGAAGGGCTCAAGGAATTATCGAAAACCATCTATGACAAAACGCAATACGCGAAGAAGAAAATATCCGGGATAAAATCCATAAAAATCCCCGATTATCCGTGTTTCAACGAATTTGTTGTCGAACTGCCGTCGGACGCTGATAAAATCAGAGTATCCGCTGCGAAAAAGGGTATCTCCGCGGGCATTCCGCTCGGAGGTTTTTACCCTGCGAAAAAGAACAGTTTACTCATTGCGGTAACGGAAAAACGGACGAGTGAAGAAATAGACGCTCTCGCGGATGCAATCAAGGAGGCGCTCTGATGAAAACACCTTTGATCTTTGACGCATCTGTTAAGGGGCGTTGCGCGGCGACAATACCCGCATCGGGGGTACCGGAGGCATCCCCGCTTCCCGCGAATATGACTCGTATCACCGATGCTGTTCTACCCGAATTATCGGAACTCGATGTCGTCCGGCATTTCACCAATCTTTCACGGAAGAATTTTTCGGTCGATACGCATTTTTATCCGCTCGGTTCCTGCACCATGAAATATAATATCAAGTCCTGCGAAAGCGCGGCGGCGTTGCCGGGTTTCAACGGACTTCATCCGTTCTATACCTATTTACCCGGCGGCTCGAAAGAAATTTCCGGATCGCTGGAGCTGATCTACGAAAGCGAGCGCTTATTATCCGAAATATGCGGAATGGACGGGTTTACCTGCCAGCCCATGGCCGGAGCGCACGGGGAATATGCCGGGATCCGTATGATCGAGGCCTATCATAAATCCAAGGGCAATAATAAAAAGTACGTCATTGTACCGGACACGTCGCACGGGACTAATCCCGCGAGCGCGGCATTGGCTGGGTACGAGGTCATTACAATCCCATCGCGTCCCGACGGAGAAATGGATATCGATGCGCTGAAATCGGCGATCACGCCCGAAGCGGCGGCGATTATGCTGACATGCCCGAATACATTGGGGCTTTTCGAGACGGGTGTCCGTGAAATCTCTGAAATAGCGCATTCCCACGACGCTCTGATGTATTACGACGGCGCGAATCTGAACGCCATTCTCGGAAAGGTACGTCCCGGAGACATCGGATTTGATGTCGTACACGTCAACGTACATAAAACGTTCGGCACTCCACATGGCGGGGGCGGCCCCGGGGCGGGTCCTGTCGGAGTAAAATCCGTACTACTTCCCTACCTCCCTCTCCCGAAGATCGTAAAAGAGGGCGACGGTTCGTTCTCGGTCGCTTCGGAAGACGATAAATCCATCGGAAAGATGGCGCCCTTCTTCGGTAACTTCGGCGTGCTGGTAAAAGCATATACTTATATCCTTCTTCTGGGCAAGGAAGGACTGATTGATGTCGCGGAAAAAGCAGTCCTGAACGCAAATTACATCATGGAGAAACTCAAACCCTATTTCGATTTACCCTATGACCGCCGCTGTATGCACGAATGCGTATTTTCCGCGTCGGCGCAAACGAAGAACGGTGTATCGGCGCTCGATATTGCAAAATTCCTGATCGACCGTGAAATCCATCCGCCTACGGTATATTTCCCGCTGATCGTCAAAGAAGCGATGATGGTCGAACCGACGGAGACCGAGAGTAAAGAGACGATCGACCGGTTTATCGAAATCATGATAGAGGCGGCGAAACTGACGCAGACCGATCCGGCGGTATTGAAGAATTCGCCTGTCAATACCCCGATAGGCCGTCCGGACGAGACAAAAGCCGCCCGGCAGATCGATGTCAAGATGAACTGCGGGTTGTAACGTGGAGAAATGGCGCTTACTGGTTCACGGCTCCTTCGACGCGCCCACCAATATGGCTATCGACGAGGTTTTACTGAACGGCGCGTCGCCCGTATTCCGTCTCTATTCATGGCAGCCCGCCTGTTTTTCACTCGGCAGGTTCCAATCGCCTGAAAAAGTCCTGAAGGAGAATGTCCCGTTTGTCCGAAGAATGACGGGCGGCGGCGCGATCTACCATGATAAAGAAATCACGTACAGTCTGGTCTGCGAACACCCCACCCATGAAAATATTTTATTGAAGGACGGCTACCGAAAACTCTCCGCGTTCCTTATCGCGGCATACCGGAAATTGGGTTTGGACGCACAATTTGCATGCGAAACCGGCGGTCAAACCGAAGGAACGGTACTGGGCGTGCCGTCGGGATATTGTTTTTCAGGACGCGAGGAATTCGATATCGTGATAGACGGTAAAAAAATCGGCGGGAACGCGCAAAGGGTTGTAAAAAAACGGGTTTTTCAGCACGGTTCCATCCCTTTGCATATTATTCGCGCTCATTATTTGCCTTTCCTGATAAATCCATCTCGTCACGATGATTATACGGCTTTGTCCGAATTACTCGGAATATTGCCCGATTCCGGACAGATTGCGGACCTCCTGATCGAATCGTTTTCCGAATGCATGGGAGTCCGGTTCGAAACGTCTGAACTTACTTCGGAGGAATGGAAAGAGGCGGAACGCCTGATCGGAGAAAAGTATTCCGACCCGGCATGGAACTATCCGGGCACTCCGCTGAGGGCCGAAGTCTTATGAGCGGGTATTCCCCGAAACCGGAATGGCTGAAAAAACGCATCGATTTCTCCGAACATATCGAGCTTAGGGCGCTCCTATCCGCCGGAGGGCTTCACACTATATGCGAGGAAGCGTTATGCCCGAATATTTCAGAATGCTGCGCTAAAAATCAGGCGAGTTTTCTTATCCTGGGGCGTTTCTGCACACGCGCGTGTGAATTCTGCAATGTAGTCAAGGGAAAGCCCCTTTCTGTAGACCCCGGCGAACCTGAAAGGATAGCGGAGGCTGTGAAGAAACTCGGCCTATCGCATGCGGTAATCACCAGTCCGACGAGGGACGATCTTCCCGACGGCGGCGCCGGAATATTCGCGGAAACCGTCCGTGCGGTACGTAAAAACAATCCAGGTACTAAGATAGAACTGCTTGTCCCTGATTTTCAGGGCGATACTGTGTCGATCGATACAGTCTGCCAAGCAGTCCCGGACATATTCGGGCATAATATCGAAACAGTCCCGCGGCTGTATCATGTACGGAAAGGCGCCGAATACGACCGTTCGATGCAAGTCCTCTCGTATGTGCATGAACAATATCCCGGTATCCCGGTAAAATCGGGACTGATGCTCGGGATGGGCGAAACCCGTGACGAGGTGATCGAGGTGATGAAGGAGCTACTGGAAGCTGGATGTAAATTTTTAAGTCTGGGGCAATACCTCGCCCCGGGAAGAAGTTTTTATCCGGTGAAAGAATATATCAGACCGGAGGTGTTTGCCGAATATAAAGAAACCGGCCTGAAGTTGGGATTCCGGCATATCGAGAGCGGCCCCTATGTCCGCAGTTCTTATCACGCATCGGAATACCTGCCCGAATAACCCCTTTTCTTTTCAGGCAAAATGAGTTATATTATATATATAAAACAATTTAAAAAAATACCGATTTATAGATAGAGATTGACTCCGGGTGAGGAAAAATGAAAATAAAGATATGGATTCTTCTGCTTTCTATCGGTGTATCCGGAATTGTCTATTCGGCAAAGGTCTATGCCCCACTACCCGGCGCGAGCGATAAGTTCGATACTGAAGGTACCATTCAGAAACTACTCGAAGTCGAAAAAGCCCAGATGTATAAACTTGAGAAACAGAACAAAGACCTGAAAATTGAGGTGGAAATTCTGAAGGATTTCGAGAATTTTGTAAAAGACCTCGATAATAAGACAGCCGATCTCTATAACTATAAATCTCCATTCAAGGAAATGCTCGGCTCTTCTACCGACCCTTCCGTTATCGAGGCGATTGCGGACCGTAACTCCCTAAAAAAAGAATATAAAGTTAAAGTGATACAGACTGCGAAACCCGACTCGTTTATGAGCGAATCCGTATCGCGATATAAAATGCTTTCCCCCGGAACATTTACTATCACAATGGGAAAAGATGTGGCTGTAATCAATTTTTACGGCGGAACCATCGATCAGTTGGCCGCAACAATTAATGAACAGGCAGGCACTTTGCTTGAGGTACGTGTTATTAAAGATACTGCGGATACATCGATTATTTATATATCGGGAAAGAAAACAGGCAAAAACTATAAAATGGTATTTCAGGGCGATTTCAAGCCCCTGAACGAACTAGGGATGCTGACCCAGGGTACCGCCAAGGTGGAGACTAAGGCAGTGAATTTCGTTCGCTTAACATCCCTCACCACTAATATTCCGATCATGGACAGCAAGCAGGTGGTGCTTAAACAGGGTACCGATGCGGAAATCGACCTTTCCGCCGACGGAATTGTGATCGCTCCCTCGACATATATGTCATTCGAATGTATGGTCAAGGATAAAATGATTTCCGTTTCCCATCCTGACGAAACGATGCCGAAACTTCCTGAGGAATTAATGGGTAATGTCACCGTCAGTAATCTGATCAATAAAGTTACTGTGGAAGGCCCCGGACTCATCCCGTTCTTCATGGAAAAGCAGACACCCGCTGCCGTAGTATCGAATTTTACAAGAATCATTACTATGATATTCGATGACGGAACAATTATCCCTATCAATCTATCAAAAAGCGGGAGTTATACCAATAATTTGGTGATGCAAAGCGGGAAAAGATTAGTAAAAATAATATTAAAAAACGAAAATTCGCATCGTGAATATACGATTAAGGATATGAAATTCGTCACTGTTCTTGACGACGGCGGGATTCAGCCGAAAAATGCTATTTCCAAAGCCTGCGACGCGATCTTAACAATCGACGGGATTAAGATTGAACGTGAAATCAATACAATTAACGACGTAGTACAGGGCGTTACGTTCAATTTAAAACGTGAAAGTCCTTCGGAAGTACTGGTTTCCATCGACCACGATTATGAGCTGGTTAAGAAATCCATCATGGATTGGGTAGACAGTTACGATAAAGTCAAGAGCTATTTATCAATACTTACCAAACCAAATCAGGATAAGACCCCGTTAAGCGAAAGGCCCGATTCCTCTCTCGCCAACGGAATATATCAGACCGAATCAAGTTTTAATAACTTCAGCGATATGCTGAGAAAAGCGATCATGAACGCCTATGCCACATCGCTCGGGAATCAGCTTTCGGTATTAGCGCAGGTGGGAATATATACAAAAAAAGCAGGACAGGCCGGGATGAATACTGACGAATGGGAAAATGTAAAAGCCGGTATTTTAAAAGTGGATACCGCAGAACTCGAGGCGGCGTTAAAAACAAAGTTCGATGCCTTAGCAGAGTTATTCGGCAGCGATACGGATAATGATAATATAAAAGACACCGGGGTTGCGATCGCGGCAAAGAAAGTACTTGATTTCGCGCTTGGGGCCGACGGTTTTATCCGGAAGAAGATACAGAAACAAACCGATAAGATGAAAGAAAATGAAAAGGGGATAGCTAAAGAGAAGATACATCTCGAAGATTATGAAACGGAACTCCGTATTAAATACGGAAAAATGAATCAAGCTATTATTCAATCCCAATCTCAGCAAAAGTGGATGGAGAATAACTTTAAGCAATAAGTTTCAGCATTTCCAAAAAATAATAATTCTTTTCTATTGACAAAATTTGAATCATCGTTAAAATAATGGAAAATTAATTGAGAATTCTATGGAAGAGAAGACTGAAGTTATTGGGGAGATTAAATCCGGAAACATCCGCATCACGGTAAACCAATTCGGTAAAAGTATGTTACTCGATATCAGAAAATACTTTAAAACCGAAGACGGTCAATCCGCGCCCACAAAAAAAGGTATATCCCTCAGTAAAGAACAATTCTTAGAAATTTTAGAAATTTTAAATCAAAAAAAAGATGATATTTCCAAGCTGCTGTGAAATATTGAATTTTATTATTGACAGAAAATATATATCTGATACAATATTTTATATAGAATTTAATTCTATCTCGGAGGCTTTGGTATGGCAGAAAACGAGAGAGTAAAATTTGATGTAAAAAACATCAAGTCGATGAACAAAAAATACCAGCGGGAAAAACACATTAAAGAGGCTTTTACCGCTTGGCTTTTTTTACTACCTAACTTTTTGGGGTTTTTACTTGTTACCTTTTTCCCGATTTTCGCTACTTTGATACTATCCTTTTCAGAATGGGACGGTCTCTCTTATGCGAAACCCTCTGAGATCACACTCAAGTTTTATTCCGATCAGCCCGCGGCTGAGGATATTAAACTAGAAAAGGGTACTGTATTATATCTTAACACGACAAAAACAACTTTCCGTGATGAGATTGTTACGATACCCTATTCTATCAATGAAGATATTCAAATTCCCGATAATTCGCTTCAATACGGATTATTCAACATATCCTACCTGAAGAACTGGAAAGACCCTCGTAATATCCTATCTGACGGTACTTTAATCATTCAGCCGTTGATAGAAAAGATAGAAACGAATTATCAGAAATACATTCGACCCGAAGAAGTGTATTTTGACGATCAGAACATTTCTGCCATGAATATCCGTTTCGAGCAGCCTCAGGGCGGCATGAGTCTTTCATATAACGGGACTCCTCAATTTTCCGGAAAGGAAATCGTTATAACTAAGAAAACGAAACAGGCTTTGGTTATCGCCAAGGGAACTATTATTCTTGCCGATTTATCGATAAAAACGCCTACCAAACAGGAAACAAAAACATGGACGTATACTCTGAAAAATGATCTCGTATTAAAAAAGGGTGAAACGAATATCAAAGGTATTACCGCCCTTACCGCAAACGAAACCGGACAGCTCGGCAAAGGGCCAAATCAGATCATCAATAATCCTAAAAACGCCGAAGGTGTTTTAATGACGTTGATGGACGGCAAACCCCTTCCCTTTAAGATTAAAGTAGCTCAAATTCCAAATATTGGTAACTTTGGACTTCAATTAATAGGTTTCGGCAATTTCGAAGAGCTTATTCTTCGGGACAGCCGTTTCAGAATGTACTTTCTCAATACTCTATTCTTTTTACTTGAAATTCCCATCGGTATGATTATGTCGCTGATTATGGCGTTGGCGATGAACCAGCCGCTGAAGGGTATCGTTGTATTCCGTGTTCTTTTCTTCCTGCCGGTTATCTCAAACATTGTGGCTATCGCTCTTCTTTGGAGATGGATTCTCAATTCGGATTACGGATTCCTGAACGAATTATTGCGGGCGATAGGTATTTCCAATCCTCCGCAATGGTTCGGTGATAAAACATGGGCTAAGATCGCGATTATTATCATGGATGTATGGAAAGGTGCCGGTTATAATATGATGCTTTATCTTGCAGGACTGCAGGGTATTCCTCACTTCCTCTATGAAGCCGCGGATATCGACGGCGCTTCCGGATGGCAGCAGTTTATGAATATCACATGGCCTCTCCTATCATCGACTAACTTTTTTATACTAATTATGGGTATCATTGGTGGTTTCCAGGCTTTCGGCACACAGTATGTTATGACAAGCGGCGGTCCTGCCGGTTCTACAACTACTCTCGTGTACTATATTTACAATAATGCATATCAATGGAGTAACATGGGATACGCTACCGCTATAGCCGTAATACTGTTTGTATTCGTTATGGTTATCACAATTATCAATATGCGACTTACTCAAGGGAAAGTCGAGTACTAATTAGAGGAGAAATAAAATGGCAACAACATATCTTCGTAAAAAATATCAGCCAACCGGAGGGCAGAAACCCTCGGCTGAGGCTGCCAAAGAGACTGCGTGGAATCTCCAGGAGCAAAGGCGCTGGTCGAGAATCCTGTCTAATGCCGTAGCGTATATAGTGTTGATTTTAGTTTCCTTGTTTTTCGTAATGCCTCTGTTCTATACGATCAGCACTTCTTTAAAGTATGAAACCGATGTGTTCGACGGTAAGATCGTTCCCGATCCCGTCATACAGCCGGTCTTATATAATTTCTTCGGAAAAGCGGGTACTGAAAAAGACTTGACCTACGACGGCGCTTTCTTTGCCGGCATGGGCAGTACCGGGCAGTTTCCTCCATTTTCCGTATATTACTTTAACTCAATCTTCGTAAGTTCGATGATAACTTTTCTCCAACTGCTAACTTGTTCCCTTGCCGCTTATGCGTTTTCACGATTGACATGGCCGGGGAGGGATAAAATCTTCCTTGCCTATCTGGGTACTCTCATGGTACCCGGACAGGTCACTATGATTCCGATTTATATTCTGTTTAAACTGGTGGATGAGTATTTACATATAAAAATACTCGATACCTATGTGGCCCTTATCTTGCCGGGCGCATTTTCCGCCTACGGGACTTTTATGCTCCGTCAGTACTTCCTCTCTATTCCTAAAGAACTTGAAGAGGCCGCTATTATTGACGGTGCGACCAAACTTCAGATTCTCCGGCAGATTATTATGCCTCTTTCAAAGACCGCTCTCTCCACGATGGCCATCTTTACTTTCCTGTATGCATGGAACGACTTTATGTGGCCTTTGATCGTAGTAAACAGCGAGAGCATGAAGACGCTGCCGATTGGATTGCAGGCGTTCCAGAGCAGTTACGGAGCGCAATGGCATCTGATCATGGCCGCCTCGCTAATCGTTCTTGTTCCGGTTATTCTGATCTTTATCTTCGGTCAGAAGTACATCACACGCGGTATTATGATGACAGGTATGAAATAAAAAAAAACAAACCGCTTTATAAGCCGTTCCGTAAATCGGGACGGCTTTATTATTTGCAAAAAATAACGGCTGTCCATTAGGACAGCCGAGTTTTATTATTGATTTCTTTTTACGCTTCGATTTTCTCGTTCAAGATAGCGGCGCTTCTTTCAAGTAATGTCTTGGTATTGTTCACTATGATATCGTGTTTCATCTTGTTCTCAGGAACTGCGAAATCGATGAAGAACTGCGCGATATCTTTCTTTCTCTCGGAATACTTCGCGTCGCGTATCATCAGATAGCCGATAATTGTATTCATCGACATCTCGACCAGTCTGCGGGCATGATATTCCTGATAGTCTTCATCGGCTTTCTCTTTTACAAAATGTATTGCGTCAAGCGTCAGCTTATGCAGTTCACGAACCTTCTTGTGAAGCTCCTCGACCTCAGCAAAATCAATCTCCTTTTCATATTTCGCGGTCAGTTCCTCAAACACGCCCTTAACCACACCTCCAATAGCGGCGACGACCTGCAGTTGTGTCGTTCCTTCGTAGATATTGGTGATACGCGCATCGCGTGCAAAACGTTCGACCTTGAATTCACGCATAAATCCTGTTCCGCCATGAACCTGAATCGCGTCATAGGCGACCTGGTTTGCGATTTCTGTGGAGTATGCTTTCGACATCGGGGTCATGAGTGCCGCAAACTGAGTATAAAGTTTCGTAGCATCGCGAAGCTCTTTTTCCTTCTCAGGGTGCTTCTCTGCCATATGTTCCAATCCGTCTTTTATATCGACGATAACCGAGGTTTCGTACAGAAGCGTACGGGCAGCCTCGACCTTCATTTTCATATTGGCGAGCATTTCCTTCACAGCCATAAACTCGCGTATCGATCTCTTGAACTGGATACGTTCCGTCGCGTATTTATTCGCTTCACGGTATGCCGCTTCCGCTATACCCACTCCCTGAGCGGAAATTGCAAGACGAGCGCCGTTCATGAGCGACATGACATACTTGATCAAACCGTATTTACGCTTGCCGACTAAAATGGCCGGCGCGTCATCGAATTGCAACTCGCAGGTCGGCGACCCGTGAATACCGTATTTATGTTCGATACGGCGGATCTTCATATGCTTATCGCGCTCGTAAACGAACATCGAGAGACCACGTCCGTCGGATGTGCCTTCCTCGCTGCGCGCGAGAACAAGTGAAATCTCACCGCACCCATTTGTGATAAAGCGTTTGACGCCCTTCAGACGCCACTGGCCCTTATCGTCCTGATATGCCTTGAGATTGACAGCCTGCAGGTCGCTTCCGGCATCGGGTTCGGTAAGCGCCATCGAGCCGGTCACTTCCCCGGAGCAGAAACGCGGGAGAAATTTCATCTTGATGTCTTCATCGGCGAATTTATTGATAGTTTCCGCGATATCCTGTAGTCCGAAAAGGTTCATCAGCGCTGCGTCAGCGCGGGAAACTATCTCGATCGCAATTGAGTAGATCGTAATCGGACAGTTCAGTCCTCCGTATTTACGGGGAAGCGTAAAACCCATCAGATCGGCTTGTTTCAGCCGGTCCATCGCTTCCTGAGTACCCTTGGCATAACGGACTTCACCATGTTCGAACTGTGCTTCCTCGAGATCAACATCGGTAGCGCGCGGATCGATAAAATTCCCAGCAAGATCGCCTACAATATCTAAGATTTTATCATAAGAATCTAAGGCATCCGCGGAATTTACAGGAGCATAATCGATTTTACCCTTTTCAGCAAACCCATCTTCTTTCAGATCTATAACCTGATTCAAATCGATATGCTTCATATGGAACAGAATGTCATCATTATCACGATAAAAATTCGGCATCGCTTCCTCCTTACTTCTTGAGTGATTTATATACATCAATGAAGCGAGGGATCACTTCATTGAGGTCGCCGACAATCCCATAATGAGCGAGCTTGAATATAGGCGCTTCGGGATCATTATTGATCGCGATAACGCGGTTAGATTCGCTCATCCCTGCCATATGCTGTATAGAACCGGAAATACCGATTGCGATATAAAGCTTAGGCCGAACTGTAGTTCCGGTCTGACCCACCTGATGGTCTTTCGGAATATACCCGGCATCCACAGCAGCACGGGATGCACCGACTTCCGCACCGAGAATATGCGCAAGGTCGTAGATAAGCTTGAAGTTTTCCTTGGAACCTACGCCAATACCGCCTGATACAATAATATGCGCACCCTTGAGGTTGACACTCTTCTCATGCTGAATTCTTTTCAACACTTCGGTTCTAATAATATCTTTTGCGATAGTAGGTGTAAATTCGACTACCTCGCCCTTGCGGGATTTATCGACCGAATTCATCTTCATCACACCCTCGCGAACTGTCGCCATCTGGGGACGGTGCTCAGGGCTTACAATAGTTGCGATAATATTACCGCCGAACGCAGGGCGAATCTGATAAAGGATGTTTTTATACTGCTTGTCTTTACGTGTGTAGTCGCCGATCTTGAGGTTGGTACAGTCTGCGGTGAGTCCCACGCGGATTTCAGACGCGATACGGGGCGCGAGGTCGCGTCCGGTAACAGTCGCGCCGTATAAAACGATTTGCGGCTGATACTGTTTTATCATATCCGACATCGTTTTCGCATACGGCAGAGTAGTATAACGCGCGAGAGCGGGATCTTCTGCCACATAGACAACATCAGCGCCATAGCTGAACAATAACGGCGCAAGGTCCTTGACCTTTCCGCCGGGAATTACCGCGCCGGTCTTTACATTCAACGTTTTCCCGAGATCGCATCCCTTACCTAAAAGCTCAAGACTTACGTCGGCGATCTTTCCATCATGCTGTTCTATAAATACCCATACTTCATTCGTGCTCATTTCGGGCCCCCTAGCCAATGATATGTTCGGTCATGAGTTCCCGGATAAGAGACTCAATGCCGTCTTTCGATTTATCAATATTTTTGAAATCGCGCGCTTCTAAAACAACGCTCTCGATTTCTTTCACCATTGTGGGAGAACCGGCTAATCCGCACTGTTCCGGAGCGGCGCCGAGATCTTCATGTCCCCATAATTTAATAATAACATTGGAGTTTTTCTCTCCGGCGTTGACATAATCGTCATCGTTGGATTGTGCTTCGAGAGGGGTCATCGCACGCTTAAACGCAAGCACTTTCTTAGCGGCGGAAGGACGGGGATCATTTGCCTCGTCAGTCACCGTTAGAAGTACCGGCAATGTGGCCGCGACCTCTTCATATCCGCCCTCAATCGATCTTTCAATAGTAATCTTCTTGTCCTTGATATCGATGATTTTATCGACGTAGGAGACCTGATTGACGCCGAGTTTTTCAGCAGTCTGAGGCCCGACCTGAGCGGTATCACCGTCGATCGCCTGGCGTCCGCAGAGGATGATATCAAATTCGCCGACCTTTTTTACCGCCAATGAAAGAGCGTAAGAGGTGGCGAGCGTATCGGCGCCGGCAAATATTTTATCAGACAGCAGGATCACATCGTCCGCACCTTTGAACAGACTTTCGCGTAAAATTTCCGCGGCACGGGGTGGGCCCATTGTTATCACTGTGACCTTTCCGCCGTACTTATCTTTGATTTTCAACGCTTCTTCGAGCGCGTTCAGATCCTCAGGATTAAAGATCGCCGGGAGCTTTGCACGGTTGACCGTCCCTTCAGGGGTCATTGCGTCGCCGGTGATATTCTGAGTGTCCGGAACCTGTTTGACCAATACAATCATGTTGTATTTCACGTTCACCTCCACCTATGAATTTACAATATTTTTTATACGCTGCAGTTCATTATTTGCATCGGAAATCAAGTCGTCTATCACTTTTCTGATAGGCTTAATATCATGGAACAAACCTACGCTCTGCCCAGCCATCAAGGAACCGTTATCGACATCACCGTCTACTGCGGCCTTACGTAACGCGCCGATCCAGAAACTTTCCACCTCGTACTGAGCCTGTTCCTTGGTGACTTTTCCTTCCTCCAGGTCGCGGATCAGTTTAAGCTGAATCTTTCCGAATTCCTCTGATCCTTTATTTTTGATCGCGCGTACCGCAACTACCGGAATACGCGGGTCGTACTGAGGAGCGGCTATCGCATGCCGCGCATGCGCGCGGATAAACGCTTTCTTAAAGTTGGGATGCACCTGACACTCGTCCGTCAGTACAAAACGGGTTCCCAACTGTACACCCGCAGCACCCATTAGAACGATATTTGCCATCATTTTCCCGGTTCCGATACCTCCGGCAACAAAAACCGGTACCTGATCGAACTGATAAAGCACCTGCTGAAGCAAAATCATGGTAGATACATAACCGATATGCCCGCCGGCTTCATTGCCCTCGAGCACTAAAGCGTCAATCCCGTAACGTATCTGCTGATGCGCACTGGTATCGTTGGAGGCGAACGCTATGGTCTTTTTACCGGCGTCCTTCATACCCACAACATCTTCCCGTTTAGGAAAGTTGCCGGCGAAAACTACGAAAGGCACGTCTTTTTTCTTAACGATTTCATATTGTGCTTTGAAATTGGGAGCAATTGTTATCAGGTTTACGGCAAAGGGTTTCTTGATATTTGCGATACATTTATCAAGTTCCTGTCCGAGCATTTCCGGGGGCATATTTCCGCCGGCAAGAATCCCGAACGCGCCGTTATCGGATACAGCTTTTACAAGATCGTAGGTACTCACCCATGTCATCGCACCGCAGAGTATTGGATACTCGACACCTAAGAAATCCTTTCCCCTCTTCCATAACTTGTCTAATAAGTTCACGAATTACCTCCGCTATTTATTACTGTATTGATTTCTCCATCGCAATTTCGTCACATTCCATTAAGAACGGACAACTCGTACAATCCCTCCAGATTTTCTGCGGAAAACTTGTTTTAGGTACTTCCAAATATCCGAGTTTTTTGAAGAACTCCGGGGTTCTTGTCAGCACAAAAGACCGTTTCACTCCCTCGTCGCGAAGTATGCCCTCAGCATAAGCAATCAGCATTTTCCCGACACCCTTTTTCTGTAAAGACGAATCAACAGCGACCGAACGAATCTCGGCAAGTTCGGTTGTGAAGAATGAAATTGCACAGCACGCGATAATTATTCCGTTCGATTCAGCAACGATAAAATTCCTGATATTCGAGATCACACTTTCAACAGACCTCTCCAGCATCAGGTTTTTTTTTGCGAATATGTTGATTAATTCCGCGATTTTTTCAGCATCCCCAACCTTCGGGATTTTTATCTTTATATCATCAGAGGGCATTGTTTATCATATCTGTAATTTTATTTTTTGCGACCGCGCCGACAATTTTCTCAAACGGAGTACCGTTCTTAAAAAGAATTAAAGTCGGGATTCCGGTTATCCCATACTGTGCAGGGGTTTCCGGATTCGCATCAACATCCATTTTACCGACTTTAATCTTTCCGCTGTATTCGGCAGAAACCTGTTCGACTAAGGGCGCAATCATTCGGCAGGGAGCGCACCATTCGGCCCAAAAATCCACCAAAACAGGAACAGGCGATTCCAGTACTTCGCTTTTAAAATTATTATCGTTAATCTCGGTGTAATTCCCCATAATGCACCTTCCTAAATTGTATTTATTCGAATTCTAATCCGTTTCATCTTTAAATTCCAATAATTCATCTTATTCCGCAAATCATTAAAATCTATTTCATAAATTTCGTTATTTTTTGCGTCACAAGGTATCATAAACTGAAACTTTTCCACCGTTTTTACAAAGCCCAATCCATCACACCGGTAGCATGATGAAACCTGTCCCATACAGACCGGGCAAATCGAACGCGACGGAATATCAATAATTCCCATCGAGCCGGAATGAATCTCATTCCTCGTGACATTTATAATAATATCCTGTTCGATCTGCTTTGCCATATCGGAAAAAATAATGCGTTTATCGGTTTTCACTCCCGCCTGAAGCAGCGCCTTCATCGAAAGGCAATACTCGACACGGTTGGGTGGAATACGGTAAAAACCTTCCGTATTGCTTTTTATTTGAATACCGATCGCCCTATTATACTCTTCTCGTTTTGTATCGTCTACTAAAGTCTTATATGCCTCTATAATCAGTCTATAATCAGCCTCGGAATCACGATTGATATCCGGGTGATGCTTCATGGATAGCTTCCGAAAACTCTCTTTAATCATATTCTTATCCGCCGAACAATCGATCAGCAGTATATCATAAAAAGTCTGTTCTTTTTTCATTTTTTTACTTTCTTGAATATTTTACATAGAAAAATCTCTGCCTAAATAAATTCTCCTCGCTTCATCGTTTGCCAGCAAATCGTCATTGTTTCCGCTGACAAGTATCTTGCCTTCGTGAATGACATAGGCGCGGTCTACAATCTTCAATGTTTCCCGGACATTATGATCGGTTATTAGGATTCCTAAACCTCTCTCGGTTTTCAGGTGGATAATTATTTTCTGGATATCGGCAATAGCGATAGGGTCAATTCCCGTAAACGGTTCGTCCAGAAGAAGAAACCGCGGGTGAATTGCCAGTATTCTAGCTACCTCCGTTCTTCTTTTCTCGCCGCCGGATAACGTATACCCGAGCTGTTTCCTGATCTTATAAAGTCCCAATTCATTGATGAGTTCATCGGTAGTTTTATTAATTTCCTCCGTAGATTTCCCCTGAATATCTAAGACCGCTTTTATATTATCCTCGACACTGAGTTTACGAAAGATGGACGTCTCCTGGGGAAGATACCCTATCCCCATTCTCGCCCGTTGAAACATCGGCCGGTAAACAATATCCTTCCCGTCTAAAAGAACCTTTCCGTCTTCAGGGCGCACCAATCCGACAATCATATAGAAAGTAGTGGTCTTTCCCGCGCCGTTCGGACCCAGCAGCCCGACGACCTCACCCTGTTTGATATGAAAATTTACCCCGTTTACAACCCGGCGTTTTTTATAAACCTTGACCAGATTATCAGCGACAATTCCTTCGCCAGAAAGAAATTGGGTAACATCTTCCTTTTCCTTTAGAAACATAAATATCCCTTAATGAGTATAGTTTATCAATTCATATAAAGTTTTTTTCATTTCTTTACGTCTCACAATAATATCGACAAATCCATGATCCTGCAGGAAAGCTGCCCGCTGAAATCCGGGCGGGAGTTTCTGGCGGATTGTTTGTTCGATAACACGCGGACCCGCAAAACCTATCAATGCATCGGGCTCGGAAATGATAATATCTCCCAACATGGCAAAAGAGGCAGTGACGCCTCCGGTTGTGGGGTTTGTCAGAACCGAGATAAAAAAACCGCCCGCGTCCGACAGACGCTTGAGTGCCGCGGAAGTTTTCGCCATCTGCATCAGGGATAATATTCCCTCATGCATACGCGCCCCGCCGGATGCGCTAAATATGATCATCGTTCTTTTGTGCTTAATCGCTTCCTCTATCGCAAGGGTGATCTTCTCGCCGACCACAGATCCCATGCTTCCGCCTAAGAAAGAAAAATCCATCACAGCCAACTGCACAGACAAACCGTTCAGCTTTCCATGACCGATTACAACAGCTTCCTTCAGCATAGTCTTTTCCATCGCTTCATGCACTTTCAATTCATAACGGATTTTACCGTCATTAAAATCCAAAGGGTTTACGGATACAATATTGTTATTCGTCTCGATGAATGTTCCGGGATCGATCAAAGATTGGATGCGTTCGAATGCGTTCAGTTTATCGTGGAAATCGCAATTCGGGCATACCTTAAAATTCTCTTCCCAATCCTTGCTATAGATCATCGAATTACATGTTGGGCACTTATGCCATAAACCGTCCTGAACAGGATTATGCAACCCTTTCTTAATATTATATTTTGGTTTTAAAAACCACGCCATCTCAGCACCTCCGACCTTCAGTTCAAATCTTTAACGCTTCTTTTAAAATCGTAACCGAACCGCTCGAGCCGATTCGATTGGCTCCCGCTTCGATCAAATTTAACGTACTTTCAAGGGTTTTTATACCTCCAGAAGCTTTAATACGGATGCTGCTGCCTCCTATTCTTTTCATTAGTTGAATATCTTCGACAGTCGCGCCGCCAGATCCAAATCCAGTTGAAGTTTTTACAAAATCGCAGCCGGCATCGACACATAACTTGACCGCTGTTTCTTTTTCCGCATCTGTAAGGAAACATGTCTCGATAATTACCTTCAATACCTTATCACCTGCGGCTTTTTTACAACGTGTGAGTTCATCTTTAATATAACTGATTTTTTTATCTTTCAACTTGCTGATATTGATCACCATATCCACTTCTTCTGCGCCGTCGGCAATCGCTCTTTTTATCTCGCTTGCCTTAATCAGATTGCGGTTCGCCCCCAAAGGAAAGCCGATGACCGTACATACTTTTACACCGGATTCCTTTAGCCAACGCGCACAGCTTTTAACCCATGCCGGATTGACACACACCGAGTAGAACCCGTGCTCTTTCGCTTCAGCGCATAACTTTTTTATTTCCTTCTCACGGCAATCGGCCTTGAGATTTGTATGGTCGAAATATTTCGCTAAATTATTTGGGATTGTCATAAACCTTCACCTTTTTAGCATAATTTTGAAAATTCTCGAGTATACTGAGAGCCTTTACCAACTGATCGTCAAACTGTAAATCGAATACTTTCGGCATATCGGTTTCATGCAATTTCATATTGACCAGCCATTTTATTGAAATCATGGATACCTTAAAGTTTAATTTATCCATATCCAAACGGAACTGGTTCAGGTCCTGATCGGTGGGTTTGGGATTTTTAGCAAGAAAATCTTTAATATAATTAGTCGATTGGAGCTTATAAAGATCATTCTTCTCTTCGTTATCGATTTTTTCATACCAGTTTTTCTCTTCGACATCCGGCTGAAGTCCGATTTTATCGATCAAATTTCCAGCGGGAGTAAAATACTTCGCTACAGTATATTTCATAATAGAACTATCTTCCGGGAAATCAAAAGGCTTCTGAACGGAACCCTTCCCGAACGATTTCATCCCGACCAGTACGGCACGTCCCGTATCTTTCATCGCCCCCGCAAATATTTCCGATGCGCTCGCGCTTCCCTGATCGATCATAACAATGAGCGGTAGATTTAGCGGAACTATTGAATTATCCTTCTTTGCATAAAACTCGGAATTATTCTCTGACAAACGTCCGCGGGTATAAACAATCAGGCCTTCATCGAGGAAATAATCCACACAGTATACAACTACATTTAATAATCCGCCCGGATTACCGCGGAGGTCGATGATCAGGCCGGAAGGTTTTTTTGAAAGAACTTCATTCAGATGCTTTTTTAACTCATCAGCAGTAGGCATACTGAATTCGCTGATACGGACATACCCGTATTTTTTATTCTTCTGTTCAATGACAGCCGATTTGACAGTTTTTATAATTATTTCTTCCCTGACGAGAGTAACTTTAAAGGGTTCATCAATTCCCATACGGGCGACGGTAATCGTTACTTTTGTGCCGGGCTTTCCGCGCAGTTTTGCAATCGCTTCCATCACAGTAATATCCCTTGTGGTAACACCGTCTATCTCGATGATTTTATCGTTGGGCTTTAGGCCTGCCTTCCATGCTGGAGTATCTTCGATAGGCGCAATTATTGTCAGCCAACCGTCACGGATATCGATATGAATACCTAAACCGCCGAACTTCGCGCTCATATCGATATTAAATTCCTTCGCAAGCTTGGGTTCCATAAAAACGGAATAAGGATCGCCCAGAGCCATCAGCATTCCTCTGATCGCGCCGTAGAAT
The DNA here is from genome assembly GCA_020059465.1 of Brevinematales bacterium. Taxonomy (GTDB): domain Bacteria; phylum Spirochaetota; class Brevinematia; order Brevinematales; family GWF1-51-8; genus GWF1-51-8. The sequence continues at coordinate 28,722 of JAGVBZ010000027.1, forward strand.
AGATTTTTCGCGGTGACTTTGTCTTTATCGTAAAATTCTTTTTTCAATGTGTAGTACGCTTTTTTAAACATGGGAAAGTACTTGAAGTAATTATCGTCTTCAGGGTCCGCAATCTCGGACATCGCGTTAGTAGAAGGAGAACCGCCATAAGCGAGATTATTCATGAAGAAGATCCGATTTGCGGTAATGAGGCCGATCCCGAAAACAAAAACCACTATAAAAACTATCAAAGCCTGATTCTTCTTATTCAAATTCATGACCAATCTCCTGAAGCCTGATTTTTGTTCGATATATTATAGACTAAGATATCGATATACACAAAGTTTTTTCTATATTTTTTCTCCATGAAAAGTTAGAAACCAACCGGAAATATTTGTTTATAAAATATAAAAAACTACCCTTCAAAGACTTGCGGGAAACCGAAAAAAGTACTATCATTTTATTAATTGGAATCTGGAGAATGATATGCCGTTTGCTTTAGATTATGAAAACAACTCGATCACAGTAAAAAGCGAGAACGTAATGTCACTATGGAGTCTTCTTAAGGAATTGGTTGACACTCCGTATCTGAAAAGCTACGTGATTGAGAATTACGAAGGCGGAAACACTTTAGTACCCCGTTCCGCATGGGAAGACGACGGTGTGATGTACCGTGAAATATCGGAGGATATATTTCTATTTCCCTATGAATCCATCGGGTTTATTCTGGACGATACCGTAAATAATGTCGATATCTATGTGATCGATAATTATTCTGCTGGTATGAATTATAAAACTGATTTTCTTGTCTCGTTCACTGTCAGGAATGTCGATCGGTTTACCATGAAAATGCGCGATCGTTCTAAGATTTCCTATATTCTCGCATATTATCTGCTCTCATATATGAAAATGAATTTCGACACCGGATTTGTTTATACGTTCGAAATGCTGCTTCGATCGTCGGTAAGTTTTAGAAAACAGGTATTCGAACTCCTTCCCTCGACAGTTACATTAGGTTTGAGTGAAATGCAATTTGTTCTGAGAACTACCGACGATAATAATAAAACCCAGTTCGTCCAGTTAGTTTGCGGAAAAAAATGTAAAAAACGTATTGTCAGTGAAAAAGAAATCGTCAATCTCGGTTATATAAAAAAAAAATTATTTAGTCAGATAGTTCTGCTGAAATATCTATACTATTCACTCCTCGCGGCTTTGCCATTCGGGTTATATTTTCTGATGGAAAAAGTACTGAAGATCAGTAAAATAAGAGTGTTTCTCATCTTCGGGGTTTTTATACTTATAATAATCGGAAAGTTTATCTATTCGATATACAAAAGAAAGAATATCTTTAAACACTATTCGAAAAAGATACAATTGGAGCAATTTAAAGAGGAAACCTAATGCAGCATTTGGGTATAAAAGTCAACACGTTCCTCAATTTTTCCTTATCGCAACTCGTCGTTGCATTCATGATATTTTTTCTTTTATCGGTGTTCTTTTTTCTCTATAACCGGCTGTCCGATAACGCGGTTTGGGAGCAGAAGAGTGAAATCAAACGGAATGTTCTATTTAGCGGATTTCTTACATTATTTTCTCTTTTACAATTTATAATATTTTTCACTTCCAATCCGGTATTGTTATTCTGGCTGACAAAATTTCAGTACGCCCTCACGCCGTTATTTTTCCTGTTTCTTTTTATCGTTCTGTCTCATAATATCGAATTGAAGTATCAGAATACTCTAAGAACTGTCTTTTATATCACCGGCGGGATTTACGCAATTTTCGCAATTTTTTCCTTGTTTTCAAATCTATTATTGGATGTTCCAAAAACCCCTGACGCAGCAAACCCGATTATAATTACCCCTATATTTAGAACTGTTTACATGTTTTTACAGATTTCTTTTCTGTTCATTCAGGGTGTGACAGCTTTTTTCCTTGTTCGTTCAAATTTATCAAAAAACAAACGCTACTCCATGTTTGCCGCGCTCAGCGTGAGTTTTATCGTAGTATTGCTGGATATTTTTATCAATCTAAAGGTCTTTAATATTCGCGTGTTTAACATCAGTTTTAGCGGTATTGTACTTGTCGAGCTTGTTGGCACTATCACATTTTTTATCGAGTATTATTATTTTCAGGTAAATGTCCGGAAACAGGAAGGTTTATTATCCTCCATTCTGGAAAAGCTGAAAAATATAATTCATAACGGTCAGTCAACCATTTATGACCTTCAAAAAGGTTCATCCGATATAAAAACTCTTTCAATCGAGATTCAGTCCAACGCTAAAGAAAACGAGCATTCAATCGATGAGACATTAAACTATACCAATAATGAAAAATCGCATATCAAGAATTTTTCCACCATGGTTATCAGTAATATCAGTACTTTTGAAAATATTCTCGACTCTATGATGGTACAGAATAAGAAAGTCGAGGATTTTTCCGTAATTTTTAAAAAAGTAATCGAAATAATCGAAGACATCTCTTCAAAGGGAAGAATTGTATCCAGCGGTGTCGTCAATCTGAGTGCGGTTATCAAGGAAGCGAAGGAAAAAGCGATAGACAATCATGGAATTATTAACGAGATTCACACCCACATCAGAAACATTCAGAATGTTAATAAGACTATAGACAAAATCTCCGATGACGCGAATGTTCTTGCGATGAATGCAGCGATCGAGAGTGCGAATAATGCTGCGTTCGGCTCGGGTTTTATGGTCGTCGCGGAGGATCTTAAGGAGCTTTCCGTAAAAACAAAGCAGGAGACTGCTGAAATCGAGCAAATATTAAACTATTTGCAAAGAGATATCAATCTGGGCATCGATGCCGCGTTTAGCGTGATGGAATTTTTCTCCAAACTTGAAAACACAATCGATATCGTTTTTAATTATATTATCAATATTGTTGATCATACGAAGACTCTGATGGACGAGATTGAAAAGTCCAATGCCAGTCTTTCGTCACTTGTCGAGATAACATCTGAGATTGCATCCCACGGTATTCAGCAGAAGGACTTAAATAACGAACTAAACGAGAGTATTATCGAAGTCAAGTTTATGATAGAAAGCATACGCCGCGCTATGGAAAATGAAAAGGAGCTGATTAAGAATTCCTTCCAGTTTTCGGAATTTATCAGCCAGTCGTCCAACACGAACGATATTTACACATTTGAATTGTATACGGTTTTTAACGAGATTCAGACGGAAATCCAGCAAACCGGAGAGGCAACTTCCAATTCGGATATGAAACTCGTAGAATAATTATCTTTTCCCGATCGCTTTTTTCTTCTGAGATTTAGCTTCTTCCTCTTTCTTTTTAAGGTCGTTTTCCAATTTTTCCTTCCATTTTTCTATGGTCTTCTTCGTTTCCTGCGCCATCGGCTGTTCATTGAGTATAATATAAATCTTAACATTCATGTTCATAAAATCTATAGCTCTGTTCATATCTCCGACCTGCATGGAAGAAAGCTCGTATTTCATTCTGAATTTTTGGGCGGCCGTGTCAGCGACACGTTTTATCAGCTGTATCAGCGCGTTGATATCGGAATAAAATTCGTCACGCGGGTCGTACATCTTAGCGACACATTCCTTGAAATTGATCATGTTTTTACTAAGGGCGGCAAATTTTCCATAGAGTTCCACAAAATTCCATTTCCACTTGGAGGTCGGCCCTTCTTCGTACTCAACAAGGGTAATATCGTATTCCAGCATCTGAAGAAGATGAAGAATACGGCGGGGATTGAGCAGACTGAGACCGGTTAAAATATCGACGTTCTCCGTGAGAGTGGAATCTACATCAACCCCAACAATTCCCTCCAATAATTTTATCGCCTGGTAGATATTTTTTCGTGCATTCCCGAGATAAGCGTCATTTTTAATATTCATGATTTCGACGCTTTTATCGTTCATTTCACAGTACAAACCGACAGTTTTTAAATAGGTCATTGCGGCGATTATTTTTTTATAGTTCGTATTCGGGCCGCTTCCGACTCGGGATTCGCGTTCGTACTTTTCGGCTTTTTTATTAGTTTGATCTACACGCTCTTTGTATTCCTTTACTACCAGATTATATGCCTCTTTTTTCTGCTTGGTAATTCTTTGTATCATTGAGTTTCCTTTTATTTGTTATTTTATTCTAAATCACTTATATTATATATTATCGACAAAATAAATACCAAAATAAAAGTCAGTGGATGAAACAGAAAAAATTTTTTGAAAAATTCCTACAAAACATCACAAAAATCGATGAATTTAACCTAAAAAATATCATCGAGTTATTGGAATCCGAACGAAGGACATTCCATGAGGTCCTCGACTGGTTAAGCGAAGGAATCATCGTATTTGAAAAAGAAAATGTTCTTTTTATTAATCAGGAGGCTCTTAATATTCTGCGCATTCCCCAGACCGATTTTCCAGTAACATTTCAGGAACTTGAGAAAAATGTGTTCAATCGTGATCTATACAGCCTTATCCTTAAATCAAAAGAAAGCATAGGCACTTTATCCTACTCCGCTCAGAACTCCGGCGATATCATCGAGTACTACGACCTCGAATTCAGCGGGAGAGAGTTTCCAACCCGAATCCTGAAAATATGCGACTCAACTTCTCAGAAACAGTTGGAATTTCAGCTTAAAAACCTCGAGAGTATTGGCGCATTGAATACTCTTGCCGCAGGGATCGCCCACGAGATCAAAAATCCCCTCTCTGCTATCGATCTGCATACCCAATTGATCCGGAAGGGTATCGATAAGGGCATGATACAGGTTCCCGATGAAGTCTTGAGATATACCCAGATAATACAGGAAGAGACTAAACGTCTCAACAATATACTCAACGATTTCCTGATCTCGACCCGCAAACGGGAACTGAAACTCTCTTTTGCCGATCTCAATCCGTTTCTTAAAGAAGTGATCGGACTATTTCAGCCCGAGTTTGACCTTCATCAGATCAAGGTGGAGACGGATTTTGGTCATATTCACCGTATCTTTTTCGACAGGGATTATCTCAAACAGGCAATTGTAAATTTACTGAAAAACGCGATAGAAGCTATTGAAGAATCCCCTCAAAAAATCATCAGAATAAAAACTAAATATGATATAGGTAAGGATGCAATTCTAATCGAGATCATGGATTCGGGCGCAGGGATCAATAAAAAAGACCTTCATAAGATATTCGATCCCTATTTTACTACTCATGAAAACGGAACCGGGCTTGGGCTTACCATAGTGTATAAAATAGTTAAGGAACACGGAGGGGAAATCGCAGTTGACAGCAGAAGTATAAATGAAAAATTCCGTATTCCGAAACCGCTGAACACAGTGTTTAGCATCATGATTCCCGCTAACCGCGGAACGAAGATGCTCCCCAAATCCGATTAATAATCGATCTGAAAGATATTTTTCAGATACTTTTTCGCGTCTACACTGCCTAAATCGGTGGCCATCATCAGGTCCCTGATTGCCAATTTCTTGATGCCCATATTTTTATACGCGAATGCACGGCCGATATATGCATTGATGAATTTAGGATTCAGCGTTATAGTCTTATTAAAATCCTTAATTCCGTTTTTATACTTTTTCAGCATACTAAATGCAAGCGCCCGATGATAGAGTGCAATATGATTCTTAGGATCCTTTTTTATCACTAGATTCAGGTCGTTCAGCGCCGCGTTGTATTGCTTCATTTCAATATAAACAATTGCCCTGCCGAAGTAGGCTTCCATTGAATCGGGAAATGACTTAATCACAATATTAAAATCAGCAAGGGCATTATCATATTTTTTCAATGAAAAATATAGATTTCCGCGTGATAACAGTAATTCTTTCTTTGAATACTGTATTCCCCAATTTTTATTGATCGCATCCGCTTTATTGTACTTTACCAATGCGATTTCCTTTTTTCCCATTTGTTCAAGTATCAGACCGTAAATATAGTATGCTTTCGAGAATTCATTCTTCAGATCGATGGTCTTTTTGATATTATTCACTGCGCTCTTATATTCCCCCATTTTATAATACACCAGACTAAGATTACAATAGGCGTATGAGTACTTGGGGTCGATCTTGATAGCGCGGGTGAGGACTTCTATAGCGTCCTTATAATACTTACCCGACAGGCAGTATGCAAGTCCGAGTGAGTTAAGTGTTTCTACATTATCAGGGCTTAGGGTCATCGATAATTGCAAATTGGAGATTGCCTGAGAATACTCCTGCGCGGCCAGCAGTTTCGCTCCTTCTTTGAAGAACTTGACCGCCTGTTCCTTTGGAGCGTCATAGAGAAGGTCGGGCTTTAGGACTGTCTGTACTTCTGGCATAATCGATACCGGTTCGATAATTTTGTCCTGATCGAAAGTATTGGTATTGACATTATCAGGCTGAATAACATCGGTGAGCACAACTTCGTTTGTTTCTTCGTCTTCGTAGTCAGTATCAGCACCGTATAAACCGTTTGTTTCCGGTGAAGTATCGTCAAGCACAGGGTTTGTCTCCACACGTCCGGTGGATATGGTATTCGTCATCTTTACGGAAATTTTATTGTCAACCGGAGAGGAATCGGCATCTAAAAAATCCATCTGAAAAGTTTCAATATCTGAGCTCAGGTTCTTTGCAATTTTAATATCCACATTGGCTTCGGCAGTCTTTCCGATCGCAAGAAACGCCTGCGAACGATGATAATACGCCTGCGCGTTTTCCGGCCCAAGTTCGATTGCCTTTGTCAGATCGTCGATCGCCTTTTTAAATTCCTCTTTCTGTAAATATGCAACCCCGCGAAGGTAAAAAGCCTCTTCGCTGCCGGAATCAAACGAGATTGCTTGATTGAAGTTTTCAATAGCCAGCGAATAATCCGTCTTTTTCAGGTAGACTTTCCCTAAAATATAGTATGCCTGTTGGTATTCCGGGTCATATTTTAGAGCGTTCTTGAGCATGACGATCGCTTGGTCATAATCCTTTTTACCGATTAAGACCGAAGCGTAGTTTTTATAGATTCTCGATGAAGTGCTGTCAAGCGCAAGCGCCTTTTTGCTTGCGTCTGCCGCCTCATCGAATAAATTGAGAAGACTGTACGTATATGCAAGATTGACATATGCGTTGGTATAGTCAGGCTTTAGGTTTATCACCTTTTTATAATTTGAAATAGCGTCGCTATACTTGCCGAGGTCCAGATAAATAAACCCCAAATAATAATATGCATCCGGCTGATTCGGTGCAACAGATATTGCTTTTTGGTAGTCCGCGGCGGCACTGGTATAATCATCATTATCGACAAATGCGTTTCCGCGGGAATTATATGCCAATACCAGGCTATCCATCCCGTCAGTCTTTTTATTCCAAAGATTGATGGCTTTCGTATAAAGCTCGATGGCTTTTTCATATTCCTCATTATAATATTCGACATCCCCTTTCGCCATCAATATATCAAAACCCTCGCCGCCTTGCGCGAAAGATGAAATTGTGAATACGGCGATGAATACAAGCGCTATAAATCGCTTTAAATGGTACATCTTACCCACCTTCGATTTACTGCTTTATTTATCGGATTTTTTCTTTTTAGTATAAGGATTTAGAGGTTTACCGGGAAATAACATGCGGCCGCGCTTCCATCCCGGAATGATACGGGTTCCGGTTCGATTGCGGTACATTTTTCCTGCATGTAGCCGCATCTGGGATGGAATTTACAGCCCGCGGGCAGGTCGAGCGGATTCGGAACATTTCCGGGAATGATTTCGAGACGCGCGATATCCCGGTCGATCCGGGGAATTGAATTCCAGAGCTTAAACGTATACGGATGATGCGGGCAATTGACGATCTTCTCCGTACTCCCCACTTCCGCGATACGGCCGGCGTACATGACGATAATCCGGCCGCATATATTTTTCGCCACCGACAGATCGTGGGTGATAAATACGATGGACATCCCTATGCTCTGGTTTAAATCTTTCAGGAGTTTCAGTATTTCCGACTGTACGGTTACGTCGAGGGACGTGGTGGGTTCGTCGGCGATCAGGATATCCGGAGAATTGGATAACGCGATCGCTATCATGACACGCTGCTTCATTCCGCCGCTAAGCTGGTGTGGATACGAACCGAGCCATATTTCAGGATTGTTTATTTTTACCTTATTCATCAATTCGACAGCGCGTTTATCGGCGTTTTCACGTGAAAGGGACTTGTCTTTAATCATTATTCCTTCGGTGATCTGGTCGCCGATAGTCAGGACAGGATTGAGGCTGGCTTGCGGGTCTTGGAAAATATATGCGATACGGCTGCCGCGGATCTGTAGAAGTGAGTTTTCATCCGGATTAGTGATATCCGTTTCACCAGCGATTATTTTATCTGCGGAAATGATAGCGTTATCGGAAAGGAGACGGCATATAGCAAGCATAGCGGTGGTTTTCCCGCATCCCGATTCGCCGACCAGCCCCACAATCTCGCCCTTCGAGATGAAAAGGTCGATTCCGCGAACCGCGTGAACTTCCCCGCGCATGCTTTTTATACGGACATGGAGATTTTTCACTTCCAGCAAACCGTTTCCCTCCCGCTATTGCAGATATTTCTGTAATGATTTCATCTTGAGTTTGACCAGCACCTGTTTGACCAAATCCATCCATCGTTCGGTTTTTTTCTTAGCGTCATAGGATTTTTTAAATACGATATCGATCTTTATCATCAGGCCGTTTTTTATTTCGGCATTAGCCGTCTCGAAGGGATAATACGCAAACGCTTTATCGTTTTCTCTGACGATATTAAAAACAGTATCGCCGTTGGTATAAGCGAGCTTCTCATAACCCGCCGAGGACTTCAGGTAATCCATGCTGATATAAAGGTTGTTGATACGGTTCAATTCGAACAGCGAATTGTCGAACATGATTTGTACCGAGGCTTCGCTGTTATCCATTGTTTTCCATAACTGGAAAGAATGGGATACGCTTCCGAGATCGCTGGAGAACTGGTAAAAATAATTCGTTTCCCTTGTTTTAAAATCCTTTAGTTCTGGCAGATACTTGATTATCGTATCGAGCATTCTCTTGTACATCACGTCCAGCGCTTCTACACCGTTTTTGATCGCCGTACCGTAATTCGCTATAACATAGTTGTCCTTACTGATTTTCAATTTATCCGTAGCGGCGTCGGCAAAAAAGATGTTATACGAACTTAAAAAAGCAATGATAAGTAATACTTTTTTCATTCTATCCCTCCTGAATTAGGATGCGGTTAATCTCGGGTCGCGCGAAAAACCTGAACGGCAGATAACGGCTCGATCCGCACCCGCGCGATACATATAACCAGCTTCCGTTGTGCAGCGTCAGCCCTACGGCGCGTTTCCCCTTTATCCTGCTGCTGGTCACGAACGGGATACCGAAGAATGTCACCTGCCCGCCGTGGGTATGACCGGAAAATACAATATCCGCCTTCGACGCGAACTGTAAAATCGCATCGGGATAATGCGACAGCAGAATTTTTAAACCTTCGCCTCCGGGGATCTTCAGCTTTTCAGCGAGACGTTTCTTGATCGTCCACGGTTCCGCGCCGGTAATGTAAACATCATCCCCATTTATTCTTATCTCTGCGGTCTCATCCCTCAATACGGCAACTCCAAATTCTTCCAATAAACCGATCACCTTCGATGTATCGGTTTTCCTTCGATCGAGAACACCGAATATCCTGAAAATGTGCAATATATTATACACTAAAAAATCATGATTTCCCAGTACTGCAAATTTACCGTACTTCGCCTTCAGGCAGGAGAGCAATTCCCTCAGCCGGGACGCGCCGTCTTCATGGTCGAGGTAATCCCCGGTCAGAAAAATAATATCCGGGGTCTTCTCCTCAATCGTTTTTCGGATATTATTCACGATCCGTTCATAGCGGTTTTTATTCATATTCCGGTAGAGATGCAGGTCGCTGATCTGCAGGATATCAATCTCTCCATGCACTTTATCCGAATTAATAATCTTCATGGAAATACCGCAGGTGTTCGCCTCATTATAACTTATTATCATTATAACAATTACAGCGATAGAGAAAATCAGTATAAGCACATGATACCATTCTATCATTGCAGCGGCCTTAATCGTATTTTATACGCGGGTCTACCACCGCATACAGGATATCCGATAACAGCAAGCCGATCAGGGTCAACACCGCCGATATGGTAGTCAATCCCATGATGACAAACCAGTCGCGCGATGTTACTGCGCGGAAAAAGAGCCGCCCCATTCCGTCAATCTGGAATATCTCCTCGACGATCACGCTGCCGCTGATTAATGTCGGAAGTATCGCCCCGAAAATCGTAATAAGCGGTATCAGCGCGTTTGAAAAAGCATGCTTGCGCATGACAATTTTGCGCGGAAGGCCCTTTGACTTTGCGGTAATGATGTATTCCTGCCCGAGTACTTCGAGTATCGATCCACGGGTAATCCGAGTCAGAAACGCCAACCCCGAGTAACTCATCACCGTAACAGGAAGGATCGAGTGCCGGATAACGTCCCATACTTGTCCGAAAAACGGCAGGTATTCAAATCCTTCGGATACGATACCGGATAACGGCAGCAGATTGAGCCTGATACTGAAAATCGATATAAGAAATATCGCAACCCACGGAACAAATAGTGAATAGAGAATAAAAAAGAGTACGCCGGTACTTTTATCGAATATGCCGTCCCGTTTTACAGCGGAACGTATCCCTACAGGAATGGAAATAAGAAATATAACAATGATCTCCATAATGTTTAAAAACAAGGTTACCGGCATCTTTTCTGAAATAATCTGGATAACCGGGCGTTTTTCCATCAGCGAATCGCCGAAATCGAGCATGACCATCTTTCCTACCCATATCCCGTACTGCACGATTAACGGTTTATCAAAGCCGTAATAGGACATGAACTTATCATGCGCGGCTTTGGAGTACTTGGTCGCCATCCCTCCGCTCATGAATTGGACAGGGTCACCCGGCGCAAGACGCATGATAAAAAAAGTGATTAATGTGATTCCCAGCAACGTGGGAATACTGATAAGAATTCGTTTTAAGATATACTTCAGCATAACTCTGCCTTATTTTAATGCCGAAGTATTGTAACACTAAAACACAAGTCCTTCAAGTTTCCTGACGGCAGGGTTTATTGTTATTCTTCCTGCAGGAACCCTAGATTGTATAATTCCGATTTCTGGAAATGAGTGGGTTCTTTCTGGCCTTTTTCGCGTCCGTATATTCCGATACCCTTGATTTCATCCCCTTTAATAACAGGCACAATCATGATTTCCTCGAGACTTGCAAGATCGTCTATATCAAAACGGTCTCTGAGGTACTGCGCCTTGGTTAAATCGCCGCGAATATCGAGACTCTTTTTACGGCTGAGGTATTTCACATATATCGGATCGTCCATAGAGAAAGATATTTCTTTTTTGAATCCATTATTCATCAGTTCGCCGAATTCTTCACCGGATTTCTTTACAACCGATATTTTCTTGAAATTTAGACTATTCTGGGCTACATCCATGGCAACATCGGCATAGGATTCGACATGTCCAATCGTGCTGGTCTTAACCGGGGGTTCCATAAAGACTTTGTTAAAATCGATATGCTTCGCAGGCTCGATATCCTTCAACACACTTTCCTTCACTGCCGGAGCTTCCCCGACTTCTGCGGGAGCAATTTCCACTGGTAATTCATCAGCCGTCACTGAAGATTCTGCGGGTGAAACCTCATCATCGATATCAAGGTCGATCGCTGATAATTCGCTCATATCGAGAGTGATGCTATCGTCATCATCCGAACCGGATTCAGCAGAAGGAACATCCATGATCATGGAGTCAAGATCGAATTCGGGGATATCCTGGCCTTCGGGCAAATCGAAATCGCTATCAACATCATTCAGCGGCTGTGCAGAAGCAGAAGGGTCTTCAGGAATCTCCAATTCCCCCAACGGTTCTTCTATCGCCGCATCGGAAATCTCAAGCGGTTCCTCAATTTCGACAAAATTTTCTTCCATAACCGATTCGGTCTGTTCTGCCTCTTCGGATAAATCGACATCAATGGCCGCCAGTTCATCCAGATCAAGGGTTATACTGTCGTCTTCCTCACTTGATAACGCATCAGGTACATCCGCAATCATCGAATCAATATCAATTTCAGGAATTTCCATTCCGGAAGTAATGTTTTCCAGCATATCTTCGTTTTCAGGAGTTTCCGCCGACGCGAATACAGGCACACCGTCATCAGATTCGTCAATAGGCGCTTTTTCCTGCGGTATCTCGAATTCATCCAAATCCATGGCGGGTTCCGAGGGTATCTCAATACTAGCCATACCGTTTGAGGATTCCGCCTCTACTTCATATTGCGAGATATCCTCGCTGGTATCCCCGGGAATTTCTATTTCTTGTGTTTCAGGTGTTTCCTCAGTCTGCATAGCGCCCATATCGAACTCAGGTGTTTCTTCAGTCTGCATAGCGCCCATATCGAACCCAGGCGTTTCCTCAGTCTGCACAGCGCCCATATCGAACCCGGGCGTTTCTTCAGTCTGCATAGCGCCCATATCGAACCCGGGCGTTTCCTCAGTCTGCATAGCGCCCATATCGAACTCTGGTGTTTCCTCAGTCTGCATAGCGCCCATATCGAACTCGGGCGTTTCTTCAGTGATCACACCGCCAATCTGGAATTGGGGAGAATCATCGCCCGCAGCTTCACCCTCGGGTTCAATACTTGACGAATCCTGGCCGAAATCAAAGTCCTGCCCGATGTCAGTCAGTGAAATTTCAGCAGAACCCGTCGGAGATGCTGCAGGTTCTTCTTCCACCGGCAGAGAAGCGGAAACTTCATCGAGCTGTCCGATCGAGTCCTCGTCGAATGTAACGATGTTTTCTTCTATACTACCTATTCCAGCCATCATATCTTCTTGCTTAATATCGCTCTCGTCTATCTCTTCTGAAAATGCAAAATCATCTTCATTTACAGAATCCATCTGAGGTTCTATCTCAGAACCGGTTAGTTCCTGAATTCCGGCATCCGAAGGAATTTCAACGTTTTCATCGATAATTAACTCGTTTTCGCTTTCGGATAGCATATCGAAAACAGGTTCGCCCGATTCTTTTGATAATTCGTCCGGTTCGGTCATCATATCGAACGAGAAATCCTCACCCGCAGGCGCCGCGTCAAATTCACCCTGATCTTCAACGCCTTGAAGGATTCTATCCTGCTCCGCAAACATTTCCGTACTTGTGGGCTGAGGTTCTGCATCAAAAGAAGGCTCGCTCCATTCTGGAACAGCCGATTCTTCGGATGCAATAGGTTCATCAAATTCAGGGGCTGTAATTTCCTCGGGCATTTCGGGGGCTTCCCAATCCGGAATATCGGATTCTTCCTCAGACTCCAAAGAACCGAAACTTTCACGGGTAAACTCGGTTTCCCCCGGCGCTTCATACATCGACGAAGGAAGCTCGTCATCTTCGGATGCCGACCACTTTTCTGTAGACGGCATCTCAGTCAGATCGTCCGAACTGGACATAATCATATGCTCGATACCGTTGCTTGCCACATTTTTGCTGTAGGGTTTATTCTGTTCGATATCCTCAACAAGGTCCTGAATCTCGTCGTTAGATGGAATACTGAATTTTTTCGACGGCGCTATAACTTCCTCGTCCATATCCTCTTCCATAGCCGAGAATTGCTCGTCGGCGGAAAAAGCCTTGGGTATATAGTAATTTTCCTCCGTGGCCTCACGTCCGGATTGGACAAGCGCGAAAACAAGTAATCCTAAGAGAATGATATTGATGATAATGAACAGAATTGCTTCCCATGGTAAAAACTGGTCGTCTTTTGCCATATGTACAATATTCAAACCCATCAGACGCGAAATAACTCCGATTGTCGGGCCCTTCGCAGGATCTTTGCTCTTCATGGTAGAAGGAGAATCGAAATAATTGATTATTTTATTTATTGAGTTTGTATCAACGTTCTTAGATGAAAGAAAAAGATAATTGTCCGCAGAGAATGGAATCATCAGATTTTTTTCATTGATTCCATTTAGCAGTCTTTCAGTCTTGTAATATAGAAATACATATCCTTGAGGAGGAGATTCCGGAGTACCATCATATGTCGGGTAAATAGAAATAAATTCGGAGTTGTTTACAAAATAATAGAACGGGACTTTTGCAGATGTGAAGTGAGTTTTTATTTCGGTTAGGAGCTGGTCTTTGATTTTTTTCGCTATTATTTCAGATTCGACGGTTGAAAAATTTACAGTACCCGAATCATCGATAAGCTGAATCTTTTTACATGCTTTTATATGTTTTCTGATTTCTTCAAACTGGGGAATATATTGACGAATATCGTCTCCCATCGCCTGACTGAAGAAAACATTTTTAACCAGTTTTTCTTTCGCAAGAGTAGTCGCTTCCGTACTTACATCATTGAGATTACTGACTATAGCGGCATTAATAGGCATCGTTTTATTCGATATGAAGTTATCGTAGGACTTACTGAAAATCCCCATACGATTGCGCGCGAAATAGACAATCACAAACAGAGAGGCAATGGCAAAGACAAGTAAAACGATTAAGAGAATTCTCTTATATACCATGAAAAACCCCTACATAATCGGAACTGTGCGGAAAAGACTTGTTTGTTTTTCGGCAGTCAGTATATATAAACTAAAAGCCTTTAATAAGTATTTTAAATATCAAAAGTGGGGGACAAGCCCCCACTTCGATATCATTCATTTACTTTGAGAAATCCATTCCCGCGAGACGTTTATAAGTTAAATAACGTTCCTTCGCGTGCCTTTCAGCGGCTTTGAAGAGTTCCTGAGATTCTCCGGGGAACGTTTTCGCGAGAGAAGAGAATCTGACCTCGCTCTTGATAAAGTCCTGGAAATTCCCAGTCGGTTCAGCCGAATCGAGTGTAAACGGGTTTTTCCCTTCATCCGCGAGCATCGGATTATAACGGAACAGATGCCAGTAACCGGCCTCGACCGCCTTCTTCTCTTCTTCCTGCGATTTTCCCATACCCCCGCGCAGACCGTGGTTGATACATGGGGAGTATGCGATAATCAACGAAGGCCCGCGATATGCTTCAGCCTCCATCAGGGCTTTATGGAAATGATTCTTATTCGATCCCATTGAGACCTGCGCTACATAAACATAGCCGTAGCTCATAGCCATCATACCGAGGTCTTTCTTCCTGACACGTTTACCTGCGGCGGCAAATTTTGCCACAGCGGCGGTCGGCGTCGATTTTGAAGACTGTCCTCCGGTATTGGAATATACTTCCGTATCCAGTACAATGACGTTGATATCGTCGCCGGACGCAAGCACATGGTCCAATCCGCCGTAACCGATGTCATAAGCCCACCCGTCTCCGCCCACTACCCATATCGAGCGTTTTACCAGATACTGCGAGAGACGCTTAATCTCTTCTATCGCTTCGCCCTTCTCCTTCTTGATTGCGTCCTTTACTTTATCAGACGCGATAACAGATGCTTCGGCGTTTTCCTTATTCGCAATCCATTCTTTGAACACTTCGGCGGTCGCAGGGGAAACGGAGCCCATAACAGTCTCCATTAGATTAGCGATCTTGTTCCGAAGCTGGCTGACTGCGAGAAGAAATCCGTAACCGTATTCCGCGTTATCCTCGAACAATGAGTTCGCCCATACAGGGCCGCACCCCTTTGCGTTCGGGCGATAAGGCGTTGAGGGAGCGGAACCGCCGTAAATTGAGGAACAACCCGTAGCGTTTGCGATCATCATACGATCGCCGTACATCTGGGTGATCACCTTCAGATAAGGAGTTTCTCCGCATCCTGCACATGCGCCGTGGAACTCAAAAAGCGACTGCGCAAACTGACTCCCCTTAACCGTGCTCTTGGTCATCAGGGTATCTTTATAGGTAACGTTTTTAGAAATGATGTCCCAATTTTCGCTTTCCTTCAACTGGGATTCCAGCGGTTTCATGACAAGAGCGTGCATGGTTTCGCCGGTCTCTTTGTTCTTCCTTCCGGGGCATATATCTGCGCAGTTTCCGCATCCGGTACAGTCGAGTACGCTGACCTGTATCATGAATTCCAATCCGGTCAATTCCTTCCCGAGCGCCGGAAGAGTCGCTTTATCGGCGGGTATCTTCTTCTTCTCATCGGCATCTGCCAAAAACGGACGGATAACCGCATGGGGACATACATAGGCGCACTGGTTACACTGGATACAGTTTTCAGGCACCCACTCCGGTACATTGATCGCAATACCTCGTTTCTCGAACTGGGTAGTTCCCGCAGGGAATGTACCGTTCTCGCGTCCTACAAAAGCGCTGACAGGAAGACTATCGCCTTCGTTTAAATTCATGACATGCGCGACTTTCTTGTAAAACTCGGGATAATCCGCGGGAGCTTCGTTTACAAATCCGCTCTTGAGGTTTTTCCACGATGGGTCGATATCGATTTTTATCAGAGCATCGCTTCCGCGGTCGACGGCTTTATTATTCATCTCGACAATCTTATCGCCCTTGGAACCGTAGCTATCCTTGATCGCGCCCTTCATATACTTGACGGCCTCTTCAAACGGAATAACATTGGAAAGTTTAAAAAAGGCTGACTGCATAATAGTATTCGAACGGTTTCCGAGACCGAGTTCCTCGGCAATCTCGGTAGCGTTGATAATATAGAAGTTAATATCCTTATCCGCCATATATTTCTTCATATAGTCAGGGATATGATTCTTCACCTCATCCTTATCCCAGATGCTGTTCAGGAGGAAAGTACCTCCCTTCTTCAAACCCTTCAGGAGATCGTATTTCCCAAGATACGCAGGAACGGAACATGCTACGAAATTCGCCTGATTCACAAAGAACGGAAGCTGAATAGGTTTTTTCCCGAAACGGAGGTGGGAAATGGTAATACCGCCCGATTTCTTGGAATCGTAGGCAAAATATCCCTGCGCGTATAAATCCGTATGATCGCCGATGATCTTTATTGAGTTCTTATTCGCGCCGACAGTGCCGTCAGAACCTAAACCCCAGAATTTACATTCTGTCGTTCCGGCAGGGGTGACGTCTATTGTATCGCCGAGAGGCAGAGAAAGGAATGTCACATCGTCTGTTATACCGATGGTGAAATGATTTTTCGGCTCCTTCATCTTGAGATTATCATAGACGGCAACGATCTGCTCGGGAGTGGTGTCCTTGGAGGAAAGACCGTATCGCCCGCCGACGATCAGAGGGGCATTCTCTTTATCGTAGAACATACTGCGGACATCGAGGTATAACGGTTCACCCTCGGCTCCGGGTTCCTTTGTCCGCTCGAGTACGGTAATCTTTTTAACCGATTTAGGAAATACTTTAAAGAAGTACTTCGATGAGAACGGGCGGTAAAGGTGCACAGTAATCAAACCGACTTTCTCACCCTTAGATGCGAGATAATCGATGGTCGAACGGATGGTGTCCGTGACGGAACCCATCGCGATGATGATATTCTCAGCGTTGGGGTCGCCGTAATAGGTAAACGGATGATACTCGCGGCCAGTTAGTTTAGATATCTTCTGCATGTACTCTTCAACAAGATCAGGAATTTTTTCATAAAAAGGATTGCAGGCTTCGCGGGCCTGAAAGAATATATCAGGGTTTTGAGCGGTGCCGCGCGTTACCGGGCTTTCCGGGTTTAATGCGCACTTTCTGAAATTATTCAGCGCATCCTGATCGACAAGCGTCGCATAGTCCGTATAATCCAGAACTTCAGCCTTTTGGACTTCGCTCGATGTACGGAAACCGTCGAAAAAGTGCAGAAACGGAATTCTTGACTTTATCGCCACAGCATGCGCGATAGGAGCGATATCGGCAATTTCCTGAACCGAACTGCTCGCGAGTAGCGCAAAACCGGTCTGACGGGTCGCCATAACATCGGAATGATCCCCGAAGATGGACAATGCATGCGACGCGACTGTTCTCGCGCTGACATGCAGTACGCCCGGCAGGAGTTCGCCCGCCATTTTATACATATTAGGGATCATCAGCAGCAAACCCTGCGACGCGGTAAACGTCGATGTCAACGCGCCGCCCTGCAGAGACCCGTGCATCGCTCCCGACGCGCCCGCTTCGGACTGCATTTCCACCACTCTTAATACATTACCCCACATATTCTTTTTCCCTTCAGCCGCCCACTCGTCGCAGTTTTCTGCCATAGTCGACGAGGGGGTGATGGGATAAATAGCCGCGACTTCGGAGAACGCATACGCCACATAAGCGGCGGCGTAGTTCCCGTCCATAGTCTTCATAGACTTACCCATTATATCCTCCTAACTTTTTTTTATCGTATCACTTCATTTCTTCTCTATTCCTGATCGCCTGCGCGAGACTTCCCTTCCCTGCATACTGTATATCAGTCCCCACAGGTATTCCTCTCGCCGGGAGTGTTATCTTTAATCCTTTATCCTGCAGCATTTGCGCTATATAAAGCGCTGTCGCGTCACCCTCGGTAGTAGAACTCAATGCTACTACTACTTCCAGCGCCGCTCCGGCAGTCGCCCGCATGAGCAACGATTTGAGCGCAAGGTCGTCCGGTGTGACACCGTTCAGCGGGGAAATCACTCCGCCAAGAACATGATATATTCCCTTGTAGCTTGCGGTCTCCTCGATGTAAAAAATATCGATTGCGGTCTCGACCACACAGATGACCGTTTCGTCACGCGAGGTATCGCTGCAAATCGCGCAGGGGTCTTTATCGGTAATATTTCCGCAGACCGAGCAAAGCCGCATATCGGATTTTAGCCTGATTATCGAATCGGCCAACTCTCCTGCGAATTCATCGGGCTGTGAGAGTAAGAAAAAACTCAGACGCTCCGATGTTTTCCTGCCGATACCCGGAAGACGCGAAAATTCGCGGACAAACCGTTCTATATTTTCCGGAAGCATAGGATCATTGCTTACCCATCAGCATATTTGCAAGCCCGGAATTTTTAAACTGTTTCTTGAGCATCTTATCTATCTCTTTAACCGCTACGCTATGCGCCTCTTTAGTTAATTTTGCAAGTTCCTCCCGCGGAAGATTTGCGGTATCCTCACTGAATTCGATACTCCTGATAGCTTTATCCCCGTCAAGCGTAATAGTGACATACCCGCGTTTCGAACGTCCGGTAGCGCGCAGACTTTCGGTCTCTTTTTTTGCATCGTCCGCCATTTTCTTGATACGTCCGACTTCCTTAAAATTATCCATGATACCCATTTTATTCCTCCGCTTATTTGTCTATTTTTGCGTCAAATTTATCCTTCAATAGCCCGCTGACTGAAAAAAGTCCGCTATCTTTGCCTGTCTCGTTCGGCCCCTGATTTACTTCTTTAGACTTATCTAATTCATCAGGGATACAATCATCCGTTTTTTCAGGAGCGCCCCTGGGAACACCCGGATCCGCCGTAGAATTTACAAATATGAAATTGTATGCTTTCCCCGTTTCTGTTTCAAGATCTTTAGATAATTCCGCAGCGCGGGCGTTGAAAAACTCCACCGAATGCGCGCTCCCAATTCGTACACGGATATTATTTTCTACCGCATCGATGGATGCCAGTTCGGCAGACATACTTTTCCTGAGCGGTGTTCTATGCAGTATCCTGCGAACTGTTTCATTCAGGTTATCCGCGGATTTCGGCGCGGCAGGCGCAGTTTCACGAGCGATCGGCTCAAGCTTTTTATAGGCAATAGGTTTGTTTTCAGCGGGCGGAATTTCCGCCGGGGCGGTCGTTTTCATCGGAGGCAGCTCATGCGGAATACTCGAACCTGTATTTCCCGCCGCAAGACGGACGATCTCGTTCCGGATTTCCGATAGCGGAATCATATTTTTATAGTCAAGCGCCTTGAATAAAGCGTTCTCCAGAACGAAGCGCTCCAGCAGATCGCTCCGCAGGCCAGTGTAACAGTTCACCATGATCTGAATGATCCGCGTTATTTCCTCGTTCGAGAATGACTGAAATACATCCAATATGCCGTTATATTTTTTTTCTGACAGGTCGACCATCTCATGATCTCGCGGAAGATTCCGCACAAGAAGCCCCTTTTTCAGGTAATCGATGAAGTGTTTCACGAAAAGCGGGATATCCCCGAAATTCTCAAGATAATCGTGTACTACCTCTAGCACGCGTACGGAATCAGACTGACTAATGGCAGCGGTAATATTTTTAAAATAATCCTCGTCCGGGATGCCGAGTACTTCAATCACCGTCTTTTCGGTGATATTGCCGTCGGAGTACAGCACAATCTGGTCGTAGATGCTTTGACCGTCGCGCATCGATCCGTCTGCGGCGTCGGCGATCAGGAACAACCCTTCCTCAGTCGCGTGAATATTTTCCTTCCCCGATATGTTTTTCAGCTGCGACACAATTACAGAGGAGGGAATTTTTTTGAAAACATAGTGCTGACAGCGCGAGCGGATAGTGGGAATAACCTTATGCGGTTCGGTAGTTGCGAGCATAAAAACGACATGCTCCGGGGGTTCCTCGAGGGTCTTGAGGAGTGCGTTTGACGCTTCTAAAGTCAGCATATGAACTTCGTCGATTATATAAATCTTATAGCGGCCCTTCAACGGCATATAAGCGACCGTATCGCGCACTTCGCGGATATTATCGATACCCCGGTTGGATGCGCCGTCGATCTCGCGGACATCGAGCGAGTTCCCGCTCATGATATCCTCGCAGACCGGGCATTTATTGCACGGATCGGCAGTTATACCGGTATCGCAGTTCAAGGCTTTAGCGAGAATCCGCGCGGTAGTAGTCTTTCCTACTCCTCTGGGACCGGAGAATAGAAAGGCATGCGGTATTTTACCCGACGAAATAGCGTTGGTTAATGCGCGCGTGACATGTTCCTGTCCGATGACTTCGCTGAAAGTCTGAGGCCGCCATTTTCTGGCGGTTACTTGATATTCCATTAGGATAGCGCTCCGAAACAACGGTCACATTATTTTAAGCCATTTTATAGAAAAACGGAAATTTTATCTCGATAGATTCGTGAAATAATTCACGAATAGTATGGGTAAGTTATTTTATTATAAGGAAATCTATTGTCGCCAGCGGGTGTTCCACTTCTTTTTCTTTTTCGCCCATCCCGCGCGCAGGATTAAGCGGATTATAATTAACAGTACGGACGCTGCCCCGAAGATGATCGCATATGCAAGCGGATCGTTAGGTTCTGCTGTTTTTTTCGGTGTTGTCTTCCGGTATTCCCACGGGGGTATCGGGTTTTGAGATTCCCAAAGCCCTATTCCCGCGCTCTCCGCTAACTCCTGCAGCTTTTCCCATTCCTTGCAGACCGGCTTATTACAGTACTGCTTATATACCCATGCCCATCCGGCGCGAATCAGTTCCTCGTTCAGACATAAATCCCCGGCGTAGACCATTCCAACCGTTCTTCCGTACTGGTCGGTGTCAATGGTTTCGATCTCAAGAATACCGCCTCGTACAAAATCCGCTGCAAAAAGGTATGCACCGTTGCCGTATTCCTGCGTCGATTCGGGACAATCGATACCCCAGATCCGCACGGTCACGGCAGTACCGTTTGAAAGAACTTCTATCGTATCGCCATCCTTTACATGAACGACTTCCGCTTTCCAGGAAAACGAAATATATGGAATAAAAAGGAGCATGATCGCGGTGATAATAAATTTCACGTATTCCCCGTTAGCCGTAGACCCTGAAATCGATTTCCGGGAAAATATTATCCCTGTACTCGGTTTCGGTGAGCCATTTCTTATCGATCTTTTTACTCAGAACCATATTGCATATCTTGTTAAACCGCCCGATATGGTCGCGGGTGCGTTTCTGGGCGTATTCCACCATCGTGTTTGTTTTCATGATAAACGCCCAGTCCGAAGACTGCGCGAGAAGAAGCTCTCTCGCCGCCTGGTTCAACGCCCTGTTGATCAGCGGATCGTTGGTATTTTTATACTTCATCGTGATTTCAACCATTTTTTCATCGGCTTTATGAAGATGACGGTATATCCAGTCGTTGGTATCGTTCAGCCAGAACTCGTTATACCCCATATATCCCCAACTGCACATCGGAGGAGTGGCCGTCTGATTTTCAGGGAAACGCTGCATATACTCGGGAGGCGTAATAGATGTAATTATCGACGAATTATGCATCGCCTTCAGGAGATTATAGATAAAGTCCGGGCCTTCGTACCACCAGTGACCGAACAATTCGGCGTCATACATGGATACGATACACGGTTCGCGGTCCATCTGCTCGGAAAGGTACTCGACCTGTCGTTCGCGGTTATAGACAAAGTTTATCCCATGCTCGATCGTACGACCGTATGCGACCTCCGGATCGTAAAAATGCTTATGTTCCATCGGAGTGTCTTTACTTGTCACACGATGATACTTAATACCCGTCGCGATACGCAGACCGCTCTCGTGGATATAAGGCTTGATATACTCGTAATCGAGGTCGAAGCCGATGTCGCGGTAGAATTCCCTATAATTCGGGTCGCCCGGATACCCCTCGTCGGCGCTCCACACCGAGTTGGATGTTTCAATATCGCGTGCGAAGTACGACAATTTATTGGGTGTCACCATCGGGGCGAAAACCCCGTATTTCGGACGGTGATCGGCGTGCAGGATACCGTGAGTGTCTACAAAAAAGTACTTGATATCGCTCTCGGCGAGGATATTCTCAAGGCCCGGATAGTAACCGCATTCCCCATTCCACATACCGCGCGGGGGTCGTCCGAAATGACGTTCGTAATCTTTAACTGCGGTAACCACCTGTCCGCGGACGGCGTTGGGATACATATCCATCAGCGGGAGAAAGCCGTGCGTCGCGCCGCAAGTGACAATCTCAAGCTTACCGAGATCCTGAAACTTCTTGAATCCCAGCAGTAAATTCTTATGGTATTTATTCACAAACGTATCGTATGCTTTTTTAAATTTGTACTGATAGCTTTTCGCCGCTTTATGAAGCTCGGGCTGGTACATTGTGCGGATGATTTCTTTTTCGGAAAGTTCCATCAGAAGATCAAGATGATGCACATAACGTTCCTGCAGTAAAGGGTCGGCGAGCATATTCGCGAGAGGCGGTGTAATCGACATTGTGATCCTGAAATCCGAACCTTCTTCTATCAGCCGTTCATATACTTCCAATAACGGGATATAGGTTTCAGTGATGGCTTCATATAGCCAGCGTTCCTCGAGGGCGTCTTTATATTCCGGGTGACGTACAAACGGAAGGTGCGCGTGAAGTACAAGCATCCAATAGCCGCGCGGATTTCCCATATGACTCTCCTCATTTATTACTCAGATTAATATTAATGCAAGAAATATAAAAGTCAATACTTTTTATTATCCATGCAATAAAAGGCATATATGGAAATGAGTTATAGTTCTACTTTGACTATTCTGCCCTTTCATATTATAATTATCGCTATATTAACACCGAGGAGCTTCTGATGATTTTACGTCTGGCTTTTTTTATTCTTCTATTATTCCCTTTTATAGGTTTTGGTCAAAACGCAACCGTGAACGATCCGGATAATCTTATTCTCGTCGGGTCGTCCAAGGGATTGTTTTATTGGGACGGCAAAAACTCGCCTAAGCCGTTGTGGACATTAACCGATGTGACAAGAATCCTTAAGGTTTCCTATGGATACTTTTTCCTGACATCCCTGGGAATCGTGTATTCCAAGGACCTGAAAAAGTACGAGTTCCGTAACGATGGGTTTCACGCGCAGGTACTGAAGCTTTATCATAACGGGAAGAAAAGCTTCACGAATATTTTCAAGCCTCTCAGCGATTTAAAGGCCGATCCGGAAAATCCCATGAACCTCGTAGCTTCCTCTAAGGACGGGGTCTATTATTCCACAGACGGCGGAAAAAACTGGAAATTCATCGATAACATCAACTCATTTACAGGTATCCAGTCGGCTGCCATATTCACCGACCCCGATCTGAAAATCATTATGGCGCACCCGTTTAAGGGGGTGTATCTGAAAAATATCACTAAGAACGGTAAGTGGGAGAACATATCCAAGGGACTGCACGGGTATTTTATCGGGTACGAAGAAATTTCTGATTTTGTCGTCGTCCCGAACGGGAAGGATATCGAGATCATCGCGAGCCAGAACTTTTTTCCCGCGATTTTTAAGATGAGCCTGAAAACGAAAAAATGGACTGGAGTATATTATCCGGGGGATACATCGCAGGATTATATCGACGCTATCGACGGGCTTTTCCTGAATGACGGCAATCTATACTTCAATATGACAAAGGGCATAAAAAAACTTCCATTATACCCGGCGGTAAAAACCAACATGGTCTCCCCGGTTTTCGACCTGAACTTCCAGAGCAAGCTGGAAAACGAACTACAGGCGCGGATAGACAGTATTCTATGGGTCGAGCAGGGAGAGGTTAAATTCAATATGAGCGAACTATGGATGTATTCCAAGTTCAATAAAAAGAAATATTTCGATACCGCAAAGAATAAAAAAGGTATTTACCTTCCCTACTTTTTCGCTCGCAGTTCTTCAAAAATGGAAGAAATAAACGGTATCATGAAAAAAACCGGGCTGAATACCATCGTAATCGATATGAAGGACGATTTCGGTATACTGCGTTTCAATCCGGCCGACCCCCTTCTGAAAAAAATCGGGAAAGTGTCGAACCCGGTCGATCTGGAGACATTTATCCCGAAGATGAAAAAAATGGGAATATACATGATCGCCCGTATCGTCGTTTTCAAGGATCAGGTATTATTTAAGTATAACGGATATGAATACTCTGTGAAGAACAAAGGATCGAAGAATCCTTGGATAGGCCTTGAGATCGATAAAAAGTCGAAAAAAACCAACCAGACGATGGAGTATTGGGTCGATCCGTATTGCGAGAAGGTGTGGGAATACAATGTCGCAATCGCGAACGATTTGATAGACGCGGGCTTTGACGAGATTCAATTCGATTATATCCGTTTCCCCACCGACGGATACAATATCTACAGCGCCTCATTTTCCTATAAAGAGTTAGGAATGGATAAGGACAGCGCCTTAATGTCGTTTTTAAATTATGCGCGCGAGAACATTAAAGCCCCGATATCTATCGATGTTTACGGCGCGAACGGATGGTACCGTTCCGGCCTGTTCACCGGACAGGATGTAGAAACTCTCGGTAAATATATCGACGCAATCTCGCCGATGTTCTACCCTTCGCACTTCGAGCAGAACTTTCTCAGTTATAGCCCGGCGGAGCTTCGCCCGTACCGTATCTATAAATTTGGAGGCTTTCGTACATACTTTATTTCAAAATATTCGCTGGTCGTACGTCCGTTCGTGCAGGCATTCAAGATCGGGGTCAGCTATGATTTAAAGTATTACGGGCCGCGTTATGTATGGTATGAAATCAAAGGTTTGCAGGATTCGATCGATCAGGGTTATCTGTATTGGAACGCGGCAGGAAAGTACCAGGACCTCCTGAAGGTCTATACCCCGGAAATAATGAAACAGTAATCAGAAGCACTTTCCGGTAATTTTTTTATTGCACGATTCCGCGCCGCATTTATAACATATTTCGTTTACGAGCGGTTTGCCGTCGATGAAATCGCGGATATTCGACAATGTGGTATGCGCGATATTATGCAGCGCCTCCCGCGTAAAGAACGCCTGATGGGACGTCACGAGAACATTCGGAAAAGTGAGAAGGCGCGCGAGAATATCGTCGTCGATGATATTTCCCGAAAAATCTTCAAAGAAGTATTCGCTTTCTTCCTCGTAGACATCAAGGCCGGCCGAGCCTACTTTTTTCGCCTTCAGACCCTCGATCAGCGCGACCGTATCGATCAGCGCTCCCCGGCTCGTGTTAATAATCATTACGCTGTCCTTCATCTTCTTTATCGCATCCTCGTTGATCAGATGGTATGTTTCCTTCACCAGAGGGCAATGCAGCGAGATGATATCGCACTTGCTATATATGGTATCCAAATCGGTGTACTCAAATCCCTGTTCCCCTGCAGCTTCAGGATTCGGATATGAATCGAAAGCGAGTATTTTCATACCGAATCCCTTCAGGATATCGATCAATACCCTGCCGATCTTTCCGGTACCGATAATCCCGGCAGTCTTTCCGTGCATATCGAAACCGAGAAATCCGTTTATATTGAAGTTATTATCGCGGGTACGATAGTATGCCTTGTGAATCTTTCGATTGAGGGCCAGTATCAGTCCTACCGCATGCTCGGCAACCGCATAGGGTGAGTATGCCGGAACCCTTACGACATGGATTTTTTTATACACCGCGTGCAGATTGACGTTATTGTACCCGGCGCACCTGAGCGCGATTAGTTTTACGCCTTGATCGTAAAGAATCTCCACGACATCCTTGTCTATAATATCGTTTACGAATGCACAGACAAATTCACTACCGGAGGCGAGAATCGCCGTATCGAGACCCAGACGGGAATGGTGATATTTAATTTCATAGCCGAATTCGCCGTTAACCGCTTTAAACGATTCCTCGTCATACGGCTTTGCGTCATAAAAAGCTATTTTTCGAATGTTCATATAACGCTCCCGATTTATTTATACAGGTAATATAATACCAATATACATATATAGCAAGTTTTTTGATTAGGAGCGCATCTGGCATAAAACTTCGAGACTCTTCTTTTCGCCTTCAAGTTTCGCGATGATCTTATGCGCGTCCGTCAGTCTGCGGGAGATTTTTTTAATCAGCATAATACCGAAATCAGGATCGTTCTTGATCTGCTCGAATACGCTTTCTTTATCGAGAGCAAGCAATTCCGTATCCTCAAGCGCGTCCAGCGAAGCGGTTCTTTTTGTTCCGAGAAACAGGCTCATTTCACCGACACAGTCGTTCGCACCGATAATTCCCAGTTCAACCAGTTCGGCATTCATCATCTTGTAAACACGGATTTTTCCTTTTCTTACGACATACATTTCATCGGCGGGTGTGCCCTCCTGACAAATAACCTGATTTTTTAGAACCTTTAGAATCCTCATTGGATTCCCTCCTTTAAATTCACCCCATCATAATATAAAAGAGCTTGCCGGAAAGTACAAATTTTGTTATTATATGGTATAATAATATTAGGGAGATATAATATGTTAAACGTATATTGCGTGGATTGGTGTCCCGACTGCAGAAGGACTTTTAATTACCTGAACGGAAAGAGTATTCCATATCAGTATATCAATATTGAATCAATCCCCCGTGACGTGATGGATCAGGTGATTCAGGCCAACGACGGGAAGGAGTGGGTATCGCCTACCTTCGAATTAAACGGTAAGTGGATGGCATTCAGCACAGTCAGTCATGAACAGCTTCCCGGCATCATGAAGGAACTCGGTGTCGGTTAATTATTTCCCGATATCGAAGGAGAAATATTTCGAGGCCTCCCCCATGACTTCTGTATATGCATATTTTTCAGGCAGATAGAATACCGGCTTTTTATTGTTTTCTATCAGGAAATAGCCGTACTTATTGGAAACAAATCCGAGGGTGGGTTTCATGTACTCGCTCAAGTCGAAAGCATATGCGGGATACTTCGGATCCCCAATTTTCACGCACTTTTCAGTACCCTCTTTCACATGAGCTATATATACCGTATTCTGGTTCACATTCGCCTTAGTATCCATAATCACCCTCACCCACTCGATGTTTTTCGATTTTGATTCCATCCCGGGATTCTTCGGTTCGTAGAATACTATTATCCTCCAATGATTATCCTGCGAAACCGGTTCTTTTCTGATTGTCGCGGAATAGATCCATCCATAGGTATCATCCGCAAACCGTTTAACTTTCACCCAGTTCGTATTGAAATCGATGCAGCGAATATTAATGGCTGTCAATATTTCGCTCTTTTCACCGAAATAAATAACTTTTTCACCTTTTTCCAGTTGGGTGATCACCTTACTGTCCAATCCGGGAGCCTCGCGGAAACTTACGTTTTCCACCCATGTGTAATAAGCTTCGGGTTTGGCGCATCCGTTTACTGAGATGACAACGCTTATTACTGCAGAAAGAACCATAACGAATGTTTTCATTTTATCCCCCTATCTGTTAGTTTTCCCGAAATTCTTAATATCAAGTATTTCCTCATCCAGTTTTATCTGGTAATACCCCTCAATCATTTTCTGATATTCCTGATTCTCCATGACGCGGATATAGATAGGCGTGTTATTTCTATAGAAAAAGAAGAAGCCGGGACGATAGAAAAATCCGGAAAGATGATAAAAATTCGTCAGTGCTAATGTTAAATTCCCGCTCACGGCGGATTTAAGAACAACCGACCCCTCGTTCCGCGAGTTCGCCTGAAATACTGGTATACCCGCCTTTCCCGCAAGCATTATCATCTCATCGGACGCTGTTACCCATAGATCGTTGGTTTCTTCCGGATGGGGATTATACGCGATAATAAAACGCTGGAAATTCTGAAATATTTTTTGCAGTTCGGGAGTAACATACCCGCCGCTTGAAAACACATCGAAATAATTGTAGACCGCTTGTACATCGCTGTCCGATTCAATATCGAGGGGAATAAATTTGGGCTGCTTTCCCAATTCGATAACCAGATACCCGGGTTTAGTATTCGAAAACCCGTAGTCTTCCCTGAGATAGAGACTAATCAAAAGGGATCCGGACGGGAAAGGACCGTCCCCAATTGGAACGCAGTCAGGTGTCGCCCCCAAATCCTGCGCACGGTCGACTATCTTATAATAAATACCGTACTGTTTGAACGAATCCATCGATGAGACCAGCGCATCATGAATAGTGGAGGTGTTATAGTTCGAATACCCGTTGATAAACTGATTATATCCGATAACGATTTTATCATACACAGGCAGAACGATCTTCTGAGTCGAAAGAGTTCCGCCGTGAACCCACCCGATCTTTCCATCCATCTTCCTGATGACCTCATACCACGGTGAATTAAACTCCTGACAACGATAGATCATATCCATATTAATGTTGGAAAACTTCCCTGTATAGACAAGTTCCTCGCCTACTCTCAGTTTCTCGATTACGGCGGATTGAATAGAGGGTTCCTTCTGGAGGTTTACTGTTATCCATGGATAGCAGATAGTATTGGATAAGGAATTTCCGCTTCCGGTACCGTTTCCTCCGCATCCGACGATTAAAAGAAGTAAAAAAATAAGCAGAATATTTTTCATTGGACCTTTTCCTGATTAGTATTGTAAAGATCTATAGAGAAAAAACGATTCATCGCAAGACCAGCGTCCAGCCCGGACTTGTCCACAAAAAACAAATTATAACCGGTATCCGATGAATTCGGATACCCCACTAAGATATAACCTTTTTTTGAGGTTAGTCCTGCCGATTCGAGCAGAAGCGGTGTAATATCCAGCAGGTGCTTTCCTATTTTCGCCGATTTCGGATTCTTAACACTGAAAAAAGCTATTTTATGCTCGCTCAAACCAACCGAAAAAAATTCGTTATCGTAGAACCATCTCTGATCATTGACGTTTTCCGGGTCGTATGCGATCACAAGCTGAATATAATTAGAATATATCTTCTCTAAAACCCTATCCAAATCGGGATTTTTCGTTTCCCTGTCATCGACATAATAGTCATGCACCATGAATGAATCTTTTTTATTAGTCGAGACGCCCTGCGAACCGTTTTGCCCGCCCTGCGCGCATGAAATAATAATTATTAAAACAAATGCCATCAAGAATAGCCGCATAAATCACCTCAGTAAATATTATATCGAAGAATTGAAAAAATTCAATACTTTTACTATTGCGCTATTTTTTTTTATTTTTATAATTTCATTATACTAATAATACTTAAAAAGAGCGGAAAACATGAAAATTCCAGAAATCTTTATTAATCCGTTAAAAAAACTCACCCCTGCCGAAAGGGGGGAGTTTCAATCCAAGATCAATTCGGAAAATATGAAAAGGCTTTTCTGGCTGAATATCATCGTTGCACTGATGACGCTTGCGCCGGTTATCAGTATTATCCTATTTCAGTCGAAGGGGCAATGGAGCGATTCCCCGGTATATTATTATTACCTTATGCTTTATATTTCCAGAATTATATTCTGTTTGTCGATTACCCTGATATCGTTTATTTTTCTGAAGAATCCGAATAAAATGAACCGCTTATCGCGGACTCTCATTGCATGGGTATTTGCCGGATACTTTATTCTTGACGGATGCGCAAATAGTATTATGGTGCAGACCCTTCAGGGCGGGATAACGGTATATGTTATCGTGGTTCTCGTTATTTCAACCGTTCTATACTATCCCATTGTCTTTAATAGTATTCTTCTCACGGCGGGATACCTCATTCTTTCATTCGGCATCCTCCTAATTCAACCCAATACCCGGCTGATTATCGGCGATATTATTAACGCATCTTTCACAACTTCTGTCGGGTGGTTTATCTCTCGGATGCTTTTCCGGTCGAAAGTTACGGATTATATCAATCATCTGACAATCAGGAAACAAGCTCAGGAACTGGAATACGCAAATTCTATATTGCAGACTAATGCAGAAGATCACTCATCCAAACTGGAAAACACCCATAACAGGCTTCATGATGAAGTACGAAAAAAGATCTCTTCCGAAAAACGAATCAAACGTTATCATGATGATCTGCAGGAAGTTTTCCGTGTCTCATTTTTCTTTCTCAAAGTTCCGCTGCAGAAGGTTATTTCTTATTTCAACCATCTGGTGGAAAACCCTGAAAAGATCGAACCGGATAAGGGGTCGTTTATTATCTGTCTTGACGAGATCAGAAAGGCCGAGCGCTCACTGCTGATTCTGCTCGATAATATAGGGATTTATATGAACGAAAACCCTTTTTCCCCGGTTGACCTTAATTATGTACTGGAGCAGGTTATTGAAAACAACTCCTTTGAAATCAGGGAAAAGAAACTGGATATTAAGCTTTCCAAACTTCCTGTAATAATGGGGGATAAGCACCAGTTTTTCCGGCTCTTCCAGGGATTTATCGAGTATAGTGTCTGCGGGGAAAATATTCTTCCATATCCTGAGATTCATTTCGGGTATGAATCCTCCGATGGAATTATACAGTTCTATGTCCAGACCAATAAGCCTATTTCGGACATCGATGCGCAGGGGATTTTTTCTATCGAGCATCTGCTGACGATGGGGGAGCATGGAAATTCAGTCAACCTGACCGGTTGCAAAAGAATTATCGAGCATCACGGTGGAGAGATGTGGATAGAAAGCGGAAAAGAACCGGGAGTGCGAATCGGGTTCACCCTTCCGAAACCCTAACTTACGGTTTCGGGACTTTTTTCATTATTTCCAGCGCATTGGAATAGATCAGCGGATTTGCCGCGAGAATTGTGGAATTCTCCGGCGAGTATTCCCCGCCGTAGTAATCCGAGACAATCCCGCCCGATTCGGTCACTATGAGACTGCCTGCGGCTGTATCCCACGGTTTCAGCCCCTCTTCGTAAAACACCTCGCCCATGCCGCACGCTATATACGCCATATCGATCGCGGCGGAGCCAAGCCGCCGGAACGCCTCGTACTTCTCTACAAACGTTTTCATAGGTTTCATAATTTCATCGACACGGTCGCGCTTATAGGGAAACCCGGTAATTACAAGCGCTTTTTCAGGATCGGATATCCCCGACACACGGATCGGCTGCCCGTTATGGAACGCGCCGTTCCCCGCCGAGGCCTCGTACATATCGTTCAAAATTGGATTGTAGATAACTCCCGCTTTTATTTTCCCCTCGACTTCAACAGCGATCGAAATCGCGATCAGGGGGATACTGTGGGTAAAGTTGACTGTCCCGTCCAAAGGATCGATGATCCATCTGATTCCGTAACCGGTATTAATATCGGTAGCTTCCTCGCCAAGTATATCATGACCGGGGTATTCCTTGCGGATCGCGCCGACAATTAATTCCTCGGAGCGTCGGTCGAATTCAGTAACCGGATCGCCTATCCCCTTGAAATCGACTTTTTTTACCCGATTGAATCCCTCGCGGATGATTTCACCTGCGTAAAGCGCGCATTTCTTCGCAAATGACAATAACCCGGACTGCGACATCTATTCCTCTCCCGAACAATTTACTGATAGAATGAAACAATTATAGTTCGCCCTTTGGGTACGATCCGAGGATTTTCAGGAATATCGAGTCTTCCTTTATCTTTTCTATCGCTTTACCGACATCCCCGCTCTGAATACTGCCGTCGATATCGATAAAGAACAGATAGTCCCATGGACGGCGTCTTGACGGGCGGGATTCGATCTTTGATAGATTGAGGCCGAACACCTGAAACGGCGATAACAGTCTGAGAAGGGCGCCGGGCTTATCCTTCACGGATACCAGGATAGTTGTTTTCTCCGGGTTCTTCACGGGATTGCTTTCGGGCGCAATAATCCAGAAACGTGTATAGTTTTCAGGATTGTCTTCTATATTCCGTTCGATGATATGCAGTCCGTATCGGTCTGCGGCGATTTCCCCGGCGATTGCGGCGGAAAACTTATCCCACGGCACCTGACTCGCGGCTTTAGAATTGCTCGACGTCTCGATCTTCTCGACATTCGGCATATGAGTCTCAAGCCAGATACGGCACTGCGCGAAGCTCTGGGGATGCGAATAAATCCGTTTGATCTGCGACTTGTCCTCGACCATACCCATTAGATTATGGTTGATGGTCAGGAAAGTCTCCGAGACAATCCTAAGCGGGGAATCAACAAATTCGTCGAGAGTCTGATAGACTGTGCCGCCGAGGGTGTTCTCGATCGGGACTATGCCATAATGGAGCTTTCCGTTCTCAATCTCGCGGAATATATCTGAGGTTCCGGGAAGCGGATGGAAATTCACCGAACTCCCGAAATGCTTGATCGCGGCTTGTTCGGTATAGGAACCTTCAGGCCCCAGAAAACCTATCTCCAACGGTGCTTCGAGGGAACGCGCCGCCGATACTATCTCTGTAAAAATATGCATCAGCGCTTTAGGCGGAAACTCGTTCTTCGCGGCGGCCAATACACGTTCCTTGACATCTTTCTCCCGGTCCGGCTGATAGATCGGGAGATTTTTACTCTTTTTATACTCGCCGATATCTTTTACCAGCTTCGCCCGGTCATCCAATAGATTAACAATCTGAATATCGACCGAGTTGATTTTTTTCCTCAATTGCTCGAGGAGTTCCTGATCCTGTTTGTCCATATGACGCGCGACCTCCGTTAAAATTTCATGCTCTGGAGACTGGTTTTTATCGTCTCCAGGTTTGCCTCAATATCTGCGACCGTCAGTCCGAGTTTTCCGTATTCGGCCGGATTAACGGTCTTATTGACTTTATAATCGGTACCGCTTCCCCGCGCAATCGAGTACGCGAGACGGTCTGAAATATCGATAATATAGGCGTCCTTTTTATAGATATCCGGCGCCCGCTTCACCGAGTGGTGATAGCACACTACGTTCTCCAGAAAGCTGGGGAGATTCCATTGCTCGATCAGTTTCGACCCGATGAACGCATGGTCGAACCCGAGGAGCATCTCTTCGGCTTCGCTGAAATCCAGCCCCCCTTCGTTCACTTGCGCCTTAAGCTTCTCGACATTATCGAGAAGATAGATATCCAGCAGGAGTTTCCCGGTGTCATGCAGTAACCCGCTGACAAAATATCTCTCCACATTAGCGAGACGCATCAGTTTCGCAATCGAGCGCGCGATCATCGCTACCGTGATCGAATGCTCCCATAACTCGCCGCGTTTCAGTCCGTAGGTGTCCAATCCCTTCGAGAGCATCTGACGGGTAAGAAGCGACAGGACGAGACTTTTCAGCGTATCCAATCCCAGAATGACAATCGCTTCCTTGACGCTGATTATTTCTCGCGGATAACCGTAGTATGCAGAATTGGCGAGTTTGAGTATTTTCAGTGTCAGTACCTGATCGTTCTCGATAATGCTCTGGAAATCGGCCGGAATCGAGTTTTCCGAGTCGATCAGTGTCAGAATTTCCATCGCGATGTGCGGTAAAACCGGCAGATCGTCTGCCTTCCCTAAAATCTTTTCAATTAGGTCTGCC
This sequence comes from Brevinematales bacterium, assembly GCA_020059465.1. Classification (GTDB taxonomy): domain Bacteria; phylum Spirochaetota; class Brevinematia; order Brevinematales; family GWF1-51-8; genus GWF1-51-8. The sequence continues at coordinate 62,706 of JAGVBZ010000027.1, forward strand.
ATAAACACCCCTTTCCCTTAGGATATTAAATTCAAATCATCGCTTTCTTCGGCATCTTCATTCTGCGGTAGTTCCTCATCGTCGACTGGATTGTCCGGTTCGTCGAACGCTAAATTGTCCAGCACGGGAAGATCGTCTATATCCTTCAATTTGAACAGTTCCAGAAAGCGCTTGGTGGTCGAATATACCGGGGACTGAACGACTCCCTCGGTGTAGCCGGAAATATTTATCAGTTTATATCCCAGTAACGTATTGATACTCCTCGTACTGGAAACCCCGCGTACCTTATCGACCTCCTCTTTCGAGATAGGTTGTTTATACGAGATCACAGCAAGGGTCTCGAGGACGCTGCGGGTCAGCCGGTTATCGTTCCGTCGTCCGAACAGTTCGGTCAGTTCATCCTTGTATACAGGATTGGTGACCATCTGGTAGCCTCCCGCAACCTGAATCACGTTCAGTCCGGAGCGGCGTTCGCTATAATCTTCATTCAGTTCGTCAGTAAGTTTTTTTATCTCGTTTTTTGATACATCGAAAATATCGGTCAGTTCGTCGACCGCGACCGGCTTTCCGCTCACGAATAAAACTGACTCTAACAGTCCTTTTAATTCATTTCTGGAATATGTTTTATTGATGAATAACGAACCCTTCATTTTCCATTCCCCCGTTATGAAAGCCGCACTTCTTCGCGTTCCTGAATATCTATATCGCCGAAAAGCTGCATCTGGTGCAGAAGCACTTTTTGACGGAAACTCAGCTCGGTCGAACCGACAAACGATGCGATAGAATCGATTTTATTTTTATCATTTTTAGTCAATTCGCTGAACTTCAGGATTTTTTTCACTTTCAGTAAGCTCATAATCAGTTCCATCTTCTCCTCGACCTTCACCTCGCGCCGTTTAATAGGAATCGCTTTCTTGACAAACGCTCCCTTATACCTGCGCAGGACATTAATCAGGTCGCCCAGATAGATCTCATCGAGAGCAACCGACCCGGTATCTGCAAACGGATTACGAAGAAAGCCTCGCGGGTAATAGATATCCCCATTCTCCTTCATCTCTTCGAGGATTCTCGCGGCATTCCGGAATAGTTTGTATTCTTTCAGTTTCTCTATCAGATCGATACCCTCAAGAAGTTCCTCGTCCTCTACTTTCAGGTTCGGCAGCAGTTTCTTGGTTTTCATATATACAAGCGTCGCGGCGACCACAAAAAACTCACTCGCGAGGTCGATATTAAATAACTGCATCGTTTTCAGATAATGAAGGTATTGATCGGTTACCACCGATATGGAAATCTCGGTAATATCTAACTTTGCCGCGCCGATCAGTTCATTCAGGAGGTCGAGAGGACCCTCGAAGTTCTTGAGTTTTAATTGGTACCCGCTTTTTAAAATACCTATCATCTCTTATCCCATGTATCTGTTTTTGGAATTCATTCCGATGGCCTCGCGTACGAGTTCCATGGTCTCACGCGCGGCTAAACCTGCGCGTTTCGCGCCGTCACGCATAATATCATATACCATATCTTTCTGCGTGGCTAATTCGCTTCTTTTTTTATAGAATTCGGTAAAATATTCTTTCATGGTTTCCGTCAGTTTCTTTTTACAGTCGACGCACCCTATCGCGGCGCTCTCGCAGTCCTTTCGTATACCATCGATCAGTTCCTGATCTGAGGAGAACGCGAGATAATACGGGAAAAGATTACATTCGTCGGGATGTCCGATATCGGTGCGTTTGATCCGCTTCACGTCGGTCACCATCGTCATCACCTTCTTCCGCATCGTCTCTTCATCATCGCGCAGAAAGATCGCGTTATCATACGATTTACTCATCTTACGACCGTCCAACCCGTTCAGCTTGGTGACCTTGCCGAGAATCGGTTCAGGCTCCTTCAGTACTTCGGTATTGTATATAAAATGGAAGCGTCTGATAATCTCCCGGCTGATCTCCAGATGCGGAATCTGGTCTTTCCCTACCGGAACTCGTTCCGCCTGATAAAGCGCGATATCGGCTGTCTGAAGAACCGGATATCCCAAAAATCCCAGATTATCCAAATCCTTGCCCTTTAATTCTTCCTTCTGTTCCTTGAACGTCGGATTCCGTTCGCACCAGCTCACGGGAGTAATCATGGAAAGAAGGGTAAAGAGTTCGGAATGCTCGGCGATATCCGACTGCAGGAAAAGTACCGATTTCTTTGGATCCAGCCCTGCCGCCGCCCAATCGACGATCATGTTATAAACATATTCTTTCGCCTGTTCTTTATATTCCGTTTGGTTTGAGGTCAGTCCATGAAGGTCTGCGACCATATAAAACGCGTCAAATTCGGTTTGCAGTTCAACCCAGTTTTTTAACGCACCCACATAATTTCCGAGATGCAGATACCCGGTAGGTTTCATTCCGCTCAAAATTCTCATAAAATCTCCTCGATCTGCTTGATAAATCTATTTTTTTCATTGCAGTAATAATACTTTATCTGAAATAAGTATTCATCCTTATAGATAATATTAAATAGTAAATTATTTTCTGTTATACTCTTTTTTTTCTTCTCCCACTGCAAATCTAGAGTTGTCTCAATACCAGTCTGAGGCAAACCCTTTTTCCATTCGTAAAAATCTCTTTCAAAATCGTAAAACACTGTTCCGGCTGTTATTTTATAATCAAGGATAAACGTGTCAAAATAGCCGATCTTCTTTTCAATATCCCTGATAAATTCCGCATGCGGTACCTCAGATTCCTTACCGAAAATAAATTTAATTTCGAAAAGAAACTGAGTCCGATGAATAATATCTAAAAATATCTGGTTTTCACTAATTCTTGGGGAAATGTTTCCCCAGTGCATATTCAGCGTGACTTCCCTGTATTTTCGGAACATATCCCGGCGCCAATTGGAAAAAACCGTATCATAACTTAACGTCGTAAAATTAACCTTGGTATCGAAATGACGGTTCAGGAAAAAAAACTCCCCTAAAATACTCCCGCTCATAAACAAGTATTTCTGCAGTTCCATTAATACACCCGCCACAACAGTATCAATCTGTAGATATATTATAATGAAAAACAGGGAATAAGTAAATCTTTCTGCGATACGGAGAAAATCATGATTGTCAGACCTATCGAAGAAAAAGCCCGTGATGAATCTTCTCTGTCACGGGCGTAATCATAGATATTATAAAACTCTGATTCGGTCTGTACTTATCCCGGGTTCCCTATAGGCTTTTATCCCAGATACGCATTTTTTTATAAGTCGTCCCTCCCATCTTTTCAATCGGGGAGATGATCGCAGTATTATCCTCGAGTTCCCACGACAGTTCGCCGTCGGTCAATTTCAGCTTCTTACCCGCTTCGAACGGAAACACATACAACAGCGAGTCGATACCCTGCCCGCGAAACTCCGGCATTACTCCGGCAAGGAAAAGACGCCCGCGTTTGAATTTCGGTCTGGGCTTGAGAAACAGTCTCCATACGAGATTTAACAGCTGCATCAGATCCTGCATCCAGAACGGAAACTTGCGCGCCCAACGGGTACATTCCATCCAGTCGTAGAGCGCGACCGCCATGCCGACCGGTTCTTTATTCGGCCCTTCGATAATAATTATCAGCTCTTTTTCCGCGATCAGCGACATATTCTCCGCAAGTTCGTTGAACTGGCGTTCCGACATCGGGGCAAATCCCCAGTTTTCCTTCCACGCGGCCTGATAGATATCCATAATGATCCGCAGGTCGCGTTTCAGGTTCTTTTTATCGAGATTCCGGATAGTAAATCCCTTCTTCAGCAGTTTCTGTCTAATTATATCCGCGATGTGCACTACTTTTTCCGGGATGGGCGCGGTCAGGTCAAGATGGAACGCTATCAAGTCTTTTGCCTTCTTCATCCCGTACTTTTCGCAGAGTTCCATATAGTACAGCGGATTATGCGGCATAATAAAGAAACGCTGGGTATCCAATCCCTCGTAGATCATACCGACCTCATCCTGGGTGTCGCAGCTCATAGGGCCGCGCATATTTTTATATCCCCGGGTCTTTACCCATTCCCCCGCAGCGTTGAATAACGCATTAGCGGCCTCCTGATCGTTGATACATTCGAAAAAGCCCCAGAAACCCGTCTTGTCGTCCGGATGAAAGCTGTTATGCTTTGGATTTTCGATCGCGGCTATTCTTCCGACAACCTCGCCGTCTTTATAGGCGAGAAAGAAGTCCGCATCGCCGTACTCGAAAAAAGGATGTTTCTTTTTATTCACACGTTTTTTGAGATCCATGAGCAAATCGGGCGCCCAAATCGGGTCGTCTTTGTAAATTTCCCACGGCAGCCTGATAAACTTTTTCATTTCAGCGGTCCCTGTCACCTTTCTGACTTCGATAGCCATAATACCCTCCATTAAATTCCCAAGTATTTTTATTTCATCCAGTCTGTTAGATGCTTTTATCCCAAATACGCATCTTTTTATATACATTCCCGCCCATTTTTTCAATCGGAGAAATGATCGCTATATTATCCTCAAGCTCCCATGATAATTCGGCATCGGTCAGTTTGAGCTTCTTGCCCGCCTCGAACGGGAACACGTAAAGCAATGAATCGATCCCCAGTCCCCGGTACTCCGGCATAACCCCTGCCATGAGAAGCCTGCCGCGCGTGAATTTCGGCTTGGGCTTGAAAAACAGTCTCCATACCATATTCATTATCTGCATCGTCTGCTGGAGCGCAAACGGAAACTTGCGCGCCCAACGGGTACATTCCATCCAGTCGTACAGCGCGACCGCCATACCGACCGGTTCTTCATTCGGCCCTTCGATGATAATAACCATCTCTTCTACCGATATGAGCTTCATATTTTCCCCGAGTTCGTTGAAATGCCGTTCCGACATCGGCGCAAATCCCCAGTTATCCTTCCACGCGGTCTGATAAATATCCATGATAATCCGCAAATCGTGTCTGAGGTTCTTTTTATTCAGGTTTCGGATAGTAAACCCTTTGCTGAGCAGTTTCCGCCTGACTACCTCCGCAAGCTGAGCGACTTTTTCAGGGATGGGAGCGGTCAGGTCGAGATGAAACGCGATCAGGTTTTTCGCTTTCGTCATCCCGTATTTCTCGCATAATTCCATATAATAAAGCGGATTGTGCGGCATCAGAAAGAAACGCTGAGTATCCAGCCCCTCATAGATCATACCCACTTCATCCTGATTATCGCAGCTCAAAGGCCCGCGCATATTATTGTATCCCCTGGCCCTTACCCATTCCGCCGCAGTATCGAATAAAGCATTTGCAGTTTCCTGATCGTCGATGCATTCGAAAAAACCCCAGAAACCCGTCTTATCGTCCGGATGAAAGCTGTTATGATTCGGGTTTTCGATTGCGGCAATTCTGCCTACAACTTGGCCGTCTCTAAATGCAAGGAAAAAATCCGCATCGCCGTACTCGAAGAAAGGGTGTTTCTTTTTATTCACCCGATACCTGAGATCGGCGATCAGATCGGGCGCCCATACCGGATCGTCCCGGTAGATCGTCCACGGAAACCTGATAAACTTTTCCATTTCCCTTGTCGCAGTTACTCTTCTAACCTCAAGCGCCAAAATGCCCCCAAAATATATTTAAATATTATTGATAATTAACTCTTCTGAATGCGTAAGGTCATGTCCCCGCCGCTTCATTATCCTCCGCAGATCCTCAATGAATTTCACCCTATCGTAGATACCCTTCGACCCCCACGAGAACGGGGGTATGTACTTCGGCAGGGAGACATATTCCTGAAAAAGATTACAGCCCGGGGCGATGACCGTCCCGGTATTCAGCATCATCCCGATTCCGATTTTAGTATAGTCGCAGATAACCGAACCGAATTTATTGACACCGGTCTCGACAGTCCTTCCGTCGATCTCGAGCCGGATATTCCCGTAATTGTTCTTCAGGTCGCTCGTTGTCGCAATCGCCCCGATATTCACCCAACTCCCGATATAAGAATGCCCGATAAATCCCTCGTGATGCTTGTTGGAATAATCCTCGATAACCGATTCCTCGACTTCCCCCCCTATTCTGCAATACCTTCCGACAGCCGTACCGGCGCGTATTTTGGCTCCGTCTATCAGGGCGTTCTCCCCGATATACGCCGGCCCGTCGATGATACTGAACGGGCGAACCTTCGCGCGCTTATCGATAACAATCGACGATTCCCCGGGCTGCAGCGACGTGAATTCCTGTACGTCCGCGCTGTCATGGATATAAACTCCTCTCTTAGGAGAATGAAACTCGCCGTTCCCGGAGAAATATTTCATATCCAGTTCGATTGCGGCGGGATTCTTTTTTACTATGTCAGTAAGATTTCCTATCAGCAAAGCGTCCGATAGGACATGTTTTTTATACTTTGCTGAAAAATACGCCGTATCGTTTTCGGCGAACGCTTCGATATCCGGCCGTCCCATTTCCGGGGAAAACACTCCGATCATTCGCTCAGAACTGTCGGTATATATAACCCCATTCTCCCACTTGAAATCGAACGGGAGAACACATGCGGCGTTCACCAGCCCGTTTATTCCCTCTCTCTCTGCAAATCTATCAATGTTTTCATAAATTGAAGACCAAGGCATTTTCCCGAAACGGGAGGAGTAAATCCGTACATCGCCGAACTGTTTTTCGAATCTTTCCCTGAATGTAAAAGCGCCCGCACGGATATCCCATACCATCCGTGTCAGGGATATTGGATGAAATTCTGAGCCCTCGTTTGGTTCAATGATTACGATTGCCATATGTTTTTCCAAATGCAGAGTACGGTATTGTAACTTCATAATCAAAAACAATCAAGCGAAATAAGATATTCTCCCTAACAGATATTTGACAAAAACCCTGTCTTATATGATAATTATCGAAAAGTCTTAGGGGAGTCTTATGTCGAAGACAACTGATTTGAATATCGATGAAAGCATGATCGATACTGTCCTCGCGGGCGATATCGACTTTAACGGAACGATGCGATTCTCGAAGGAGCTCATGATTAAGGGAAAATTCGAGGGCGATATCGACGCTACTGGGCATTTAATCATTGGTCCCGATGCGAATGTGAAGGCAACGATAAAGGCTGGGGTTATTACCAATTACGGCAGAGTTACCGGTAATGTTACCGCAACCGAGCGTCTGGAACTCTTTAAAGACGCCTCGTTAAACGGGGATGTCGATACTCCCGAACTGGTGATCGAGAACGGATGCCGCTATAACGGGAAATGCGCGATGCCCGATAAGAAGCCGCACGCGCCCGCCGAGCAGTCCCAGCCCCCGCAAAATCAGCAGAACCAGCAGATCAAGAAATAAAAAAAACCCCGCCTTCGGGCTTGATGACGAAGGCTAAAAAGAGGGAACAAGACCTCTCACCGAACGGAAAATCCGAACAAAGTAAGAAACCAGAGCGGGCGCCTGCAAAGGC
>JAGVBZ010000043.1 GCA_020059465.1 Brevinematales bacterium
AAATACTAAGGATTTTGTAACCAAATACCTGAAAGCGACGCTTTCGGAAAACGATTATGTGCTTTGGAAACTTTCTCAATTGAAAGCGTTCTCTAAAAAAATATTCCTGCACTCGGTAAATACAGCGTTTATAGCGCTGATCGGTTATTACACCTATAACAATTTCAACCTTCAGGGTATGCTGGACGGAATTATGATCGACCGGATTATGACCGCCGGATTCCTGCATGATATCGGTTTCATGAAATTCGAGGCCAGAATAGCTGAAAAAAAACGGGTCGAGATTCCCGATAATGAAATGCACCGATACCTTCAGCACCCCATTATGAGTTTTAAAATTATCGAATCCGAGAAGGAAAAGCACGAGCTGGATAAAACTGTTTTCGATATGATCCTGAACCATGAAGAACATATAGACGGTTCGGGCGGTCCGAGAGGGCTGGGTGCGGACGGAATGGAATTTCCCGTGCGTTTGTTATCCATCGCGAATTACTTCGAACTTTTATTAGGCGGTGACTGGTCGGTACGTCCGCGAACCAACCGCGAGCATATGGGGAAATTGAGAACATCCAAGACGGTATTTGATGAGAAAATAGTCGAAGCGCTGGACGTAAGCTTCAACCATCTTTCTCAAGACTAAGGGCGGAAAACAAATGGCTACACCCTCCGAGATCGAAAACGATATTCTTGTTGTTTTTCATGATAATGTCGAAGATTATTTACGGATGAAATCCGCAGTCGAGATGCTTTATAAAACCTTTCCTGATTTTCCGGTGCTGAAATTCCTTTTTTTCAAAATAACACGTTTGACCCTCAGCGAATCCGACGCCCGCCGGCTGTTCGAGAATATTATCAATCATTGCTCTATTATATCAGCCAAACTGGAAAAGAATATCAGTTATTATGTGGGAATGATGGATTATATAATCGAACGGAACCGGATTATTCTCAACCCTGTTTTTATCGATATCTATGTCGCCGATCAGATTGAGGAAAAGAATTTCAAGGATCCGTTGACAAATGCGTATAACCGGAATTATCTTGACCGTGTGTTAAAGGCCGAGATCAACCGTTCCGATCGAAACCATTACAATTTTACTCTGATGACTATCGATATCATTAAGTTCTCTATTATCAACAATAACTATGGATACCATGTCGGGAATTATGTGCTGATAGAAGTTGTGGATAGAGTTCGTAGAACAATCCGTACCGAGGATACGATTATCCGTTATATGGACGACCGTTTTATCCTGCTGCTCCTGCGAACCGGGGCGGACGGCGCGAGGGTGCTGGCTGAGAGGATATTATCCAGCTTTTTAACCGATATGATTCAGGTGGAGAACCGCTTGTTAAATCTCGCGTTGACAATCGGATTGATCGAATACCCCACGAATGGAATGACCGAGGAAGAATTGCTGAGCGAGTTACAGCGGATGAGGTATAAGTCTAAAGAAAGTGGCCCGAATACGATTGCGGTAGCCGAGGGGCGGCAAAACGGCCATTCGGCGGGGTAAAATGCCGGATCTTTCCTTTCTGCGCGATGATAGGATACGGATTTCAGTACGGTTTGTCAGCGACAAAACTCATTATCTGCTGCGGGAATTTCCCCGTCGATCTAACTCAATAATTATTTCAGGATCGGAATACCGGCGAGGGTTTTTGGGATACTCTTTTAAAAATTCAGCGGATAGATCGCACGTCATGGAAATGGAAAGTGAGGAAGTAAAAGAATCTATCGTCAAAAGTTTGAAAAAGTTAGAAATGCCTTATATTCTAATAACTGACCGTTTTCATCATGCAATCCCGGGAGATTGGGAATACTTGATGTATTTCAGTTCCCCCCTTCGGATTGACGCGCTGTTATCCGATATAAATATGATAGAGCGCCGGAAGGGACTGCAGGTCGTAGTTTTATGCGATTGGCGGGAATACGAGGGGCTTCATCTTCACGCCGGAAGCGGCCGGGACGAGGCCGCTGTCATGCGGGAATGGTTATCCGGTTCCCGCTGCAGAATCGCCTCGATCGATGAGGGGGAGGATTGCGGAAGGTGCGATTTTTGTTTATCGCCGGGGAAAGATGGATTGACGGATACGGAGATCCGGCTGCTCGCGATGCTGAGAGCGGACGGGAAATTGTTCGCGCGCGGCCGGCTATTTGAGCTTGGATACGGGCTTCACCTGCGCGATCTGGCTTTTCCGGGGTACGGGGTTCTCAGGGGGATACGCAGGGATGCGGCTCTGGGGGCATTGTTTACACTAAAAAATAAGGGTTTGATAGAGTTTTCGGGGCGCGGTACTGAGATTTTAATAAGAGGGATATAATCGCAAATGGGTGTTGAATGAGACTGAAACGAAAAAGCGCAGTATTTTTACTCGACTTATTTTATTTTCTTATCCGTAAAACCTTTTCTAAAAGCCGAATGGAAAAGATATATCAGTATATCTGCAGGATATTCGAGGAAGAGGCGGTGGATTGCTATATGCGGGATATAAAGGATATCGGGTTTTTCGAGATCATGATACTGGGTTCCGACGAGACGAAAGAGATGTCGCGTGAAACCACCGAGACTATGCAAAAAATCAAACGCACCGAATTTATGGAGCGGCTGGTGGGGTATGTTCCGTCTACCCATCTGCGCAGGAGTCAGGAGACGGAGGTTGTATGGGTGAATATCGAAGCTAAGAAGAAACGGGTGGTAGAGGTGTTGACCGAGAAGGGTGAATTGATTAAATATCTCGGGCGCAGAATAGTTTCCCGTGATGAAAAACTATATGAAAGAATTGAACGGGTTTACAGTAATTTGGAGATTGATCTAAATAAAATTCTTCCGGATTAGCATATCTACTTGGAATTTTGAAAAATTGTGTGTATATTATTTTGGGCGAGCGGGCTGTGTGTTTTGTAATAAGGAGGCTTTATGAAGCTGAAAATTATCGCTGTATTTATCATATTAATTAGCGCCCTCACAATCAGTTCGTGCTTTAATGTTTTCTCGCTGCTGAACCCCGCTGAGCCTGCGCAAGTCGACAGTATTCCGATGCTTCTTTCATTAGGCGACGGTTACATTTCACAGGGTGAATACCAGAAGGCCTACGATGCGTATGCGCGTGTCCTGCAGCTGGACGATAACAACGCGCTTGCGCTGGAAGGAATATCGACGGCTTACTTGTACTGGAAGATTCCTCCCACTCAGTTCATCCGTGCCGTTCTATCGAATAATTATTCCCTGATCAATATGAATACTTTATATGATGTAAGCGAGTTCGTGCAGGCAAAACTCTATATGATTGTATCCAGCGCCGGAGACGGGGTTATTCCGTATAACGATATCAATATCAACCTGAACTTTTTTATTTTCAATACCGCGTTTGCGGCGTTCCTGCTCGGCGATACGGATTTGGACAGGAATATTATTATGGATACCAACGACTATTTGATGTTCTATCCGGATTTTTCGATTTCGAATAATCTCCCGAATACCACGAATTTTGTTCAGGCAATAAAAATGCTGAAAACAATTGGGACATTAGTTCCGAGATTTAATACCTATATCGCCCATTCCGAATACAGTTTGGGTATCATAGAGAACAGCGTCTACACCCCGGAGGCCAAGGCGACTGTCTCTAACGTAAGAGCCTCGATTAACATGGTGTTACAGACAGTCGTGTCGAACTTCGAATCAATTTCAAATCTGACGTCCCTATCACAGTTCGGTTTGACAAATACCTATGGATTGACCAATCTCTGGTTCTTCGAAGGATTTTCACCGACAAATTATACTGAGTTTACCAACGCGATGGCGCAGGCGGGGGTTTCGAACCTTGCGAATATGCAGCCGGAATTAATGCTGCTTCTCCCGGATTTAACAAACTTTAATCTGGTTCTGTCCAATTACTTCGGGCTTTAGTGGGCGGGAGGAAAATATGCTGAAGAAACTATTTTTATTTATTTCAATCACCCTTGTACTCGCCGGCGCAGGATACGGATTGCAGAAGGAAGTGAAAATCACACAGCCTATCGATGTGATAGCGACCGGCGGCGCAGGCGTAGCCGATACGGCGCGTTTCGGAATAGTTTTCATGAATCCCGCCGCCCTCGGAGCGAATGAGTTTAAGGGTTTCTCGGTGCTAAAAGCCGGTCTGCGGGCTAACCTCGATCTTTACGATCTTGCGATGCTGGCACTTCGCTTCGGGAATGGCCAGACTACGATGGAAAGTTTGACCGACGCCGAATGGCAGAAGATTCTGAATTTGAAAAGCACTATCGGGGTAACCGGTCCGTTGATGCTCGGATATGTCGGCAACGGGCTTGGATTACTGCTCTATGACGATATATATACATCGGTAACAGTCAAGCAGGCTCCGGGTTTGCCCTATGTTAAATTCGCGACCTATGCGGATATCGGGTTTACTGTAGGATACGGTTTCGAGTTTCCTATTCCCTTCTTCCTGGGCAAGTTTACCCGTGTATACGCCGGCATCAACCTGAAATATCTCAATAGAATGAAATATGTCAATGACCGGCTGAGTATTTTAGAGGCGCTGGATATTGGAACAAGCATCGCGGCGTTCGATAGAGGATTCCTGATGGGCCAGAATATCGGTTCGGATGTCGGGTTAATGGTTAAAATGCTCGATTTCTCGATAGGACTGGTTTGCCGCGACTGGTTCTCGACGGGATTTAACTGGAGTGAATACACCGCGGATTTTAAAAAGATCGAGGGCGGGCCTGTCTATGAAGCGACCTATTTTACCCCCTCGCTCGATTTGGGGATTTACTGGAAATTGAATTTCGGGAATTTCCTGATCAACAGTATGGAAATATATTTCGATATTGTGAATTCCCTGGATTTCACCGAAAGCTATTTATTGAAGCTGAGAGCCGGTACGCAGATAAAATTCTTCACTTTCCTGATTGCCCGCGCGGGGCTGTACAAAGGCTATCCGACTCTGGGTATCGGAATCGATATCCCGGTGCTTAAAATTAACGCGGCTTATTATATCGAAGAATTGGGAAATCTGCCGGGTACGATACCGCAGCCCAACGTCATGCTGGATTTCCATATACTGATATAGCATGGTCGATTAGGGATTGCTGGGCACGTCCGCGTAATATGGATTGGATTTTGTTATCTCATGGATACCGCAGACAGGAAAAAAATATCTATAAACAAAAGGTACGATTCTTTTACAGAATAATATATTTTACTTAAAATACTATAAGCAAAAAGCTGCTTGGAGGATTCGATGGCAGGAGTTGAAATTTCCGCGAAGATGGACGGACAGGCCGGTATTATATCGGTCGCCGGTTCGGTGGATGCGCATACAGTGGGTGAGTTCGATAAGAAGCTCAAGGAAGTATTGACCAAGACGAAGAGTATTGTGATAGATGTCACCGCGCTGGAATACATCGCGACCGCCGGATTAGGCGCGCTTATGGCCTCGTTTAACGAGGTAAAAAAGGCGGGCGGAAATATTATCCTCGCCGGGATGAGCGATAAGATCAAGAAGGTGTTCGACACGATGGGATTCTCCAAGGTGTTCAAGATAGTCGGGACGGTTCCCGAAGCGAAATCGGCTCTTTAGCCGGATTGCCAGAGTGACTTTACGAATCGCCGGGGTTACCGATTCTTTATCCCGTATCAGGGAATTTGTACTTTCTTTCGCGAAAGAACAGGGTTTCAGTGAGGAAAAATTAGGCGAGATAGAGATGGCTGTCGACGAAGCCGCCACGAACGTGATTCGTCACAGTTATGCGGAGGATCCGGAAATTCCGGACGATAACCGGGTACTCGAGATCGAAGTCAAAGGTATTGAAAAAGGGATCGAGGTGGTTGTTTCCGATTTCGGGAAGGCGTTTAATCCGGTAGGAGTGCCGTTGCCCGACCTTGAACGGCATACGACAGCACGGAAAACCCACGGCCTCGGGATTTTCTCGATGAAGGTTTTTATGGATGAAATGGCGCATGAATTCATTCCGGGGATTGGAAACAGGATCATTATGCGAAAATTTCTTTAAGGATTCACGATATATATTGTAAATTGATATAAAATTATTTATAATACTGTACCGAAGCGGAAAGGGGCTGAGGAGTTTTTATGGAAACGATAATCCAGTATGAGATCAAGATGGACGGCAATTTCGTAATTCTATCCATCATAGGCGAACTCAACTCTCAGGATGTTCCGGAATTTAACGATCAAATGCGAGGGGTGCTTGAAAAATCGAAGCTCGTGATTATCGATGCGGCCCGGCTTGACTATATCTGCAGCGCTGGAATGGGCAGTCTTTTGGCTTCCTTCAACAGTGCTAAGGCCGGCGGCGGAAATATTGTCCTTGTCCACATGACTGGAAATGTACGGAAAGTTTTCGATTTCGTTGGGTTTGGTAAATTCATGAGAATTGCCGATTCGCTGAATGATGCGAAGACTTATTTTGAATTAAAATAGGGGAATTTATGTCGGATCTCAGGGTTTCTGACAAGTTAATGGGAGACTATGCTGTTGTAAAGATCGGCGGCGAGCTTTATCCGAAAATGGTTTCCGTGTTGGACGCAAAAATGGCCGAAATTCTCGATAAAACCAAACGTATTATCATCGATTTTTCTCATCTGGAGTATATCTGCAGCGCTGCGGTGGGTTATATTGTCGCTTATAATAATCAAGCCGCTGACGCCGGTGGCAGGATAATCGTAACCGAAGTCAATCAGAAAATAAAAAAGATTCTCGAGATCATCGGGTTTCCGCGTATGATCGATATGACCGATACGATGGACGAGGCGGTCGAAATGATGCAGGACGATAATCCGTAACATAAGGAAGGAAAAATGGAAGACGCCGGATATTCGATACATTTCGACGAAGACGGTATTGCTGTTATTACGATTCGCGGCGAACTGAATACTTATAATACCGAGGATTTCAAAGCCAATCTGCATGAAACCCTTCTGAAGACGAATAAGGTAATCTGCGACTTCTCGTTCCTTGAATTTATCTGCAGCGCGAGTGTCGGCGTACTGATAAACAGTCTGAAGGAAGCCCGTCTGCACGGCGGGAACATTATCGTATTCGGGATTCAGGAACGCCTGAAAAAACTTTTCGAGGCCATCGGGTTTACAAAAGTTTTCAATATCGGATATTCTCTGGTGGATACATATGAGGAAGCCAAGCAGTTGATCCTGGGGGAATAGCCCGTCTGTACATTAAATTGAAATCTTTAGGAAAATGTTCTATCATGATGAAAATAAAAAATGCGAGGGTTAGCGAATGAAAGCTAAAATAGAAGTGATGCTCAAGCCGGGTGTATTCGACCCGCAGGGGAAAGTGCTGATGAACGCGCTCCATCATCTGGATTATGCTTCCGTGAAGGATGTCCGCGCCGCGAAGCTTTTTTATATCGAGATAGACGAAGCGACGCCCGACGCCGCGAAGAAGAAACTCGACGAGATGGCGGACGAGCTTTTCGCTAATCCCGTGATTGAGAACTATCACATCGAGATAACTTCCTAATGAATTCCGCCGCCCGGAATTCGATCATCAGGTTATTTCCCGGCGCAAGGACAGACGTACCGTTCTCTACGCTGACCACGATGCGGGTCGGCGGGAACGCCGCCGTATTGGCCGAGCCGGGGAATATCGGCGAACTCCAATCCCTACTGAATATTATCCGCGAGCACGATCTCCCGTCCCTGATCATCGGTAAAGGTTCGAATCTTGTGGTCAGCGACAGGGGTTTCGACGGCGTGGTATACCGTCTCGGCGGGGATTTTAAGGCCGTCGAGTTCCGCGGCGATACGGTTATCGCGGGCGGGGGCGCCGGATTGATCGAGCTTTCGCGCGCGGCCGCAGAACACGGCTTCTCCGGCCTCGAATTCGCGGCGGGTATTCCCGGAACAGTCGGCGGCGCGGTGGTGATGAACGCCGGGGCGCATGGGGAGTCCGTATCGGGAATTACAGCCGAAGTGCATACGGTTACCTTAAACGGTGTTACGGAAACGGTCGCCGGCGGGGCGGTTAAGTGGGGATATAGGCATGGAATAGACGATAGTAGGATTATTTTTACTACTATTTTCAAAATTTTCAATAAAAGTATTGACATAATCCTGAAAAAGATGGATAATAATCGAAATGTAAGAAAAGATTCACAACCGGCGGGTTATTCCGCGGGGAGTGTTTTTCGCAACCCCGAAGGCGGAAAGGCGTGGCAGCTCATCCGCGATGCGGGGTTTTCAGGGTTCGCGATCGGCGGGGCGGTAGTCTCCGACAAGCATGCGAACTTCATTCTGAACACCGGGAACGCGACTGCGGCGGATGTCGCCGGGCTGATACGCACGGTGCAGAAGGGCGTCCGGGAGAAATTCGGGATCGAACTGATCCCTGAGATACGGATGATAGGCGATTTTGAGGAATAGTACCTTTTTATAGACACCAACTATTCATAACGCATTTTCCGGGAGGGGATTAAATGCCGAATGACGGCTTAGATATTTCCCGTTATACCAATAAAACCATCGGTGTGCTGATGGGCGGTATGTCGTCCGAACGCGAGATCAGTCAGCGTTCAGGCGCCAACGTCTTCCGCGCGCTCCAGTCTCTCGGTATTCGCGCCGTACAGATCGACGCCGGCCGCGATATCGCTTCCCGTCTCATATCGGAAAAAATCGACATTGCATTTATAGCCCTCCACGGTACCTACGGGGAAGACGGCTGTATCCAGGGTTTACTCGAGGTCATGGGGATACCGTACACAGGTTCGGGAGTCGCCGCGAGCGCTATCGCGATGGATAAGATGCTGACTAAGAAAATCTGGTCGGCATCCGGGATACCCGTGCCCGCTTCGGTGGAGATCGACGCGGTTCATCCCGACGCCAGTATCCGCGCGGTCAGCGAGGAACTCGGATATCCGGTCGTGCTGAAACCGTTCAGCGAGGGCTCCAGTGTGGGAGTCGAACTGGTCAAATCGGAAGACATGCTGCGTAATCATATCGCGGAATATTCCCGTAAATACCGTTATGCGTTCGCGGAACAATATATATCGGGAAAGGAACTGACAGTGGGGATACTGGACGACGGAAAGTCAGTGACCGCGCTCCCGATACTCGAGCTCCGTCCTAAAAACGAATTCTACGACTTCGAGGCGAAATATACGCAGGGGATGACCGATTTTATTATTCCCGCGGAAATTCCCGAAGAAGTGACGAAGACGATAAAAGATGTCACCAAGCTCGCGTTCCGTGAACTCGGCCTCAGCGGTTTCGCGCGTATCGACGTGATGCTCGAGCCGGACGGGGAATTTTATTACCTCGAGGCCAACTCGCTTCCGGGATTGACCGATACGAGCGATATTCCCGCTATGGCGCGCGAGATCGGGATGGATATGCCGCAATTGGTATTGAAGATTCTCGACTGCGTGCAGATAAAATGAAGAGGGGGTTTTCCGTCTTCGTTCTCGTGGTTGTTTTTTGCTTTCTGCTCTACGGGATACATTACCTGATATACTTTTTTCTGCAGGAGCAGGGCGCATTTAACATCAAGAACATTATTGTTACAAACCAGCATTATGTGAATTCCGCCGATGTCGCGGCGGTTTCCGGGGTACGGTACGGGGAGTCTGTTTTCTCCTACGACCTCGGGCATATAGCCGGCGAAATCGCGAAAATCCGTCTCGTCGACTATGCGGTTGTCGAACGGGTGATACCGGATACGATCAAGATAACCGTTTACGAGCGCAAGCCTGTGGCGGCGGTTACCGACGGGAAGACGACGGTCATTTGCGACCGGAACGGGCAGATTATATCCGCGGGCACGTCCCCGGACCTCCCGATCATCACGCTCGATTTCCCGCTTCTGACCGTCAAAGATACGGTGATCGGGGACGAGTTTGTGATCGCGACCCTCCGGAATATCGATGGTTTCGACCGGAAGGATGAGATTTCACGGGTATATATCAAGAAAAAGGAAGGGGTGTATTTTTTATTGAAGGGGCTCTCGACCCTGTTTTATATCGGGCTGAAAGTCCCGGATAACGAGTACCTGAAACGCCTCGTACTGACGGGCGACAAGATAAAGAAGGACAAGCTTTCCATCAAGTATGTGGATATTGATAAAGCCAGCGCGATAGGCTTCCAGTAAGCGGCGCGCACGGGAGGAAGAATTTGAGTTCAAGGATAGTGACCGGGTTAGACATCGGCACCACCAAGGTTTGCGCGGTAATCGCGATGATAACCGATTCCAATGAACTCGAGATATTAGGCGTGGGGGTAGTCCCGTCGAAAGGACTGCGGAAGGGCGTCGTCATCAATATCGACGAATCCGCCGCGTCTATCGCCGCCGCTATCGAGATGTCCGAAATTCAGGCCGGTGTGGAAATCAGCGGGGTCTATATCGGGATTTCCGGCGGTCATATCGAAGGAATAAACAGTAAAGGCGTTATCGCCATCATCGATAAAAGAAAAGAGATCACCGAATCTGACGTGCGCCGGGTCATCGACGCGGCCGCCGCGATTGTTATTCCGATCGACCGCGATGTGATCCACATCCTCCCGCAGGAATTTATTGTGGACGATCAGGACGGCGTGAAAGACCCTGTGGGGATGTCCGGCATGCGTCTTGAGGCGATCGTGCATATCATCACCGCCGCGGGAACATCGATCAACAACCTGATAAAGAGCGTCAATAAGGCCGGGTATGACGCCGACGAAATAGTGCTCGAACCTCTCGCGTCCGCGCAGGCTGTGCTGACCGAAGAGGAACGCGAAATGGGGGTCGCGCTGGTCGATATCGGCGGCGGGACTACCGACTATATTGTATTCGAGCAGGGCTCGCTCAGGCATACCGGGGTTCTCGCGATCGGCGGGAATCATATCACGACAGACATTTCCATAGGATTGAAGACTCCCAACGCCGCCGCCGAGGAAATCAAGCTGAAATACGGCGCGGCTGTCGCTGATTTTATCAAGGAAGAGGAACAGATAGAAGTACCCGGTATCGGCGGGCGCCCTCCGCATATGGAACAGCGCCGGATACTGGTGGAATATATGCAGCCGCGTATCGAGGAAATTCTCGCGCTGGTGAATAACGAGCTTGAGAAGAGCGGCAAGAAGAACACTCTCGGCGCGGGTATCGTGCTGACAGGCGGCGTATCGCTTACCCCTTATATCGGGGATCTCGCGAGTGAAGTGTTCGGCCTTCCGGTGCGTGTGGGCGCGCCGCTCGGTATCAAGGGACTCCACGATATCGTGGACAGCCCAATCTTCTCGACCGCGGTCGGGCTTACTCTCTATGCGCAGGACAACCTGCCGAAGCTCGGGCCGACGAATACTAAGGACGAGGAGAAGAACCGGGAATCTGTTATTTCACGGATTCGGAAGTGGCTGGACGAATTTTTTTAAGCATTTGAAAACGCCTGATATTAGAAGGGTGTACTGTCATCCCGAGCGAAGTCGAGGGACAGTAGTACGATCTTCTTTATGGCGAATTTTACCGTCGATAGAAGGAAGGGAGAACGCGGGTCTTTAAAAGCGACTTTTACTTGAGGAGGGGAATAGATATGTATCGGAATCAGTACGAGAAACCGTCGCGGGAGAACGAAGCGGAGTTCTTTGAGGACGGAAAAGTTACTAACATCAAAGTAGTGGGTATCGGCGGAGCGGGATGCAACGCGGTGAACCGGATGATCGAGGAAGGTATCCGGAACGTCGAATTCATCGCCGTGAACACCGATAAGCAGGTACTGCAGCAGTCCCTTGCGCCGATCAAACTCCAGATCGGTATGCGCTCTACGCGCGGGCTGGGGGCGGGAGCAAGGCCTGAAGTAGGCGAAAAGGCCGCGCAGGAGGATATCGAGCTGATCAAGCAGCACCTCGAAGGCGCGGATATGGTATTTATCACCGCAGGGATGGGAGGCGGTACCGGTACAGGGGCGTCGCCGATCTTCGCGAAGGTCGCGAAGGAAATGGGCGCGCTGACTGTCGCGGTAATCACTCTCCCGTTCGAGTACGAAGGGCCGAAGCGTCAGGGAGTGGCGCGGCAGGGTATCGAACGACTCAAGGAAAATGTCGATACGATGCTGATTATCACCAATTCCAGGATTCTCAAGATTATCGACCGTAAAACCCCCATTAAGGATGCGTTCCGCAAAATCGATGAAGTACTCAAGCAGTCCGTGCAGGGTATTTCCGATATTATTTCGGACGTGGGACTCATCAACGTCGATTTCGCGGACGTGAAGACCGTCCTGTCGAACAAAGGCGAGGCGATTATGGGGATCGGTGTGGCGCACGGTGAAAACCGCGCGGTGGAAGCGGTCAAGATGGCGATGGAAAATCCGCTGATCGAAAACAACTCGTTCAAGAACGCCGGCGCTATGCTGGTCGTGTTCATCGGCGGACAGGACTTCCCGATGGAGGAGTACGACGAGGCGTCGAGAACGATCGCGAACTACTGCCGTCCCAACGCGGATATTATTATGGGTGTGGATATTGACGAAAACCTCAAAGATAAAGTAAAGGTCATCGTGGTCGCTACCGATTTTGCGAAGGACTACGAAGAAGAGATGATAGACGAACCGTTGAACGACGACGATATTTTCGACGACAGAAAGGTCATCGATGTGGCGTCGCACTACCAGAACAAACAGAGCCAGCGTTTCCGCCTGCTGTATACCAATCAGCAGAAGGATTTCGCGTCCAAGCCGGAGAAGGTGTTCGAGACCAATCTCGAAACGCCGACATTTATCAGGAACAGAAGAGAGAAATTAGGTTAGGATATTTATTCCCCTCAAAGTTTTCAGGCGCTTTCGCTTGTCCCGAGCGTAGCCGCAGGACTTTCCGCAAAGCGCGGGCGCCTGGAAATCCTTATCCTTCGTAGGGCTAATCCCGATGTCATGCGAATCAAAATTATCGATCGCCGTTCTGTGATGATAACGGGCGCTCTGTGCGGCTGAGTACGGGCCGGCAATCAATGGATTCATTTACTAAAATATCGGCGATAGCCTGCGCAGCAGTTAGTTGATAAAAACTCGAAAATAGTCTAAAATCATTGGTCTAACAAACGGAGGGAAACATGATTTCCGAAAGATCTAAAAGAGTTGATTCTTCCGGTATACGGAAAGTATTTGAACTGGCGGCGAAAATAGAGAACCCGATCAATTTCAGTATCGGCCAGCCCGATTTCGATGTGCCTGATGCGGTCAAGGACGCCGCGATCGAGGCTATCCGCAAAGGGATGAACCGTTATACCCTCACGCAGGGTATCGCCGAACTGCGGGAACGGATTATTCACGACGCTTCGGTCACCTATAAAAAGAAATTTGATATCAATCAGGCTATTATCACATCAGGGGTATCCGGCGGCCTGATGCTTGCGCTGATGTCGATCATCGATCCCGGCGACGAGGTCGTCGTGTTCGATCCGTATTTTGTCATGTATAAGCATCTGGTGCACCTGCTTGACGGAAAGGCTGTGATAGTCGACACTTACCCGGATTTTAAAATCGACTATGCCAAACTCAAGGCGGCGGTTTCGCCCAGGACGAAAGCGATCATCCTCAATAGCCCCAGCAACCCTACCGGGTATGTCTATACAAAATCCGATATCGACGCCGCTGTGAAGGTCGCGAAGGAGAATAATATCCTGATTATCTCCGACGAGATTTACGACGGGTTTGTTTACGACGGGAAATTCGACAGCCCCGCGAACTATTACGATAATGTCCTGATACTCGGAGGGTTCTCGAAAACGTACGCGATGACCGGATGGCGTATGGGGTTTGCGCTCGGCAGTCCCGAACTGATCGGCGCAATGATTAAGCTTCAGCAGTATTCGTTCGTCTGCGCGCCCAGCCCTTTCCAGTACGCCGCTCTTACGGCGCTCGATCTCGATACGGCATCGTTCCGGGACACCTACAGGAAGAAGCGCGATCTGGTCTATAACGGTCTCAAGGACGCCTTCGATATAGTAAAACCCGAAGGGGCGTTTTACATGTTTCCTGCGCTGAAGTCGGGGGATGTTTCGAGTTTTGTGGAGCTTGCGATCAGTCACAAGGTACTGGTCATTCCGGGCAACGTTTTCTCCGAGAAAAACACCAATTTCCGCATCGCGTTTACTGTGACCGACGACGAACTGAAGCGCGGTATCGATATACTGAACCAGATTATCATAGAGTTTGAAAACAGGATATAGTGAGGGATCTATGCAGTATTTATTCCGGGCGGTAATGCTGACCGGGTTATTTCTTTCCATGATTTCATGCGCCGGCGGGCCGAACTTCATGCCCTACGAGACTGTTTTCTACGCCCAGCTCGGCAGTAAACCGGATCAGGTCGGCAGCAACCTTCCCGAATTGAAAGTGGCGTTTACCGATGAAAAACAATTCATGATACCCGATTATATTGACGTACCGTCGAGTATCCAGATATACAGAAATAAGGTCTATATCGCCGACAAGTATAACAAGCGTGTCAGTGTGTTCAATATGAACCGCGATCCCGTGACGAACCTGATTATTCCTAACAAGGGTGACGGATACGAATTTGATATACCGTTCCAGGTGATTCTCAATAAGTACGGCGAAATTTTTATTCTGGCCTCGGTTTCCAATGCCAATTTGGCGGACATCTACGAGCAGTATTATATCTATAAGTTTTCCATCTATGGGAAATTTGTTTACCGCATCGGCGTGAACGGGATCAATACCGGGCCGATGGCCTATCCCGACCGTGTAGACGTCGATTTGTTCGGAAACCTTTATGCGTATATCCGCGAGGAAAACAACGAACAGTTATCATGGGTGGTCAAACGTTTCCTGCCGTCGGGAGAAATGAGCTTCGAGTTCCGTACCGATTATCTTTCGCAGACGCATACCGAAGGCGATAAGACTTTCATGGTGGTCTACAGCGACGTTTATAACCTGATGAACGACGAAAAACTGCTTCTTTTCAGCCAGCAGTACCTGATAAAAAAGAAGGATGTTCCGGTGGACATACCTACCGAGGTATACTCCAGTCTGAACCTCTACAGTATATTGCAGAACAGTATGGAAAAAACCATCTACCGTTCCGCCGACAATATGGACAGCCTTCTCGGCGTAACACGCGACGACAAGGTGGTCACTTATTCCTACGACGAGAAAAATAAAGGGATTCGTTTCCGTTTTCTCGACCTGACCGATACTCCGGCGTCCCAGAGTGTGTTTTATTCGCCGCATATCATGGACTATGCAATTACGATGGGGTATTTTATTGATATTCGCGGTGAGATATACAGCGCGGTGATTAAGGACGGTGAGTATTTTGTCATCCTGCATTGGATCAAGATAAATCCGTAGGCGGTAGAATGAAAATATTAATCGGAGTAACCGGAGGGATAGCGGTTTATAAGGTGCTCGGGGTTGTCCGGCAGCTCGAATCCGAAGGCCATGAAATTCGGGTGATAATGACTCCCGCCGCCGCGAAATTTATCCAGCCGATCCTTTTTAAAACCCTTTGTCATAACGAAGTCTATGTCGACGATTTCGATATCTCGCGGCCTATCGCGCATGTCTCGCTTGCGGACTGGGCGGACGTATTCGCGGTAGTGCCCGCAACAGGAAATACTATTGCAAAGATCGCGCACGGGTTAGCCGATAACCTGCTTACCTCGACCGCGCTCGCATGCGTATCCCGCCGCATCGTGTTCCCGTCGATGAACGTACATATGTACGAGAATCCCGCTACTCAGGCAAATCTCCAAATCCTGTCGGAAAAGCTCGGCTATGAAGTGATCGAACCGGACTCCGGGAATCTCGCATGCGGTTACTCCGGAAAGGGGCGATTGGTAAACGAAGATACTATTGCCGCGGTCATAGCCCGCGATCCCTCGACGCCGCTCAGGGGCAGGAAATTTATCGTGACGGCGGGCGGTACTATCGAGAAACTCGACCCGGTACGGTACTTATCCAATTTTTCGAGCGGCCGGATGGGAATCGAGATCGCGAAGGCGCTTTACCGGAAAGGCGCGGATGTTCTGCTGATCACCGGGAATATACAGGCCGCAGTTCCGGCGTATATCCCGTCGGCCGCCGTACAGTCCGCGGTCGAGATGCTCGACGCGGTCCGCGGGAAAATGAAGGATTACGACGGACTGTTCATGGCGGCGGCTGTCGCGGATTACCGTCCGTTAAAACCGTCCCCCGCGAAGATAAAAAAGACCGGTGCGAATATGAATATCGAGCTTGTTCAGAACCCCGATGTCCTGAAAACGATTGCCTCGGAATTCGCCGGTAAGCAGTTGATTGGATTTGCGCTCGAAACAGATTCCGCCGAAGGGAACGCGACTGACAAACTGAAGAATAAAGGGCTTGATTATATAGTACTCAACCGGATCGGCGAATCGTTTAATCCGCTCGGAAGCGGCGAGAACGAGGTCGTTCTGATCGATAAGTCCGGCGGCAGAGCGGAAAGCGGGCGGATGGATAAAAAGGCGGTCGCCGAATGGCTGATCGGGCGAATCCTTCAGCAAAAGGCGCCGAGTTAGTGCGGGTACTCGGTATCGATCCCGGCATCCAGCGGCTCGGCTACGCGGTACTCGAAATCGAAGGCTCCGAAGTCACGCCGTTATCTTACGGTCTTATCTCCACCGAACCCGGCATCCCGAAAAACGACCGTCTCTATCAGGTTTACAACGATGTAGAAACCCTGATTCAAAAGTACACTCCCCAGGTAATGGGGCTTGAGACCCTGATTTTCGCGAAAAATACCCGTACTGCTACGATAATCAGCGAGGTACGCGGCGCGTTGCTGGTGCTCGGAAAAATCCATAATATGGATATCGTCGAGTTCTCGCCGCTTCAGGTCAAGACCGCTGTTTGCGGATACGGCCGGGCGTCGAAGGCGCAGATCCAGCAGGCGGTCCGTATCCTTCTCTCGCTCGCGGAAACTCCGTCCCCGGACGATGTCGCGGACGCGATCGCGATCGCGCTGTGCTCCGCCCACCGGAGATAAATGCTCCAACCCCGGAAATAACTTCTAATCAAGTGAACTGGTTTTATAATGCATCGCCCGGATTGAATCCTGCATTCCGGCGGCCGCAGAGGGCAGACGAGTATTATCGGGTAAAAAATATTTATATTTTTCTAACCGCCGAAGCTGAAATATATCTAATATGATGTAAAAGGGAAAGCACACACCCAATCTTTTCATAGAGATGGCGCCGGCAGCCTAGATACCGGCGCCTATTTTTTTCCGCTGCGCCTTGATTTTTTATTTTCGTTTTATTAAATTATTTTCAGGCGCTTCTTCTATCTATCGAAGACAATGAATTGTCTAATAAATATATGAAAATCCTTAAGGGAGGAAACAATGACCTCGATGAAGAAAATTATGATTTTTGCCGGGATCGGTTTCGGAGTCCTTACTGCGTTTATCGGCGGGGCATGTATGGGGGCCTCCGCGCAGCAGACTAAGTTCCCGTTCAAGACGGAGAACGAGGCTGTCAGCAAGATACCCGGCGTCGATACGATTGTCAATATGCAGAATGTGTTTCGAGAGATTTCCAAGACGGTTCAACCGTCGGTAGTGAGTATCCATGTCGAAAGTACCGTCAAGGTAAATAAAGCGATGAACCCGTTCTATAACGACCCCTTCTTTAAAAACGATCCCTTCTTCAAATTCTACTTCGGCCAGCCCGGAGAGGAGATGGAAAAGAAATCGCAGGCGCAGGGTTCGGGTATTATTTTCTCTAAAGACGGTTACTTATTCTCGAATTACCATGTTGTAGCCAAGGCTGATAAAATTACAGTCATTCTCTCGGATAACCGGATGTTCGAGGCGAAAATCATCGGCGTCGATCCCGAAACCGATATTGCTGTGCTCAAGATCGAAGCGAACGAGGAGTTTCCGTACGCCGCTTTGGGGGATTCCTCTGAAGTGCAGACCGGCGACCTTGTCATCGCTATCGGCAACCCGTTCGGGCTCGCGGGATCGTTCACGTTCGGTATCGTGAGCGCGATCAGCCGTCCGGGTTTATCGTCGAGCTTCCAGAGCCTGATCCAGACCGATGTTGCGGTAAACCCCGGCAACTCCGGCGGCCCCCTCGTCAATATCAAGGGACAGGTTATCGGGATGAATACTGCGATCCAATCGCAGACCGGCGGATATATGGGCATCAGCTACGCCGTACCTATCAACCTGATGAAAGAAATTGCGCTGCAGATTATCGATAAAGGCAAGGTCGAGCGCGGATATTTCGGTATAGTCCCGTCGCCGTTGGACGACGCCGCCAGAAAGACGCTCGGATTGAAACCCGGCGAAGGAGTGCTGGTCTCCAAAGTGCTCGAGGACAGCCCCGCCGCGGTGTCGAAAATAGAGCAGGGCGACGTCATACTCTCGATCAACGGCAAGCCGGTGGGCGACCCCGATATGCTCCGCCTGATGATCGGCAACTTTCCCCCGAAGACTAAGGTGGATATCCTCATTCTGCGGAACGCTCAGCAGATCACTGTATCGGTTGTTCTGGCAGATAGGGAAGAGGCGAATACCGTGTTCGGCGAGAAAAATAAGCCGGGCAAGGATGCTCCGCAGGGCGATTTGACGGAGACGTATAACTTTCTGGGGGCGGAGTTCGTAACACCGTCGTCCAAGGACTACAAGAAGAACGGCGTGGATTTCGGGGTGATGGTCAAATCCGTCGATAAGAAGAGCTTCTTCTACGGCACCCTGCGCCCCGGCGAGATCGTGGTCGGGATCAATAATCAAAAAATCAAGGACCTCGGAGATCTGAAAATGTTCGGGGAAAAGAACAAGGATAAAAAATCCTTCCTCCTGCAGGTAGTGAATAACGGGCTGTTGTTCTACCGGGGAGTCGAGAAATAGGGATAGAATGAACGAATGCGGGCGTCCGGAAGGGCATGTTGACGAACAGGGAATTCCGTATGTTTGATGTTACTGCGAGGCGCAACGAGATGAAGCAGTCTGTTTTATTCCTGGAACGCTAGTAAAATAGATTGCTTCTGCCGCGCTTCAAAAAGCCGGTGCAGCGCGGTATCGCAATGACAAAAGCAGTTCGTCATCAATCTTGGAAGGGCGCCCGTTTTTATTGAAACGGTTATTTATATAGCGCATCGTTTTCCTTTACTCTGAACTCCACGATCTTCTTCACCAATTCGAACGGTACCGGCTGATCGAACGGGAATTGAACCGAACCTTTTGCGTTTTTATAGGAAGACAATTCTTGCTGGAATCCGGCGATTCCCGACGATGCGGGATAGAACCCGATATGCTTTTTAAATGCCGCAAAATGCACCAGATTTTTCCCGTTGAGCTTGAACGTAGGTATCGCGTAGGATATCGTTTCTGTCGCGCTCGGCGCGGTATCGGCGATTACCCGCCTCATCTGTTCTAAAATCTCCCGGACATCCTTCGGGAACATCGCAATATATTCGTCGATATTCGAATACTTTTTTTTCTCAGCGGCCATACATAATCTCCGGTTATTCTTAATAATGCGATCCGCCGTCGGAATTAATAACCTCGCCGGAAATCCATTGAGACGCGGGACTGACTAAAAACGCGATAATATTCGCGGCGTCCTCCGGGGTTCCCCATCGATTCTGCGGAAAATGCTTGAGCACATCCGCATAAATCTCAGGATAATGCTTTTCGCAGTCGTAGCTGTTTGTGGGGCCGGGATTGATAGTATTGACCGTAATCCCCCTCCTGACTAATTCCGCGGAGAGACTGAGGGTTAACTGGTGAATCGCGCCTTTTGAGGCGACATAGGATAGTACGCCGGGATCTGGGGCGATATGCTGACCCGAAGTCATCATGACGACACGTCCGGCAATTCCGGAATTCTGAAAGCGAAGGCTCCATTCTTTAACAAGTAGAAGCGTCGAGCGGATATTGATATTATTATGTAAATCGATATTTTCCGCAGTCAGCTCGGCAAGATTTCCCTGAGTGCAGTACGCATGATTGAGAACCAAAGCGTGAACATTGTTATATGCGGAAAATGCGGCTTCGATTACCAGTTCCGGCGATTCTTTTTGACTGAAATCGGCCTCAATATGTTCAACCCGTCCGCCGGTTTTTTCTAATTCCGTAATGATGGTCGATATTTCATCTTTATTTGTTTTCCATGGAAACTGAGAATCGTAGGGGGAAAACGAATGAATAAAAAGATCAGCACCCTGCTCAGCGAGCTTTTTTGCGACGGCGAATCCTATTCCCTTGATACGGCTCACCCCCGTAACTAACGCAACCGTCCCATCCGGTAGTTTGTTGATAAGATCCTCCCAAAAAGTTACTTGTTTTATACTGAACTATTTCAGATTGATGATCACCTCGCCGGGCTTCCCGCTCACCTGCGGGATCTGGCGGAAATTCAACAGGAGCATGGACTGCTCCGGTACGGCTTTCCCCATATATTCCTGCATCTCCGCGAGAGTTATGGTCTTATTTTTGTCCGCATCGGCGTCTCCGCCCAGCCCCCTTAGCAGGAAGTAGGTGAAAAGCCCCTGTCCCATATCCTTATACCATGCCGCGTAGGAGTCGCCGGTGGTCGCGAGGAAAACCGTGCCGATCTCTGCCGCCGCAAGCTCGTTCTGCACCTTCGCCATAATCGGGGAAACGTTATCGATCAGCATGCCCGCCGCCGAGTCGCCTGAGAAACAGGAGTCGAGTATCAGCACGACCTTCTTCACACCCGCGTCCTTCAGCTTGGTCAGGTTACGGTAGAGCGTGTCGAGCGCGTATCCGGTGGCCTCGGGGTTGAACTTCTTGAGCGACACCGGGGCGAGGTAGCCCTTCTTATCGCTCAGTCCGGGGATGCCGTGCCCGCTGTAATAAATATAGACCGCATCGGCATTTTTGCTTTTCGCGAGCTTGTACACCTGACTGGTCTCGAAACTGTCGGCGGCGCCGAAAATATCGATAAATTCCGTCAGGTCGGCGTTCTCACGGTACAGGATATTTTTTTCGTCGATACCGAATGTTTTTATCAGGTACTGTTTCATGAGCTTTGCGTCGTTCAGCGCAAACTGAACGGGGGGAATTCCCGGCTGGTAGTCCTTATTACCGATCACGACGGCGACCGGGGAGGAGTAGGGGGATTTTCCCTCAGGGATATTCATCGCGGTCTCGGATAGGGGGCTGTCCATCCCGGATATCGACGGGTAGACTGCGCCGCTGATCCCGGGGCCGGCATCGAGACAGTAGAAATTGTAATCGAGGCCGCCGAACATGACCTTATCGTTATAGAAACATGCCGATGAAAACAGCATGTTGTCGGTTCCGTATTGCCAAATCACCTTGCCGGTTTCCATATTCATGCAGTAGAAGAATCTGTCCTGGCTTCCGAAATAAACGCTGCCGTTCGCGATTACGGGGCTGGAGAGCACGGGCTTATAGGTGCGGAATTTCCATTTCAATTCGCCGGTATCCGAGTTGAGCGCGTAGAGGTTACTGTCGCCGCTCCCGATGAACACCTTGCCCGCGTATGCCACCGGACTGGAAATTATCTCATCCCCGGTCTTGAACTTCCACAGCATCGTACCCTTACTCGCGTCGATGCAATAAAGGTGAAAATCCTTACTGCCGACATAGACCTTTCCGCCGGAAACGAAGGGGCTGGAGTACACTTCCCCGCCGGTTTGGTATTTCCATACCTCCGAGCCGTCGGAGGCGTTCAGGCAATAGACATAACCGTCCATCCCGCCGAAATAGATACGGTTGTTCCACAGGCACGGGCTGGAAAAAATCTGGCCGGCGGTCTTATAGCTCCATATTTCATCGCCGTACTCCGTATCGAAGCAATACATCCGATTATCCCAGCTTCCCACATAGACCTTATTATCATAAACATAAGGGCTTGAGATGATAGTATCCTTTACCCCGGTGGTCCATACCATCGCCCCTGTCTTGGCGTCCAGACAGTATAGGTTCCGGTCGGTGCCCCCGAAAAACACCTTACCCTGCCATACCGTGGGGCTGGAGTAGATTTTATCGCCGGCGGAAAATTTCCAACGGAGTTTCCCGTTCTTTGAACTGACGCAGTAGAGGTTATGGTCGATTCCGCCGAAATATACAAAGTCCTCCCATACGCACGGGCTGGAGGAGACCCAATTCATCGTCTTGAACCGCCAGACAAAATCGCCGGGCTTTGCCGACAGGAGACCGGCCGAAAATGCTAGAATAATTGTAATAATAATACGGTTCATTTTTCCCTCCTAAAGTTGTCCGTTTATTGTAGCATGCGGGGAAAAAAGCGTAAAATTTCCGGGGATTGTATCGGCGAATCATTAGGGGGATACGAAATGAATCAGGGAGAGGGGGGATATGGATAATTCTGCAAAAAAACGCCGTTTTTGGGATTGATGACGAACTGCTATTGTCATTGCGATACCGCGCTGCACCAGCTTTTTAAAGCGCGGTAGAAGCAATCTATTTTAATACCGTCTAAGGAATAAAACAGACTGCTTCATCGCGTTGCGCCTCGCAGTGACATAAAACAAGCGGAGAAACGGATACCGAAGAAAAGGGATATTTCTTCTAAAAAGCCGGTTTTTCTATCCCTAATATCCCTAATGAAGTGACAGGTGACAAGTCAGAAATAACATGCGGCAGGTAAAAATTTATTAAACGCCGGGGCTAGGCAGGGTGCGGGAAAATGGGCGCCGGATATTGATATACGCCGTCAGGTTACGGATTATTACGCGCAGTAGCGTTTTTTCCCGAACGGATTTATAATATGGCCGCCTATAGTGCATACCGAACATTATGAGGAGCATGTTATGAAAGGGATTGAAAATGAGCTTAACGATGTCGTAAAACAGCTTTGCGAGGAGAGTTCGTACAGGAAGGTCGCCCACCGCGCGAACCATGACGTACCGATGCCGTCGATCGAGGCGTTGGACGAATTTGTCGAACTCTGCCGTCAGGTGATTTTCCCCGGCTACTTCGGGAACTCCGAACTCCGCCCGGAAACGATGGAATACTATATCGGGACGCATCTCGATAGAATCTATAAAATACTCGCCGAGCAGGCCAAACGCGGGTACTGCTTCGAATGCGACCAGATGAATACCGACCGATGCCCGAACTGCGAGCTGAAGTCCCGTCAGGAGGCCGCCGGATTTATCAGGGCTATTCCCGGTATCCGAAGGCTCTGCGCCACCGATGTGGTCGCGGCGTACGAGGGCGACCCCGCGGCGAAAAGCTACGGCGAGGCGATATTCTGCTACCCCAGCATCCTCGCGGTCACGAACCAGCGTATCGCGCACGAACTCCTTAAGCTCGGCGTGCCGCTCATCCCGCGTATTATCACCGAAATGGCGCATTCCCGCACGGGGATCGATATCCATCCCGGCGCGCAGATCGGCGAGAAGTTCTTTATCGACCACGGCACGGGCGTGGTGATCGGCGAGACCAGTGTGATCGGCAACGGTGTCCAGCTCTATCAGGGCGTGACCCTCGGCGCGAAAAATTTCCCGCTCGACGAGCACGGCAACCCCATCAAGGGAATCCCGCGCCATCCGGTTGTGGAGGACGATGTGGTGATCTACGCCCAGGCCACAGTGCTCGGACGGGTGACTGTCGGGAAGGGCGCGGTGATCGGCGGCAACGTGTGGATCACGGACGATGTGCCCGCGGGCGCGAAGGTGATGCAGAGCAAGACTGTGCCGGGGAAGTTCACTGAGGGCGGCGGGATCTGATAGAATATAGAGATTTTAAAAAAGGATAAATTATGACTGATTTTTGTTCGATTTTATCAAACAATGTTGGTTTTATTATTGGGATACTCGGATTTATATTAACCGTTATTTCAGTAATTATAAATATTTTTCCAAGTTATAAAGGGAAAATATGTTTATTAATGAATAATCTATACAATATTTTTGACCTTTCTATTAAAAAATTTAAAAATCTTTCCATATTATACAATGGTGAAACAATAGATTCTCAGATATATGTTTTTCACGGTTTTCTTTTAAATAATGGACGAAAAGATTTTGATAAAAATAGCCTCGATGATCCATTGTATATAACATTTCCACCTGATACGATAATACTAGAAATAAAGATAAATTCAGAAATAGAAATATTTGAAGTTGAACCTGAAATTAATAGGATATCAATAAAAATAAATAGATTGTTTAAGATAAATGATTTGGTATCGATTGAGGTTTTATTCAAATCAGAAAAGTATTATGACTTATACGATTTTAAAAAAGAGGTTAGGGTATTAGGAAGAATTAATGGAGCAGGTAAAATAAAAATACTTTTTGGATATGATAATAAGTATATAAAAGAATCATTAAAAATAAATATACTTGTGATTTTTGGATACATACTTACTTTTGTTCTTTTATATTGGATATCTTTAGATTCATTTGCAAACAAGTATCATGAGAATCCTTTTCAGTATAAAGTAATATCATTAAAAAATGATAATGAAATATACTATACTGGTTTAGCAACTTCAAATATTTACACGATTACAAATAATTTGCTTGAAAGCTATGAGAAGTTGAAATTAACGAAATATCTGGAATACATTGATTCAAACATAGTATCGAACATTGGAATAGATTTAGTTTTCAACACCAATGGATTCACAAATATCTTATTTTTTCAAAAAAGTATTACATCTAAAAAACTTATAAACCTAAAAAATCTTTACTGTATTATATTCATTCTGTTCATTGCACATTTAGGATATATTATTATTGATTTATTGAAACATATAATAATTATAAGAAGAATAAAGATATATTTATTAGAATATAAGCATAAATTATAAAACACAATTATTGCTTGTTTTTACTGCGGTTTCGGGACTAATTGCTGGAGGGAGATTTTCTCAAGGAGCGCGTAAGCGTCGGGGAGTTTGTTCAGGACGTCGTCATAGACCTCGGTGACCGAGACCGAGTCGTTTTCCTTATAGAGCACGAAGTACAGCGTATCGGTCATACCCTCGAATACGAAGACGCTTTTTCCCTCGGGGAACGCGTCACGCCGGAGGAGTGCGATTTTAGCGACATAGCCGGACATCTGCGCGATCTTCGGCTTCAGTTTGAAATGGAACAGGAAAAAGACCTTGATCTTCAGGAAAAAGTTCTTAATTCGCGTTCCGATGTTTTTAAAAAATCCGCTCATATTTCCCCGCCCACATTGATGTCAGTGTGGTGTTTTTTATTTTGCGTCAGCCCGTTCTATTCCCGCGATTGGAAACGCCGGATTGAAAGCGGAGAGTTGTCCGCCTTCGGCATTCTTAAGAAGGTTGACAGGTCCTCGTTGCGAGAAATTACTTCTTCCAATTGAAGTTGTTGGAGCCGCAACGGGGGCAGATACGTTCGAAGTCGTTCTGGTATTCATCCTCGGTGATCGTATCCTGCCAGTCCTGTCCGCAGTCGTCGCATTCGAGGATAACCGGAATTTCGTTCTGAATATCCTCGTCGACAAATATTTTCTCATCGAGTTCGTCGTTCATAGTATTATCCTCGTCGTCATCGTCGAGAAACTCTTCGTCCTCGTCAAGAAAAAGATCCTCAAGGTCGTCAAATTCGTTATCCATATCAGTACCCGAATCGTAATCGTCGTTTTCGGGAATAAATTGCTGGATGTAGTCGAAATCGTCGAGATCGTCAAATTCCGCGTCGTCAGAGAATGAATTATCCAACATGTCCTTCAGGTACATACCACTATTTCCTTATTTAATTTCTCCTTGTTATTTTAATTCCCCGCAGATTTCTGTCAAGAATCTGAGGGCATATTTTTTTGCAAAAAATCGATGGTTAAGTTATAATACACAGCTATAGTGAAAAAGCGGAGGATAGTTTGCCGGAAAATCAGGCGGATTGTTTATTCTGCAGGATTGCATCGAAGCAGATTAAGTCCGATATAGTTTACGAGGATGAATTTACGGCGGCGTTTAACGACATCAGTCCACAGGCGCCGGTGCATGTCCTCGTAATCCCCAAGGCGCATTATGCGGCGTTGGACGATGTAGACGATCATGGGATTTACACGCATATATTCGATACGGTCGGTAAGATCGTAGAGATAAAGAAGCTGAAAAGCGACGGTTATCGGGTAGTTGCGAACTGCGGGAGCCATGGCGGCCAGGCAGTCGGACATGTGCATTTTCATGTTTTAGGCGGGCGCCCGATGAAGTGGCCTCCGGGATGATCAGGCGGGTTTTATTCTGCCGAAACTGTTTATAACTATTAAAACTTTTTATAAAGGAGTTGATTTGCATGTTAAGAATCGAAGTCAGGGATAATGAATCCATCGATGGAGTTTTAAAGAGGTTCAAGAAGGAAGTCGAAAAAGACGGAATCCTTACTGAAGAAAAGAAGCATCGCTTTTTCGAGAAGCCTTCAGAGACCCGCAAAAAGAAAATCGCTGCGGTGAAGAGAAAAATCGAAAAGAAAATCCGCAAAATGCGGCAGATGAACCGTTATATATAAATCCTCGCGAGGTGCAGGATGGGGTTATTCGAAGATATTCAAAGAGAATTTATAGACGTCCGTAAAAAACGGGATAAATTCGCGTCAAACGTGTTAAGTATGCTGATTTCCGATCTGAAATACGAGAAGATCAATAAGCAGAAAGAACTCGAGGACGCCGATGTTATTGCGTTTATACAAAAAACGATCAAACAGAAGACCGAGGTGATCGTCGAGTTCGAAAAAGGCGGACGGCAGGATCTGGTTGATAAAGAAAAGGGCGAAATACAGTATCTGCAGAAATACCTGCCCGAAATGATGTCGGGGGATGAAATCCTGAAGATCGCGCTCGAAGTAAAGGCGGCTACAGGGGCTTCTTCGCCCGGGGATATCGGAAAGGTTATGAAGGAAATGATGCCGCGTGTAAAAGGCAAGGCCGACGGAGCGTTGGTCAAGGATATTGTCGCGAAAGTCCTTAGTGAATAAGTTATCAGGTTGCAGTAATGCAGAAAAAAATATAACAGTTATGCCGGGCTTGCTTATGGCAAGCCGTTTTTATTAGGAGGCCCTATGCGCTTCGATTTTACAAAAATGCAGGCGTTGGGAAACGACTACATATTTATAAACGGTTTCAAGTACGGCGAGCTTTCCGTCGGCGCTGAGAAACTGGCGATCGGAATGAGCGACCGCCACTTCGGGATAGGCGGAGACGGTATCATCTTCGTACTCCCGTCGGAGTCCGCCGACGCCCGCATGCGTATATTTAACGCGGACGGGAGCGAAGCCGAGATGTGCGGTAACGGTATCCGGCAGGCCGCGAAATACCTTTATGATAAAAGTATTCTCCGGCGCGATAAAATGGCCATCGATACCGGGGCGGGCGTGAAACAGATCGCCCTTGAGATATCGGGAAATACCATGACACGCGCGACTGTCGATATGGGGGAACCGGTACTCGATCCGCGTTACTTACCCGCCAACGCCGAATTGAACCGCGGCGAATATACGGTGATCAGCCTGAAACCCGAGGGTCGTGATTTCGATTTTACCCTTGTATCGATGGGGAATCCCCACGCTGTAGCTTTTGTCAATGAGGTCTGCGGGATGGACGTACGGAAATACGGACGGGCGGTCGAAACAATGACCGATGTTTTCCCGCGCCGGACGAATGTTGAGTTTATCGAAATGATCTCCCCGAACGAGATACGGATGCGTGTATGGGAGCGCGGAAGCGGGGAGACTCTCGCGTGCGGGACAGGCGCCTCGGCGAGCGTGGTAGCGGCCGTATTGAACGGATTAACCGAAAGGAAAGTTACCGTGCGCCTTTTGGGAGGCGACCTGATGATCGATTGGATGGATAATAATCATGTTGCGATGACCGGCGGCGCGGAGATCGCGTTTGAGGGTGAGGGCGATACCGATTATTTCCTGAACATCGCAGATAATGCCCCAAAACAAGACTGAGATTTTCCATGCTCTAATTTTTACATTCCAGATCGGATATTTCATAGATTTTTACCTCCCGATAAAAAAATAGAAAAATATTTCCTGAAAGTTATTGACATCATCATCGATTTATGATATATTATTTCGATGACCGAGTGGTCATTTTGTAAAGATAAGATGACCGGATGGTCATCAGTAAACATTGAGGAGGTTTCTATGATCAGATGGATTCTTATAATGGCGTTGGTACCCATGACCGCGTTCTCGCTGACGGCAGAAGAGATCATCCAGAAGGTGGATGATAACCAACTCTATAAGACTGAAAAATTCGAAGCGGTCATGACTATCCAGAAAGGTTCTCAGAAGCTGACTAAAAAGTTCTGGGGATACTCCCAGAACGAAGGGAAAAAATCCTTCATGGAGTTCACCAACCCGGAAGATAAGGGAGTTAAGTACCTCAAATTGAATAACGAACTGTGGATTTATTTTCCGGATGCCGACGATACGATGAAAATCTCGGGGTATATGCTTCAGAAAGGAATGATGGGCAGCGATATTTCCTACGAGGATATGCTGGAGGAAAACAGTCTGGAAGAGGACTACAATACCCTTCTTAAGGGAGATACCAATGTAAACGGTATTCTCTGCTATCATATTACGCTGACCGCGAAAAACGATAAGGTTACCTATGCCAAACAGGATTTATTTATCGATAAAGATAAGTATGTTTGGGTCGAATCTATTCTCTATGCGATTGGCGACCGTCCGATCAAACGGATGACTGCGTTGAAAGTGGAGAAAAAGGGCGGACGGTGGGTAATTACCGAGATGGAGATCGTTGATCTTCGCCAGCAGAATACGAAAACCACCATTGGTTTTACTAAAATCGATTTTAATGTCGGGCTTCCCAAGGACGGTTTCTCGAAGAGTAAGCTGAAGTAGGAGGGTTTATGAAGAAACTGCGCAGCGCGCTCTGGGCCGCGGCGGTACTGCTGATGACAGTCATACCGCTCTCCGCTGAGATAGAATTATCGGGCGCGATTCGGAACGATTTCATGGTGCTTAAGCCTACCAATGCGTCGCCGAATTATAACAATACCCTCGAGATGAAACTGATATTCGGACGCAAGACCGAGGAATGGAAATTTTACGCCGACGCGAGACTCTCGCTGTACGCGGGGATTATCACCAATTACACCGGCGCGTCCGTAGGGTTAAATCTCCTGCGCGCATTCATCCGGTACTATTCCCCTATAGGCGCGGTCACAGTCGGTAAGACGTATATGAACTACGGTATCCGCGGGATGTTCAACCCGTTCGAGATGGTAAAAAACGTCAATTTCACCGACCTGAACTACGACCTTGAGGGTATGGTCGGGCTGACATGGGAACCGCCGTTCGACGACCTATCCGGTATGAAGATTTACGTTCGTCCGGATACGTCCCTTTCCAATTCCGGGGGAGGTCTGAGTATCTATACCCATCTCGGCACGTTCGATATGGGGATAGTCTATAACCGGAAAATGTGGAATCAGAATGTCACCGGGTTGTACTTCAAGGGCGACCTCGAAGTGGGAATAAACGGCGCGTGGGCATACCATTTCGACGACTACGGCACGAATCGTTTCAACGAAGCAAACTTTGGGATCGATTACAGCTTTTTTGAAAATAAACTGATCTTCATGTTCGTGTTTTATTACGACGAATACGGCGCTGAAAATCCGGATAAGTATAATTATTTTTCCAGGGAGGATAAGTATTTTCTCGCAAAATACTACCTGTTCGGCGATATTTCGGTTGTATTCGACGAGTTCCTGAGTATGCAGTTCGACGGATTCTTCAATCTTGTCGACGGGAGCGGATTGTTTATGCCGCAGATAAAATATTTATTGAGCGACGGATTGACCGTTTCAGCTCTCGCGGGAATCCCGTGGGGCGGTGACAAATCGGAATTCGCGCCCGCTAAAAACGGCGAGTACAGCCTGGTAGGGCGTTTCGAAGCGAAATTATAGGAGGCTATTATGCTTTTAGAGATTAAGAATATCAATAAGATCTATCACTCGGGAAAAGTGGATTTTCAGGCTCTGTATGATATTAATCTTAATATCGATAAGGGCGAATTCGTGGCGCTGGCAGGGCCGAGCGGTTCCGGGAAGACTACCCTGCTGAATATCATCGGGTGTATCGACAGCGCCGAGAGCGGAGAGGTTGTCCTCGACGGGATCAACCTGATCGGGAAAAAGCCCGACGAATTGGCGCACCTGAGAAGGGATTACTTCGGGTTCATCTTCCAGACATACAACCTTATCCCGGTGTTGACGGTGTTCGAAAATGTCGAGCTCCCGCTGAAGCTCCTGAAAAAGTACTCGGACAGCGATATAAAGGATATGGTGCTTGACACCCTGAAACGGGTAGGCCTCGAGGGATTGGATAAGCGCATGCCCGCCGAACTTTCGGGCGGACAGCAGCAACGTGTCTCTATCGCGCGCGCGATTATCAAAAAACCGAAAATGATACTTGCCGACGAACCTACCGCGAACCTCGATTCCAAAACGGGCGAGGGGATTGTGGATATCATGAAAGAGATGAACGGACAGGACGGAGTCACATTCGTATTCTCCACTCACGACAGACTGATTATGGAGCATGCAAAACGGATGGTAAAACTGCGCGATGGAAAAATAGTACAATAACACCTGCGGAGTTATTGAATGAAATATCTGATAAAACTGGCATTAGCCAATATAAGACGCGCGACACGACGGACGGTGCTCACCTTTCTCATACTCGGTTTCGGTATCTCACTCTATATTTTTCTGGAGAGTTTTATCGTAGGTTTCGAGAACTCGTCCTTCGATAACCTGATAAATTTCCAAACCGGGCATATTAAAGTACATAGTCGGGATTATGCGGGTGAAAAGCCCTATGCTCTCTCGAACCTGATCGAGAATTACCAAACGGTGCTGGACGAGATCGGGCAAAAACCGTTCGTGACCGGAGTGACCGCGCGGGCGTCATTCCTCGGCGAACTGGATAATATGAGGGACGCCGTTGCTGTGGTGATCAGCGGGATAGATTTTAAAAGCGACCCGATGGTCTACATTCTCACCAATTACATTATCGAGGGAGTGTTTGATAAAAGCGGAGTGCTGCTTGGAAAATCCCTCGCGGACGATATGGGACTGAAAACCGGCGATTACTGCTACCTGTCGCTGCGGAAGCAGCAGGGCGCATATGTATCGATTGAGAAAAAGATCACGGGAATTGTAAATACCACCGACCCGACTGTCAACACAAGTACCGTATTCCTCGAATTGGACGAGACGTTAGCGCTCTACGGGGTGACGGGAGTCACTGAAATAGGGATAAAGACGGATAATGTGAAGAAAACCGCCGAATATACAGCCGAAATAAAAAAGGCATTCCCCGCGCTCAAGGTCGAGGAATGGAAGGAAGCCGCTCAGCAGACTATCCAGATGATGGAATTGGAACGGCAGTTCGACGGGGTTATTATTCTATTCATCATCATTATTGCTCTTGTGGGAATCATCAACACGATGCTGATGTCCGTCTATGAGAAACAGCGCGAAATAGGAACGTTGAAAGCGCTGGGGATGACCGACGCCGAGGTGATGAGACTCTTCGTGATGGAAGGGGCGATCATCGGGTTTCTCGGCGGTCTATGCGGGATTGTCCTCGGTGTATTATTTACATGGTATTTCGCGGAAGTGGGGGTCGATTTCTTAGCGATGTGGGGTTCGTCCGATATCGGATTGAGTATTCCCATGGGAGTGATTAAGGCGGAATGGATAATCTGGCCTTATATTTGGGGGATGGTTTTGGGAATTGCGGCCAGCGTTGCAGCCAGCTATTATCCCGCGAAGAAAACTTCCCTCATGCAGCCGATGGAATGTCTCCGTGTGAGACAATAAGGAGGAGATAATGAAGTATATTCTAAATCTGGCTATGGCAAATATCAAACGCGCTACAAGGCGTACCGTCCTGACATTCATGATTCTTGGCGTCGGTATAGGCTTGTTTATCATCATGGAATGTATGCTGGCCGGTATGGAGACTATGTCGTTCAGGAATATCATCGATCTTCAAACCGGGCATATTAAGATTCACAGCATGGCTTACAGTGAGGAAAAACCTTACGAACTCTCCAATTTAATAGTGAACTACGAAAGCGTGGTGGATGAAATAGCGAAACAACCTTTTGTCAAAGGTGTAACCGCGCGGGCGCTTTTTCTTGGAGAAGTAGATAATATGAGAGATTCCCTACCGGTTGTGATCACGGGTATCGATTTTAATAGAGACCCGTCGGTATACTCCCTGACGAATTTTATTTCGGAGGGCGTGTACGATCAGGAGGGACTCATGATGGGGAAAACCCTTGCCGACGATCTCGAACTCAAAGTCGGAGACTATGTTTACCTATCCTTCAGGAAGAAACAGGGCGCGTATGTCTCGATAGAAAAGAGAATAAGTGCGCTGCTGAGTTCGGGCGACCCCAGCGTTAACTCCGGGTCCGTATATATCGGCATCCATGAGGTGCTTTCCCTGTACGGCGTCGACGGCGTGACAGATATATCCGTGAAGACCGACAATGTCGATAAACTTTCCCTATATACGGCGGAACTGAGAAAATTATTTCCTTCCTTAAATATTGTCGACTGGAAGAAGGCCGCCGAGCATACGATACTGGTATCGCAGATGAAAAGCAAATTTTCAGGGATAATCATACTGTTTGTGATAATAATCGCGCTGGTGGGTATTATCAATACGATGCTGATGTCGGTCTATGAAAAACAGCGCGAGATCGGTACGCTGAAGGCGCTCGGGATGA
Source organism: Brevinematales bacterium (assembly GCA_020059465.1). GTDB lineage: Bacteria > Spirochaetota > Brevinematia > Brevinematales > GWF1-51-8 > GWF1-51-8. The sequence continues at coordinate 32,721 of JAGVBZ010000043.1, forward strand.
CCGACAAACAGGTTCACCGTCTGTTCCTGATCGAGGGCGGGCTGATAGGCGTTATGGGAGGCATACTCGGGATCATCTTTGCGGTACTTGTAAACTGGTATATGACGACCGTCGGATTCGATATGAATCAGATGATGGGGGATAGAGATTTAGGAGTGGCGATATCCGGCGTTTTCCGATCCGACTGGAAGATTGAGTCGTTTATCAAAGGGTTTGTCATCGGATTGCTGGCAAGTTTGTTTGCCAGTTACTACCCGGCGAAAAAAACAACCCGGATGCAGCCGATGGAATGTCTGCGGGTAAAGTAAGAGGAGGCAAGAATGTTTGTAAAATATGCTTTCAGAAATGTATTACGGAATAAGAAACGTTCCTTTCTGACTACATTGGCGATATTTTTCGCGGCATTTATCGTAATGGTTTCGCAGGGAATGATTTCCGGGATGCTGGATTATTTCGTCAAGAATTTTGTCAACTTCCAGACCGGAAACGTCAGGATAACGACAGAGGAGTTTATCAAACGGGAACGGTTTATGCCTGTGGACAGTCTGGTTTACGGGTCGGAGGAACTGATCCGGAAAATCTACGAAATCGAAGGTGTTGATCATGTAAACGAACGCATCCGTTTCGGGTTACTCTTAAGCTATCATGACAATACGGTCGAATCGCTCGGAATGGGCATTAATCTCCTTACCAACGAGTTTAAGCTCGGTGAAAAACTGGTCGAGGGTAGGCTGGAAGACTCCGGAATGTACATCGGAGTAGGACTGGCGAAGAAGCTGGGTGTCGGGATGAACGAAGAGATACTGATGGCGACCAAGACCTCAGAGGGCGGGCTGAATGCTATCAAACTCCCGGTTAAGGGCATTTTTAAGACCACTATCGATATGTTCGACGCCAACGTGTTCTTTCTAAGCTCCGAGGACGCGAAACGTCTGCTGAAAGTATTCGGTGCGACCACGGAAATTTATGTGTTCACCAAGAAGACTGATATGACCGAGAAGGTTCAGGACGAGATAAAGAAGATACTCCCGCCCGGTGTTGTGGCTTTAAATTATAAGGAAACCATCGGCCCGCTTTATTCCCTGCTGGAACAGATGCGAATTATTTTCGTGTTTGCCGAAGCGATCATCCTTTTCCTCGCATCGTTTGTGATCATCAATACCATGATGATGGCTATTTTCGAGCGAATGCAGGAGATCGGTACCCTAAAAGCGATGGGAATGACTCAACGCGACCTTTTCAATAATTTTACATTGGAAGGCGCATATATGGGACTGATCGGCGGTATCCTCGGGACAGTTGTCGGCTTTATCGCAATTACTGTTATCGGAGCGGTGGGGCTGGATATGGGCGATGTTTATAAAGGAATGGAATTCCCTATAGAAAGCGTACTCCGTGTCGAAACGAAGGGGACGGACTTTCTTATCTCTTTGATGGTCTCAATAATCATACCGCCTCTTGCGGCGATGATTCCCGCGCGTTTTGCGGGGAGACTGACCCCCGCCGAGGCGTTACGTAAATAACCCCTGATATATCCCAATTAACGGCATGTCCATACGGACATGCCGTTAATTTATATTATTTCTCCCTTCATTCCCATACCCGATGCTCCGGTGATCATCACCCGGACAATCGTTCCGATCAAAGTTTCCTCGCCCGGAACGAATATCTGTATATTATTATGCGTTCTGCCGGAAAGGATATGACGGCTTTTTTTACTGACCGATTCTATCAGCGCGGTATGGATTTCTCCGGTGTATGGTGTGAGAAGTTCGCGGCCGATAGTCTTCTGACGGGGGATGAGCCGGGCAAGCCGTTCCAGTTTAACTTTCTCCGGTACTTGGTCTGGAAGCTTCTCGGCCGCAGTACCGGGGCGGGTACTATATCGGTACATATATGCGTCCTGGAAACGGACTTCCTCGACAATTCGCATCGTCGCCTCGAAATCCTCGTCTGTCTCGCCGGGGAATCCGACCAGTATATCGGTCGACAGCGCGATACCTGGGATTTCCTTAGCCCATCCGATTTTCTCCATATAGTCGGCGGCGGTATATTTACGGTTCATCGCCGCGAGGATGCGGTCGCTTCCCGATTGGAACGGCAGGTGCAGGAACGGCATAATCGACGGGTGTTCCGACATCGTACGCGCGAGTTCTTTCGAGAAATCCTTGGGGTGCGAGGTGAGGAATGTAATACGCGGGATTCCGCTTTCGGCGGCGATTTTCGCGAGCAGTTCCGGGAAACGCATATTTCCGTCACGGTATGAATTCACGTTCTGGCCGAGCAGGCAGATATCCAGTACGCCCTGTGATGCGAGCTTTGCGATATTATCCATGATCTCCCCGGCGGGACGGTGTACCTCGTGTCCGCGGACATACGGGACGATGCAGTACGAACAGTAATTATCGCACCCGTGCGCGATCGGGACGAACGCCTTGAACGGGAACTGCTCCTCCGGGGACGCTTCGAGGAAGTCGAATGTATCCCAGTCGAGGTGCTCTTCTTTTATCGTGATGCCCGAAGCGAGCCGGTTGAGATACGGGATGATCTGTTCTTTGTGATAGGTGCCCCAGACGAGTCCGACTATATCCGGGAATTGCGCGCGCAGTTCCTTTCCGCTATGGAGGGACATGCATCCCATGATGACGGAACGGATTTTCGTGCCGTTCTGCTGGTTCAGCCCGCGGTAGAAACCCAGCCTCCCGATGATACGCTGTTCGGCGGTCTTTCGGACGCTGCATGTATTGATGATGACGATATCCGCGCGGGCGGGGTCAGTTTCCTCGGCATGTCCCGACGCGATCAGGAGTGTACGGAGCGAGTCCGCCTCGGCCGCGTTCATCTGGCACCCGTAGTTCTCTATGAAAAAACGCGCCATATTACTGTTTCCCGATAGGAGCGACATGATCCCCGATGATGACCACACGGTTATCCATCTGGATACCCGCGATAGTCCCGTAGACCGCGACCTTGTCCTTATTGCGGATATCGAGCCATCCCGGAATTGTCACAAGCGCGATACCGTCGACAACCCCCTCGTCTACGAAATTGATCAGGAGATCGAACGCGGTCTCGTCATGTCCCTTATGCTGGAGGTTCGCCACAGTCCCGTTCCACTTGACATACACGTCCTTATAGATCAGCGGGCGCTTCACGACTTCCCGGCAGTCGGGGATATACCCGAGGCTGTCGGGATTGGGGTCGGGAATAAAACTCTGAAGGATGATGACATGCTCCTTGACCTGCTCGTGCGCGTTGGAATTGAGGATCTCGTTGATCGTGATGACGGCTTTATTCCGCTCTTTATTCTCGAGGTAATACTTGACCATATTGAATTTCTGCTCGACCTCTGCCGCGCTGAGAAGGATTTTATAGTTTTCGCGTTCGGCGACCAGTTTCTCGATATCCTTGATGGTGACCTGGCTGAACGATACCCCGCTGCGTTCCATCCGGTAGGCTTCGAGAATGTTTACTATAGTGGGTGCAAGGAAATAAAGTAAGATACCGGCCAGCCCCGCAACCAGACCGATAATGATGTAGCGAATGACCGGTTTGCGGATAAATTCCCCGGCCTTCTCCATAAACTCGCGGAGAGGGGGCTGATCGGGCAGATTGATGAATAGAAACGTATAGGCTTTGCCCATCTTGAGGAATAACGCGGGGTTCTCCGCAGCGCGTACCCGTTCGAGATTCCGTTTGAGCTTGTCGTTTTCCTCGTCGAGATACACCGCGTCTAAAAGATAGGTGATGCCCGTTTCATTTCGTCCGTTGATGAGCTCCAGATAAGCAAGGGCGTTCAGGGTCTCAGGATCGTTCCGGTTTTGTTTGAACGCCGACTGAAGGTAACCGGCCGCATCCTCAAGCCGTCCGGTCTCTATCAGGCTGATGCCGAGGAGTTTGAGCGCCATGATGTGGTATTCATATTCCTCTACAAACGGGATAAGCAGGTTCACGGCCTCGACATATTTCTGATTCCGGTAATTCGATACCGCGCGGTAAAACACTTCCTGAGGGGAAAGTTTCTTTTGGGGTTTCGGTTTTTTGAGCGGGGGGGTATGAAGTTTAGGCTTTTCAGGTTCATTTTCCAGTAATGACTCTGTAGTATAATCGTCTTCTAAATCGATATCCATTTTCCCCACTCCCGGAAAATACTCCGGTATAATTATAGTAGAAAATGAAAAAAATGCAACTACTATGCACTCATTGTTATCCCGCTTTCGAGGAGGATAATTCCGATTCCGGCTGGGAATAGCGCGCACACAGTACGAAAAATAATGACATTTCATTTCAGTAGTTGTATAATCATACGACTGGTGTAAAGAAATACTATCATCGAGGGTACTATGCGCGAACGGAGAAAATCGCTATCGGTAAAAATCGGAAAGGTCGAGATCGGGGGAGAAGCGCCGATATCGATTCAATCGATGACAACGACACCTACTACGGATATCGCGGCTACGCTTGCCGAGATCAGGACGCTGGCTGAGGCGGGATGCGATATCGTCCGTCTGGGTATACCCGACGAGGCGTCCGCGCGCGCGGTCAAGAAACTCAAATCGGAAGGCTGCCCGCTTCCCGTAGTGGCGGATATCCATTTCGATTATAAGCTTGCATTGATCTCGGTGGATTCCGGCGCGGACGGCCTGAGGATCAATCCCGGCAACCTGAAAAAACCCGAGCATGTCAAGGATATTGTCGCGGCATGCAAGGGTAGAAGGATACCGATCCGCATCGGTGTTAACGCCGGTTCGCTCGATAAAACCCGTTATCCCAAACCCACCGCCGAGGCTATGGTTCAATCCGCCCTCGAACATATAGGATACCTCGAAAAGGAAGATTTTTACGATATCAAGGTTTCCCTGAAATCGCATGATGTGGTAACAATGATCGAAGCGAACCGCATGTTTATCAAACTCAGGAATTACCCGCTTCACCTCGGAGTGACCGAAGCGGGATATTTCACTCAGGCGGCTGTCAAGAATTCCATCGGGATCGGGGCACTGCTTCATGAGGGTATCGGCGATACGATTCGCGTGTCGATCACCGGGGATCCGGTAAGGGAGGTGGAGATTGCGAGGATGATCCTGCGTTCGCTCGGCCTGAGAATGGAGGGGGTAGAAATAGTGGCATGCCCCACCTGCGCCCGGAAAGAATTCGATGTCGAGGGAGTGGTCGAGGAGTTTGTGAAGCGTACGAACGGCATACGGAAGTATGTGAAGGTCGCGATCATGGGGTGCGTGGTAAACGGCCCCGGCGAGGCCTCGGACGCGGATTTCGGGGTCGCGGTCGGGAAGGGCGGCGCGGTCTTATTCCAGCACGGCGAGGTAGTAAAAAAATTCCCGTCCGATAAAATTCTGGATGTGCTGCTTGAGGAAATCGATACATACCGTTAGTTCAATATCTCTTCATATATTTCACTTTTAATGTAAAAATTCCGATGAAATGAGTGGAATCTAATATTTTTTCTCCTCCCTAAGGGGGTGTGTAATTATTACACGCCTGTGTATTAGTTATACAAAGTGATATTTAGCATACTGTGAAATATATTTATACAGTATATACAGTTATAAACAGAAAATATTGGCACGATAATTGCGAGAATATATTGATATATCAGGGGATGAGGCCGGGAGGGATTCCGGCCAGAGTAAATCTTGAGAAGTCCTTCGGATAACAAATTCCTTTCTTCCGGAGGTTGAACATCCCCCCGAAAGACGAGTTAAATGTGTTTTGAAGGACTTTTCAAGAAAATTAAAAATTTTCAGTCGTATTATAAGAGGAGGAGATATGAAGGTGATCAAGGGTCTGGGGTTTTTGGCGTTATTTCTCTCCATTTTTTATAACGGGGGTTATGCATATTTCTACGAAGACTTGTTTTCGGCTTCTCCCGGTAAGTGGCAATTAAAGTATGAATACAGCCGTTCGCTCGGATACGGACTGGTGGGCGACGGAGAAACTGTAGCGATAAATGCAGGCGCAAGCGGCGAGCTTCGCTTTACAGGCAACGGCTACACCGCCGGATTTGCCAATGAACTTTACGGGTTCCAGGCGAAGCTGACGAACCTCGGGCCGAATTCCGGTTATTCCGCTTCGGTACATAAACCTTTCGGTTTTGAAATTACCCGTACTTATGCATGGCTCGATCCTCATAACGATACATCCAACCCTGAATCGGGGCGTATGAAATGCGATATGATTCTTTGGCTGGTAAAAAACCAGATGACTGACGCTATACATTTTGACGATTTCCTGACCATCGTCGAATTCAGCCGGCCCCAGCTCGGTACGAACGACGGTATGCCCTCCGAACCCGATGTTCAGCCGCGTTCCTTCTGGATTCCCAACGAGTCGGGTACGAAGGAAATCAAGTTCGATTTCGTGAACGCAGTCGATCCTACAGGAAAAAAAGGCGGAAATAATCTCCTCGACGTCATGGAATGGGGATATGACGATTATTGGGGAAAGAATACATATAACGCTGGCGGTACGGCGAATGCAAATAATCTGAACAACGCCGATATCCGTTTCAGGTTGACGACGGACGGGGAATACGCATATTTTTATGTCAACCCCGCTCCCGCGGGAAACCCCACTCAAGTTTGGAACAAGTACAACGGGGTTGCCGCGACCTATACGAACACCTACTATCTGGTTGCTAAGCTTCCTATTTCGTTTACCAATCTGATTATTCCGATGATCGGGGTCGGGAATAACCGCCCGGATTCCGAACAGGAAGCCGCTTATTTCGACGACTTCCGTATCCGTTCTATCTGCTCATCCATTACCTCTTATGTATCTCCCGCCACAGCGGCGGCCGGAGCATCGATACCGCTGAAACTGATCATTACCCCTAATTTCGCAGCCACCGGATACGCCTCGACCGACTACGCGGGTATCCATGAGCTTTATGTTCAGCTTCCTGCCGGCTCCGCTTACACTAACTGGGCGAATTATACCAATAAACTTCAGATATTCTGGACTACAAACGGCGGAGTCTATCAGACGTTTACTAAACAGCTTGGCAATGTGAACCCGTCGGTGCTGAACGGCGCGAGTATCTCGATAGTCAGCAATAACCTGCTCCGTATCCGTTTCGATGCTGTCGGAAGCTCTTCCGCCGACTGCCGTGTTTTCCATCCCACTATCCTTAACGGGCTGAGTATCAACACGTTGAATCCCGAGATCATGCTCGTGATCTCGAACTTTACTACCCCCACGCAGGCGGATTCCGTCGGTAAAACCTTCGTAGTATACGCGAATAACGAGAAATATGCGGATACGACGTGGGCTAAAAACGCTACGACCGGCAAAATGAAATCGTACCAGAAGAGCGGAGACGGACTGTTATTCAAGACTGTGAACTCGCCTCTCGGCGTCGCTTATCTCCGCCCCGGGCAGATTTACGAGGGATCGGCGGGGACATTTTATTACGATGTCAAAGCGCTGAATACCAATAATAATGCGAATATAACTTCAATACAGATAAAGGTTCCCGCGGGATTTACAGTCAACCCGGCAAGCATCGACAGTGAACGTCTCGCGGGCAGTACCGGATTGTCGCTCATTTCCAACGGTACTATCATTAAGGTCGATTATACTTCCGAGGGAATAAAACTGGTCGCCGGAACCGGTATCGACACAATCAAATTCAATACCACCACTACCACCAATGTACCCGCGAATACGAATATGGTTGTGGTGAAATTCCCGTCTTATTCCTACTCGACCGTGCAGGGCGTTAGCTTCGTGACGAATAATACCAATCTGGCATACCCGTCACAGCAGCTTATAGTGCGGAAGAAACCGCCTGACGCGCAGGCGTATATGCAGAACGGTGTCCCGATTACCGGGCTTCCAAAGAATTATATTAAGAATACCGCTATCAGTAATGCATATAAATATGTAGTAGCGAATAAGGGATTGACGGGTAATAACCTCCTCAAGCTCCTTATCCGTATCGATACGAAAATTACCAATATAAAATCGGTAGCGAGCGGGCTTCCGGCAACCATAAGCTCTTTCTCATCGAATACTTATATCTATATCAAAATCGACTATAAGGCACAGAATACCAATATTCTGAACGGCGGCGGCGACGTTATCACGTTCTATGGATACGACACCGTCCGCTCACTGACCAATTTAATACTGATGGCGAATTTCCCCGCATGGGCGGATAACGGAAACGGCGAAGGGTGGGTGAGTGTCGCTGAGCATTCCGATACCTACAAGACTTACTACTATACGCCTCCCGCGATCGCTATCGCAAAGATCAACGCGCCGGGCGGCGAACTGACAAACGATTTAGTCTCGCACCATATTTTCAATGACAGAGTCACTGCGACAAATATTCAGATTACTATTCAGAACAGCGGTGAACTTGGAAACAATATCTATGACGCGCTGATCTATTGTCCCCCGCAGTTAACGAATATATTCGGGATTGCGGCATTCCATCCTATTACGAAGGTTTCCAACGCGATATGTACAAAGTATCTTACAAACGGCGGGACGAACGTAATTCGTGTACAGTATACGAATATCCTTAAAGCCGCGACGAACCAGATAGGCGATTCCAGTATTGTCAGCTTTATGGCATGGGATAATGTAAACAGTTCAAATAATTATTCCTTCCTGATACAGGTCAGGAATACGACCAATTACGCGAAGGCAAAGCCTTACGCTGAAGATTCCCGGCAGCTGACACTGAACTTTATATATTCCAAACCGGCAGCGGATTCCTATATTACCGTACCGTTAGGGTATATCAACTCGGCGTCGGACGGTACTAATGTTGTTTATACCATCCGGAATCTGGGACGGGTCAGCAATATTATTCAAACAGTCTATATTCATATCCCAACGAATTATATACAAAATGTTACGGGTATAGTTAGTTCGCTCGGCGGAGTTCCTGTTTTCTCTGGGGATAAAATCACCCTTACATATTCCGGGAACATGTTTGCGGGCGGGTTGAGCGATAATGTATCATTCTTCCTGAACGATAAGGTGGACGCGGGTACTGCGCATATCGATATAAAAGCGAGTGTCCAAAATCAGAGGATGTGGAGCAATACGGTCAAAGTTACGCCTACCAAAACGCAGACAGTCGATATTATTCCGCCTCCGACATGGTATTCCTATACGTTAGCCCCGTTTGTCATCTATCGGGCCGATTTGGGTCAGACGAAAACCAATGTGCTGTGCATCAGCGTCAGCAACAGGGGTGTGGGAAGCAACCTTCTCGACCGCGTATGGTTCCAGATCCCGGCGCAGTTCATAGGTAAGGTTCTGCTCATCAGTAACGCTCAGTTGAACGGAACGAGTGTTTCCAAACCTGCTGCGATAAAAATTTCCAATGATTATATCCGTGTCGATTATGATGTAGATGGGCAGTATGTTAACGCCGGTACGGTCGATAAGACCTATATTTGGCTTTTAGTCAATACTACCAACGTATTCAATACAACGTGGAATATGCTCGCGGCGAATAACTCTACGAATGCGGACGGAAGCCATAATATGACCAACGGCGGATTGACTCTTTCTCTTGGCGGGCTTACAGGAAGTAAAATCCTTTCGCAAGCCGATACTCCCCATGGGTATATCACACCTACTGAGATTCTCACTCCGGCTATAAAAAATAACTTCTCATATTATCTCAAGAACGGCGATTACCTCACCGGTAGAAATATATTCGGTGTGAAAATTGCAATGGTTACCCCGTTTACATTAATCTCGAACTGTTCCGGCGGCGATTCCTACAGTACTTATTACTCGAACAACTCCGCCGTAGTAGAAGTCGGTTACTCGACGGGTATCGCTCCCAATAATGCGGTCCTGATTAACTTTACCGCGTACGATAACTGGGAAAGCGGTCCGAACAATGTCGCTACTGAGATATATGTCAACTATAAGGACGGTACGGGATGGCATCCCACTAAAACGAAAACCGGCGCGTATTCCAAGAGTATCACGTTTAATAACCCGATAGCCAGCGGGTTGGCGTATATCGAACCGAATACGGTTTCGCAGGATTTCCCGACGAATTCCTTCAAGATTCACATAAAAAATAGCGGCGAAGTGGATAACAACATCCTGATGATGGCGGTAGCGATTCCTCCCGCTATTACGAATCTCACGTCCATCTCCTCTCTTGTCAAAGGCGGGACATGCTACTACAAACCCGGTTTATTACTGGTATACTATACCAACGGCGTACAACGCATGAACAGCGCGGAGACCGATGTCGTGCAGTTTATCGGCGCCGATAATATCACCAATACCGAAGTGGCGCAGGCATGGACTGTATATGTCGATAACACAACGAATACAAATATTCTGTTAATGCAGACAGCGGTTGCGTTGGGCGGAAAAAGTCTCGCGCTGAATATTGTTAAGCCCGATTATAATCCGTTTATTTATATCACCGCGAGCAATTCGATTTCGCAGTTCGACCTGAACACGGTTTATTCGACATTTACTACAAATTTCTTCTATTTTGAAATATGGAACCAGAGCGGGACGGGAAACCGTATCACTTTTGCGAAAATAAAAATCCCGGGTATCGGCACTGTGCTGAATACAAACTGGGTATCAGTTACCAGCATGAATAAGACTATTCCGGCTGCAGTAGTATCGAACGGGTATATCTGGCTGAATTATACGTCCGATAAGATATTCCCCGGACAGTACGATAAGGTGCTGATAAAAATTCGGGATACGGTTCTTCATTCCGAAACATCGATCAACTGGAGCGCGGATGTGGCGTTCGACTCCACGTTTAACCAGTATAAGCCCGCATCCCAGATGGCCGGAAAGTCGCTCACAATAAATTACAAGATGCCTCAGCCTTCCGTGTCGGTAACTAAGACCCCCGGAGAAATTTACCTGAACCGCCCGAATCTCGCAATCTCCTATAACATCAGTAATACAGGGAACGGCTCCAACGATTTAAATGAGGTGAAGATATTCCTTCCGAGTATTTTCCGCACGGGCTTCAGCGCATCCAAGGTATCGAATTCTGTTGCGACTAATATCACTTACAGCGCGGGAACCGGGTTGATTACTCTGTTCTATAATAATCTTTCGCCGAAATCGGTGGACAAGATTTTCCTGTATGTTACGAATACTGCGTCTACTTATCAGTGGGTTACCATTGAATCGTCGGCAAAGAACTATATCAATACGAATTTTACCTCCGGGAATAAAGACCTGCTGGTATCGTCAATTCCTTCGTTCAGCGTTTCGCCTAACGATCTGGATACGACCATCGATCAGCAGGATTTCGCGTTTACGGTCAATAACAGCGTGACAGCCGCGTCGCTGCATATCCAGAAACTTGTGCTTCAATTCCCTACGCAGTTTACCAATTTCTCGATTGTAGGCAGCGGGATTGCGATGTCCAATTATGGAACGATTACCAGCCTGACATTGGACTACCAGGCTATGGGAGAGTCGATTAATGTCAGCGACCAGGATACGATTATTATCCGTCTGTATGACAAATATGAAATCGGGAATCTGACCAATCTGTTTAAAGTCTGGGCCGACAACGGTCAGGGATATTACCCGTTGAGCGTCAGTTCCGGGAAATCGGCAAACGTATTCTTTATAATGCCGGAGGTTTTCGCCAGAACATTATCAACTCCGGATTATATCGAATTAGGAAAGATTTCCAACAGCATGACGATTACTTTGGATAATCTGGGAAGCGGGTCCGATAGGATCAGTTTTGCAAGAATTAAGCTGCCTAGCGGAATGGGAAGTATTGCCAATATCACCAGTTCCTACGGCGGAATTGTAAATTACAGTCTCACGAGTAATATAATATATCTCAGGTATACCAATCTTCTGGATATCGGGCAGAGCGACAATATCAGTTTCGATTTTGTCAATCTGATAAATCAGGTGACCAACCTGAGAATAGAGATGGAAGCCGCGAACCTGACGAATAAACCGGTGTACTATAACTGCCCCGGTAATCTCGGCCCATACCTCATGCTCAGCGTCGACTATCCCCCTGTTGCAGCGGAAAGCTATTTCTACGGCGATAATAATCTCTATCTGATCGAAACAAATGCGACGCTGATATTCCGTATCATGAACCGTTCGTCAGGATCGATACTTACTCAATCGATCATCGTGTTCGGCACAAACATGATGAATGTGTTTAAATCTATAAAGATCGATACGGCAAACAGCATTGCGCAGAGCATTCTGTTCGACACGAATAATAACCGGATCATCATGACCTATAGCACTAATCCGGGCGCATCGATGGAATTTACCGAATACGACGATGTGCGACTCACGTTTGATTACACGCTGAATAGCGTATTCATAATTCCGGTACATACTACCAATTCAATCAGGCTGGAAAGCGGGTCGAATACGAACATCATCGGTATTCAGACCGGCGGGAATGTCAGTTATATTGGGATAACCAATTCGGCATGGGGCGCCGTTAAGGGAAATGTATATCCCTTCACGAAAGCGGTCAATGTTAAACTCTATTATTCCAATACATCGGTACTCGCTACCAATGACAGCGGTATCAATCTGGGCGCTATCAGCACGATTGGGACAGGCCAATATATACTCAGCCGTATCCCGGCAGGGTCATATAATATGGAATTTTCACTTCCCGGCGTGTTCAAGAAAGAAACATATTCGATAAACATAGCCGCGAACAAAATCACGAATATTTCGATTATTACGATGCGGAATGCAACTCTCAAGGCGGGAGAGGAAGCTCCCCTTCAGGAAGTGGTTTGTTATATGGCTACCAATACGCGCATCGTATTCCCGAAGGGCTCTGTGGGCAGCGAATTCTCGGTGGATATCAAGGTCATACTGTTGACCCCGCCGCAGAAGGCGAAGATTGACGAGAGCACATTGATAAAGCCGCCCCTCGGCAAAGACGGTATGTTCGGATACTTGTTCCAATTCTACGATAATAACGATAAACCGATCAAAGGATCGCTGCTGCAGCTTGACGCGATCATGTATCTGGCGTTCGATCCTGTCACCAACCTCGGATGGGGCTGGCAGGTCGCCGATCTTGCGATATTCTATTGGGACGATAACGGCGATACCGACTATTCCGACTCCAAGTGGGTGAGGATAGGCGGTACGGTCGACAGTGTGAACGGTGTAGTCACCGCGAGAGTGGCGTATCTGCACGGGTTCTATGCGGTTATGGCAAAACTGGTCAACGAACAGGGTATAATACAGAACGTTGTGCTGAGGCCGAAGATTTTTACCCCATTCGGTCCGAACGATTACTATACCACTGTGAGGATTTCGTTTGAATTCGATCAGGGGTACGACAGCTACGAGGTGAAAATATACGATCTCTTCGGGATGCAGGTACGAAGCTTCAAGCGTACTGCCGAGAGCGGGGTAAAGTTTACCCAAGGCGAGGTCGCGTGGGACGGCAAAGATAACGAGGGTTATCCGGTTAAGAGCGGCGTCTATATCTATCAGGTGATAGTAGGCGGGCAGACTTATTCCGGCACCTTAGTGATCGTACGGTAGGAGGGCTATATGAAATACATAAAAAAGACGCACAAACTCGGGAGAAACCCCATGAGCAGAATATATAGCTTAGTCCTGACTGCATCGTTAATTATTCTGACCGCTGTTTCAGGCTTCGGGAAGTCTATGTACTATTATGAGCCTTTTCCGGATTCGCCTACTGCGGTTGCTCACGGATGGGTATTCAACTTCCGCATGAGCCGCGATATGATCGTGTATGATTTGTTTCAGGATTGGGGCGGAGACGGTCAGTCCGCATTTGACAGGAACCATCCGGGTACTGTCAATGTAAACGCAGGCGTACTGAATATCTATGGAAAGCCGAACAACTCCGCTTTGACATGGAACAACTGGTATCTCGGCGACGGCGCGAAATGGGATCCTAAACTCTGTCCCGATATGGGAAGCCAGAAAGTGACCGCTTCGGCCGAACAGCCGTTCGGATATGTGATTATCCGCTATACGAACAGTATTGACCCGCGCGGAGATTCCGGGGAGTCCGGAGGATATGCGAACAGCGCCGCTCAAAAAGGATTGGTTACCGCGTGGATGGCGCAGGAGAACGGCGCGGTCGATCCGTATGACACATGGGAAAACTTTGTATATTTTTACGATAAGGCAAACTGGAATGTAGCGAACAATACATGGGGATACTATAAGGATTACGAGCATGATGTCGCGATTGCTACATTAACTGCTGATATTGATAATGTTACACCAGGAAATATTACTGGAAATTTCAGGAAGAATTTCGACGATAATAACCAGAATTATCAGAACTGCCTTGTAGCGCAATTTGACGGCGACGGGTATGTCAATCCTGTCACAACAGAGTTAGGTATAAAAATGGTTCATGACGGCAGTTCTATCAAGATGTATGCCAATCCCGATCCGTTGGGTGATACGGCAAATATGTCGAACACGTGGATTCTTGTCGGGAGCGCAAATGTCGGATGGTATGATGACATTGTTAGTTTCTTCGGAATAGAATCCCCCTTCTTCCGTGAAGGAGAAGTTTGTACGGTTTATGATAATTTCTATATTCGTACGGTCGCGAGTAATCTCACGGCGTCGGTAACCCCGAAGAAAGCGGTCACGGGCGCGAGCGTTACGTTTACCGCAAGCCTGACTCCGCAGATAGGTTCGATGAACGACAGCGGAATAGGCGAAGTGTATATCAAGAAACCCGCCGGATACGGCGCATGGACGCCCGCAAACGTGACGGTTGTGCATCCCCAAGGCGGAGCGATGACCCGTCAGACCGCTGCCGCGTATAAGATCGGGGGACTTCCCGCGAATAACTTCTATGTCGAGGACAGAGGCGGATTGCTGTATATCCGTTTCGGTATGCTCGGTGGTGATGCGGCGAATAACGTGGTTACCAACGGAACGATCAATATTTCGTTCACTATCACTACTCCCGCAACCGGAGACCGTTTAGGCCAAAACTTCGAGTTATATGCCGATTGCAGCAAGCATGCGAGAACCGGGCAGGACGTCATTTTCGGCGGTACTATGAAATACGCGACTACCGGAATGAAAAAGGCATATGCGAGCGGTTTTGAGCAGCTTTTAGTCCGGACATATACTCAGCCAAAATTGAACTACGCTAAGGTGGAATACTCCCCGTCGCCGATTATTGTCGGTACCGAGGAATCGGCGTTTACGGTCAAACTGTCGTCCGAATTGGTTACGGGCGCTCCGGATATATCGCATATCCGAATCCAGATACCGTCCGGGTTTACTGTCAGTAATAACAGTCCCAGTAAAGTAAATATTCAGTCCATGGTGCTGAAGACGCCGTCCGGCGACCTGAGTTCGAATAACGCGTTCGTATCGGGCGGATATGTCTATGTGTATTATACAAACAGTCTGATCGGCGGTTTCCCCGGAGAAGACGGTTTCGACCGTATCACGTTCAACGTATACGGTACCCCGTCCATCGGAGCGAAAAGCTCGTCTAATTTTACATGGCAGGTACAGGTGAACAGCAGTCTGTTTGTATCCGGTACGACATGGCAGAATGCGACCAATACGCCGTTGATGCAGGTTACGGTCGCTAAATCGAATGCGGTTGCGGCCGGATCGATAACACCGGACAAAGTGGCGATTTTCGCTCTTGTCGCAAGCAACGCCAACAGCTATACTTATACCATTAAAAATCAGGGTAAGGGCGATAGTTCTATCCTGAAAGCGAAAATTTCGGTTCCAGTTAACTTCACGAGTATCTCGGTTACCACACCCAGCGCGAAAGGCGCGGCGGTTTCCTATACGAACAGCGAACGCATGATTTATATCAACTACGGGACGCCGTTATTGACCAACACCTCGGATACGATTCAGTTTACGATGACTCATACCAATACGAATGTGAACTCCCCGGCTGTGCTTGCGCCGTTTGTTCTCTATGCCGATAACGGCAACTTGTCGGGCTATGTGCTGCAAAGCCCCGAATTCGGGAAAACGTGGAGCGTGACTATCAAACCTCCGATACCTTCGGCGGCTAATTATATCACTCCGCCATGGGTTTACACTACTTCGATTACCAATACGATCACCAACACCATTTTCAATACTTCGCCTCGCGGGGTAAAGATAAAATATGCTACGATGATGTTTGCGGCCGATAAATTCCCGACTATTATCAATGTCACTACTACCTATATGAAGAATCCCGCCAACATTATCCAGACGAATTTTGACGGCACTAACTTTATTTACTTGAAGTTCTTTAACGATACAAACGGGGGATTATTCTCCAAGTACGTGAACAACGATAAGGAGAACGTTATCGTAAAGTTTATCGATAGCGTCACTTACGCGACCTTTGCGACGAACAAGATGCCCACAAATATCACCATACCGACTTATGTGTTCAAGTCGGACTATATAACCAATAACTCCGATTTTTATGATCTTGCGGAATTTGACCCTAACTACGGCGGAACGAACAGATTCTATTTCAAACTGCCTCTTGTCTCCGCAAAGTTTTCTATCTCTCCCCAGACTATTGCGTCCTCGTCGGTAACAAACGATATTACGTATGTTCTGACGAATACCGGTCTGCCGGGGAATAGAATCCATTACTTCTATATTCCAATACCCGCAACGATCTCTACCAATGTCTTGCTGATCAATCCAAGCGTCGGCGTCGCTATACCCGAACCGGCGCAGAACCGTATAAAAATCGTCTTCAGTCCGGCGCTGGACGGCGGGCAGAAATGTGTGGTTACCTTTAAGATGGTGGACATTGTCGGACAGGAAGACAAGCAGGCATATTTCTATCCGTCGGTACGGAACGATTATGAGTATATAACGCTCGGCAACCCGGATATCATTTCCGGGAAGAGCGGAAAGATCGATTTCCAGATACCGAAACCGAGCGGCGGCGGCGGCGGTTCTCCCAATGTAGTATTTGTGCAGAAATCCGAACCTGTCGGAAGTATTATTACTCAGCAGTTTACGCTGATTGTTACGAATACAGGCGTCGGGCAGGACCTTTTCCAGAAAGTGATGGTCAAGATGCCGCAACCGTTGAAGGGATTTGTCAAGTCGGTGTACAGCACGAGGCTTAATCTCTCCTCCACTAATTCGGCTTATTTCACGATTACATCCACAAACTTCCAGGTAAACTATATACCTACTGCAAAAGAAATTACAGTGGGAAAATCGGATACCCTGATTGTCACCGCTATGATATCCAATCTGACTATGCTGCCGACAAACGGTAAATGGGAATTTTTCGCGGACAACGGGTTCTACGATATCGGAAATCCCGGAAAGACGTTCTATGAACTGACTAATCTTGTGATCGGGAGCGCTTGGGTTTACGGTACGGAACGTGTAAAAGTGACATTAACCGGGAATGACTTGACTACTATCAGAACAAACACGTTTACCTATGAAATCAAGAACGGTACGAACGGGAGTCTGTCGGTCAATAAGGTGAGGATAAAAATCCCGAGTATCTATAGCGTCAATCCGAGTGATGTTTCTGTTACTCTGACTTCGGCCGATGTCACAGTAAGCGGCGGATATATCTGGCTGACCTATTCTTCGGGTATGCTCGACCAGAATAAGAAATCTCAGCTTACGATTAAGGCGGTTAAACCTTTATTGGCTGAACCGATGACCGTTAATTGGACAGCGGAGGTATATTATACCAATAATAATCAAGCTGTGCCGTGTCAGGTTAAGGGAAGCAGTATCCAATATATCAACGCGCCGAATGCGGACTTTTATGCGCATGTCTCTCCTATTACTGTAGGAAAGGACTTGTCTTCGCTGAGTTACACTATAACCGTTACTAATATAGGTGCGTTGAGTAACAATATTTATAAACTCAAAATTGTTCCGCCTACGACAAACGCGAATAACAAACTTGTTATTACAAATGTTACCGGAATATCGTCGACCTTAGCCAGTAAGAAATGGTACTCGAACGACGGATGCATCTATATCGACTATGGAATTAGTAATAAGAATATCGGAGCGAAGGCGAAGGATGTTATCACGTTTACTGCATACGATAACCAGAATAACGAAGGTTTTGTAGCAAACTGGAATGTGTACGCGATGAATTTAAAGACTACAAACGCGACATTCTTCTTAACAAAAGACCCGACCGTAATCGGTAAGAGTCTGCAGTTCAGAGTGATTGTTCCGGCTTATAATACTTCTTACTATGCATTTCCGAATCAGATTTCTACCGCGGAAGCCTCCAATACGATCAGCATCTATGTGAATAACACCGGTACGGGGACAAATAACGTCACCAGCGTCAAGTTATTCTTTGCGGCGCCCTTTACTAACTTCGGATTGCTTGCCACCAGTTTAAAGGGCAGCGCGCCTGTAGTCGGCTCAAATTTTGTTTTGGTAAACTATCCCACACCGATACCTCCGTCATCCAACGATGTGATTACCCTGAAGATTAGGGATAATATCACGTTCGGAAACGCATCTTCCTATATAACAGCAACTGTGAAGTACAACACCTCCGGCGGGCAGTATGTGCCGTCCTCGGTGAGTGTAGGAACGAACTTGATCAGTTTCCAGATGCCTGCGCCTGTGGTAGCGGCTGAAATGAGTCCGAACGACCTTTACAGCAGCCAGAATAGCGGTACCATTACATTCCGCTTTATTAATAAGGCGACCGGGAGCAACAAGGCGCAGAAGGTCATTTTATACATACCCAGCCAGTTTACCAACGGGATGGGGCTGTCCAAGCTGACCGATGTAAACGGAATGACGACAAATATTGCATATAGCGCCGGGAAATTCATCCTATCATATGCAAATTTCCCAGTAGGGTATACCAACGTACTGACGCTGAATGTCACGAATTTCTCGACAAATCTGACCAGTTATATCTTCCAATCAGTCGCATCCAACGGCGTACTCGGGGCGTTTACTACGACAAACACGGATTCGAAATACCTCAATATTGTAAAAGCTCCTTCGGCGGAATTAACCGCTGCCTCGATGATTGTATATTCGACGAGGCTGAATAACGTAGTATCGTTTACGATCGATAACAATTCCAGCGGAAACGAACCCGTGAAATTCGTGCGGATCGATATCCCGACAGTGTTTAACAATATCACATCGCCCTCCAGCGTCAAAGGTGTGATTGCGCAGCAGGCCGCATCGTATATCGTTATCGCTTATACGAATAGTGCAAACTTCCTAGCGAAGGGCCAGCAGGATACCGTATCTATGACTGTCTGGGACACAACGAATATGGTGGAGATCAATCCGCTGACATATGCAGTGAAGGCCAATAACGGGTCCGGATACGGAGTCGTACGTGAAATGATAAATACTCTGAAGCAGAGTATGAAAATCCCGTTGGCGGAAATCACGAATTATCAGATTTCCAGCTGGTTCCTGATCAATACAAGTCTGAAAATCGAAACGAATAATTTCATTTTCATACTGAGCAATAAAAATGCCAACCAGAATCTGGTGTATTCAAACGTGATAATTCTGCCGAATGAGATTGGCTCGCATATTGTATCTTCGATCAACGCGACTCACCCCTCTGCGTCGGCAGTACAGTCCGGAACAAAAATCATTGTGACTTACGGCGGCGCGAACGGGTTCTTCCCCGGTGAGACGAATTTAATTTCGTTCCAATTCACGAATAATATATTTACCGCGAAGAACCTTCTGATGAAAATATATTCATACAACAAGAGTTCCTTCGGATCGGTGCAGAATAATGTCAACCTCAGCTTTAAATCCCCGCAGGAACCTACCGAGGCATATGTATATAATAAGAAGATACTTTACAGCATCGACCATTTCAATGAAATAGTATACAAGGTAAAAAACGGTATGTACGATATCGGGATACAGAAGATCAGGATTAATTTCAGTAATCAGTTGAAGATTACTAATATCTATTCCGATTATCATGGAACTTTCCTGCCGTTTACACAGACGCCTTCGAATTTAACGATAAACTTCGCGGCTGTGGGACTGCTCCCGTCCAGACTGGACCCGTCGAAGGGTGAAACGACCCTCCGTATCTACGTGATCTATACCAACAATTCGAGTTGGACGAATAATATGTCGGCGAAGGTACAGTACTCGGGTAACCTTGAGTGGGCGAGCACGCGCCCCGGTGCCGGGGAATGGGATTATACTCCTGTTCTGCTGGCGGACTTCGGGCGAATTATCGGTTATGTTCTGCCCGGATCGGCAAACCCCACAGTGCGCCTGCTTATGCCCGGTACGACCAACACTCTCATGACGAATAAATTCGGGCAGACTATCACAGCCGCGGCGAACAGTTCGACAGGGTACTATGTGCTCGACTTTGTTCCGCCCGGGACATATAATATCAGTTATAGCGGTGACCTCTATAAACCTTCGGTTCTTTCGAATATTACCGCTATAATCAATAAGATTACCAACGGGGTGAACTATAAGATGAAGAAGGATACTTTTAATCCTAATTCTACTATAGTGCAGCAGTCCCTGTGTCTGGACGATATGCAGAGCGTACTGATTGTCCCGCCCGGAATCATACGGAATTATTTTGCCGTCGATATGTGGATTTCCAATATCGCCGCGCAGCAGAAGGAAAAGGTCGGAGGCGGGTATATTCAGACCCCCGCTGACAGGAATAATCTGCAGGTATTCTACCTCGATATCAGCGACCTGAAAGGCAATGACTTGATGCAGCAGGAAATATGGGGTAATCTTACTCTGAAGCTGTTCTATAATGAGACAAATATCGCCGCGCAGGGATGGAGCGAAAACTCGCTGGCTATCTATTATTGGCGCGAAATGACCGGAGAATGGATGCGGATCGGCGGTAAGGTGAATGCGTTGGAGAACTCTATTTCCGCACAGGTAAGTTATATCCATCAGTATTACGCGATATTCGGCGAGACGGGTATCAAAGAAATAGCTCCGGGATTTGTCAATGTGACGGTGGATCCCAAAATATTTACTCCATTGAGCACGGATAAGAGTTTTAAAAACCTTAAACTTTCCGTCGGTTTCGCGAGCGAGGTCAGCAAATATGAAATTAAGATATACACGCTCTACGGCGAACTGGTACGAAGTTTTGTGTTTGAGGGCGGCGGATATACCCAAGCTGAAGTATTCTGGGATGGAAACGATAACGAGGGTTATCCGGTTAAGGGCGGTGTGTTTATCTATCGTGTAATCGCTGACGCTAATACGTACAGCGGAACGATTGTGATAGCGCGGTAATGGGTTGCTTGGAAAAAGGAGGAATAAGATGAAAAAGTTACTGACAGTGATAGCAATATTGATGGTGAGCGGTTATCTGCACGCGGCGTTTGAAGACCTCGGTTATACAGCGAGGAGTATGGCTTTGGGTAACGCTATGTTCGGGGAATTCGACGGTGTCAATTCAATGCATTATAACCCTGCGACTATAGCGCTTGCGAAAAGCTTTCAGGTATACGGCGGATGGAATACCCCGTATGCTCAGTTTAACGACGGCTCGATGATAAATACTATAGATGCGAATATTGTGCTGCCGTTTTTTAACGGGTTCTCGTTAAGCTTCGATCCGTTTATTACAAAACGCGCCGCGTTGGGCTTCGCCTTCCATCGCATGTCGGTATCCGACGGTACTATGGAGATCTATCACGAGGGTGTATACAGCTTTATTTATGCGAAAGATCTGAACGATGTGATTTCACGCGGAGCAAAAATTTCCATCGGAATCCGTCTGAACGTATATGATATTGCGGTCGGCGCGCATCCTGATGTGGTACTGAATCCCGCGCTCGGCGGAGTGATGTCGAAGGTCTCGTTCGGCCTTGACGTCGGTCTGACCTACGACTTCTCGGAAACTATCCGTTTAGGCCTCAGCTTTAAAAACCTGATATCGCCGAACGTATCCATTTCGCCCGACGGTACCGATTCATTACCCTCGGAATTCCGTCTGGGAGCGAACTGGAATATCGGCAATATCCTTTTTATGAAAAACTCGATGGTCGGGATCGGTTTGGTAACCTACGGAAAGGATGCCAGTGATAACCGTCAGGCGAACTCCTCCTATAATATCGGGTTCGAATTCAAGCAGTTGTCCGCGCATGAAATATTTGAATCCAAGCCGTTCAAGGGTGAGATTCTTTCCATTCGGCTGGGAGCTATTTGGCAGCAGATGAAAGTGGGTGAAGATGTGATAACCGGGTCTGCCGGTATCGGTTTTATGTATGTATTCGGAAAGGCACACCAGATAAACATCGACTACGCTTTCAAATACGGGTTCAATGACGGATCGATGAAACACGTCGCCGGCCTGACATATCAATACCTTTTACCGAACAGCGCGTTTGTCTACGAGAAGGGAATGGAAGCGGATCAGGAGCTTGATGAACTTTCTAAGGCGAGCACCAATATAAATAATCCAGACAGCGGAGTGAATAACGCAAAACCAGACGCGAATGTTCAGCCCGATGCGAAAAAACCCAATCCTGCTGACGATAAGAATAAGCCCGTTGTAGACGACAAGAATAAGAAAAAGGACAAAATTAAGTAAAAACAGATTCCCCTCCTTTTATATCTGTAAGAGCTCCGTCTCGAGAGAGGCGGGGCTTGTTTTTTGTAGACGAAACCGCGGATTCGGTTTATAATCTTTGCAATATCGATACGGAGGAAAGTGTGTCGGAACTCAAGGTAAGTGTATCAGGGGTTAGGGGGATATGGGGCGATACTTTAACACTGGAAACGCTCATGGACTATACCCGGGCGTTCGGCGAATATATCCGCAAACGCGGCGGCGGTATGATACTGATCGGACGGGATGCCCGTCCGACGGGCGCAATGATATCCGCGTACGCCGCGTCTATCCTGAACGCGATGGGACTCGATGTCGCCGATTGCGGGATAGTTCCTACGCCCACTGTGCTCTACGGTGTACGGAAGTACGGTTACGCCGGAGGGCTGATTATCACCGCGTCGCACAATCCGGTGGAGTGGAACGCCCTCAAGTATGTCAAATCGGGAGGGGTATTCACCGGGGAAAAGGATATCGCGGAAATCAAGGGTTATCTCGGTATGCATAACGGGGTCGAGGCGAAATACGACGCGGTCGGGAAGTTTGCGTTCGACAGTGAAATTCTCTCGTCGCATGTCCGCGCGGTTGTCGATTATCTGGACGCAGAAAAGATTAAAGCGAAAAAGTATAGAGTGCTGGTCGATCCGGTGAACAGCGCGGGAGGAGAATCGTCGCGTCTTTTGCTTGAGGCGTTGGGGTGCGAGTACAAGATCATCAACGGCGAGATCAGCGGGCGTTTCGAGCGCGGTACCGAACCGACCCCGGAGAATCTCCGGCATATGGAGAAGGCCGTTCGCGATTTTTCCGCTGATATCGGTTTCGCGACCGACCCCGACGCCGACCGTCTGGTTGTCGTGGACGGGAAGGGAAACGTCCTCTCGGAGGAGATGACTCTCGCCCTCGGACTGGAAAGCGTACTCTCCGATCCCGCGACGTCCAGTGGGGATGTGGTGGTCAATATGTCCACTTCCCGGATGGCCGAGGATATCGCGGAACGCTACGGTGTGCGCGCATACCGTTCCAAGGTCGGCGAGGCGAATGTGGTCGAGGGTATCGAAGAGCATGACGCGCTGATCGGCGGCGAGGGTAACGGCGGGGTGATATTTCCCGCGATCAATACCGCGCGCGACAGTCTGGTGGGAATCGGGCTGATCCTCCAACTGATGGCCCGGACGGAGAAATCCCTGTCGGAGATTGCGGCGGGTATCCCGAAGTACGCGATGAAGAAGACGAAGTTCGATTATTCCGGCGACGTAGAGGATTTATATAAGAAGATACGGAACCGTTATCCGAACGCCTCGGCGTCCGTTCTCGACGGATTGCGAATCGATTGGGAGCAGGACGGCGCGAAGGTATGGGCGCATATCCGCCCGTCTAATACCGAACCGGTCGTGAGGCTGATCGGCGAATCGGACGATCCTGCGCTACTGGACAGGGTATTCCGGGAGATCGGCGAACTTCTTTAGCTCTCAGCTTCCGCCGATCGACGAAAACCGACTTCCATTTCTTTCAGGCGCGCGAGGTACTCCGGGTCGAACCCGCTCCTGTAGATATAGACCGAATTATTATGGAATAATGGATCGTCAAGCGGGGTGATTTTTTCCGCGAGACGGAAGTCCGGCGTCCCGGGGATAGGGGAATAAAACGCCAGCCTTGGTACCGCGCCGTTCGCGAAAATATACCGCATCGTGTCATCCGCGCCCGCGGCGTCCTGCCCCGGAATATTTACCAATGTATAAACATGGATATTTTCACGCCTGAATCCCGCCTCATGCAAAATCCCCATCGCGTACTCGAACTCCGAATTGGTAGCCTTGGTATCCTGCGTGTTATGGAAACGGGGATCGCTCGATTCCAGCGACAGCCGGATATCGGTAAATCCGCATTCCTTCATCAACCGCGCAGTCCGTTGTGTGAGCAGCCGGATGTGCATACCGTTGGGGGTATAGAACCGCCCGTCGAATCCCGCGCCGATCAGCGCCTCCAAGATCCTGTCCAGATGGTTTCCGGAGTTGACCAATAGAGCGTCGTCGTAGAACGCGAAATGCCGTACGCCGTACATGTTCCGCAGCCGCAGGATATTGTCCGCGACCCGCTCCGGGGGGAATTGGACGAAACTGCCGAGGAGATTTGACGCGCAGTAGGCGCATGCGAATACGCAGCCGAGCGACGTATAGACCGGCGCGTAGGCGAACTCGCCCGTCATTTCGTACTCCGGCGAACGGTATTCCTCTGCGGAAAATTCCGTCCCGATAATTTTCCCGATATCGCTCAGCACGCTGTCAAGACGCTGATGGGGGATAATGAAGTCCGCGGGAATTGTCCGTTTCGAATGCTCCGGCATGAGCGACGGATAAATCCCCCCGAGCACGACAGGGGTATCGCCGAATTCCTCGCGGATCAGGCCGATCGTATGCAGTACCCCGGTATACCAGTAGGTCATCACCGATGTGACAAATATATAGTCCGGGCGGAACGGGGTATCACGCAGTCTGTCGCGGAATAAATCGTCCGGCAGCCCGTACCGTTTGAAACGGCGGGGAATGTCGGATAACTGTCCCGGCTTCGGGATAACGGTTTTATAGAAGTGCCCGGTTCCGTTTTCGCGGAATTTCATACCCGTCAGGCCGGGATGCGTCCGGTTCATCGCGTCGATGAAATGCAGATCGAAACATGGTTTGAGGTATGCCGCGAGCCGGAGAAGCCCGAGGGGTTTTGAGAAATGGTCGTAGGCGGCGAAATCCTCGATATGGGGATTGACGAGGAGAATCCGTTTTTTCATATCCCGCTGAATACTCGGATGTAGCGGTATTGCCCGCCGGAACGTTCCGCCAGCGCGAGGAGCCGCGTTCCCTGAATCACGCGATAGATGCCGTCAGCAGTAGCGGGAGACTCGAACTGCGCGGCGGATAACGGTTTACCGGATAGGACATAGTCCGCAGGGGGAATCAGCACGAGGGGCGGGATATGCGGCAGCGAGTCGTTTAAAGGTATCATCAGTTCGATAAAATTTTCGCGGGTGATTGTTTCGATAGGGTGACAACGGTCGAGAGCGATCCCCGCGCTTTTCAGGCGAGTCAGTTCAGCGAGGTAACCGCCGCATCCGAGGGCCTGGCCCATATCGCGGGCGATCGCGCGGATATAAGTGCCGGACGAACATGTGACCGTCATTACCGCGGTCTGCGCATCGGGATCGAAGCTTTCCATAACGAGACCGATAATTGTGACTGTCCGGGGTTTATCGGGGATATCCATATCGTTCCTGGCGAGCTTATAGTTCCGTACCCCGTTGGTTTTGATCGCGGAATATTTCGGCGGAATCTGGGTGATCTCGCCCGTGAAACTGGGCAGGAGCGCGGTAATATCATCCGCGCCGATCCGGCGGTCGAAGCGCTCGGTAATCTCCCCGTCGGCGTCGTCGGTTTCCGTGAATGCGCCGAACCGGACGACTGCGCGGTAGATTTTATCGGTGCGGAGGAGGAAATCGAACAGTTTGGTGGCCTCGCCGAGAAGCAGGGGAAGTACGCCGTTCGCGGGCATATCGAGAGTGCCGCCGTGGCCTATTTTCTTTACGCCGATGATTTTAGACAGACGCCGGATGACGTCGAACGAACTGATGCCGGAGGGTTTATGGACTGGAAGGATGCCTGAAACAGCGCTCATGAATTATCGACCTTGACCTGAATGACGTCAGTCAGGGGATAACTGCCCAACTGGTCGTAGACTTCGACCGAAATTTTATACCATCCGTTGGTCAGAAGAGTCGTGTCCCATTCGTACTGGTAGGGTGAGACAGTCAACGTCTTTTCAAGCTGGAAATTAATATAAAGATAGATCGAATCGACCAGTGTATTATCCGGCGGAGCGACTACGATTGTCTGTACCCCGCGCACGGTCTGGCCATTATACGGGGTGGCGATCAGCCCGCCGGAGTTCAGGAACTCCGAACAGGAAAGAAACGTTATCAGTAAAAAGGCAAAAGCCAGATATAAACGTACAAAACGCATTCGATTCTCCTTTTGCTACATATATATTTTACATTGAAAAACGGAAAAGTTAAAGCAAAAAGGAGAATATATTATCAATAAGTTGATATAAAGGCAATGAGTGACTATAATAAGGGCATGTAAATAAGTTACAGAACTCGGAGTTGAAAGTAGAATGGTACGTAAGGAAGCATAAAGCGAGGGGAGGGGATGAAGCGATTCTCGTTCCGTCTGGAACGGCTTCTGGAAATCCGAAAGGATAGGGAAGAGGAAGCGAAGATCGAACTTGCGAAGGCGAGCGGCGCATACCAGCTGGAAGTGAATAAAAAAACCGGCATGCTGGATACGTTGAAAAATTTACGCTCCGAGCTTTCCCGCCGCGAACGGCATTCGCTCGAGGAATTGAAGGAATACGATAAGCTCTCCCAGGACACAGACCTTGCGATCATCGTACTTGACCGTGAAATCGAAGCGAAGCGAAAGGTGATGGAACAGAAGCTGGCAGTGTATACCAAACTGAAGCAGGAACGCCGCGCGGTGGAAATTCTGAAAGAAAAGGCGTGGGAAAAGTACCAATTGGACGAAAAGCGCGAAGAACAGCAGATTTTAGACGAAATCGGGCAGAATATACACCGAAAGAATCAAGGGGATCGGGAAAATTCCGACAATCAGAATGAGGGTTCATCTGAAATCTGATTACGGGAGGGAACGATGATAGAATCCATTCAGGGCGCATTATACCGGATACATGAGATCACCAAGCGAATCGACGAGATCAGCGCGTTCACGAAACCGCCGTCGATAAACCCGACTCCGGGGATACAGAAACAACCCGATCAGCAGGATCCCAATCAGCCCAATTTTTCGCAGATACTTCAGGATTATATGCAGCAAAGCGCTTCCCCGTCTGTCCCCGGGAAAGAAATGTATCTCAATGACCTGAGTGTGGATGAGCTGGTAGGGACTTATCAGGATTCGGCAAGCATACTGCAGTCGATGTACAAGAGCGCTAATGCTGTGAATAATGACGTAGATTCCATAATTACCGAAGCCTCGCAGACTTTCGGGGTGGATGAATCGCTGGTGAAGGCGGTGATAAAACAGGAATCTCAGTATAATCCGAAGGCCGTATCGAAGGCCGGGGCGATGGGACTGATGCAGCTGATGCCGCAGACCGCCGAGATTCTGGGAGTAACCGATCCGTTTGACGTTCGCCAGAATATATTCGGCGGGACGAACTACCTGAGCGATATGCTGACGCGGTTTAACGGTAATGTCGTCAAGGCTCTCGCTGCGTATAACGCTGGCCCGAACAAGGTGGATAAAGCAGGGGGCGTGCCTAATATCGAGGAAACCAAGGATTATGTGAATAAAGTGATGAATTTCTATTACGAGTATAAGAATTCCAAGTAACGGTTCGGGGATAGGATGTTATGGAACGAAAGAAGCGGATATTTTTTCTTCTGCTCATTAATCTTACGCTGGCGTTTTTATCGCTGTATATTCTCGATTTCCTTCAAATAATCGACTACCGCCAGATTCTCCAGCAGTTTCCCCTGCTGAAGGAAGTGTATCAGGCGAAAAAAGAAGACCCCGATCTGCTTTCAAAGATGGAACTTGATAAAAAGTGGCAAATCCTTCAGCAGAAGGAAATGACCTATCAGCAGGATCTTGTCAAACTCGAGGAAGAAAAACGTATGATCGAGGAAGAGAAGGAAGCGATCGTGAAGGCGAAGGATGAAATTATTGCGATGCGCGAAAACTATTCCAACGAGTTGGCGATACAGAACGCTTATGAAATGCGCGTTGAAGAAGTCGCAATCCAGATAGAAAACCTGCCCCCCGCCGTATCGGTCAAACTGATCGAGAAGCAGGAAGATATGATGATCGTCGATATTTTCCGGAAGATAGAGGAACGCGCCGCCGCGGAAGGCAAAGCGTCCATCCTTCCCGGTATCCTGAAACTGATGGACCCCGATCTTTTAGCGCGTGTCCAGAGGAAAATGCTTCAATAATTCTACGGAGTATATACTATGAAGAAATGGGTAACAGCGTTCGCGCTTGTTGTATTATTTACGGCGGCGTATGCCAAGGGTGTAAAGTCGAAAGACCTTATCGGAAAATGGGTCGGCGCAAAGGATAATACAGTATCGTTTACGTTCGAAGCGAATAATAAGCTGACGCATTCCGATAAGAACGGCCCTGTAAACGTCAAATGGGAATTGCTCGACGATGAAATCCTCCTTCTGACCTATAAGAATAATGGCGCGCTTATATTGAAAACATATAAGGTAAAAAAGTGTAAGGGCAAAGATCTGGAGATCAAGTTGATTTACGTATATGATGTATTGAAGGAAACGGCGGTTGTACCCGAAAAAGGCGCCAAAATTTTCAAGTATATAAAAAAGTAGCGTAACAGGAGTTATCATGAAAGGTTTTTTGACAATTATCGCATTGCTGACAATACTGACGGGATGCCAGTCCGGCGGGAAGACCGTGCCCGCTGTTTCAATCGATGAAAAAGCGCTGACCGGTGAATGGCTTGCGCAGGACGAAACGAAACTTCACCTGACGCTGAACGACGGCGGGAATTTGGTGTATTGTAAGGGAGAACTTTGCGCGATGGGGAAATGGAAAATCTCCGGCGATAAACTGGTGCTGAATTATACTGAGGCGGAGAAAAATGTGGAACTCGAACTGACAATGCGCTCTCTTACCAACGGGGCTCTCAAATGCGAGTATTCCCAGGGTAAGAAAGTGGTCTTTCTCAAGGAAACCAATCAATAATCATTCGACTGGATTTGATTTATCTTTGATTTTTATATGCGCGAACGAATGAAAGAAGAAGGCGGAAATATACTGATTATCGGGATATTTTTCGCCCTTTTTCTTTTTCTTCAGGTAGGAATTGATGATTATTTTATCCTTAGTCCCTTTTTTGATAAACGCATAAGTCTTGGGGTAATAGAGGTTCATAGTATCGTAGACGACACCCTGGGATGAGAAATGAATATAGGTAATTGTACCGTGCTTTCCTATGGATTCCACGATTCCCACGTGCGATAACGGGTCGTCCCATTTCTTGTTTTTATTTACGTCGTAGGTGTTATCGAAGAAGATGATATCGCCGGGCTTTGCTATTTGCGCGCGATAGACGAAGCTGTAGTTCTCAAGCCCGTAGTAGAGGGCGTCTACCCCACGGTTCCCGTCCCCGTAGACTTTCTGCAGATCGATCCCTGCCTTATAGTATACGTAATTCACGAAACCGATACAGTCGCTGGTAAATCCCTTCCCTCCGACTTTCGGTATCTTTTTCACACCGACAACACTTTTCGCGTAATCGACGACTAATCCGTAGAATTTTGCCTCGGTAGGATTGGAATACGAAATATCGAGCATCGCATGTGAAACCGTACTAAATCCTAAGAGAACGACAAGGACGATACGTATCATGACATTTCCTTATTACTTCGCTATTATATTTATCGAACAGGAAACGAAAAAATTAAGATATAAATCATAGAAATATTATTATTTGACCGCGCAGGCCTGCCGGGCGAGCTTGTCCACATGGGAATTCCAACGGTCTCCGGAATGCGCGGCGACCTTGACCCATTTGACACGGATGGAATTCGACCGGAAAAACGCCGCATACGCCTGCGAGACCGGGTGATTCGCCTTCCATTCGCCGGACGCCCATTTCTCGATACCGGCATAATCGTAATGCAGCTCGATTTCACCGATGCCCTGCGCGCGGCACCATTCCAGCGCCTCGGTCGCCGCGCGAAGTTCCCCGGCGATCTGCGCGCTCTCCGCCGTATCGGATTCGCCGACAATCCCCGCGTGCTCATGTACGACCCGGTGATCCTTGACCGCTGCGAACGCATACCCGGTGGAATTGTTGCATCGGGAGCCGTCCACATAGATTCTTAAACCGTGTTCCCCGTTATGGCCGTGCCATGCGTCCTCGAGCGCGGGAATGACCGCCTTATCGGAGACCTCGCCGAAGTCCGCGGTAAATGTCCTTTTCGACGGCTTATAATATACCTTTACCGCGCCCTTGCCGTCGACCCGCACCTTCACGAGGTAATCCCGGAACGAGCCTTCGTCGAGCGACGAGACGATTCCTTCGTCGCCCAGTTTAGCGATATATTTTTCCGCGCGTACGCGGAGTTCGTTTTGTCCAATAGTCGGCATAATTCTCTCCGGCGAATAGTATAAACCGGGGAGGGGTAAATGTCAAAATCAGTCCCTGCCCCTGCTTGACACATGCGGTGGGTATTATATAATGAACTAAAGAAAAATAGGGGGCGGCGATTGCCGTATTTAGAAATAATTTATAGGGTTTCCATGTTTAGAAAATACTTCAACTGCGAGATAAATGATTGGGTATATTAGATTACTATTTCATATATCAACTGGAGTTCCTGATAGGTGAAACACTTCTCTATCCAGCGTAGGTTGATAGGAAAGTAGGTATTTGAAGTCAGTGAATACCCTTCGAGATCGATTAAATTATTTTTTAATAAAAAAGCCTTATCGATGAAAGTTTTATGGGTTTTATCAAACCGGAATCCTTTTTCTCCAGGAACTACAATAATTATTTTTTTTATACCAATACCACGGCACGCATTAAATAATGCTTTTAGAATTTGCTCAGGATTTTGAAGGTGTTCGAGAACATGACTCATAATAAATGTTTGGAATACATTATTTTCTACCGCTTTAAGCTGATAATTATCTTTTTCCGGATTGTAATGAATCACTTTTAATCCTCGAAATGTACAATACTCGACCGTGTGGGGATTTATTTCAAATCCGACTGAACCATCGGGAAGTCTCTCAAGTAATTCTCCAATACCGCATCCAAAGTCAATAGCTTTTCCTATGATTTTTTTTACGATTGAGTTTAAATAAATCCTGCGAAATAATTTTCTAAGGGGGCTTCGTTGTATCTGATACTCCGTATATTTTTTCCCGAAATCATTATTTTGTGACATAATATCCCCGTTTCATATTGGTTTATTCGATAGTTGTAATAAAATCAAAGGACAGAAGCATAAACTATTTTCCGTAGACAAAGCATTTTATCGAAAATCTACAGAAAAAGCAAGCGGACGAATTGCTGAAAAATCTATAAAAAAAGGCACGTTGTATTATACGTTGTATAAAAGATCGATGAAATATATTCTATAATTATAAAAAGATTGAGTAAAAAGAGAAAACCGAATTTTCTAAAATAGTAGTAATATATTAAAAAGTGGGCGGAAAAGCATAAGCAATTGTCAAAATCAGTCCCTGCCCCTGCTTGACACATGCGGTGGGTATTATATAATGAACTAAAGAAAAATAGGGGGCGGCGATGCGGAGAATCATAGTAATTTTATT
This sequence comes from Brevinematales bacterium, assembly GCA_020059465.1. Lineage (GTDB taxonomy): Bacteria > Spirochaetota > Brevinematia > Brevinematales > GWF1-51-8 > GWF1-51-8. The sequence goes on from JAGVBZ010000043.1 coordinate 64,680, forward strand.
ACTGATCGCGGGAGTGTCTGTCGGGCATTCCGGTATAAAAGTGATCGGGAAACATTCTCTCCTGAAGAAGCACGAGCTTTGTCATATCTGGGTGCTGAAAAATCCGTGGCGGATATTCGTCCATTACTCATTGGGATATTATGGAGAACGATACTTTTATATCGACGGAAAGGTATACAGCGGGTTTGAAAATGCGGATGAGCCGGTTTTCAGTCCGGATATGTCGAAGTGGGCGTTTATAATGAGAAAGAAGAATAATGATTACTTATATATAAACGGGGCGGAATACGGACCTTATCAAAGCGTCTCTTTTCCAAAATTCAGTTCCGATGGAAGCAAATTTCTGTTCTGGTATCAGAAGGGCGGAAAATGGAGTATCAACTATAACGGTACCGTGTTCGGGAATTACGATTTCATGTTTGAGCCCCAGCTCATTTCGGACGGGTCGAAGTATGCGGTCGGCTATCAGAAGAATGGGAAATACTACGCAAGCTTAAACGGCGCTGTATTAGGGCCGTATGATAATCTCTTTTCTCCGGGTTTTAACCGGAGCGGCACCCTGTACGGGTTCAAGTACAGCATGGATAAAATGAAATATTTTTGCGTCAACGGGGAATTGTTCGGGCCTTATGATGTTGCCGACGGCCCCATTTTCAGCGACGCCGGGTCCAAATATGCGTTCTACTATATCTCGGATTACTGGGATATCGAGAAACGGGCTTACTACGTGAATATTAGCGGAAAGCTGTACGGGCCCTACCCGGAATCGGGCGTCCCGAGACTGAGTTATGACGGGTCGGCGTTCGCGTTTACCTATAAGAAGGGCGGGAAGGCTTATCAGGTTGTTGACGGTAAGACCTACGGCCCGTATGATAAAACAATCGACTCCGCTTTTATCGGGAAATCCTCGCGTTTTATTTTTGGGTATATCGTTGGCGGAAAGGAATATTTTTCTGCGGACGGGAAGGAATACGGCGGATTCGATAAGATCACGGATTTCCATGCCGTTCCGGACGAGTCCATGTACTGGGTGATCTGTCAATCGGGCGGGAAAAAGTATATCAACATCAACGGGACGGAATACGGCGGGTTCGATGAAGTGGATTGGCCGGTTTTCAGCAGGGACGGATCCCATTTTGCTTTTTTATATCAGAAAGGCGGAAAGTACTACTATAATATTGACGGGAAGGAAAAGGGTGGATATGCATACGCCGGTAAGCCCGTTTTTTCCGGCGACGGATCGATAGTCGGGTTGGCCTACGGGAAAACGGGAAAACTGACGGTCGATATCGGCGGGAAAACTTTCGGCACATTCAAGGATATCGGCCGTATGATTATCAGTGAAGACGGTAAAAATTTCGCTTTTATCGTATACGAAGGCGCGAAGGAAGTGTTATATTATAACGGGACGAAATACGGCGGGTACGAGAATGTTGATATGCAGTTTACCGAAAAAGGGACGCTGATATTCTCGGGAATGAAGGGAAAGGATGTTATTCTCGCGGAGATAGATTGATAGGTGAGAACACGGATTCGAACCAATTCATTTGACAATATCCGCTTCATATCTTATCATCATATCTGACCGTTTCGGAGGGATATATGGAGTGGTATATTTGGATGATTATCGGCGCGGCGTTGATCGTAATCGAAATTTTCACACCGGGTTTCTTTATTCTTTTGCCCGGCGCCGCGGCTATTATTACAGGGGTTATCGCGATATGGGTTCCTTCCCTTGCGATCCAGCTGACCGTATTCATCGCTCTTTCGGCGGCGTTAATCATCTTTCTCCGTCCGATCGTGCTGAAGATGACCGGCAAGAACCAGCAGGAAACCAACGCCGACGGAATGATCGGGAAGGTAGTCTTGGTCACAGAGGATATCGACAATGCTGCCGGCAAAGGATACATCAAATACTACAGCGATCACTACCCGGCGCGTTCCGAAGGCGGAGTATCGTTCGCTAAAGGCGAGATGGTGCGGATCGTTCGTATCGAAGGCATCAAGGCGTATGTCGAATCAGCCGGGACAAGCGTCGCCGAGGCCTTGAAAGATAAATAAATATTTTATTTCCGCACGAGGAAAGAATGTCTGATAAATTTCTACCGACCAATTCCTATATCGGGACAAGAGATTTTTATCCCGATGATATGCGCGTACGCAACTGGTTTTTCGCAAAGATGCGGAAAGTAGTCGAGAGCTTCGGGTATGAAGAGATGCTGGGCCCGATACTTGAGCCGTTTGACGTGTTCGCCGCGAAGAGCGGGGAGGAGATTGTCAACGAGCAGGTGTATCATTTCACCGACCGGGGCGAACGTCATATGGCGATACGCCCGGAGATGACCCCGACTGTGGCACGAATGGTAGCGGCGAAGTCCGGCGAGATCCGTTATCCGGTGCGGTGGTACAGTATTGCGAATTTTATGCGTTACGAACGCCCCCAGAAGGGGAGGCTCCGCGAATTCTGGCAGCTTAATGTCGATCTGCTCGGCGAAAGCGGCCTCGAATACGATTATGAAATCCTTTCAGTGATGGTAAATCTTGTAAAGGAATTCGGCGCGGATGAGACGATGTTCAAAGTCAAGATCAATAACCGCCGTTTTTATAACGATGTCATGCGAGAAGTGGTAAACGCCACCCCCGATGAAATGAAAGTCATTTCGAAAGCGGTGGATAAGCGTTCCAAACTCCCGCGCGATAAGTACGAGGAATGGCTGAAGGATTCCGGAATACCGGGCGCGAAAATCGACCGTCTCGAGGAAGTGTTCGGGATGAGCTTATCCGGCCTTGCGGGGAAACTCACGGGGGATTCCCAAGGCGCGAAGGAATTGACCGACTTGTTCGGTCTGATCGATAAGACGGGGCTGGCCCCGTACTGCGAATTCGATTTCTCAATCGTGCGCGGTCTTGAGTATTATACCGGGAATATCTTTGAGGTATATGACCTCGATCCGGAGAACCGCAGGGCATTGTTCGGCGGCGGGCGTTACGATAACCTGATCGGGTTGTTCAAGAAGGCCGAAGTATCCGGGATAGGGTTCGGATTCGGGGATGTTACTTTCCAGAACTTCCTCGAAACGCATATGCTGATCCCGTCGGATATCCATGAGAACAACGGTGTGCTGATCACGGTGTTCGATGACGTTGATTATTCCGAGTATATCAGGCTTTCGGACGAGCTCCGCGTATCAGGGATAAAGAACACGATTTACTTCGGCGGGAATAAAAAAATGGGACGGCAGTTCCAATACGCCGAGAGTATGGGGATCAAGTTCGCGATAGTTATGGGCGGGAACGAACTTTCTGAGGGTAAGGTAATTGTGAAAGATATGACAACCCGCGAACAGACAGAGATTAAACGAGCGAAATTTCTCGAAGATTTTCGGAAAATATTCCGATAAATTTTTATTGAAATAATTGACATATTCGGCGGTATAAAGTATACTACTCTTCGCCGAAACACAATAGGCGAACGGGAATCAATTCGAAAATCGATCCGAAATTTCTCGTGTAATTTGCTAATAATTTGACACGTGCGTAAGAATATGATACAATAATATTACGCTTTTATATCTGAGGACATTAGAAGCGCCTCGAAACGATAATAGTACAAAGGTGAGTGGGAAGAGAAAGCGACGTACTGAAAAGTACAGTAAACGAGCAAAAAAAGCAAGCTAATAGCATTGATAACGGAG
>JAGVBZ010000030.1 GCA_020059465.1 Brevinematales bacterium
AAGAAAAAACCCCTCGCGAACAATGCGGGGGGTTGATTTTAGGAAAGTTTTGTGACATACTATTTGCGACTTTTAGGACAAAAAAAATACGGGACAATAGATATTCTGCTATATCAAGGAACTCTCTTCTGAAAAAATAAAGCGCAAACGCGAGAAGGTAATACTGGATGAAATTAAACATATTTATTCCCGTTTCGAAGGCATCGCCGGCCTGATAAAGCTTCAGGAGACTGACGAGAATTCCGTCAAGCTCGGGGATTTCGAGATCACAGACCGCGAACGCGAGATTATTTACAATCTGCTGGATGGGCGCAGTATTCAGGAAATCGCCTCGCGTCTCTTCCTGTCGGAAAGTACGGTCAAAGGATATATCAACTCAATTTATAAGAAGCTCGATGTGAAAAACCGGGGTGAATTCTTCGCGTTCTTCAAAGACCGTGTGATTCTATAACCGTACTTTAGTATGAAAAATTCCTCCTTAAGTTCTGCCGTCTCCCTATTGACAAACCGATATTTCAGTTCTATCATTAGAATATCGATTTACCGCAAATGTTTAGGATTGTCGGTATATTTGGAATTTCTGTTATATCTTGGGGTTTTGAATATCTGAGGTTTCTGATATATCTGGGGATATATTGCAGGGTGCATATTAGCCGTTCCGTACGTTTACGGGGCGGCTATATTTTTTATTTACTACTGACCCGTTGCATTTTTTACCGTTCTTTTCTATAATAATGTATCAAATAGTCCGAGGTGAGTCATAATGAACAAACCCACTATCCTTGTTATCGACGACGAAAGGAATATTCGAGAGGCTCTGCGTCAATACCTGACTATGGAAGGATTTGACGTGCAGGCCGCCGAGGACGGTGTGGACGGACTGAATAAATTCCAGACTCTCCTTCCGGACGCGGTAATCCTCGACCTCAAGATGCCCAAGATGAGCGGTATGGAATTCCTGAATAAGGCGTTCGCTGTCAAGCAGGACAGCCCGATTATCGTACTGACCGGGCATGGCGGTGTGGACGAGGCGGTCGAATGTATGCGGCGCGGCGCGTACGATTTTTTCATGAAACCCCCCGAAATGGAGAAACTGATCCTCGTGCTCCGGCGCGCTCTCGACGAAAGCGGCCGGCGCGAACGTCAGGATGAACTGGAGAAGATGGTCGACGAACGGTTCCGTTTCGATAGTATCATAGGGAACTCCCCCGGTATTAAACGGGTTTTGGACACGGTGCGGCAGATCGCTCCTACCGACGCGACTGTACTGATTACCGGAGAGAGCGGAACGGGCAAGGAGCTGGTCGCCTCCGCGATCCATAACAACAGCCGCCGCAGCCGCGGGGCGTTTATTAAGGTACATTGCGCCGCGTTAACCGACACTCTGCTCGAAAGCGAACTGTTCGGGCATGAGAAAGGCTCGTTCACCGGCGCGGTCGCCCGTAAACGGGGACGTTTCGAGCTTGCCGACGGCGGAACTATATTCCTCGACGAAATCGGAGAAATTTCCCAGACGACACAGGTAAAGCTTCTGCGTGTTCTGCAGGAGCATGAATTCGAACGGGTCGGCGGCGAGGAAACCCTTAAAATGGACATCCGTGTGATAACCGCGACCAATAAAGACCTTCAGGCAGAAGTCCTGGAGGGACGTTTCCGGGAAGATTTATTTTACCGCCTGAATGTGATCAACCTGCATATCCCGCCGCTCCGTGAGCGGAAGGAAGATATTGCGCTGCTGACGTACCATTTTATCGCCATGTATGCCGAAAAACACGGAAAACCGAAGATACAGATTGTTCCCAAAACCGTGAAGCTGCTTGAGAATTATTTATGGAAGGGAAATATCCGCGAACTTCAGAATCTGGTGGAAAACCTGGTCGTGATGAATAAAGGGCAGGAGATCACCCCCGACGACCTGCCATCCGCCGTTCGTAATTTCAGCGGTCAGGAGGAACTCCGCCTCGAGGTCGGGATTCCGCTGGAGGAGGTCGAACGGAGAGCGATAATCGCTACGCTGGATTCCGTAGGTTGGAATAAATCGCATGCGGCGAGAGTGCTGGGTATCGGCAGAAAAACCCTGCTCAGGAAGCTTGAGGGATACGGGATGACGGATTCCGGCGATGACAGTATCGACGAATGAGCATTTGTTAATCGATTATAGTTTTCAGAATATTGTGGTTTTATTTAATGCTAATTATAATAATATTAATCATTCGGTAAGAGGTGGGAAATGTTTTCAAAAATGAAGATCCGTACAAAAATTATCCTGATATTTTCAATCGCCGTTCTTCTGGGGGTTCTCAGTATCGGACTGACGAATTATTTCCTTGGCCGCGAGGTTTTTATGAACGCGGCTGTCAACAACCTCAAACAGCTCACGCAGGTTTCCAGTAAGCTGATCAAGAACATCGCCTTTTCTTCGGTGGAAAACTACCTGCGCGGGATTGCCGAAGAAAATCTTTCCATCGCGGAATATTATTATAATCAATACAGAAAGGGCGCAATCAGCGAAGCGGCCGCTATGAGCCTTGCGGCAAATATTATTTTATCGAAAAAAATCGGTTCCCAGGGCTACACCTATATCCTTAATTCCAAGGGTGTATTCCTTTATCATCCGTTTACCCAGAACGTCGGGAAGGACTTCAGCGATCTGGACTTTGTAAAAACACAGATATCGAAAAAGACGGGGTCTGTAACCTATAACTGGAAAAATCCCGGCGAAACTTCAGAAAGGCAAAAACTGCTCTACATGACTCATTTCGCGCCATGGGACTGGATTATTTCGCCTACCGCCTATTTTGACGATTTCGTCCTATTGGTCGATATCGGCGCGATCAGTAAAGCGATTAATGCCACCCCTATCGGCAGTTCGGGTTACTTTTATGTGATCGATGAAAAAGGTAAAATGCTGATCCACCCCGATACGAATTTACTCGGGACACAATTAGAAGAGATTATTCAGAAGCACAATAATAAAAATAATATTCAGGGTAATGTAGGTACGGAGATACTTCAAAAAAAGTACGGCATCAGTTATTATAATTGGCAGAATATCAACGACGAGACCAGCCGTGAAAAGATAGTCTCTTATGAGTTTTTACCCGATATGAAATGGTTTGTCATCGCGTCGGCATATCCCGATGATTTCGAGAAAGAGTATACTATTGTCAGATTGATCAACCTGTCGCTCATTCTTGTTTCGCTGACTATCGTTATTCTTCTCGCGATTTTCCTCGGAAATAATATCGCCAGAGTGATCGGGAATATCGATACCAAGCTGAAAAATATCTCTTCGGGTACCGAAAAAGCCGATCTATCCAAACGGATCGATATCCGTTCACACGACGAACTCGGTCAGGTGGCTACAGGTCTCAACCATCTCATGGCCTCGCTCAATAATGACATACTCATGGTAAAAACCGCATCCCGGTCTATAACCGAATCGTCAGATAATATGAACAGAATAGTAGAAACAGACGTACGTTCGCAGATCGATGTGATCCGCGAAAGCACCGATCAGATACAGAAGTTTATCGACGACCAGACGTCCGGGGTCGAGGAAGTCAATGCGACGCTGGAAGAAATCGCCCGCAATATTGACTCGATCGCGCAGAATGTCGAAAAACAGGCCTCGGCGGTCGAAGAAAGCGCGTCCGCTATCGAGGAAATGACCCGCAATATCGAGAACGCGAACCAGATCGCCGGAAAAACGCAGGAAATATCGGGCAACCTCAACAATGTGGCGACCGAGGGCGGAAAATCGGTACATTCGAGCATCGGCTCCATCCGTGAAGTGTCCGAATACTCCCAGCAGATACTCAAGATGCTGAAACTGATCACGGATATATCAAAAGAAACGAACCTGCTCGCGATGAACGCGTCTATCGAAGCCGCGCATGCGGGCGAGGCAGGAAAGGGTTTCGCCATAGTCGCGGATGAAATACGCCGCCTTGCGGAAAATACCAATAAGAACGCCAAAGATATCGGCGAGGTCGTGAACACGATTGTCGGTAAGATCGACGATTCGGTAAACCTCGCGGAAAAAGCGGGTATCGGCCTCGAGATGATTATGGCCTATTCCAAGCAGAACGTCGGGATGATCTCCCAGCTCCGCACCACCATTGAAGAGCAGAACCATTCCGCAAAGGATATCCTCCGCGCTACTCAGGAAATCGTGCAGATCACCGAGGAAATCCGCCTGTCGATGCAGGAGCAGAAGACCGGTACCGACGAGCTTGCGCTGACAATGCGCAATCTCCGCGACCTTTCGCTCGAGACCAAGTCCAATATCGGGGAGCATGTCACCGGGCTGAACAACCTGATCGGGTCGATCGATACGATTAAACAGATATCCTCGCAGAATCAGACGCTGAACAATCAGCTTCAGGATATTATCGATAAATTCCGGCTGGACGAGAATATCAAAACTCAGGCGCCTATGGAAAACGATACCACCGCGATCAAGCTGGTGGAATAAACCGGCACTTAATACTCCATACTCTAACCGAATCTCTACATGCGATGAATCCTCAGCGTTATCCTGTCCGGCTATAGATGGAGGGATTCATGGAGAAACAAAAACTCACCGGAAGCGGAGTTTTCGCACTGACCGGGCCGCTCCGTTGGATTATCATTTCAGGCATATTCTTTTTTATCGGCGCGGGCAGGTTGGATATTCCACGGGCTTGGTATATTTTTTCCATGATGCTCGTCGGCTCCACCATCGGCAGTATTTTCCTTTATATCAAAGCCCCCGGGATGCTTAACGCCCGCGGGAAGAGTTCAAAGGGCACAAAAAAATGGGACCTCGTTATTCTATTGTTCTTCTTCCTGCTCGCAATCATCGGTATCCCGCTGACCGCAGGATTGGATACCCGTTTTAACTTTTCCATCCTGCCGTTCGAATTCCTCTATATAGGAATTGCAATCTATGCGGTATCGGCGGTCATATCGACATGGCCGATGCTGATAAATCCTCATTTCGAGGGCACTGTGCGAATCCAAAACGACCGGGAGCATACCGTCATAAAAACAGGCCCATACCGTTTCATCCGGCATCCGGGGTATCTGGGAATGGTATTCGGTGCGCTCCCCATACCGTTCGCGACGGGCTCTGTGATAAGTTTTATACCGTCAGGACTGATGATCGTGCTGATTTTTATCCGGACATACCTTGAGGATAAGACGCTGCAGAAGGAACTGCCCGGCTACGCCGATTACTGCGCCGAAGTGAAATATAGGTTGATACCGTTTATCTGGTAGAAAATATCGGGATGAAAGGGGTATTTTTTAGTATGCTTCTTTTTCAAGAAGTAATTTACCTTCACTAAATGAATATTTTAATAAAAGAATTTCCTTGTCCTCAATTTCTTTTTTCTTTTTTAAATATTCAATAACCTCATTTGAAAATGATTTAGCTATTGCAATCGTTCGGATCATATGATAATCACCATTAACCCTCTTTTTTAAAAACCAGTCTTCATATTGAAATAATTGAAATAATCCATCTTTTTTAAATTCGTCTCTTTTTACCTCAATAATACTATACCCAATAATTTGATGTTTATCAAGGGGATGTGAATGAAATAACAACAAATCGATTTCTTTGCCAAAGCTAGTAGGAATATAGGATAAAAAATCCGAATACACACCAAATAAATCAAAATGTTTTTTATTAGAAAAATCATTTATCAAAAGTGCCATTAAAGAGTATTCATATTTGGGTAAGCCATCCTCAAAAGTAATCATATCTAATAAATTCGGTTTTATATATTTATATGGTTCTTTTATCTGTTGAGGAAACATATATAAAGGATTAACTTTTAAAAATATATCAAAAAGATAACGATATTCAATATCCGAAATAGAAAATATTGCGTTCGCTGTGCCGTTAGGACGGCTAAGAGTAAATGTCCATATATAATTACTATCTTTCATATCAAAAACATCACTCAGTGAAATAGGTCGTTCAAAGGTATACTCAGTATTATCGAATCTTACTCTAAAGGGGAATTTTTGATCCTCTATTATTGGCCAAATTTCAGTATCGTCATAAAACGCTTCATCTATTGCTTTGTAAACACCTCTTATTTCTTTTTTCCCTTTTAAATAAAAAAGAATATAATCATCTTTTGAAATCATAATTATTCTTGATATTAGAGCATCATTTATATGATTAGAATTTGCAGAAGGAATAGCGGCTAAACCTTTTTTTATGCATAGATCAAAATTTTCTTCATTTATTACAAAAATGTGTACTGGCATATCTTCCCCTAGTTAATCTATCCTACTCTTTTATTGTAAATCAATTATCACTATAACACAACAAATACTAAGAAATAGTCATTTTATGTTTCAATAAATATTTTAAAACTTCATGCCCGCCGACGGCAGGAATAAAAACGCCGGATGCGCGAAATCGAAACGGATATTCAGGCGGACGAAGAAACGGTCGTACTCCATCGTCAATAGCCCCTCCAGAGTCACCCCGTAGTTCCGGTACTCGTTCGACGAGACGGTCTGGCCGGGCCGGTAGAACCCGTCGATCAGCTTCGTCCACTCCGCGTACGGCTCGACCAGATGTACGGCGAACATTCCGCCAAGCCCCACCCGGAATTCCTCGGATGGGTCGCCGATAAAATAATACCCGCCCTCGGCGGAAAACGATAAAATCGAGAAACTCCCGCCGAGTTTATCGTCCGACCAATAGGAGTAGCCGAAACCGCCGCCTACCCAGATGTAACGGTTGATATTATAATCGATACCCAATGTCAGCCAGTTTCCCCCGCCGATATGAAAACGGGGATGCCAGTTCCCTATCCACGGCTCAACCGGCGATATTTTTACTATGCCGCCGGTCAACGCGGGGAAGTTCGTGGCAAAAACAAGGCGCCCGAATTCGTCGTATACCACCGCGGAATTGGTCGTATCGGAATAATAATTTTTACCGATCACGCCGGGCTTGATTTCCTTCCCGTTCAGGAGGTAGGTGTACTCCATCAGGTTATATTTGAAACGCATTTCGTTGAAGATGAAGCCGGTTTCGTTCGTGCCGGCCTCCGCGGACAGCAATCCGGCGCACACTGCGGTAATAATGAAAATAATGCCGGTTGTTTTTATGATAGAATAGTTCGTCATTTCATTCCTCGCCCGCGTTTCTTTTACTTCAGACGCATGACCGTTACTTTATTGCTTCCCGCCGTACTGCCGTCCAGAAATGCGACATACGGGATATTATTATAGAAATCCATCGAAAGGTAGGTCGCCACCCCGCCGGAAAACCCCTTCCCGCCGACCGCGACCCACCCGTCGTTCGTGGTGATCGCGCCCGTACCGGAATTCGTATGCACTACCCCCGACGGCAGGTATTTCATCACCGTGGCGTAGAGGGTGCTGTCCCAATCCTCGAATACGATATACGGCGTACCGGAATTGATCGAAAAATCGATAAACGCCGCGACATTCGGGGTAAAACCCTTGGCGCCGACCGTGCTCCATACTCCCAGCGTATACTTCATGACTGTCGCGCGGCTTCCGTTGGCGATATCCTGAAACGCCGCATAGGGAACTGCCGCGTCGAACGCCAGCACAGTTCCGCTCACCGCGCCGTCTGAAAATCCCCGGAATCCGACGCTTGTCCATCCGGCTGCGGGAGATCCTAAATAACGGAATAATGTCGCAGAACTGAAATAGTCCGTATCCTGAAACAATGCGTACGGTACACCGCCCTCGACCCAGAGGGACACGCCAGCCACCGAATTGGCGGTGATCTTATTCGTGCTCAGGTCGTTCCATACGCCCCCGCTGTATTGCTTCACGTTCAGGCTGTAGAGGGTATCCTTGTCCGCGAACGCCACATACGGAATCCCGCCCGACACGTAGAGCGAAATATCCCGCACCTCGCGCACTGTGACGCCCGCACCGCCGACATACTGCCATGTTCCCCCGGAGTACGTCATTACCGAAAGTTTACCCCCGTTCGTCATATCCTGAAACGCCACATACGGAACGGCGCCGTCGACAAACAGGTCGACATATCGGGAATCCCCGACACTGAAACCGGGGTTGCCGACATAGACCCAATTCGTGCCGTTGTACTTCATGACCGATACGGCGTTATTATTGGAGGAGTCGCGGTACGCCACATAGGGAAGACCGCTGACGGTGTCGAAATCGATTTTAATATACGACGCGGTTCCTGCGGAAAATCCGCGCTGCCCTACGGCCTCCCAGTACTGGTTTACATGCGCCGGCGTTCCCCAGTTCGAATCGCCCCGCTTATCGATCGCATCCTCGACAAAGAACTGCGGGTAAAATAACGCGCATGAACCTGATAAAATGACCGAAAGCAGTATGATATAGATATATATTTTTCGCCGCATTTCATCCTCCTACTTTTTCAACTGGTCGATCAGCCCGAGAAACTGGAGACGCAGTTTGTTCAGCTCGACATAATCCTTCAGCTTCGTCAGCTTGTAATTGACCAGCGTAATTTCAGTTTGGATCACAAAATACAGATCGCTTCTACCCTGCTCGTATTTCTTCTTCTCGCCGTTGATACGGCTGATTGCGGTCTTGATCAGAAGATCGTCGTACTCAAGCGCCTTCTGATATACCGACATCATATCGTTCAAATCGACCATCGCCTGGTTGTAATTCCGCTCGAAATTCTCGACATCCTTCACCCATTTCTGGAGCTTCGCCTTCGTCTCTTTCACTTTCCCCTTGCTCAGGTCCTCGCCGATCGGCATCGAAAATTCGACCCCCACATAGAAGTTATGGGTAAAATTCGAAAGGACAAACACATTATTCGGATCGGCCGAGGTATTGGCGAAACTGTACTGAAACACTAGATTGAGATCGGGAAGGTACTCGTTCTTTTCCTTTTTAAGCTGGAACTCGAGGAGTCCTTTCGCCATTTCAAGGATGCGCATCTGCCGGCTCATCGACGAAGGAAAATTCCCGGCGGGAATGGGAGGAAGGAAAAGTTCCGATTCGGGGATAAAAACGGCGTCCCACGGAATGACGATACTCCCGTACATCCAATACAGAATTTTCTTCGTGAGCCGCTTGATATTAACCTCTAAAATATCCCGGGTCTTTTTAAACTCGATATTGACCATCAACGCCTGATCGATATCCGTCTGTTCGACCAATCCGTACTTCTGTTTCTCTTTTAGCTGCTTGAGCATTTTATCGCTATTCTTAACATTTTCCACAAATATCTGGTACTGGTGATAAACACTGTACCATTCGAAATATATCAGGTAAAGATTCATGATGATATTCTCGATGCTTTCGTTGATCGTCTCCTCGGTAATCATGCGGTTGAACTCCGCCTGCTTGATGGGAAAACGGTCGAGAATACCGAACCAGTTCCGCAGAAGGGGCTGGCTTAACTGGAAGTAAAACTCCGGGTTAAACGCCGAATTGTCGATCATCATATACTTGAGATTGTTCGTACTGATATTCGTACCCCCGACAATCTGAAGCGATGTATAATCGGGTATCATCGACGACGCCTTTGTCTGCTGGTAGGAAATCCCCGCCTTCATCTTTGTGCCGAGTTGGGGAATCACTTTCGAAAGGCTGAGATTAAAATCGTCGCTCCATTGCTCGACAATCCCCGCGTTAGATTGAGACGCGCTCTGGGGATTCTGATACGCGAAATGATATGCCGCGTTGAGGTAAGCGTTGTAGATCGCATGGGACTGTATCTCCAGCGATTCCGCCCCCTTCAGCTTGATCAGTTCGCTCATGATCTCCGGGCTGTTCTTGATCGCCTTCTCGACAAACACCTGTATCGGAATAATGTTCGTCGACGCCGGGTATGCCGTGCTGATTGAGCATACCGCGATAATAAGCCCGGTTATGAGGAGGCGCGCTTTTTTATGATAATACACTCGTCTATTCTCCATGATTGTCGTCCCCTGTTTTATCGCCCGCTTCCGCCACCGCCGGCTGCCGGGTTATTTTCGCGAATAAATCCTTGAAGAAGTGCCGGATACGGAAATCCAGCATATAGAAACTGGGGATCAGGTAGAGAGTCAGAAATGTCGCAAACATCAGCCCCCACGCCATCACGAGCACGGTCGGTATCACGAGCTGATCGGTCCCTCCAAATCCGTACGCTGTAGGTAATAACCCCGCTACAGTCGTCACTGTGGTTAGAATTACCGGACGCAGACGCAGCCCTGCCCCCTCGACTATCAGTTTGCGGATGTTCTCCTTTGTCAGGATACTGCGCTGAGAATTGATAAAATCGACCATCACGATTGCATCGTTGACCACAACCCCCATCAGACCGACCATACCGAAAATACCCATCGCGGTCAGCGGCTGATTATGGGTATAGAGCGCGAACGCTACTCCGACCAGACTGAACGGGACGGTCAGTAAGACTAGGATCGACAGGATGATCGAACGGAACAGGAGGATCAGAATAAACAGGATCAGTACACCCGCCAATAATGCGGCGCTGATCATGCTGTCGATCGTCTCCTGCGTGGATTCCGCTTCTCCGCCTATTTTAAACTGAAAACCGGGATATTTTTCCTTAAAATCGGCAAAATCTTTTTTTATCTTATCATACAATTCTTTAGCGGTAATCTTTGAATTCAGCAGGTCCGCTTCGATAATGGTGTTCCGGTCGCCGTTGTAATGATCGATCTTGCTGACCAGTTTGTCGTCCTTCATCACTATCAGCGACGGCAAAGTAATCAGAATATTTTTGAAATTCATCACATATAGCTGATTAAGCGTGCCCAGCTTGTTTTTATATTTATCGTCGAGCACAACCCGGTAATTTATCAGATCGTCCGGGGTTTGCAGGGATGTAGCGATCACCCCATGAAACGCAGTCCTTACGGTCTGTGCGATCACTATCGGGGACACCCCGACTTTCGCGGCCATATCGTAATTGATCATTACTTTCGTAGCTTTTTTATTCTCCTCGTCGCTTCGAACAAGGTCGTATACCCCATCTATGGCAAGAAGGTACTTGGTGACCGTATCGGAAATCTCTTTGCGCATCTGGTTATCATTCCCGATAATTTCTATGCGGATAGAACGCCCCATACGCGGCCCGCCGTTCTCGATCATAAAGACCACGTTGGTAAAACCTCCGGCGGTATTCATCATAGTCCGGATGTTTGAAATAATTTCTTCAGCCGTGATCGTCCTGACCGAATCGGGCGTCAGATTCACCTCCATTTGGAATTTTTCCGGGAATCCGAGTTCGCCCACTGAGGATACGTAGGAAACCATGACATTAGTCGGATAAGTGCTTAGGAGTTTCTCGATTTCCTTGACCTTCGACATAGTAAAATCAAGCATCTGCCCCTCGGTCACCTGTCCGGTAAATTCAAAATGGGTGGACTGGTTGGACGGAAACGGAATAAATTTCATGATATTTCCCGAGAAAAGGACATAGTACGATACATAGAACAACCCGCCGAACACAAGGATCAGCAGAAGATACCATTTCAGAACAAAATTCAGGGATTTTTCATATACCCGCCGCAGAGCAACCATAAATTTCCGCTCTTTCATCTGAGAAGCCGGTTTCATCCGGCCAAACCAGTTATGATTCAGGTGATTCGGCAGTATCAGAAGGGACTCGATCAAACTGCCCGCCAGTACAACTATTACCACGAACGGGATTTCCTTTGCGAAATCGCCGATAATTCCCTTCAATGTATAAAGCGGCACAAAAGCGACGACAGTGGTAACTACTGTCCCTATCACCGGATAGGCGACCTCGATCGTACCGTCAATCGAGGCTTTTAACGGATTCTTTCCCATCAGCCTATGACGGTAGATATTTTCCGATATCACTATCGCATCGTCGACCACCATTCCCATGACGACCACAATTCCGAGAAGCGACACGCTGTTGATCGTCACATTAAAAAGCGGCATCATTATCACCGCAAACGCCACCGCTGTAGGAATCCCCAGCGCTGTCCAAAGTGCGTTTTTGAAATCCATGAGCAGGAAGAGCACGATCAGCACCAGCACCAGACCCATGATTGCATTCGACTGAACAATATCGAGACGGTTTCGGGTCTCGGCGGATAAATCCCAGATATAGGTGAAATCGAGGTCGGTCTTACCGAGCGAAAGCTGGTACTCTTTCACAGCCGCCTTCACCGCATCCACAGTCCGTATGATATCAGCGTTGTCCTTTTTCTGTACCATCAGGGATACGCCCTGCTCGCCGTTCAGGCGTACGATCGTGAACTCGTCCTCGAACTTGTCTTCAACCTTAGCGATATCCTTCAGATAGATTTTTTTACCCTCGAAGGTACTGCGGATGATAATACTCTCGATATCCTTTAAAGTCTTAAGCTTCGAGGTTACTGTGAGAAGGCGTTCCTCGTTCTTATAATTATAACTCCCGCCCGTAATCTCGAAATTATTTATCTGGATGGCGTTGATGACTTCCTGAACCGAAATGTACTGATTATTCATTTTATTCAGGTCGAGCTTGATTTTTATCTCACGGTCGAGAATAGCGTTTTCGATAATCCCGGAAACATACGGAATAGTCTTCAGCTTTTTTTCGAGGTCGAGGGCGCGGATTCGCAGCTCAGCATAAGATAATGTGTCGGAAAATAACGCCACTTCAATCACCGGGAACTGCGTCACCTTCCATTCGAAAAACGCTGGGTTCTTCGTGACTTCCTTTGGCAGATTGACATTGTCGACCGCGCGGCGGATATCGGCTTTTACCTTTTCAGGATCTTTAAACTCAGGATCGATATAAACAGTAATACGTGAAAAGTTTTCCTGCGAAACCGAGACAAATTTCTGGATTCCTTCGATCCCGCTCAGCGCCTCCTCGATCGGGATGGTCACCCCGCTTTCGACTTCTTCAGGGGATGCGCCGGGAAAAATAGTTGTGATATAAATACGTTTTCTGTCGACCTTCGGATAACCTTCCTTACTGATCTGCTGAAGATTCCAGAAACCGAAGATAAGAATGAAAAGGACTAAAAGATTGGCTAAAATTGTTTTATCTGCAAAAAAACGGATCAGACCGTGCATGATCGCCCCCGCGATAAATGGTTTCGGCAGTTTATTCCATCATCCCAGTTCATTAAGCCGGCAATTCTCAAACAGCAATCAATTATGCAACACCCAAACCTTTAAATATATCCATTCTTCGCGAACCGCGATTCCATTTTTCCAATACAGGAACACAAATAGATTCGTAATAGATGTCAGGAATAATTATACCCTCGGAATTGCCGAAAGTCAAGACGGATATAAAAAAAAGAGACTGCCGGGGAGGCAGTCTCTTATGAAAATTTCCGGAAATTTACTGATTGAGGCTGATTTTAAACTCAACCACCTTGGTATCTTTTGAGATGTTAATCTGGAGGAAAAGTTTCCGAAGATCGATCATACCGCCGAACGGTGTTTCCTCGGAAAGCATCTTGGCGATTTCCTCGGACTTGATGTAAAGATTTAAGACCGAATAAAAATTCGCGTCTTTTTTCGCGACAGCGTTATAGGTTGTCATATCCTTCTGTTTCATCGTGTTAAGGTACTTACCGACTACATCTTTTCCCCATGCGATTAAAAGACCGGTATTCTGGGGAACAATATACAGCTCGGCGGCATCGTCCATTCCAACTAACTGATAAACCTTATCACCGCCCATTTTCTGCTCTTCCAGATCGCATCCGGGATAAGATTCCTGCATAATGGTCAGGAAGTTCTGCATCAGTATCTGAGAATCTTTCGGTTTCAATGTGGAGATAAACGCCAATATCTGAGGAATATCCTCATTATTAAAATCTTCCATCCCGGCCTGCGGGTATACAGCGACCGCAAGGTTTCCTGAAATCAGGTCCCAGCCCATCGTAGAAAGATCCATTCCCGTCATGCCCATAGCGAACATGGAGGCGAGAGAAAGAATTTCAGGTTTGATGTTCAATTCGAACATACCGATAGGCTTCACGGGAATATAATTCACACCCTTGTCGGTCTTGTCATCCATCAGGAAAATCTGCTTCAGAGCCTTGCCGTCTTTCAGGTAAAGCTTACTGGATAGGCTGATTTCTCCGCCGAATTGATAGTTCTTGAGGTCTATTTTACCGTTGAGAAAAGACGCCGCATAACGGACATCGATCTTGTATTGCGACATCATACCGCCGGAATCCGGGGAACTCATCATATCGTTGATCACCTTACCGTTCAGGTATACCGATGCGAGGGTTTCGCTGACATTACCGGAAAATTCGGTAACGTTCTTAGCATTCTCAATTTTGCTCTTTGAGACAGGCTTGGCTTTCTTGATGTATTCGATATTTTCTTTTACCGGGGCTATGGCAAGATAATCGCCCGGAAGCCATGCCGCATAAATATCACCCATCTGTAAGACCCCGCCTTTAAGCTCTTTTGTCTTCTCTTTCGCGAGCTCTTTTTCAATATACTTAACAAAGTCTTTTTTCTTAGCGGAAACGACAGGAATCAGAATGATCAGGTCTTTATCGTTGATTTCGTCAAACGCAAATCCGAACTGAACATTGTTCAGGAAGAAAATCAGAGGGCTTTGCATGTTTATGTAGGGTTTCATCTGGCCTATCTGTTCGCCGGCGCCGGATTCCATCATATTGACCAGTTCAATCGCAGTATCGATTTTCGGGATTACACCGAAAAACACGACATCCTCAGGCACAACATCCAAAGGTATCCCCGCAGGTTTTGCATAGACGGATACAAACCCCACCAGCACGGTTAAAAACATAACCGCAAGAAATTTCTTCATATTCGCTCCTTATTCGGTATTAACATTATTGACAGGATATTCTCCGAGAATAGTATAATCCAAGATATAAATTTTTTCAAAAGATTAGTGTTATATATTTAGCGGAGATTCATTATCCGTTCGGCTTTCTCTATCACCGCCGCGACATTTTTATTCATCCACGCCTGATCCATCCACTCGTTGGGATTGATATAAGTGCCCTGTACGAACAAAGAAAAGTGGAGATGGTCGCCGGTCGCCATACCCGACTGCCCGGTCTTTGCGATAATTTCGCCGCCTTTAAGCTTATCGCCCGCCTCGTAGTAGAGTTTCGAGCAATGCCCGTATAATCCGTAGAGACCCATGCCGTAATCTACAATCAGGCAGTTACCGAAACCGCCGTTATAACCGGAATACACGACAGTGCCGTAATTAGTGTTTATAATCGGGCAGTTGACATAATAAGTCAGGTCGATGCCCATATGATAACTCTGCTTGACCAGTTTACCCTGCGAATAGTAGTTCCGGAACTGCCCGTAATCTGACGTCATCCGGCAATCGCCGAGAGGCGCGAACGGCATAAGATTGAATCCTTTAAAGTTCTTTTCCGGCGGATAGCATGTCAGCCCCATTACGCTGAACTGCCCCTCCGATTCTTTATTATCGATGAGCTTCTGATCCTGTTTACCGTCCCAGTTGACAGGGCCTTTCTTGTATCCCTCACCCTCGTAAACCGCGTCCACACCGCCGGTACCGTACTGTTTGCTGGGTTTGAGGTCCACCTTACCGGTAGCGGAAAGAAGCGGCTGGTTCTCGAAATGCACCCTGTTTGTGGAGGAGTTCCCCCCGGCATCGTTAGCTACAATCCACGCCTTAAATTCCGACCATGTCAAATCCCAGCCGATCAGGCAGATATAGTATCCCTCTTTCTGGAATACCTGCGGATAGAAAATTTTACCGCGGTTATCGACTATATACACGTCGGAAATATTCTCGTCGCCGACCTCGAATATCACGACCGCGGAACCGCCGCGATTAATGGTATCCGACTGGGCGACAACACTGATCACAGGATTACGATAATCCTGTATGACTGTATATTTCGCAATATTTTTATTGAGGGTTTCCGACTTGATTTGAATATAGAAATTATCGTCCTTTACAGGAACATAGTTATCAGGATACTCGACCTTGAGGGAAACCTTGCCGTCTTCCTGTTTCACCACTTTTGAGTTCAGCATAAAGCTCTCGCCGCTCGCGATCAGCTGTACCGAGAAATCCTCTTTGAGGAATTTCTTTTTTATGGAGTTTTTATTCGTAACAGCTTCAATCGGATCGCGCATCAACGTAAACGTAAGAGGAACCTTCAGGTTCCAATCGATGACTTGACCTTTTAACGGGAGCACTTTTCCTTCGGTCTCAAGATAAGCAGTCAAATCCTGTGGTTTAATAGCGCCAGCAACACTGTTACCGCAGCTCGATAACAATAATCCCCCTATTAATACCAATAACGAAAATCCCGCCTTTTTCATCCCTGAAACCCCGCGTTTTTTATTAGAATTATCCAGACTTAGCATTTTAGCACACCCTAAAGAATATCTCAACAAAATACTATAAAAAATATTTATCCGCCCCGGTTATTTCTTGATACTTTTCTTCGCTTTATCCAGCACCTGTGTAATATTTGTCTTAATCCAATAGGGGTTTAGCCATTCTTCGCTATTCACATACACCCCCTGAATCAGCATCCCGAAATGCAGGTGGTCTCCGCTCGCTACGCCGGTCTTCCCCGTGGTCCCGACCTTATCGCCCGAATATACGGTTTCGCCGACCTGCACGAAAAGTTCCGTGCAGTGTCCGTACATCGAATATATCCCCATCCCGTGACTGATGACAAGCGTATTGCCGTATCCGCCGTTATACCCCGAGAAGATCACAGTTCCGCCGTTTCCCGCGTATATCGTGTCCTTGGGTTCGTTCGCCATATCCACGCCCATATGAATCGATTCGCTTTTCTTAGCACCCTCGAAAAAATACTCGCGTACTTTTCCGAACGCTGACGTCACCCGCCATTTCAGGAGAGGTTTGAACGCCTTCACCGTGAACATCTCGACTATCCCCTCCGGGTGAATCGAGGCCAATTCGGGAATGTTGACCTTTTTTTTCTCGAGCATCTGTTCCCGGTAATAAGCGTATTTATCGATCCCCTGCAGATTTGACATCGGCAGGCCGAGTTCCTTCGTTTTGTCCTTCTCGAACGTTTTACCGAGCTCCACCTTTCCCACGAGGTACTTCACATCCTTCGTGTTTAACGGGATTTTATTGGTGGACATATTCCCGGCCTCGTCCGACGCGATAATCCACGCGGCGTAATCGGAGTTCTTGACATACCATCCCAGAAAGCACATATAATACCCTTCGCAGATATACGGCTGGGGATAGAATTCTTTTTTAGCGTTGTCTTTAATAATCACTTTCTTCAGATTCGAATCGCGCGCCTCGAAAACTACGAGCGCCGAACCTCCCTTCTTGAATTCCGGCGAAACCGCTATCACTTTGAGTTCCGGCGGTGACATATCCTGCACCAACACCGCAGTTACTACATTGGACTTGATCGCGGGTACCCACAGCTTAAGCATCAACCGTTCGTCGAGAGGGTACGGGAGATACGAGGGATACGAGGCGGTTATCGTCAGGTTGGTCGATGAAACGATGACCTTCTTATTCGTGAGAAATATCGCTTTCTCGCCGTTCATCAGTACAAGCTCGTACTCTGTCGGCACAAACGCTCCGAAGAAGCTCACCTTGAGGGGATAGTTCAAATTCCATACCACAGGGTCTCGGTCGATATAGTCGACCGTGATCTGGCCGGCGTTTACGCACGACCACACGCCCGCGGCGAGAATAAGGGTATAAAAAAATGAAAGAAACCTCTGCTTATGCATGATGGAATATGCCTCCGATATTCTTAGGCGCATAAGAGTCTAACGGAAAGCGGTGGAATTTACAAAATTTCACCCAAACTATTTGAAATAATCGGAATCCTCCGTTATAATAATGAAGTTCCATGGGTGTGCTGCGCACGCTAACCCCGATATCGGGCTGCATTCGAATAAATGACTATATAGCCCGTGTTCGAGGTAGTATTTCATGGTGAGTATTCCGAATTATGTAGCGCACGCTAACCCCGATATTGAGAGTTGCGATGATACATACAATCAGCCCGTGTTTTTATACTGTTGCCAAATCTGTGGGCGCTGGTTTGAATAGTTTACTGGGTTGAGTTTTATTATGGGTGATTAGCTCAGTTGGTTTAGAGCACCTGCTCGACAAGCAGGGGGTCACTGGTTCGAATCCAGTATTACCCAATTTGATTTTTACATTACGTCCGGGCGATTGGCTCAGTCGGTTTAGAGCACCACGCTCACATCGTGGGGGTCGGCCGAAACCGCCGTCGTGGCTTCTTTCGGCACTCCCCACATCCTGAGGGTCGCTGGTTCAAGTTCAGTATCATTACTACAGTTTTTTGGTATCACGCGGGCGATTGGCTCAGTCGGTTTAGAGCACCACGCTCACATCGTGGGGGTCGCTGGTTCAAGTCCAGTATCGCCCATTCGGCGGCAGGAAACTGCCGCTTTTTTTGATTCTATAGGTAATGCCGCAGAGACAGAATTACTTCATTAATTTTAACTGAAAATAATTTATCTAGAAATAAGACTCTTCTATTTTTTGTATTTCTTCCCTATCGTGAAGACGCCCTTTTGTTTATCCCACGTCAGGTCGATCTTTTTATACTTCACTTGTTTTATGATCTTTGAATAGTCTTTCCACCACTTCATATCCATATCACATTCGCAGAGCGGCCAATCCCTTTCATGAAAGACTGCTTGTAAGGTTGTTCCAAACTGGGGTAATATATACTCTATTTCGAATTCTTGAAACTTTTTATCCGGTAAAGATTTCGTTTCACTCCAAAAATTTGAAAAACCCACATTCTTTAAAACTTCTTGTGAAACATCCTCCCATTCCCCATCTTCATATAAAAAAAACTTTGTTTCATAACCATAATACCCGTCTACATAATATACATTATTAAAACCAAATACTTTCTTTTTATCGGATCTAATAAAGTAGCAAAAAGTAATCTCAGAGCTTGTGTACTCATTGATCCAAAAAATTCTAATAAATGCATTCTTTTTATCGATGATAATATTTGAAATTTCTATTATAAACCCTCCTTCAAGAGTTATTGTATTATCATCCGACTCCAGACTTAATTCAGAAATAACTTGCTGTAGTGTAGTTCCAATGAATTCTTCATCTGAAAGCAATAAAAAATAATCAAGAATGTTTTAAGGGTTATCAAGGTTAATTTCCGATTTGGAATAGGTAGGAGTAAAAGAGTATAACTCAAATGTAAAAGAGACCAGTAAGATACCTATATATAAATATTTCATCAATTCCTCCAATTAATGTTTATAGTAATATAACCTACACAATAAAATAATTCAAAGAATCAATAACTCATGTTATTCCTTGTCCCTTTCCTCGCCCCGTGCTACACTATTCCCGGAGGCGGAGATGGAACTCCTTTACTTTCCCCAACGCGCTCAGTGGCGGGAATGGCTCGATAGACATCACGATAACGAGACCGAAGCGCACCTCAAGTTCTATAAGAAAAGCACCGGCAAACCTTCGTTGACTCTCGACGACGCTGTCGAGGAGGCGCTCTGCTACGGCTGGATCGACAGCGTGATGCACGGGATCGACTCGGAATGCTACGAGCTTCGTTTCAGCCCCCGCAAGCCTAAAAGCAGGTGGTCGGAGTCGAATATCGCACGGGTAAAACGCCTGATCGCAGACGGACAAATGACCCCGGCGGGCATGAAGGCGATTCCCGACGGGCTTCTTGACGGCTCCCTCGAACACAGTTGGGCGCCGCTGATGAACAACCCCTCCCTGGAATTCTTATTCGCTCTCGACGCGGACGCGGAAGCGAAACGCTTCTATGAAACTCTGCCGGTCTCGCAGAAGGAAATGTACGCGGGATGGATAAACAGCGCCAAGCGTCCCGAAACACGCGCGCGGCGTATTGCGGAAGCGATTGGATTATTACATGACGGCAAACGTCTCGGGATGAAATAGTTATTTTCCTGTGAAGCGCTTTATCTTTCTTTTTAAACCTGCCTCATACTTTTTAATTTCCAGCCCGTTTCCTTGAATAAAACCCGTTTGGGAAATATACTATTAAGGGCGATACTGGAATCTATCTTTTTAAAAGTTATTATGTATTATTTGAAAATCGCCCGACAGTCACTTTCTGAAGTAATTTATTTTTAGTGACTATATAAATGAATAATATGGACGTGAGGCGGAAATGAACAACCGGATTTTTGATGTTTTAAAGGACGCGAAAGCAAAATACGAACCGGAGGGTTTTATTATTCTGGGTGTGTTCGGCTCGTACGCGCGTGGAGAGGAAACTTCTGAAAGCGATGTGGATATCCTTTATGAAGTCACCCCGGAGTTCATCTATACAACGGGCGGATGGGGTACTTTATACCGGCTGGACTGTATCCGAAACGAATTGGAAGCATTATTCGGTTTAAAGGTAGATATAGCGGATAAATCAGCTCTGAGGGAAATCGGGAAAAAATATATCTTACCTGAGGTGAGATATGTCTGAAAAGAGCGATTATTCGCGGCTTGAGTTTATTCTTGCTAGAATTATCGAAATCGAAAAGATAATCCAGCGGCATGATTCAATAAAAAATGCTCTTGATGATTTTGAGGGATATAACGCATTATTAATGTGCCTCTTACAAATCGGGGAATCGATAAATAAAATCAAATCCGGTAATATACAAAAATTTCTACCAGTAAAAGAATCAATATCGGTACGAAATATTATCGCACATGATTATGAAGGAGTAAATCTGGAAATCATCGCTCTGATATTAAGCAAGCGGATACCTGAATTACATAAACATATTTCAGATTTATTAAAAAAGGAATAGGAACCCAAATGCAGGACATTATCTCCAAACTCGGCGGCGTATCCGCCCGGATCATCGGCACTATCGATAAAGGCGACACCATCGCCGTATATTCCGAGGACACAGCCGTCGTATTCGAGAACGACCGTCTCAAGGCGATCGAGGAATCTCAGCGTTTCGCGGTAGGCCTCCGCATCTTCGAGGACGGCCGTGTCGGTAATTCGTTCGTGAACTCACTCGACGATGTCGACGTGCTGATACACAACGCCCGCGAGAGCGCCCGGTTCGGCGATCCGGTCGAAATCGACCTGCCCCCGGCGAGCGATTTTCCGCGCCCCAAACTATACTATCCCCAGGTAATCGATTACCCTAAAGAGGAAGCGGTGCGTATCGGCGAGGACGCCGTGCGCCGCCTGAAGGAGATCGACAGCCGCGCTCAGCTTAATATCGAAATCACCAAGGGACGTACCTACGAGTCCCTGCGGAACACGTCGGGATTCGACGGTTCGTTCGAGGAGACAGGGTTTTCATTCGGGGTGGCGATGAACCTGGTGGAGGACGGCGGCGGGCTTCTCGACGTCGGTTACGGCGACTCGGCCTACAGTACGAACCTCGATTGGGATAAAATATTCGAGACCATCGAATGGCGTTACCGGAACGCGATGACGACCGTATCGATCGATAGCGGGGAATACTCGCTCCTTCTCGCCCCCGACGTATCCGACCTGCTGATCGACCCGTTACTGATCGCATCCAACGGCAAGAATCTCTATAAAGGAATATCCGTACTATCGCAGAAAGAAGGACATAAGATCGCGGGGGACATGTTCACGCTGACGGACGACCCGTTATACGACGGCGCGACCGGCATCAGCCCGTTCGACGGCGACGGTATAGTCGCGGGCGCGATGCCCGTGATCGAGAACGGCGTATTCCGGAATTTCGCGCTCGACCTCACGACCGCGTGGAGACTGGGTCGCGGCGGGAACGGCCGCGCGCGGCGCGGGATCGCGGGACTCCCCAATCCGGGGTTCTCGAACCTGATCCTGTCGACCGGGAATAACTCGCTCGAAGAGATGATCGGGTCGATAAAGAAGGGCGTCTACCTGATCTCGCCGCTGGGCGGCGGGCAAAGCAATATGACCGCCGGCGATATATCGGTCAATATCGGGCTGGGGTATTATATCGAGAACGGCAAGATACGCGGGCGTGTGAAGAACGCCATGATCGCCGGGAATGTCTATGACTGGCTGAAGACGGTCTCGATGATGGAAGACCGCCTGCATAAACTCGGCAGTCTGTTCGCGCCGCATATCCTGATCGAAAATGTTTCCATCGCGGGGTAAATATATGGGGAAAATGTTTCATAAAGCACTGTATTTAATTCTCGCCGCGGTTACCCTATCGGCGGCAGGGTGTTCCAGCAGGGAATGGGTCAAGCCCGATGAAAAGGGAACGGTATCGTTCTCGTTCTATATTTTTATGCAGATCGACGGCCAGAAACACAGCGCTAACGGCGACGCGGTACTTGTCCGGAATTCGAGTTTCAAATTCCGCATCTACGATAATATCGCCGGTCAATACCTGATGGGATTTGTCTCGCATGCGGACGGTTTGAACGAAATGGTACTTCCCATGGATAAAATGATCGTAAAAAAGACCGATCCATCCCTTTCGCGGGTGTTAACCGGCTTATTATATCTGTTTTTTAACGCATCCGACGGCAGCGAATTTAAAAACGAAAAAATAGTTGATTTTTCTATCGAAAGTAATAAAATAAAGAGTATGTCAATTCCTTACGGGGATTCGAGTTTAAAAGTTGAGGTGTTGAAGGCCACTCCTGACGGTTATCCCGCGCGTCTTCGAATTGTAGGCGGTAAAAACTGGATAGTCTTTGATATTCTGGAATACCGTATGGCTGATTTTGTTTTAGAGACGGCCGGCTTTGGGGAGTATTGGCCTGTATCCCCGAAACCTTTCATCGAGTGGATAGGAGATGTTTATGGCGGAGGATAAGCTCCACGAAATACAGTCCAAGCTCGGGATTACCGACCTGGACGACGGAAATAAGAAGCAGCTTTTTCAGAAGTTTGTCGATTCCGGCGGTAAAGTTGTCGATCTGAACAAGGCAAAAGAAGCCGAGATGCTCAAACAGCGCGCGGCGATGAAAGGCGTGCCCATAGCCCCGGATTCTTCTCCCTCAAAACCGTCGGGATATCCCGATAAATCCCAGAAAGCTGCCCCGAAAACCGCGCCTTCCCCGTCTATCGCGGAAGAGATGAAGAAAAACCCGGTCAATAAATGGATCGAACGGTTTTCCGCGCGCATGGGATGTACGTTCAGCGGAATACTGTCGTTTTTCAGCATGAAATTCAAGTCGTCTTTTGTCTCGCTGATCTGTGAAAAATACCAGAACACCCTGCTCGAATCCCGTATGATTCTTGCATCGGTGATCTACCAGAATCAGATGATCGCGGGCGAGATAAAAAAGCGGCTTGCCAACGACCCCGCCCAGCCGTTCCTGTTCGAGCTTTTGACCCGATACGATAAGCTTTACGAAGAGGAATTATTCAACCGGCTGGGTTCGATGAAAATCGACCCGTTCTGCGTGGAAGATATGAAACCGTTTATGATCAGTCTATTCAAGCCGCTTTATGTCATGAAGTCGTACACCGACACTCTCAGGCGTGTCACCGAAACCGCGCTTTTGTATGAGAAAGAACTCCGCAGGCTCGATTCCGGGATAACATTCAATAACAGCCGGACTGTCAACGCGAATATAACGTTTATTTTCCAGAAAGTATATCCCCGCCTTTATTCCCTGATCGATTTTTATTATAAGGAAGACTCCCGCCAAAAGGAGATTTCCTTTAATAATTATATCAAGATCACGGAAGAGGATACGATCGGGTATCTTTCCCAGAAATGGAAGGAAGAGAGGGAATTCGAGGCGGTAAAAGAACATGTGAAGGAATCGATTCACGGCGGGGATTCTTCCTCCCCGGGTAATTCCTCCGAAGAATCTGCCGCGCCCGCGCAGGCCGTACAGGAACCGTTGACTAAAGGATTGGAGTTAATCAATACCTATATCAATTTTGTAAATATCATCAACGTATTTCGTGAGAAAAAAGACCTGCGCGCCCTTTTCAGCCTGAACGATAAAGTCTTTCTCACCTATTCGCTGGTGGATTTCTTCGATAAGGAATACTCGTCGATATTCACGTCGAGCAAGGTGAAGTATAATGTGATCCTCAATTACGGGAATAAAATGGATGTCAAGAAAGAGCTGTCGGACGCATATTATAGAATCAACTCCACATTCGAACGGGTCAACGCATATCTGAAGGTTATCCGCGAACTGCGTAAGATCGAGACGGACGGATACCTGAGCCTCGAGGAGCGCAGCGGAAGAATGAACCAGCATTCCATCTCGCGGAGTCAGATTTCACGGGCTCTGCGTAAAGACGCGCGCGTCTTATTTGAAAATTTCTCTAAAACGCTCTTATTTATCGTAAACGATTTCGATACGAATAAAAACATTGTTCAGAACCCGGACGATGTTCTCGAATTCAATTCGAGAGTGGACGGCCACCGGATAATAAACGGAAAGAAGGTGATCGATACTATCCGTGACGCATATTATCTTAGTTTTACGATACACTACTTGCTGCTCGATGGGGACTTGGGAGGGTCGTCCGTAGTGCTGGAGAAACCGATTTATCTCCCGGTGAGAATGGAGTAGACAAGGAGGGTTTTATGAAAAAGATCGTAGTCGGTTTAGTAGTTCTTTTCAGTTTTGTCATCAGTTCGAGGGTTTTTGCTGGCGATTCGGATGCCTATTTCATATACCAAAGCCCATATGACCCGTTATTCGTGAATCTTGACGCATCGTCGAGTAATATGCTGATCGAATCGCTGTACAGCGAGGATATGAACCTTGTATACAGCGCGCTGAAAAAAATCGGCGATATCAAATTGAAAGCTGCTAAGGTCAATGTCAAGGATGTTTTGGGATTCAGCAACCCCGCCGCAAATTACGGTAAACCTATGGAGATGGCAAAACGCAAGAATATTTACCTGATGTCCATCTGGGTGCTCGGCCGTATCGGAAACGATAATGATGCGGAGCTCCTTTCCAGCTATATAAAAGACAGTACCGATATCGAGACCCAATACTATATCATTCTCGCTCTGGGCGAACTAGCCCCCTCGCCGAAGGCGTTGGAAGCGCTGAATAAGATGACGGGATATGTGACGGACGAGCGGCTTGCGAAAGCATGCATCAATGCGATCCTGAAGCATAACTCGAAATCATCGATTATCCCGCTTCTGAAGATGTCGGAACGGCCGATTTTCAGCCCGGAGTTTAAGAAAGTTATCGGGAATACGATCGACCAATTGGGTAAAACGGGTAAATAATTCTTTATACTAATATTCGGACAGGCTTTATGAATCGTTATAGTGATGTTGTCGAAGTAGAAGTGGAAAATGTGCTTGTCAGCGACAATAACTTTCTTGTCATCCTGCGCGAGAGACATAACCGGAAAAGGATAGTCCCGATTTCAGTCGGGGTATTCGAGGCTAATGGAATCCTCATGGCTTTAGAGCAAGTGGTCAACCGCCGCCCGTTTACCTACGATATCATGAAAACTATCCTCACAGGGTTTAACCTGAATATTCAGAAACTGATCATCTCGGAGCTTCGTAATGATATATTTTACGGGATACTTTTTATCAGCGACGGTAAAGCGGTTCAGGAATTCGATATACGCCCTTCCGACGGAATAGCGTTAGCCCTGCGTTATAACAGTCCGATTTTTGTAGCCGAGCAGGTATATTCGACGCTCGAGGAAGAAAATAAAAACAAGCCCGGCACCACAATCGCACCGGCGGATAGTATCGATAATGACGAGGAGCCGGACGCATTCGAATCGGACGACGCGGCGTTGGAAGAAGAGCCTGATGAAAATCAGAATGCCCGGCAGTCCGAATTCCTGCGCGACCTTCTCTATTCAAAAAACGAAAGCGGAAATGCTGAATCCATACACGACAAAATCCGTGTCATGACTTCCGAATTGGATACCGCAGTGAACGACGAGCGTTTTGAGGATGCCGCCCGCATCCGCGACGCGATTAACGAGCTAAAGAAGCGACTTTAGCCGGAGTTAGGGGGATACTTGGACATCCTGAAAGAAAAACAGGTCATGCGGAAGCATTTCCTGGAAGCCAGAAAGGCGCTTACCCGTGAGACTGTAGATGAACTATCTAAGCATATTTGTCACAATATCCGGTATCATATACCCCGCGAGTTCCAGTCGGTTCTGTTTTATGTCCCGATCAATAACGAGGTGGATGTACTGCCTCTCGCAAAGGAGTTATTCATAGAAAAACGCACCGTGCTTTTTCCGAAACTGATAAACTATGAACGGATTGTTCCGTATGTGATAAACGATCTGGATTTCGATTTTGTGATGGGCGCGTATAATATCCCCGAGCCTGATACCCATCCGTATGACGGCAAGATCGACCTGATCCTCGTCCCGGGGATAGCGTTCGACTGCAGGGGTTACCGTCTTGGGTACGGCAGAGGATACTTCGATCAATTCCTTTTCGGAACTGATTTTACCGAGGCTTGGGGGGTGGCATATAATATGCAGATTACCCCGGAAGTACCGCATACTCCGCAGGATTTCCCGCTGCATGGCCTGATCACCGAATCGGGTATTGTCCGCTGTCAGAGCGAGGTCGAATATGAATGAACAGTACTCGATTATTCCGGTAAAAAAGCCGCTGACCGGGAAAACCGTGCGCCTTCCGGGGTCGAAAAGTATTACCAACCGCACGTTGATTATTTCATGTCTCGCGGGAGGAACTACTCTCCTGCGGAATTTTTTACTGTCCGACGATACATCCCATATGCTCAAGGCTCTGCAGGAGATGGGGCACACTATTGAACTGAACAGTTCGCAGATGGAATGCGAAGTGTTCGGACGGGGCCCGTTCCGTTCCTTCGACCGGATAAATAACTTTTTTATCGGCAACGCCGGCACTGCGATGCGTTTCCTGACATCGTATCTTAGTCTCGGCGAGGGCATGTTCCGGATAGACGGGGATTCGAGGATGCGCCAGCGTCCGATTCAGGATCTGATAGACGCGCTTAACCAACTCGGATGTAATGTGCGTACCGAGCAGGATAACGGCAACCCGCCTGTTATCATCAAAGCGAAAGGATTACCGGGCGGGTCCTGCACAATAGTCGGCAAGAACAGCAGCCAGTATATATCTTCTATCCTGATGTCCGCGCCGTACGCGCGGTCGAGCGTCACCCTTAAGACGAACGATGCGGCATCCAAACCGTATATCGATATGACGATCGGTATGATGAAGCAATTCGGTGTGAAAATATCCCGCGACGAGTACCGGAGTTTCGAGGTCGCGCCCGGTGCATACCGGATGATGCCGAAATATGAAATCGAGCCGGATGCCTCCACAGCGTCTTATTTCCTCGCCGCTGCCGCTATTCTCGGCGGCGATGTTGAAATCGGGGGGCTATCACGAGATTCTATTCAGGGCGACACCGGATTTGCCGGTGTGCTCGAAAAGATGGGCTGCGAGGTCGAATGGAAAGAATCATCATTTATACTTCGTTCCGACGGGCGCCTCAAAGGTATCGATATCGATATGAACCACATCCCGGATATGGTGCTGACCCTTGCGGTGGTCGCGCTGTTCACCGACTCCCCCACCCGCATCCGTAATGTAGCGAATCTCCGTATCAAGGAGAGCGACAGGATTAAAGCTCTATCCTCCGAACTGAAGAAACTCGGGGCGAGGGTGAACGAATGGGACGACGGGCTGGAAATTTTCCCGAATATTCTTCCCGGCGAAAAGTACCACGGCGCGTCGATACAGACTTACAACGACCATCGTATCGCTATGGCGTTCGCGGTAGCCGGACTGCGGATTGAGGGAGTCATTATCGAGAATCCGGCTTGCGTATCCAAAACGTTCCCGGAATTTTTCGATTATTTCGAGGATTTTACAGGCGGGATATAAAAATATAAGTTTGCTTTACATTCTGACCTATCCCCGCTAAAATTAATACGTCAAATTTAACAATCGATAAGGAACTACCATGCAGTTTTTCAGGAAGGAAGTCAAGGGGGAAAAATGCGTATTCATGGAAAGCGATACGCTGATTATCGGAGTTCTCCCCTCGTTCGGCGCGAAAATCGTATCAATTTTCTATAAACCCCAGAATTTCGAGGTTCTGTTCCAAAACCAGTCCCCGTTATATAAACATCCCGAATACGGCGCAATTTTTGCGAACTTCGACGTATCGGGGGCGGACGATATGTTCCCGACTATCGATCCGTGTAGGTATCCCTACGAGGGTTTTTTCGGAACCCCTTGCCCCGATCACGGCGAGCTGTGGACTCTCCCGTGGAATGTCGCGCTTACCGATAACACAATCGCCTGCGAAGCGAAGGGTGAAAAATTTCCCTACCGTTTCCGCCGTGAGATTTCGCTGACCGAGGATTCTGTCCGCATAGATTATCTGGTCGAAAATACCGGATATTATCCGCTCTACGGCCTTTGGGCATACCACGGCCTCGTGAACTGCGACGAGGATACCCTGATCGAACTGCCCGAGGTGCGCGGAGTGTATATCGCGCATGACAGCAAAAATTACGGCCCGGCCGGTTCGGTCATCCCGTTCCCGTTCTACTCTCCGATGCCCGGCAGAAAAATCAATGTCGGACAGGTATTGCCGTCAACCGCCAATACTACCGAAAAGTTTTATGTCAACGGGAAAGTCCCGCGCGGAGAGGCTTCGCTTCTGCTGAATCATAAAAAACTGCGCTATACCCTTCGTTTTCCCTATGTGAAAATTCCTTACCTCGGCGTATGGATCAATCAGGGCGGATTTAAAGGCGGGTATAACATCGCGCTCGAACCCTCCAATGGGTTTTATGATTCGCTCGAGTTCGCAAAAATGATGGGCAGCCTCACTCCGATCGCTCCCGGACAGACCCGTCAATGGTGGCTGGAAATCGACTTGTCCGAGATTAAAGAAAAAAAATAGCTGTTCAGATACTATCCGTTAAGAAACGTTGATTTTTTCCCGTTATAATAGTAGTATAGTATTATACTAAAACAGGGAGTATCAGATGCTTAAGACTTTTTTCCTGACTCTTGCGCTCGTCGCAGCCTTCAGTGTTCCGGGAATGCCTAAATACCTTTCACCCGAAAACATCGCCGGAAAATGGGAAGGCCTTTTTAACGGCGTGGTGCTTTCGTTCGATTTTGGAACGGATAAAAAATTCCAGCAGACCTTCGGCGGTAAACCCGTACAGGAAGGAAAGTGGCAGCTTAAAAATATCAAGGGTATCGATTATGTCGCTATACATTCGAAGAAGGACGGTCTTGCGCTCTATATAGTCGAGACGGATAAAGAAGTCCTGAAACTGACCTTTATCGTCGGCGCGTCGTATGCCTACGATTCCTATACGTTCGGGAGCGACGCGGAAGTTCTCGAACTGGCAAAGTCTAAATAACTATACCCATTCCGGCGTCCCTCCTATCTCTCGAAACATTGGGCAGGGACTCCCATTGGTCGGAGGCATATGAAATACGATGTTATCAGTATGGGGGAACTACTGGTCGATTTTCTGACAGACGAGCATGACAGGGGTCTTGCAGCATCGTCACGATTTACGCGCGCCCCGGGAGGCGCCCCCGCAAACGTTGCGGTCGGTCTCGCGCGGCTCGGCGCAAAATCCGTTTTTCTCGGTAAAGTCGGCTCCGACCAGTTCGGCAGCTTCCTCTCCGAAACCCTCCGCATCTACGGGGTGGATGTATCCTATCTGCTGTTCGACCCGGAATGCCTGACCACCCTTGTATTCATCTCATCGCGTTCCGACGGAAAAAAGGATATGCTGTGCTACCGGAACCCCGGCGCAGATATTCTTATCCGCCCGGACGAGATCCCGGAAACTCTTTTCAATAACGCAAAAGTATTTCATTTCGGTTCACTCAGCCTGTCTCAGAGTCCCGCACGTGAAGCGACGTTCCGCGCTCTCGACTATGCAAAACATCGCGGTCTTTTTATCTCCTTCGATCCCAATTACCGCCCCTCGGTCTGGGCTTCTCCCGACGATGCCCGTGCGCAGATATTGACCGCAATGAGTTATGCCGATTTCGTAAAAATCGCCGAGGAAGAATGGGAAACGGTTACCGGCACGCCGGACTATTCGGCAGGCTCTCAGGCTCTGATCGAGCGGGGTATTTCCGCGGTAGCGGTCACCCTCGGCGATCGGGGATGCTACTACCGGAACAAGAACGGGGACGGCACGATACCCGCACCGATTGTCGATTGTGTCGATACGATCGGCGCCGGGGACAGTTTTACAGCCGCGCTTCTCTATCAGTTCCTTCAGGGAGACCGGATTACCCGCGCGGGAGAAATACCCCGTGACGAGTTTGCAAAAATGGTCCGTTTCGCGGTAGCGGCCGGCTCGTTCGCCGTCACCCGGCGTGGTGCGATACCCTCTCTGCCCATTCTCGATGACATCAACCGGATGCTTGTATCCGGCCGTACGGGATAACCGATGCTGGACGATTTTCACTATTACTGCACTGCCGTCATCGCGCGGGCGGCCGGGTTTTCGAAAAAGGAATCCCTGCGGATGGCGTTCGCCTCCCAGTATCTGGACGACGCCGCCGAGCACAAGCCGGTGCATGTCGATAATCTTCTCTTCGATCCCGTTCGTACGGCCTATATGGGGATCCGCTCCGTCAACTGGTCGATCCAGAAACGTGTTTTTATTCCGTTCCATTTCCTTCCCGAAAAACCCCTCCGCGATCCGGAGGATACGTTCGTGGTGCGCCCGAACTCGCCCTTTGCGCGCGTCCTGCTCGCGCAGGCTGCCGCCGAACGCAAGCGCCGTTTCAGAATCATCCGACTCGGTATCGCAATCCATACATTTGCGGATACATGGGCGCATCAGGGGTTCTCCGGACGGCACAGCCATGAGAACTGTGTCAGCCGCACCGAGACATGGGAGAACGGGCGTTGGAACTACAATGTGCTGAAAAATGTATTTATCAAGTTCGCCCCGCATATCGGGCACGCCGAGGCTGGGCTGTATCCTGATATACCGTATCTGAAATGGCGTTACGAAGCCAAGCACGGCGACGGTCTGATTACGCGGGACAATCCGCAGATATACCTCGAGGCCGCGCGCGAAATCTATCATTTTCTTCGAACCGTTCTGCCTCCGCATCGGTTTTCCCGCGCCGATTGGCGTGAGATCGAGGGGAAAATCCTCGAACAGCTTTCCAGCGCGGAGAAGGATATGGAGAAACGCTGCGAGAACTGGAGGAACGAATTCGGGAAATGGTTCGAGCCCCGTGCTTTTTTCTACGATAAGTACGAATGGCGCAAGAAAGCGCTCCTGACCGAAGAATCCCTGACAGAGGATTGGCATAGCGAGGTCGCACTGGAGGCCGAGGGCTTTGAAAAAACATTCCTGCTGAAGAAGAATTTTTACAAATCCGATTGGGTGCTCTTTCACCGCGCCGCGATGAAACAACGCCATTTCGTCCTTGAGAATCTATTATAAACATGTTTTAAATGCCGTAATGTGCCCGTAAAATCCTTATGTTTTTAGAATTGACATTTCACTCCTCATCGGTTATATTAATACCTATTCTAGGAGTAAACATGTTCGGAAAAAAAGTTTTGGGTATCGATGTCGGCGGGTCGGGAATCAAAGGCGCGCCCGTGGATATTTCTTCCGGCAGAATGCTGACGGAACGATACAGGATTCCTACTCCCGCCGGGGCGAAACCGGATGAGATGATTGAAGTTATCGGACAGGTGATTAAATACTTCAACTGGCGCGGGCCGGTCGGATTAGGATTTCCAGCGGCTATCCGTGACGGCACGGTGCTTACCGCCGCCAATATTCATAAAAACTGGATCGGGGTGCATCTTCCCTCCGAGATAAAGAAACTGACAGGCAACAATTCCTCGCTGATAAACGATGCCGACGCCGCGGGACTTGCCGAAATGAATTTCGGCGCGGGCCGTGAAAAGCCCGGCACAGTTATGGTTATCACGGTCGGGACAGGACTCGGTACTGCGTTATTCTACAACGGCGCATTGGTGCCGAATACCGAACTCGGACACCTTGAGATGCAGGGAAAGGAAGCCGAACATTTCGCGTCCGACTTTATCCGTAAAAAAGACGAGCTTGACTGGCCTACATGGGCAGGGCGTTTTAACGAATATCTTTCCGTTCTGGAAAAACTATTCTGGCCGAGGATGATTATTATCGGCGGCGGGGTCAGTAAAAAGCATGAAAAATTCTTCCAATTCCTGAATGTGGGGGCGGAGCTTGTGCCAGCCCAACTGCGAAATGAAGCGGGAATTATCGGGGCCGCGGTATGGGCACACCATCTCCGGGTCTAATATGCTGAAGGAAGACAAATGAAATCGATTATGAACTTTTTCGCTGTTCACGGATTATTTTTACTGGGTTTTGTGCCCCTCGTGGCTATCAACCTTTTCACCGGAAAGCACCTGCTCTCCCTGATCTTCACAAATTATCATAAAACATTGCAGGATATTTTTCCCGGCTACGACGACCCCCGGTTAAAACGTGTCTCATCTATTGCAGGGTTCCGAAAATGGGGAAAGATCATTTTCAACAGGGAAATATCATCTCTCTCGCGGGGAGACCGTGAGCTGAGCAACCGTTTCCTTTTTTTCTATCTCTCGTTCTTCCTGATAATCGGTTATCTCGTCTTTTTCATGATCCGAGTATTTACATGGCATGAATCGATGCTTCTGTACTAGAAATTATTTCAGGGATTCGATCCCGATGATAATGAGATCGTCGTTGCGGGGATTTCCCGCGAGATGCCTTTCCATAATACCCATCAGCTGATTACAGAACCATTTAACCGGCTGGCCGAGAGCGATTTCAGCGACCGATTCCGCCAGAAGCGAGAGCTTATCGAACCCAAGCTCCTTACCCTCGGCGTTGAACTCCTCGAAAAGCCCGTCGGTGAACAGGATCAGCTTATCCGACTTCCCGAACTTCACTTCAGCCTGCGAATATCTCACATCCGCCATACTTCCGCACAGTTTTCCGGTCGACTTGAGATAATGGAGTTTCTTTCCGCTGAGGATAAACTGGTCGGGATGCCCCGCCGAAGCATACACAATCTTTTTCTTATTGATATGGATATCGCAGATAATCCCCGAAAAGAATACCGTCAGGGTACGGTAGGTATTGTATATCTCGGAATTCATGATTTCCAGAATTTCCGCAGGATCCGATACTGTGGATTTCAGCTGCTCATACTCGCTCCTGATCAGCATCGTCATCAGCGCGGCCTGTACCCCATGCCCGGTCGCATCGGCAAGGAATATCCTGAGCACGCCGTCGTCCATCGGATATAGATCGTAGATATCGCCGCCGACCTCGGACATCGGGGAGTAGTCGATATAATAATCAATCCCGGGTATATTCAGGGTCTCGGACGGCAGAAGACTCTCCTGCACCCGTTTGGCGAGACGGAGATCCTGCTTGATTATATCGTATGCCAAATTCAATTCATTGGTGCGCTGATTGACACGCGACTCCAATAGCGTATACATATTTGCGTTCTCGATAGCGATCGCGGCCTGATTGAGAATGACCTCGATCAGTTCGATATCGTCCCTCGAGAAAACCGAACTGGAGAGGGGATTGTCCAGATAGCATACCCCGATGATCTGATCGTGCAGTTTTATCGGGGCGCAGAGAATCGATTTGAGATGGAAGTTGACGACGCTCATGAACTCGTAGAACGCCTCATCCTGCGCCGCGTTCCCGGTAATCATGGACTCGCCTTTCTGGAAAACCTGCCGGACAACATGGGAGGAAAAAAGGATATCGTTCATCCCGTCCATATGCTTCATCGCCTTAACTTCAAGCTCTCCCGTATGCGGGTTCTTCAGGAAAATGATGCCCCGCTGCGCGCCGGTATATTCGATCATTCTCATAACGATAGTTTCGATCAGTGAGTCCAGATTAAGAATTGAGCTGATATTCTGTATCATCCGCATAATAGAGGTCAGTCTCTGCTTCGCCTGGAATTTTTCCATTGTGCCGGTGCTTTCCTCCCGGATACCCAGCAAATCCCCGGCTTTAAGGGCATATTCACGGGAATGCGCGCTGCGGAAAAGCCGGTAGGCCGATTCGAGCTTCGCCCTGCTTTCGCGTATCCGTCCGGTATTCCGCAGAAATATTCCGTAATCGAGGAAATCCCGCCCTAATTCAAAATTCCGTCCCAGATCGGAATCCCATTTGACCGCTTTTTGGAAATACTTTTCCGCCGCGCCCAGTTTTCCACCGACCGCCAGTATTTTTCCCTGTATCCTAAACGTCTTCCCGATATGCGAAACCCATTTACGGTTCTTCTTCAGCGCCGTTTTATTCGTACTGCACGCCAGATGCATATATCGTTTTTTCAGGTTTTTATTCGGCTCGATAAAATACATTCCGAGATACGCCTCGGCCAAATCAGGGTACAGCTGATTGACGTACTGATCCATCAGCGAGTTGTTCTCGTGCACCAATTTCGCTTCTTCGAGGTGCTTGACCGCATCGGGGAAATCCTCGCGCATCAGCGACTGCTCGCCGCAGTACATATGATAATTACAGATAGATAACGGTATGGGATAGTCCGTGAGAAGCTTATGGCATTTTTCTGACCAGACGTTCGCAAGCACAAAATCCCCGCGTTCGTTATTCATCCACATATAATCCACATACACGCTGGAAAGCCCGAAATAATTTTTCGAGTACTCGTTGATCTTAAGATAACTATGCATATACTCGATACTTTCGTCGTACTCGGCAAGATAGATACAGTTCATATCCATCCCGCCCTCGGTGATTCCCTGTTCCCATATGTCGCCTATCCGGCTGAATCCCTGCCGCGCCTGCTTGAAGTACTTCTGGCTTTCCTGAAATTCCCCCATCCACTGATAACAGTACCCAATCCACTGCAGGCTCTGGGAGATCCCCCAATCGTCCTTCAGTTCCTTCCGTATCTTCAGCGCTTTTAGATGAATTTTCAGCGAAGTTCTAAAGAACGGGATCGCCATTATTAGCGATGCGTAGGCGCCCATCGACATACCGAGTTCTTTGGACTTACCCAGCCGGGATTCGGCAATATTATACATCCGGATCGAACAACGGATGAATTTATCCAGATCGTTGATAATATAAATCCAGTTCAATGTGATATAAAACCAGACGATCAACCGGTCTTTTTCATAACGTGCTTGATTTGTCCGGTATCTTTTATCCCTGTTTCTATAGAGAAACGGGAAAAGGTCCTGAAAACTGCGCTTTATAAATTCAGCGATAATACTTAAAAATACACCCTGTTTTTTTATCGGCAGGTACTCCCCGAGCAGGTTCAATCCGAGTTTCCCGTTCTCCTCGCACTTCGCCTTATCCCCTTTCTTCAGATAAGCCGTACAGATTTCGCGGTAGATTTTCGCTTTTTCCAGCTGCGATTCCAGAAGCGGCAGAACGGATTGGAAAATAGCGATCGAATCGTCATAACGCCCAATATTCAGGGTAAGCTTTCCCTGATTGATACGGACTCCCAGCCACGGGCCGCTTTCCCGCAATCCTGCGTTTTCCATCAATTCCTGCGCCATTCTATAATAACGGATTGCATCCTCGTTGGCGAAATTATCCCGCGCCTGCTCGGCGGCGGGTATCAGGTATTCCAGTACTTTATCCCAGCAGTCCGAATAGTAGTAGTGATTGGCAAGTTCATACAGCCGGTTTTTATCGTCAGCATCCGTGTTTGATTCTATCAGTTCGGCGATAGTCTGGTGAATCTTTTTTCGTTCGCCGGGGGGAATCTGTTCCTCAAACACCTCCCTGACACGGTCGTGCACAAAAAGCACCACCCCTTTTTCGTTATAATCGTCGTCGAGAAGTCCCAGTTTTATCGCGTTATCGATCATCACGACTATCTCTGTTTCCGTATAGTCCGGATCTAATACCTTCGCGAGTTTCAGGAGAAACCCGGTCTGGAATTTCCGGCCAATCAGCGAAGCCCATCGCAGGATAGACCGTTCCTTTTTATTCAGCAGTACGATTCGGTTAAAAATGATATCCAGCAGGGTCGAGGAAATCTGTATCCGGCCGATAGCCTCCCGGTCGAACACCCATCGTCCGTTCTCGATCCTGATCGCGCGGTCGTCCGCCATCTGTTTGACGATCTCGATCGCGAAGAACGGGTTTCCTTTGCTTTTCGAATAAATGAGATTTATGATATCTTCGATATTCTCGGGGCGGTCGGACAGCATCCCGCAGGTTATTTTTTCTATCTCCAAACGCGATAACGCCCTAAGCTGAACAGCTTCCAGCGGCAATTGGTTCTCATACGATTCCCGGATGATCTGATACAGCCGGTGCCCTGCGGGAATGTCGTTGACACGGTAGTTCGCTATCAGGAGGAGTTTGGAGTTTCTCAGCTCTTTCTGCATCTCCTCGATCAGCATCAGCGTACCGTCGTCGGCAAGATGCAGGTCTTCAATAATCAGAACCAGCCCGTTTTCGATCTCGGCGAGAGTGCGGAAGAAACGCGATAACTCCATCAGGAAGCGCATATTTTCACGGATAGGTTCGAGTTCCACCAACGGAGGGCATTTGCCGATAATCTCGGCCAATTCCGGCTTCATTTTCAGGACAAGCCCGCCCAGATCGCCCGACGCCTCTTTGATCGTCTTCCTTACAGCTTCCTGCTTCTCGGGCTTATAATTTGCGAAAAGATTCAGGTAATGGTTCAGGCTGTCCTTGAACGGTTTATAAGGGGTCTTACTCAGCCCGGAAAAACACCTGCCCTCAAGATATACTCCCTCGCTGCGGATCACCTGCTTCCGGAACTCCTCAATAAGGCGGGTCTTTCCCGCGCCGGCTTCCCCGCTGATCAATACCAGGCTTCCTTCACCCTGCAGCGACCGTTCATACTTAACTTTGAGATTCTCCATTTCATCGTCACGGCCGATCATATATGTCCGTTGATTCAGCCTAACGACGCGGTCTTCCCCTCCGATTTCAAATCCGTCCTCCCCTTCGAGAAACTTCCGGAGGTCGCCGCATAACCCGTGCGAACTCTGGTATCGCTTCTCAGGTTCCTTCTCGAGCAGCTTATTGATAATCTTTTCGATAATTGCGGGAATGTTTTTAATATATTTCGACAACGGCGGCGGCGGGGTGGCGATATGCTGGTGCATCAGCCCCAGAACATTATCGGCTTGAAACGGGAGCACGCCGGATAGAAGCTGATAGAACACCACACCGAGCGAATAGAGGTCGCTGCGTTCGTCCACCTTCTGCTTGATCATTCCGCTCTGTTCGGGAGACATATAGCTGAATGTTCCCGCGATATCGTCCGAACTTTTTATATCGTTGAAGTCCTTGATCTGGGCAAGGCCGAAATCGATCAGCTTAACTTTTTTATCAACCGCGTCTTTCTTTTTTATTTCAAATACCATGATATTTCCGGGCTTGATATCGCGGTGAAGAATCCCCTTCCCGTGGATATACTCCAATGCCTGGGCGAGCTGATATGCAAAGGATACGCTTTCATCGAGAGTGAAACGCATACCGGATTTAAGAAATTCGTGCAGACTCTTGCCGTCGA
Organism: Brevinematales bacterium; assembly: GCA_020059465.1. Classification (GTDB taxonomy): domain Bacteria; phylum Spirochaetota; class Brevinematia; order Brevinematales; family GWF1-51-8; genus GWF1-51-8. Next base: position 37,480 of record JAGVBZ010000030.1, read on the forward strand.
TAAATTCCATGATAAGAAAATGGTAGCCGTCCTCTTCCCCGATATCGAAAACATCGACAATACTGGGATGACGCAGTTTCGATACGGCGGTGGCTTCGGAATGAAAACGGATATAGTCCTCGGTCCTGACTGATGTTATATTGGATTTGAGTATCTTTGCGATCACCTTCCGGTTCTGCTTGTCTAAATCGGACGCGAGATAGACATAACTCATCCCGCCCTCGCCGATTCTGCCGGTCATCTGATACCGTTTCTGAAGGATTTTCCCGGACAAGTCCAACTCTTACCCCCAATCGAATAAATGATATAACCGAAATATTTTAAATGAAATGCTTAAAAATGTCTATTACGAATTCATTATTCTGTGAATTCCTTCCCAAACCAGTCTGCCCGCAAAAAACAAAAGAACCAATCCGAGCGAACGGAGCACCCATTTGTACCCATTGCTCTTTGTCAGCCCCTTAAAACGGTCGGCAAGCAGTATGACAGTTATCCCGCCTCCTAAAAAAGAGGCGTAGAGCGCGACTATAAACCCCGCTCCCCAAAAAATACCCTTGTTCCACAACGTAATGAATCCCGGCCCGCCGATTGTCATCCAGAAAATATACACGTTGGGATTCATAAAATTAGTGATAATTCCCTTCTTCAGCGACATCGGCTCTTTTTTTTCACTCTCCTCGCGTTTCGCCGGAATAAAATTCCTCACCGCGCGAAAAACAAGATACGCCGCCCCGATAAACGAAATAACCGCCAGTACGATATTCGAATAGGCCAGGCTGGACAATAACAAAATTGATACCGTCGCAATCGGAATATCTGTCACAAACGGGGCGAGCAGGGTCTTGATTCCCTCGTTCCGGTGATGCGCTACCGTCTGCGATATAGCGAGGGTAAGCAGCGGCCCCGGCGTGATACCGGCGACCAGTCCGATCAGGGCGATCTGCAGTATTTCTATCATCGTCTACCCTGCTGTCAGAATACGCAGTACATCGGGGGGACTTTCCGCGATCGCCTTAGCCCCTGCGGACTCGAGTTCCGCGCGTGTCCGGAAACCCCATGCCGCCCCTACGGGAAACATGCCCGCGGAAACCGCGGTACGCATATCCGTATTCGTATCGCCGAGATAGAGTATCTCATCGGGCGGTATTTCCAGTTCGTCCGCGATACGGAGCGCTCCGGCAGGGTCGGGCTTGACCGGAATCCCCGGCGGATCCGCACCGTACACTCGATCGAATTCCCAGCGCGATAGAAGCTTCTTCACTACGAACAGCGTAGGCATACTCGGTTTATTGGAAAGTATTGCTTTTTTAATACCCATATTCGTCAGGCTGTCGAGAAGTCCGGGGATACCGTCGTACGGACGGGTCTTTTCGCTCAAACGGCGGTCGTATTCTTTTGCCATCAGCGCAACGCATTCGGCGATTATTTCCGGCGTACGGGCGTCTTCCGGCAGTACCCGTTCGGCAAACTTCCGCGCCCCGTCACCCACAAAGTAACGGAAGGAGTCGCGGGGATGTCCGGGATAACCCATCAGCGCGAGCACGGCGTTCATCCAATCCGCGAGGTCGTCGAGGGTATCCAGCAGGGTACCGTCGAGGTCGAATATGACCGCCCTGTACTTCGCCGGCATCAGGATTGTCCCATCAGCACGCGGAGTTTCTCCCAAAGCGGAGGCCCGAGAATGATTATACCGATAATCGCGGAGAGCAGCGCGCCCATCAGAACCGCTCCTGCGTAGATATCCTTTACCTTTCCCGCCTCCTCGTGGTATTCGGGGGAGACATGGTCCACCAGAGCTTCGATACCGGTATTCATCATTTCGAGGATGATAACGAAAAAGAACAGGATCAGGACGATGATGAAATCCAGCACCGGGACAGCCAGCCAGAAACAAAGCGCTATCGCCGCCGCGCCGATAACAAGCTGCACCCAGATATTCCGGTGCCCCCGGAGACTCAGCAGGATACCCCGGAACGCGAAAACAAAACTCATCAGAAAACGCTTCATAACTCAGTCCTTTCGGTAGGGTATGTTCTGTCTTTCCAGTTCCACCATTTAAGCATATCAGGGTCATGCGCCGTTTCGCTCGCGAAACACACCGCGCACCGGAACACATACAGGACGCACCTGTCCTGCCGCGTACCCGTCAATTCGCAAAGTCTCAGATACATTTCCATCGGGTCGCCATCCTTCAGGTCTGCGACATGCGCGAATCCGAGGAGGCGCAGGTTTTTTGCGAGACTTTTCCCGATACCGGGTATAACCGTCAACTCGTCCGCTGCGGATTTTTTCCGGCGCATCACGGCATCTCCGAATATTTTATGAAATCTTTGGGAAAACCGGAATTTCATGTTATAATCTTCTATTACATATTATAAACTTAAAAACCGAAAATAGAAATATATTATCGAAAAGGCGCGCAGATGGAATATTTACTGAATATACCCATCGTCCAGTTTTTTATCAACGCGATCGACATACTGGCGGTAGCATACTTTATCTATTTCCTGTACACCCTTTTCGAGGACACGAACTCCATCACTATCCTGAAGGGATTTATAGTCATTATCGCCATCAGTATTATCGCCAATATTTCCGGATTAAATACTCTTGCATGGCTGTTCAAATATGTCATCACCTACGGGGTCATCCTGATCGTCGTGCTGTTCCAGCCGGAAATCCGGCGGCTTCTGTCGCGTGTCGGGCGAAGCGGTCTCGGCGCGATTAAGGGGAAAATCACCGAAGAAGCGCTGATGGAGCTTTCCCGCACCATTATCATGCTGTCCGAAGATAAGATCGGCGCGCTTATAATCTTCGAGCGGAATGTAGGACTCCGCGACCTGATCGAGGAATCGGTCAAGCTCGACGCGCTTATTCAAACCGACCTGATCATCTCCATCTTCTATAAAGGGAATGTCCTGCATGACGGCGCGCTGATTGTCGAGGGAGATAAGCTGATCGCCGCGAGAGTGATTATCCCCGGCGTCATCGTAGAGGCGTTCAAGACGAAGAAGCGGCTGGGCACCCGGCATCGCGCCGGTGTCGCCATCACTGTGGATACCGACGCGATCTCGATCATAGTATCGGAGGAGAACGGTAAAATTTCTCTCGCGCATAACGGAAAACTGGAGTATGATATTCCCGCTGAAAAATTTTCAAGGAGATTGAATGAAATCCTCAGTGTGGACTAAAATCAAATACTTCCTGACTCACAATTGGGTGCAGAAACTCGTTTCAATCCTTTTAGCGACAGGAATATGGTATTATGTCAATTCGCTCGAACTGACCGAAAACACGCTCAATCTTCCAATCGCGTTCGTCAATCTTCCGCCGGATCTGGTGATCGTATCCAGTTCCGACACCATCGCGGAGCTGTCCGTGAACGCCCGCAAGAATATCATGAAAAACAGTTCGCTCCTGAAAGAGATTAACCCGTATGTCGATCTGACAAACGCGCGGATCGGGGAATACGAATATAAAATATCCGTCAACCTCACCAATCCCGACCTGCAGTTCCAGGTCAATCTGAAAAAACAGTACGTTACGTTAAAAATCGACCATCTGGATATAGTCAACCTTCCGATAAAGCCGAAGATTATCGGGCAGGTTTCCGACGGGTTTGTCGTCGAAAGTATCGTCCTGAATACGAACGACGCCGTTGTCCACGGGGCTTCCGAAGCGTTCAAAGACCTGCAGTATATCGAGACCGGGCCTATCGATATCAGCGGGATAACAAACAATATCGAGAAAATAGTGAGACTGACCCTGCCTATGTCGGTAATCCTTGTCAAACCGTCCGAAGTGCTGGTCGTCATCCAGATTCAGGAGAAACGGCTGACCCGCGAGGAAGTATTCCCCGTCAAGCTGAACAATCTCGCGCCCGGATACTCGACCCCGCAGTCGCCGCAGGTGTTCCTGATCCTGAACATCCCCGGCAGCCTGCTGTCCAGCTATAAGGAAAAAGTATCCGTATCGGTGGACTGCATTTCAGTAGAATCTCCCGGCGCATATACCCTCCCCCTTACAATCGACGCTCCAAAGGGTATCCAGATAGTGAATAAGATCAAGTACCTCAACATACCCTTCGTATTCTCGTCCACTAACTGACCTCTGTTTGACATTTTCCGCGTCAGGGTTTATATTTATCCCTATTTATTTTCCATGATTTGGAGGGCGCGTTATGCGTGCAGTCGTACTGATTTCCGGGGGGCTTGATTCCATGCTGGCGGTCAAACTGATCGAGGAACAGGGTATCGAACCGGTACTCGTTAATTTCGATATGGGGTTCAGCCAGGCCAAACTGCGCGAGAAAGTGCCGCATAAACATCAGCGCGACCCCGGAACGAAAATACTCCGCGACCGGGGATACGCAGTAAACACCCTCGACGTACGTGAGGAATTTTTCCGCGACGTTATCCTCAACCCCCAGCATGGGTACGGGAGTCAGGTCAACCCGTGCATCGATTGTAAAATCTTTTTCCAGAAAAAAGCGTACGAGTACGGGAAAACGGTCGGCGCGGAATTTATCGTGACCGGCGAAGTCTTGAACCAGCGCCCGATGAGCCAGCGTAAATGCATCCTGTTTATGATAGAAAAAGCCGCCGGATTGAAGGGGCTTGTCGTACGTCCGCTCTCCGGGAGACTCCTTCCGCCGAGCGAACCCGAAAAGAATGGATGGATAGACCGGTCAAAGATGCTCGATATACAGGGGCGCGGACGTCTCCGCCAGATGGAACTTGCCAAGGGCTACGGTTTCGCCGATTTCGAGACCCCCGCCGGCGGATGTTTCCTGACCGAGGAAGAGATGGCGGCCCGCATCTTCGACCGGTTTACGCACGAGGGAAAGGAAACCGCGGATTTCAACGAGTACCAGCTTCTCAAGGTGGGCCACCAGTTCCGTTTTTCGCCGGGCTGCACGATGGTCACCGGCCGGAATTTTTACGAAAATCGATATATAGCGGAAATCGCGCCGTCGGTACGAAAGGTCGGGGTTCTGCTCGATACTCAGGATGTGCCCGGCCCGTTATCGTTCCTGATGGGAGCGGACTACGCCGAACATCTCGATCTCGCCATGCGGATCACCGCGCGCTACACCGATAAGAAAGGCACCGCGCCCGTCCGTATCCTCGATAAGTCCGGCGCTTTCATTGAGGAACGGATTTCCGAGGGCATCGACGACCGCGATTTCGCGGACTACCGCATCCTTCGGGAAAACCACCAGTTATGGAAAAATATAAGCGCAGGGAAAAATGAGAACTGATAAGCTCGACAGAATAAAATATTTTCTCGAGAAGCATCAGGAGAATATTCGCTCGTGCAGGATGTGCCCCCGCGCATGCGGGGTCGACCGTGCGAAGGAACTCGGCGAATGCGGCGAGGGGTTCGACCCGCGCATATCGAGCGCGAACCTGCATTACGGCGAAGAACCCCCCATCTCCGGGACTTCCGGGAGCGGCACCATCTTTTTCACCGGATGCAATCTCCATTGCCTATACTGCCAGAACTTCCCGATCAGCCAGCTTCACCGCGCGACAAAAACACTCGGCACGGAATCCCTCGCGGATACGATGCTTGCTCTGCAGAAACGCGGCGCGCATAATATCAACTTCGTCACACCGTCGCATTATGTCTATCAGGCGGTCGCCGCGCTCGGCGCCGCTGTCGAAAAAGGGCTGACTATCCCCGTCGTCTATAACACGTCGGGCTACGACAGCCTGCCGGTTATCCGCGACCTCGAAGGGATTGTCGATATCTATCTGCCCGATATGAAATATGTGTTCGACGATATCGCGGTCGAATACTCCTGCGCGCCGGACTACCCCCGGATCAACCGGAGCGTCCTGCTGGAGATGTACCGTCAGACCGGCCTGGAAATCGATGCCGACGATGCGGGAATCGCTAAGCGCGGGTTAATCATCCGCCACCTCGTCATCCCAGGAAATGTCGAAAACTCGAAAGAAGTGCTGAAATGGATCGCGGAGAACCTGTCTCCGGATATCCATCTCGCGCTCATGTCGCAGTACTTCCCCGCCGACCGCGCGGCAAATCACCCTGTGATCGGCAGACGGCTGACTCAGGAGGAATACGACGAGGTGATCGGGTACGCCGACGGGCTTGGGTTCGAGAACGGCTGGTTCCAGGAACTCGAGGCACACGGCGGCTGCTGACATTGCATGCCGGCTAATCCCGATATCTGAAGATTAGATATAAAGAGACATCAGCCCGTGATGGAATTGTCGGCTGAGCGAAGTCGAAGCTCCGGCAGACGGTTACATATAGAGGAGGAGATCGATGAAACGGATCGGGATAGCGTTAGGCGGCGGCGGCGCGAAGGGTTTCTGTCATATCGAATTCCTCCGCGCCATCGAGGAACTCGGATATAAACCGTCGGTAATTTCCGGCACCAGTATCGGCGCGGTGATCGGCGCGATGTACGCGTCGGGACTATCCCCCGACAATATCCAAAGCGTTATCAGCGACCTCAAACTGTTCGAGATCGGTAAGCTGGTCGACCTTTCGATATTCAGCCTGTCCGGCTTGGTCAAAGGAAAGAGCCTCGAACAGTTTTTCCTGAAGACCCTCCCGGTCAGCAATTTTTCCCAGCTCCGTATCCCACTGAAAATAGTCGCTACCGATTTCTGGAAACGCGAGGAAGTGGTGATCGAGCACGGCCCGCTGGTCACCGCGATGCGCGCGAGCATGTCTCTCCCCGGTATATTCGAGCCGGTGGTCGCCGACGGGCGGGTGCTGGTGGACGGGGGATGCGTCAATCCCGTGCCGTACGATATTATCCGCGCGGACTGCGACATCCTGATCGCTATCGACGTGTCCGGCACAAAAGTCCCTCCGGGGCCCGATACTCCCCCGAATATGCTCGAGGGAATTTTTACGACGTTCCAGATCATGCAGGCGTCGATAGTCGAGAGTATGATGGAAAAGCACAAGCCCGACCTGTATATCAAACCCGAGCTGATGAACGTGCGAATGCTGGAGTTTTACAAATACGACGAGATCAAGAAAGGGGTCGAGAACGATATCCTCAAGTTCAAGGACGGCCTGAAGAAACTGATTAAACCGTTCATGGGGATATTTTAAGTGGAAAGTAACAAGTAACAAGTGAAAAGTGAAGGAATCGGAGGCCGAGTAGACCCGCACGAGTGCGGGATGTATCGCGGCGCAGTCATTGAATATTTGCCCTAATGCATTGTATCGACTCCCTTTCCTCACGGATGGCGCGGATGAGACGGATGTGGCGAACAATAGAGGGTGTACTTTCTTTCCAGCATCGAAAAAAAAAGTAACAAAGTAAGGATGCCGCGCTGGATAAAGCTTAGAGGTACAGCCGGGAAATCCGAGACGGACGTAACTCGCTTCAAACCCCGTTCAAAGCGAAAAAGAGACAAGCTCGAACAAACGTCCTTAGTCGGATTTCCCTGTAGTAAGAAGTGCTTTAAAAAGCGCGGACGAAACGCTAAAATAAACAGCTATAAACCCGAAATATCTTTTTCTTGTATCCGGCTGTTTCACCCGCCTCTATGCCGCGTTTTTTCCCATGCGAAGCGGAAAAGAAACGCCGTTGTCCGAGCATGTCCCTCAAACGCTTTTGGTGGAGTATTATTGCGAGTTACGGCGTTTCCCGTTTCGCACCCCTCTTCCCAGAAGCGGCATCAAGGCGGGCGAGCTTTCTTTGCATACTTTCTTTCCCTCGACGGAAAGAAGGTATGATGAACCGATTTACCCTTGCGGATTCTTGTAAAGATAATAAATATCCATGACACGTATCGCGTAGTAATAACTTTCCTTGCTGATCTTCACCGTCTTCGGGTACGACTTCATTTTCATCCCGTTATAACGGTAAAGCGACTTCATCACGCTCTCGTATTTCTCGTAATATCCAGCGAACTCGGCGATACCCATTTTAATATTCCGGTCGATGTCGAACATCACCGAATCGGGCAGGCCGTCGTAATCGGGATTTAATACCTGCATCAGTCCCTTCGCGCCCGCGGAACTGGTCACATTCGGGTCGAAACGGCTCTCCGCAAAGATGACGGCGAGCACAAGCTCCGGGTCGATATTGTATTCGGCGGAATGCTTCAGGACGGAATCGACCACCGCCGGCAGGATCGCCTGTTTCTCGGCGGTCATCTCGTCGTGCTCGGCAAGAATCTGCGCAGTATTCGCAACCAGCTTCTCCCTGAGCGCGGATTGCTCGTCGGAGGCCTGCGCTGCAGCGTTCTGGAACGCCGACGGATTGCATGCCGCGAAATACGCATCCGTTACACGAATACAAGCAAATGGAATAAACATCAGGCTCAGCTCGAATAGCAGAACCGACAGTAATACTTTTACTGTTTTCATAAAAATTCCCTTCCCTTGAATTTCGATCGATTAATCCCGGTTCAATCCCTTAAAGTACAGCTTTAAAAGCGCCGGGACTGTGGAGACGACAGGAATGAGAGTACCGCCTAAAATGTACTGCGTAATCATTCCCTTATCCGTGATAAGTTTTAACTCGAAGCCGCTGAACTTGGCGACCTTGGCGATCTCGTCGATCAGGTTCCCGATAAGGAACATCCCGAGAGTCGCGCCCAGCCATCCGATCAGGGCATATTTTATTACGATTGTAAACGTGATGAACGCTTTGGACGCGCCGAGTACGCGGAGGATACGGTAATACTCGGTACGGTTCAGCGTGGCGATAACTGTCGAGAACGCGATCGCGATGATCGACATACCGAGTATAACCCATTGCAGCGCCCAGATCACCATATTGACATTATTCCGAAGCGATTGTATTTCGAGCGACAACGATTTCTCGGTTTCGACAATAAAACCCCAGCTTTTAACTTTATCGGAAACTGTCAGCACCGCATCGTGATCCTTGACCTCGACGAAACAGTAGATATACTCCTTGTCCGAGTCCTGCCCGCGGAACTTGCCGTTATAGAAACGCGCCGCGCCGAGCGGGATCACCAGCGCAAGACTGGGCACATTCTCGGTAAACCCGACCAGTTCGCCGGTCTCCACCATGAAGCCGGGGATAGTCTTAAAGCTCGACTGCCCGAAAAATATCTGGGCATGCGCGCCGATCAGCATCTTCTGGAGGTCCTTGGAAATTTTGGGAAGCCCGTTCGCGTCCGCCATACCCTGATTGTATGCGTCGAGGAGGACGTTAGGCACCAGTATCGGCAGGGGCGACCCTACCTTCCAGTTGAGCCATTTTTTCTGGTAATCCTTGCCCTGAATATCGCTTTTTATCATCGAATACGGCGCACCGATACAGACAAGGTCGGTACGGTAACGGATATTCAGAAGCGGGAAGAGTTTCCCTAGGTCGATAATCGCCTGAATCGGGACCTGCACCGACATATAGGGATGAATTTCCTTCACGCCGGGGAGATTCTGGATTTTCGCGAGATAGGCGTCGGAAAGCACGCTTCCCTCGCCCTTCTTGAGCTGTATCAGTCCGATACCGCCGGACGGTTTGGGAGTCACCTTAATAAAATTCGGGGGAATAGTGGTGGCGAATTTCTCCTGAATATAATGGTTGAAGCTGTTGCCGACTATCTGGAACGCACCGACGCAGAAAACCGCGACTATTATGGAAAAGAACACGATCACACTGATGAATCGCTGGCTGAGTATCTCCTTCAGGGTAAGGAATATCCGCTGTATCATGGCTATTTCCCCCCTTTATCGGCGGAGCGGCCTGTCGCTTTCACAGGTTTGCTGTCATGGGGCGCCGCCGCGGGTTTCTCGCCCATCCGTTCGATGGGAGTCATCATCGTATCGAAATACAGGTTCATGTTTTCCTTCGGGATGGGGATGAGTTTCCCGTCGATCATATCGAAAACCCGTTCCGCGCGGTGAAACATATAATCCTTATGGGTAACTATCAGGATGGCTTTTTTCTCGTCAACCGCGAGGCTTTCGAGGATACGGAATATTTCAAGCGATGTGGCTTTATCGAGATTGGCGGTCGGCTCGTCGGCGAGGATCAGGGGCGGGTCGTTTATCAGCGCCCTTGCGATAGCGACACGCTGTTTCTGCCCGCCGGACAATAGTCCCGCGCGCATATGCTTGTGTTCCGCGATCCCCAACCGTTCCAGAAGCGAATCCATCCGCATCCGTTCCTTCTTCCCGGCGTGCCCGCGTATACGCGCAGGCAGCAGGATATTCGACGCGACCGTCTCTTCGTTGATCAGTTTGAATGTCTGGAAAATAAACCCGATTTTACGGTTGCGTATCCATGACGGCATCAGGTCGAACAGATAGACGATGCGTTTGCCCATGAAGTATAGCTTCCCGTGCGACGGCGGAGTGAGTCCCGCGATGATATTCAGCATCGTGGTCTTACCGCACCCGGACTTCCCGGTCACCGCGGCGATCTCGCCTTCCTTCAGTTCCAAATCGACACGCTGCAGGATCTGCTTGGTTTTGCCGGCAATTCTGTAGAATTTATCTACGCCTTCCAGTTTGAGCATCATACCCAACCTATTTAAATCATGAGGGATATTTTAACACAATCTGCGGGATATTACAAATCCTGAGACGCTGCGTCCCCGTAACATGCGGAGACGATCGATTGCCCCGAAAGAAATAAAACAATAAAATACGCATGTTATTTCATCCTGTATGAGGAGTTTCTTTTTTATATCCCTAACTGCGCGTCTTTATTCCTGACTCCCGATGATCCGTTTCCAGACAATTTCGTCGTTGAGCATGACCGCTATACCTTTTTCGCCCTTCGCTTCAGTCCAATCTTCGAAAGGTTCGTAGAGGAACTCGCCCAGTTCGGTATAACTGTCGAATCTGCTAACCGTAGGCGGGCTGATGAATGAGGGTTTTTCTATCAAGTAAAAATGCTGATCTTTTTTAAGGAGCACCGCGGCGTGATCCACGCTTGCATATTTTTGCTGAGGCTCAACAATCAGGACAAATACAATTTTTATGTTTTCGTTTTGAGGAAATGTGAAACCCTCCTTTTTCCACCACACCCGGAAAAAGTTTTGTGTCTTTTCAAATATAAGATCGTCAATCTTCTGAAGGGGCAGCGAAACCCCGTAAAACAGGCTTCGATAAATATCCTTGTCTTTATCAGTCAGTTCAATTCCACTCAATTCCGGGAGCGAACTGATTTCTTTTTCGAGATGCTGCATCTGATTGTTTTTTCGTTGAAATTTCTCCAAACCGACCAGCCCGTGAACCAGTAGAAAACAGGACATCCGGCAGTTAAAAAGCCCATCCCAGTTAAAAGCCTTTTTAAAAAACGCATCGGTGGAATCAGAGCTTTGCCATCCTTTCTTTGTAGCGTTCATGAATTCAATTCTTTGGTAATAGTTCTCTACCATGGTTTTCCATATCTTCAAGTCCTCGTCCGGTACACCCGCTTCTTTCAGTATCTGTATCACTTCTTTCCGGCTGGCTTCCGTATTTAGAAAATGATACTGGAAGCTAAATCCCCTCTGCGTGATTAAACTCATGACAATTAACAGGAAACACTTTTTCATTTTATTCTCCGCCCTTTTTCTTTACTCTTTTTAAAAATATATGATATTGATAATTTATCTTGGTTAGAGATAGTTTATTTATTCCACAAAACTAACAAATATCCCGATAAAAACGGCGTCGTATTTGTGTATATATATCACATCCATTACCCGTTTTTTTGCTTCTTTATGTGCGCAGATACGACAATCCCCTGATATGTACACCCCCTTCGTCGCAGGCTGGCGATACATCATCTGCGCAACATATCGTAATGGGGTTAGCCCCCTCCTTGCGTCGGGGACAAGCCGTCCCGCTCTCTAACATCCTGTTATCGCGGGACTCCCCCCGTCCGTGGGGGTCGCACCGACTCGAGGGGATGGTACGCGGAATGCGCCGATTTCATGACGGATGATGTGATATGGGTGTAGATCTGGGTGGTCGATATATCGGAATGGCCGAGCATCTCCTGCACCGCCCGAAGGTCCGCGCCCTCGTTGACCAGGTGGGTGGCGAACGAGTGCCGGAGCGTATGGGGCGAAATATCCTTCATGATCCCCGCCTCCGCCGCGCGTTCCTTAACCACGCTCCATACGGTAACCCGTGACAACGGTTTCCCGGTACGCGATACGAACACGTTATCGATCCGTTTCCGCCCGTCCATCACGATCCCCCTATATGCGAGGTAACGTTTCAGCCAACCCATCGCGCGTTCGCCCATCGGGACAAGCCGTTCCTTCGAGCCTTTCCCGAACACCCGCACGAAACCCCGTTCGAAGTTCAGGTCGGTGTTCCGCAGGCCGCACAGTTCGGAGACACGCATCCCGCACGAGTACAGCATCTCGATCATGCACGAGTTCCGGATATCCTGCCAATCTCCGTCAGCCCCGTCCGGAACCGGCCCGATCATCGCCTCGACCTCCCCGACAGTCAGGAACTCCGGGAGGGACTTAAGGTACTGCGGACTGTCCAGCAACGCGGCTGGGTTCTCGCCGATCACGCCGAGCTTGTCCAGATAACGGTAAAACCCCCTGATGCACGAAATCCTGCGCGCGACCGTACGGTTCGTCAGGCCGCGTTCATGCAGCGATACCACGAAATCGAATAAGCGCTCGCGCTTTAAACGGGTGATATCCTCGCCCGGTTCGAGAAACTGCTTCAGGTCGTCCAGATCGTCCCTATAGGCGTCGACCGAGTTCCCGGACAGCCTCCGTTCGAACCGCAGATGTGAAAAAAAATCTTCGAAATAGTTCATATTTTTCTCTCTCCGGCGGTATTATTATCGGAAGGAATGAGAAAATAGGCAAATATTGAATCTGAGCGGTATCATACGAATTACTGGCTATTTGGATACGCCGGTTTCTTACTGAAGAGAGGGCGAGAATCAGAAAGTTGTTTTCGGTCTTTATTTAAAAAATACCCCACAATTCCTGCGGGGCTTTTTTATTCCTTATCGGTTTTCAACGCTTTTAAATACGCACCGATAGTCCCGAAGTTCGACACCGGCTTCTGGGGCGGAGCCTCCTTCGCAGGCGCCGCTTTCTTCAGTACGGGCGCGGACTTAGGGGGAAACTCCTTCTTCTCGGCGGGCTTGGGCTGGCCGGGAGTTGATTCCTTCTTCCGGGACAACGATATCCGCCGCCGGACGGGGTCCATTTCGATGATCCGGCACTCGACCAAATCGCCGACCTTGATCACCTCGCTCGGGTCTTTCACATAACGGTCGCTGAGCTCGGAGATATGCAGGAGCGCGGTCTCTTTGATCCCGAGGTCGATAAACGCGCCGAACGGTACGACGTTCTTGACCTTGCCCTTCACCGTCATCCCCGGCTTGAGGTCTTCGAACGTCACCACTCCCTTCTGGAACACCGAAGCGGGGAAATCGTCACGCGGGTCGCGGTTGGGCTTCTTGAGTTCCTCGATAATATCCCTGACCGTCGTATCGCCCACCCCGAACTTCGCCTTTAAATCCTGCTGAACCGTTTTATCGATTGCCGTCTGTTCCTTGATAAGACGGAGGATTTCCCCGGCGATTTCATAGTTCTCCGGGTGCACCCACGTGTTATCCAACGGGTTCGCGCTCTCAGGGACTTTTAAAAACCCGGCGGCCTGCTCGAAACTTTTCGGCCCCATCCCGGACACCTGCTTCAAATCGTCGCGGCTTTTGATCGTCCCGACCTTATCGCGGTATTCCACTATATGCTTCGCGATAGTCGTGTTCACCCCGGAAACATACCGGAGGAGCGACCATGACGCGGTATTGATATTCACACCGACATTGTTCACCACCGACTCGACCACCTCATCAAGAGAGGACGCGAGCGACTTCTGGTTCACATCGTGCTGGTACATCCCCACCCCGATGGACTGCGGGTCGATCTTGACCAATTCCGCGAGTGGGTCCTGCAGACGGCGGCCGATCGATATCGCGCCGCGTATCGTGAGGTCGAGGTTCGGAAATTCCTCGCCCGCGAGCGGGGACGCCGAATACACGCTTGCCCCGTCCTCGGAGACCACTGTAAACTGCGTATCGAGACTGTTCTCCGCGATCGTCTCCGCGACTTGCAATTGTACCTCGTGCGACCCGGTGCCATTTCCGATAGCGATCAGATGTATATCGTACTTCTTTACCGCGTCGGCGATTGCCTTTTTCGCCTCGTCGGGCTTATGCTGGTAGATCATGAAATACCCGAGGTACTTGCCGCTCTCGTCGAGCGCGGCGCATTTTGTCCCGGTACGTATACCCGGATCGATACCCAATACCCGCGTGCGCTTGATGGGCGGCTGTAAAAGCAGGTTGCGGAGGTTCTCCGAGAAAATATGGATCCCCTCGGATTCCGCCTCGTCCCATTGCGTGCCGCGGATATCGCGGAGCACCGCCGGAAACAAGAGACGCTTAAGCCCGTCGGCAACCGCGTTCTTATGATAGAAGCTGGGGGCGGTATAACGGCGCTGGACTTCCGCCTCGGCGTTCTCCGCCTCGAACTCGATCTTCACCGCAAGCTCGCCCTCGCGTTCGCCGCGGTTGATCGCCATAATCCGATGGGATTTCAGAGACGAGACCGTCTCTTTATAATCGTAATACATTTTATACACACTTTCGTCGGCGTTCTTGAGGCCGTTGATCTCGATCTGCCCGTGCTTCACCACAAAGTTCCGGCACATCGCACGGTTATCCATATCCTGCGCGGCACGTTCCGCGATAATATCCATCGCGCCCTGGAGCGCGTCGTCACGGTTCTCGACTCCCTTCTCGGCGTCTATGAACTCCAGCGCGGCCTTCTCCAATTCGACGTCGCTCATGGTGACCATCATATCCGCGAGGGGTTCGAGGCCCTTCTCGATAGCGATCATCGCGCGGGTCTTCTTTTTCTGCTTGTAGGGCGCGTAGATATCCTCGAGCTCCGACATGGTCGCGCACTTCCGGATATTCTCGTAGAGGTCTTCTGTCAATAGTCCGCGCGAGAAGATGACTTTTATCATTTCGATGCGCCGGGTTTCGAGGTTGACATACTGGGTCAGGAGATGGGAAATATCGCGCACCTTGGTCTCGTCGAGCGATCCGGTAATCTCCTTACGGTAACGCGAAATGAACGGCACGGTGCAACCTTCATGGATGAGCCCGACTGTCGCATGTACCTGCCGCGACACGACCTCGATCTCCGCCGCGATCCGTCCGATAATCTCCGCCTCGTCGACAGCAAGACTGTTGATAAATTCTTCGTTGAGTTCCATTATTCCCTCCCGAGAGTGTGAGGTTATATTCTACCGTGAATCGGCGAAAAAGTAAAGGTCATTGCATGACGGCTATTCCCGATATCAAACAGTGTCTCATCAGACAGATATAGCCCGTGATGCAGGACTTTCAGTCTTATTCGCAGTATGGCGGGGGCTTGTCCTCGCCGCATGGCGGGGGCTTGTCCCATTACGATAGATTGTATATGGTAAAATCGTTAGCCTGCGACAGAAAAAACAGCGTCACCCTGAGCATTAGTCGAAGGGTGCCGCAGAGACACCCCCGCTTCGCGAGGGCAAGCGGAGAACACGGAGGGAGAATAGTACTGCGCCCCCTCCTTGCAGTCGGGGACAAGCACGCTAATCCCATTACGATAGATTGTATATGGTGAAATCGTCAGCCTGCCTTCTATCTTTGTTAGAAGGTAGACAGGTCCTCGCGCGAAGCGCGGGGGCTAATCCCATTGCCAATAAAACGAAAAATATGGCTGTCAGTCTGCTGTTCGCAGGCTGACAGCCGTCCTATTCCGGAAGATTTTACCAATGATAGATATAAGCTGAACCCATATTCGTCAATCCGTTCACATCGTCCAGATTTGCGCCGATTACCGCATCCGAGCAGTCATAGGACAATCCGATAGAGTACCCGAAATAATCGCCATTACCGGGATCGGAGGCGATTATTTCTTTATCCTGTGTCCAAACATATTCCGAATCATAGACAAAACGGTAGACCACACCCTGACTATTATTTCTGAAAAGCGCGGCTCCCATTACATACTTCCCGTCGCCGGAAACTTTTACGCATGTACCCAGATGATCTCCCGTCAATGCATTCGTCGGGATTAACTTCGTCTCGTCCCAGAAGCCCTTATATTTATACAGATATATTGCCCCGGTACTATTGGTTGTCGGCGAATCGGCATTAAAACTTCCGACCGCAACCAACTGGCCGTCGTCGGAAACATCGACCGAATACCCGTATTGATCGTTACCCAATCCGTCCGATGCAAGAAGTGCGGAGTTTTGGACATATCCACTCCCGTTCCACCTGAAAACATACGCACATCCCTGATCGGTATTTGCGGCAATATCGTTTATCCACGCTCCGGAAACAACAGTATACCCGTACGCAGAAACCGCCACGCTAAACCCGTTCTCATCGATTGCCGTGGCGTCAGCGGCAACTAGGATATATTCATTATATGTATTCCCATCCCAGCGGAAAACGACTACGCATCCGCGTGAGGTATAATAACCCCGCGCTCCCGCTACTATAGTACCGCCATCGGGAGAAATATCGATATTTTCACCCATTTTAAGCTTATTCGTAGAAATCGAAGAAATAAGTTTAATTTCGTTCCACTTGCCATCGGTGTATTTGTATACATAAACCGCGCCGCAATTAGAATTCGCGCCGATATCCGCGGAATAAGCTCCCACAGCGATAACACTGCCGTCATCGGAAATAGCCACCGATCTGCCGAAGGAATCGCCCCATGCCCCGTCGGATGCTATAAACTCTTTAATTTCGATCCATCCCAACGAATCGTTCCATTCGTAAAGATATGCGGCCCCATGAGTCTGCTGCCATAACTCCTGAATTCCCGGCGCTCCCACCAGCACATACTTCCCGTTCCCGCTCATCGCAACCGATTTTCCATATTCGTCACCAGCCTTTCCATTCTGAGAAAACAGGAATTTTTCCGCAGGTTTTGAGATAAACACTCCTTGCGATGAACCCGGCTCCTGAGCACACGACAAAAAAAGTGCCGTCACCGATAAACAAAGCATCATTCCTAAACTTCGAATACTCATTTTCCCTCCAGATATTTTCATTAAAGTATTATATCACAAATGTTAATAAAAAACAAACCCGAAATCGCGTTTCATTTTTTTTACCGCTCCCACTTCTCACTTGTAACTTTCCCGCTATCCCGCTATAATATACCCCGAACATAAACGAGGCAATGATGGAATACCCTATCCGTTATAACGTTATCGTGATCGGGGGCGGGCACGCCGGCATCGAGGCCGCGCTCGCTTCCGCGCGAATCTTCAATACGCACGACCCCGCCCTGCGCGCGCTTCTGCTCACGTCGAACATCGATCTCGTGGGGCAGATGCCGTGCAACCCGTCGGTCGGGGGTATCGGCAAGGGCCAGCTCGTGAAGGAGACCGACGCGCTCGGAGGGGAGATCGGGCTTGCGACAGACAGCGCGGGAATCCAGTTCCGCACCCTCAACACCCGGAAAGGCCCGGCGGTACGCTCGTCGCGCGTCCAGGCCGACAAGGCGGAGTACCGGAAATATATGCAGGACGTTATCGAACGCCAGCCGTGCCTCGATACCGCGCAGGGGCTTGCGGAGGACTTGCTGGTCGAGGACGGCGCTGTCACAGGGGTGATCGACACGCTCGGCACCGTATACCGCGCGGACACGGTTGTGATCACGCCGGGGACGTTCCTCAACGGCGTCATCCATATCGGCTTGACGACCATCCCGGCGGGACGGCTCGGCGAGGGCCCGGCGGTGAAGCTGTCGGACACGTTTCGGCGGCTCGGCTTCAGGGTCGGACGATTCAAGACCGGCACTCCCGCGCGCCTCGACAAACGCACGATCGACTATTCCGGAATGGATCCCCAATACGGCGACGCCCCTATCCGCCCGTTCTCGTTCCGGAGCGGCGCGATCGAGCGCGAACAGGCGCCGTGCTGGCTGACGCATACGTCGCCGGAAACCCACCGTATCATCCGCGAGAATATCGACTGCGCGCCCATGTACTCCGGGAAAATACAGGCCACCGGAGTCCGGTACTGCCCGTCTATCGAAGACAAGATCATGAAATTTCCCGATAAAGAGCGTCACCACGTGTTCATCGAACCGGAGGGGCTGTCCACCGGCGAGGTTTACCCGAACGGTATCTCCAACGGTTTCCCGCTCGAGGTACAGATCCCGCTGATACATAGCATCCCCGGCCTAGAGCACGCGGTGATGACGCGCCCGGCGTACGCGATCGAGCACGACTATATCGACCCGACCGAGCTGTATCCGTCGCTCGAGACCAAGCGCGTGCGGGGGCTTTTCCTCGCGGGGCAGATCAACGGGACGACCGGGTACGAGGAGGCAGCCTCGCAGGGCATGATCGCCGGCATCAACGCCGCACGCCGCGCGATGTCGATGGAGCCGTTCGTTATCGACCGTTCGCAGGGATATATCGGCGTGCTGATCGACGATCTGACCGCGCTCGGTACGAACGAGCCGTACCGGATGTTTACGTCGCGGGTGGAATACCGTCTCGTCCTGCGCGAGGATAACGCCGACCTCCGGCTGTCGAAGCTGGGGTACGAACTCGGCATCCTGCCCGGCGAAGCGTACCGCGCGGTCGAGGAGAAGCGCACGCATATCGACACGGAAACCGCGCGCCTTCACGGCACCAAGATCAACACCACCCCCGCAGTCCTCGCATCGCTTGCGCAGATGGGCACGTCCGATATCCGCAAACCCCAGACCCTCGCGAGCATCCTCCAACGCCCCGGTGTGACCTACGCCGCCCTCGCGGAACATTTCCCCCCGCCCGCGCTCCTGAACGATTCCGAACGGGAACAGGTCGAGACCGGCATCAAGTACGAAGGATATATCCGCGACGAGGTACGCCTGATCGAACAGTTCAAGCGGATCGAGGAGATCCGTATCCCCGACGGATTTGCGTATGAGGGGATATCCGGTCTGCGCGGCGAGGAGACCGAGAAGCTGAACCTGCACCGCCCGGTGAATCTGGGGCAGGCGTCGCGGATATCCGGGATACGCCCCGCCGCGATCCAGATACTCATGTTGATGCTGAAGGGGTAAAACTCAATTATGAACACAGCCTCTGCTTGCGGATTGAGGCGTAATAAGTTACAATAAGAATAAAATGTGTCATAGGAGTGTCCGATGGGCGGAAAAATTCAAATCATCACCAATATCGTCGCGAGCGCGACAACTAATATCATTACAAACACAATACCTGCCGCAGATCAGCAGATAGCGCAGACCAACGAGTTTATGCAGTCTGCGGTCGCCACCAATCTGACGGAGATGTTCCCGTTCCTCGAGACATCTGTGCTCGACAATACGATACTCGCTTATATCGCGAGCCTATTGATACTTATACTGGGGATTACCATAGTCCTGATAGTTCACAGGATCGTCCTTCACCGGATTCATAGAATTGCGGAGAAATCACAGACTAAGACGGACGATTTCATAGTCCAGCTGGTCAGGAAAGACCTCCTGCCGTTTCTTTATTTCGGCGCATTTTATCTGGCCACCCGTTTCCTGATCCTGAATAAATTTATCGACGATGCCATCAATATTATCGGGGTAATACTGATCTGTGTTCTCTTAGTCCTTTTCATATCGAGCCTCATCCGCTATTTCCTGACAAACTGGCTGATTAAACGTGAGACCGACGAGAAACGTCTCCGCACATTGAAAAGCATTGTCCCGATGGTCAACATTGTCGTCTGGATTATCGGCGTGATCTTCCTGCTGGACAACCTCGGCTTCGATATCTCGGCGGTGGTCGCGGGACTAGGTATCGGCGGTATCGCGGTGGCGTTGGCGGCGCAGGCTGTACTGGGCGACCTGTTCAGCTATTTTTCGATCCTGCTCGACCGTCCCTTCGAACTGGGGGACTTTATCATAGTCGGCGACCTGATGGGTACTGTCGAACGGATCGGGCTGAAAACGACGCGGATCCGCAGTCTCAGCGGCGAGCAATTGATTTTTTCCAATACCGACCTGACTAAATCCCGTGTCAGCAACTATAAACGGATGCAGACCCGCCGCGTGGTATTCGGTTTCGGTGTGGTCTACGAGACACCGCTCGCCAAGCTGAAGAAAATACCTGAGATCGTGAAAGAGATAATCGTGAGTCTCGGCAAGGAGGCGGTGTTCGACCGGGCGCATTTCCAGAAATTCGGGGATTTCAGCCTCGATTTCGAAGCGGTCTATATCGCGCAGACCGCCGACTATAACCGTTATATGGACCTCCAGCAGACCATCAATCTCGCGCTGTTCGAACGTTTCCAGAAGGAGAAGATCGAGTTCGCGTATCCCACTCAGGTGGTGAATGTGAATCAAATGGGCGGGAAAAAATAATTCGGTTCAATCCGGCAGTCCCGCATGATTTCGCCTTGATTCAACATCTTATATCCCCCGTCAGGCATGCGGGCTGTAGGCATGCTTTTTAAAGAATAGTATCAATGTTTTCAACACTTGACAAAAATAGAAGCGGAGATATAATTATTTCATACGATATCCGTGAAAGGGGGATAGAAATGAAGAAACTGACCGCCGCGATTGTGGTATTATCCGGCTTTATGTTCGTTCTCGCCGGATGCGGCCCCGCCGATACTTCCCTGGTTATCGGGAACTGGTACCTGTATTCCCAATCATACGATTCGAACATCTATACGCTGAATACCACAAAAGTGCTTTCAGTATATTACGCCGATATGACGGTTGTAGCCTACGACAGGTCGTCGTCAAGCGGGCCGTACGACCATACGAACAGCGGCACTTATACTATCGACGCGAATACTAAAGAATTAAAAACATCAGTCAACGGGTATGTCAATTCATATACGTACAGCTTCCCGGATAACGATACAATGAAGCTGATTATGCCGTCCAGCGACGAAAAGGTGTTCAAGCGCTGGTAATTTTCCCGATAGCCTCCACCAACTTATCCACCTCCCCCTCCGTGTTCCACTTCGACAGCGACAAATAGGTTTCATAAGATTTTTATTTCTCTAGCGGATTAATAATTTCGATATCATCGAATGCGGCAAAATCTTTGAAATTTGCGGTATATAAAACAGCTTCAATATTTTTCGCCGTTGCCAGAATAATTGCGTCAGGGAGTTTCAGTTTCATCGATTTCCTGATTTCCACCGTGATATCCGCTATTTCCATGGAAATGGCGATAATTTCCATCATCTCCAGCATCTTCCTGATAATTGTCTCTTCTCCGGCGGAGCGAAACCGAAATCCCAACACTTCCATATAAGTAATGATGGAAACAGTTATACACTCATATCTTTCAAACAAAGAGGGATCAAGGATTCCCTGTGAAAGATAAACGATAATATTGCTGTCAAGCAATACTGCTTTACCATTCACTTCTAAGCTTCCTCTGCCATTCTACCGGATCGTCAATCTCTTGAAATACATTCGCATCTTTAGCCGCTTTAATAATACTGCGCAGAGACTCGTGTCTTTTGGATGTATTCTGCAGACGGATTTCAACTTCACCTTTCATTTTCGGAAGGTCTTTTTCTTTTATCTCGATCTTTCCGTTATCGTATATCCCATGCAGAATAATCAAAATATCCTCCTTCATTTCTACAGAAAATTCTAATTTCTTATTATAGAATTGTCAATGAATAGCGGGATTTGTACTATCCGCTCATTTTCCCGATAGCCTCCACCAACTTATCCACCTCCCCCTCCGTGTTCCACTTCGAGAGCGACACCCGCACTGTTCCCAACGGATATGTGCCGAGAGCGCGGTGGATCATGGGCGCGCAGTGAAGCCCTGTCCGTACGGCTATCCCGTACATATTCGCGAGAATATATCCCGTCTCCTCCGGGTCTTTCCCTTCTATAACAAAACTCATGATCGCGGGGCGGGAATTCCCGATCAGCCGGATTCCCTTTATCCCGGATATGCCGTTCGTCAGGCGTTCCATCAGCTCAGCCGCGCGGGACTCGTCCGCCTCCATCGCGCCGCCTTCCAGCGTCCTAACTCCCTCGTTCAGCGAGATAATGCCGGGGATATTGAGAGTGCCGGATTCGTAATAGAGCGGCATCGCTTCGGGCTGATACAGGTCTTCGCTCTTCACCCCGGTCCCGCCGGTCAGGAGCGGTTCGGGCCGGACTCCCTCACGGATATACAGCCCGCCGATACCTTGCAGACCCCGCAGACCCTTATGCCCGGTGAACGCCAGCAGGTCGATATGCATCGCTTCGACGTCGATAGGGATATGCCCGGCGGACTGGGACGCGTCCACCAGGAACGGTATCCCCCGTTCGCGCGCGGCTTTCCCTACCGCCGCGGTATCCTGCACAGCCCCCGTGACATTGGAACAATGATTGACCGCGATCAGTTTCGTATCGGGACGTATCGCGCGGATAATATCGTCAGGATCGGCCGCTCCGTTCGAGTCGCACCGGACGAACTCCACATGAGCGCCCCCCTCGTGTTCGAGCCGTTTCAACGGGCGGATCACCGAATTATGCTCGGTCATTGTGGTCACTATATGCGCGCGGTTCAGCGATAATCCCCTGATTGCGAGGTTGAGGGAATGGGTGCCGCCGGAGGTGAACACGATCCGCGATTTATCGGACGCGCCGAAAAAACGCGCGAGCCTGTCACGGCAGTCCTCCGCCGCGCTCTCGTACGGGTTTCCGGTGAACGAGCCCCGGTTTCCTTCGACCGGCGGCGCGGATAGATACTCGTTAACAGCGCGGATGACGCTGTCGGGCTTCGGCCATCCGGTCGCGGCGTTATTCATATAAATCAATTTTCGCTCCATCAGAGCAGATCGGTCGCGAGTTCGGCGAGTTCGGAACGTTCGCCGCGTTCGAGCGTAATATGCGCGTAGAGTTCCTGCCCCTTTATTTTATCGATCAGGTAGGTCAGCCCGTTGCTACGGGAGTCGAGGTAGGGTGTGTCGATCTGGTACGGGTCGCCGGTAAACACCACCTTAGTGCCCTCGCCCGCGCGGGTGATAATCGTCTTGACCTCGTGCGGTGTCAGATTCTGCGCCTCGTCTATAATGAAGTACACCTTCGACAGGCTCCGTCCGCGTATATACGCGAGCGGCATAATCTGGAGGGTGTCGTTATCAAGAAGCTGGTCGATACTGCGGAAGTCGGCAGTGCCGTCGTCGAACTGGTGCTTGATGACGCCGAGGTTATCGTAGAGAGGCTGCATATACGGGTCGATCTTGCTGCGGATATCGCCCGGAAGGTACCCGATATCGCGGTTGGATAACGGGATAATCGGACGCGCGAGCAGTACCTGCTTGTACTTCCCGAGGCATTCGAGCGCCGCCGCGAGCGCCATCAGCGTCTTCCCGGTGCCGGCCTTCCCGGAGAGGGTCACCAGCTGTATCCGGGGGTTGGTCAGCGCGTCGAGGGAAAACGTCTGCTCGGCGTTGCGCGGCATAATCCCGTACGCCTCGCGCTTCTCCACAATATGCAGACTATCGTCGTATTTCTGATACTTGCATATCGCGCCTTTTTTCCCGTTACGGAGGATATAGTACTCGTTCGGTAAAGGCTCGATATTCAGTCCGGAGCTTTTCAGAGCGATCTGCCCCTCGGTGTAGAACCTGTCGATCAGCTGGGTATCCACATCCTCGATACAGTTCTTCCCGGTGTAGAGGTCGTCGATACTCTTGATCTTACCGGTCTCGTAGTCTTCGGCGGCGATTCCGATGCTCTTCGACTTCATGCGGAGGTTGATATCCTTTGAGACGAGATACACCCGCTCCTTACCATACTTATTAGCGAGATTGTATGCCACAGAAAGAATACGATGATCGGGGCTGTCCTCCCAGAACACCTCGCGGAGATACTCGTCCTTTTTAATGTTCGTATCGACCATGAGAATCCCGCCGGTATCGAGCACCACCCCCTCGTTAAGAAGCTGGTCTTCGCTCAGGCTGTCCAGCTCACGGGTGAACTCGCGGGCGTTGTAATTGATGATCTCGTTTCCCTTCTTGAACTTATCCACTTCTTCGAGCATGGTGATCGGAATAACCACATTATGCTCCTGAAACGAATAGATGCTGCGGAAATCGAAAAGTACGACATTGGTATCCAGCACGAATATCTTGTTGCTGTTTCTCTCAAGCATGAACGCCCTCCATTAAGCCGATTAAAAATACAGGCCGGGCCTGAACCCGTAGAGGCTGAAAACCCCAGCCGCGAACGCCGCCGCCGCCATGATGCTTCCCAACGGGTATTCCGTTCGACGATATTTATCGTGACGCATAATAACGATGACTATCAAAAGAAGAGTACCTATTCCTGCGGCAAGCAGCGCGATCAGGAATAACCTCCACCCAAGGAGTGCGCCGAGCGCGGCCGACAGCTTAAGGTCGCCCGAGCCAGTCTTTCCGAAATAAACTCCCGGAAGAAACAGAACCGCCCCGAGAAGCGCGCCTGAAACCGATGTAAACAGACCCTCCGGCCCGATATAGAACCATGCAGTCAGCAGAGCGAAAACGATTACCGGTATGGTTAAAGTATTATAGATACGACGAGATTTAAGATCGGTGAATATGCATACGAAGCTGAATACCGCCAGTACGCCGTACCGAAGATAATCCACCCATTCGAAACTCATATTACCCCGCAGTGATCAAGCGGTAAAAATCTATTTATTTAACCGGCTCGCCGGAGTTTGTGATGATAACGCTTTCGTTGGTCGCCTGTCCCGACGCTTTCTCGATCTGCGGTTTCAGGATCGCGAACACCGCGATGATGACCGCGACTATAATCGCGACTATCAGTATATATTCGACCATGCCCTGTCCTTTCTCATCTTTAAATATTTTCTTAATGAAGCCCTTCATTTACGCCTCCTAAACCTGAATAAGTGTAATGCCTCATGGGCAAGATGTCAAGTAATACTTACTGCCCCGCGTTTATCTGAAACCCCAGGTAGATCGCCTTCGTTTTCAATATCCGGTAAACCGCGTCATCCACCATCGTGGAATTGAGCAGGCCTTTTTTCAGGTCGCCGACCATCGACTGATAAACCTTCTCGACCGGGATTTTCATGAGGTACGGCCGTGTTATCAGCAGGATATCCGCGCCAGCCTCTATCGCAAGCCTGCACGCCTCCGGGATGGAATAGTTCTTCTTGATGGCGTCCATCAGAAGCTCGTCGGTAATCACGATACCGTCGAATCCCATATCGTTCCGCAGGAGATTCCGTATGATGATTTTCGATAACGTCGCGGGATGATTTGCATCGAGCATGGGGTAAAGTATATGCGCCATCATGACGGCGGGCAATCCCTTCTCCATCGCCTTATAATACGGGATAAAATCCTTCGCCTTGAGCGCCGCAAGGGACTTTTTTATAATCGGCATCGTCTTATGCGAATCCTTTGTCGTACCGCCGTGCCCGGGGAAATGCTTCGCCACCGGGATAATCCCGTATGCATTAAACATATCGACCACAATCGCGGTGTACTCGGCGACTTTCTCAGGGTCTGTCCCGAACGTGCGGTCGCCCATAAATCCCTTGCCGTCCGTGCGGTCGACGTCGGCGACCGGGTAGAAGTTCATATTGATGCCCCACCCCGCGAGGTCTTTCGCCATCGCCTCCGCCATATCCCGTATGACCTGCGGGCCGCCCTTCGACGCGAGGGTCAGGGCGGGCGGAAATGTTTTACCGAGCTTGATCGGCATAAACTTATCGCCCGGTTCGTGATCGGTCGCTATGAATAACGGGATACCCAGCCTCGTTTTTAACGCGGTTTCCTGCATATCCGCCGTCAGTTTCGCGAGCTGTTTCGAGCTTGCGGCGTTCTTCCCAAATATGGCGAGCCCGCCGATATAGCGTTCCCCGATCCATATCCGCATCTCGTCGGTAATCTCCTCGCCGGAAAGGCAGAGCATGAACAACTGCCCGATCTTCTCCTCCGGGGTCATCCGGGCGATATATTCCCGCAGCGCCGTTTCGTCCGGCACCATCGCGGAATGCCCGTAGGTGCATGTCTCTAATGTCATCCCTGTCAGGAAGAGCAGGAGTCCTGTCACTAATTTTCGCATGGGAGTATTATAAAGTATTGGACGAAATAGTCAATCCTTCGGCATCCCGCTTTTTGCGGGACAAGCGCTCATCCTTTGACACCCCTCCCTGCCATCGCGAAGCAGGGGCGAAGCCGAGGGATGCCGCAGACGTACTCCTCATGGGAATTTTAAGAGTGGAAGAACTTACCATTTTGTTTATTTTTTACAGGTCGTTTATTATAATGAAGAACAGACTGAAAAAAGAGGATCGAAATGAATATTGTGAAAGAAAAAGAGGAATTTATCAATGCGATAAAAGAATTGCCCGACGATGTATTCGCCGAGATAAGAGATTTCACGGAATTTATTATTCAGCGTAAAAAAATCAAGCTATCCCGTTTTACCGAAAAAATTATTTCCGAGGATCACGGTTTATTAAAAAGGCTCGCGGAATGATCGATATCGATGAAGTAATCGCTATCCATGATAGATTGATCGACGAATTCGGAGGACGAAAAGGTCTGAGAGATAACGGTCTATTAGAAAGCGCCCTTTGGCGTCCGTTTCATACCTATGAAGGAAAAGATTTGTATACAGACCCGATTGAAAAAGCATGCGCGCTTCTAGACGGTATTGTAAAAAACCATCCGTTTGTAGATGGAAATAAAAGAATCGGCTACTTTTTATTTCGCGCATACCTGATGTCTGAGAATATCAGTATTTCCGCGTCGGAGGATGAAAGATATACTGCAGTTGTAAATACCGCATCCGGTATATGGAATGTAAAAGAACTTATTTCATGGACAAGATCGAAAATAGCAAAACCATAGTCATCCCGAAAAATCACTGAACTTTCCCCATTACCCAGAGCCTGTTCCTTCAAGGGGCATCGCCGAAGGGTGTATATACCCGCCCGATTATTTTATTTTTCTACTATCTCAAGTTAGAATATGCTATACTTAATTTGAGGGGTATTATGGCAGCGCTAAAAGTCGCGGATAAGATGAATAATATCCAATGGGATTACGATTCCGACGGGGATGTGCTCAATATTTCCATCGGCAGTCCCGGCAACGCGGAGGGTGTGGATATCGGGGACGGGATGATCGCGCGCATCAGCGGCCATGAGGTGGTGGGTATTACTATCATGAATTTTTCGCAGAGGACGCTGAAGGGGATTGTTGATAAGTAGAAATATCATTATGTTTCACAATATTTTATAAAATCTGCATAGATATTTTTATAAAATACTATTAAATACAATCGATAAGATAGGCACACGATGAAAAAAAGAAGGTATCGATATTTGTCTAAAAAACAGCTATCAAAGAAAAAACATAAATATTTCACAAAAGCTATATTTGTCGTAATCGCGGTAATAAACTTATGCATTGCAATATTTTCAGCCATTGCCGCAATTAAAAGTTCAGACATTGCAGATAAACTATATCGTTCTGAAAACGAAGAAAAAATAGCATTTCATTTACAAAAATTAGAAGATAATAATTTTATTGGGGGGAGAGGTATTATTCCCGGAACCGGATTATTATTTACCAGATGGAAATTCATAATAATAAATAATGGAAAAATTCCAATTATTATCAAAGAATTAAAAACATCCATATCTTCACCGATATCAGGTTATTCATTAGTACAGGATTTTATGATAGACTTACAAAGAATAGGCTTAAAAGGAATAATAATTATTATTAAACCATTCTCATATCAGGAACTTGAACTCAATCTGAAAATCGAAATATCTTCAAACTTCTATTCAAATTGTTCTGCAAAAGGATTAACGTATAAATTTCTATCTGATCTAGAGATATTTCAATTATTATATGAAAATGAACTAGATATGTTTGGAAATCCTTTATTCTCTTCTAATATTAACTCATTAAAAACAAAAAATAATATGCAAAAAATAGAAACAAATCAACCAGTTATCACTATTACTATGCATACTATGTTGTCACAATTCAGTACGAATTTCGAATGGTATTCAGTTTTTCATTAAATTAAAAATGTAGAGATACAGTAATTACCTGTACAGATACCGTAATTTGTACAGATACCGTAATTACCTGACATTTACCCATCATCTATCTCCCCTCCCTGCCCTTACTAAGCGTGGGTTTCCTCCGCGCCTCTGTGGCAAACTTATTCCCCAGCGTTACGTATACCCCGTCGTCATCCCGACCCGTCGCCCTGAGCTTGTCGAAGGGTGTATATACCCGCCCGATTATTTTATTTTTCCTACATTATGAGTTATAATATTGCTCGACGGAAACCGGAGGCGAACATGGAATACGAGGCAGTCATCGGGCTGGAGGTGCATGTCCAGCTCAATACCGCGACTAAAATCTTCTGCAGCTGTTCTACCGAATTCGGCGCAGCCCCCAATTCGCATGTGTGCGAGATATGTATGGGACAGCCGGGCGTATTGCCCGTACTGAACCGCGAGGCGCTCGACAAGGCGGTCAAGGCCGGACTCTCCCTCAACTGCGGGATATCCGACTACTCCAAGTTCGACCGGAAGAATTACTTTTACCCCGACCTCCCCAAGGGATACCAGATATCTCAGTTCGATTACCCCATCTGCGGTAAGGGATACCTCGATATCGACCTGTCCGACGGATCGACAAAACGTGTCGGGATCACCCGCGCGCACCTCGAGGAGGACGCCGGGAAACTTGTGCATACCGAGGGCGCGGGCTATTCGCTGGTCGACCTGAACCGCGCGGGAGTGCCCTTATTGGAGATCGTGTCCGAACCGGACATGCGTTCCTCCGAGGAGGCGTTCCACTACCTTAAGTCCCTGCGGAATATCATGAAATACATCGGCGTGAGCGACGTCAACCTCGAAGAGGGGAGTCTCCGCTGTGACGCCAATATCTCCATACGCCCCAAAGGCGACGATAAGCTCGGCACGAAGGTCGAGGTCAAGAATATGAACAGTTTCAACGGCGTACGCAAGGCGATCGACCATGAGATAGAACGGCAGATATTCGCCGCCGAAAACGGCGAACGGATCGTACAGGAGACCCGTCTCTATGACGCCGCCGCAAACAAGACCCATCCCATGCGGAGTAAGGAGGAGGCCAACGATTACCGTTACTTCCCCGAACCCGACCTTCCGCCGGTCTGTGTGACCCCGGAGGAGATCGATAATATCCGGAAGACACTTCCCGAACTGCCGCGTGAAAAAATGCGCCGTTTCGAGAAGGATTACAATATCACCCGGCAGGACGCGATTACGCTCACCGACGATTTCGATCTCGCGGCGTATTTCGAGGAGTGCCTCAAGGGATACAAGGGCGAGCCGAAAAAAGCCGCCAACTGGATACAGGCGGAGGTCATGGCGGTGCTCAACGAGCTTTCGATGGGGATTACCGAGTACGCCGCTAAAATGATGCCCGCGACGCAGATCGCCGAGCTGCTGAATTTTGTCGAAGACGGCACGATCACCGGAAAAATGGCGAAGGACGTGTATGCGGCAATGGTCGACACCAAGAAGACGGCGAAACAGGTGATCGACGAGAAGGGGCTGAAACAGGTCAGCGACAGCGGCGAACTTGAGAAAGTTGTCGATAAAGTTATTAACGATAACCCGGGGGAGGTCGAGAAGTACCGTTCCGGGAAAAAGAACGTCATCGGGTTCTTCGTCGGCCAGATCATGAAAGAGACCAGAGGCCAGGCCAACCCGAAGATGGTAAACGATATACTGACGAAGAAATTGGATCAAGCATAAAATTTGGGAGGAATCATGAGAATCTTTGCAACGGTTTTAACGTTAGCGGTCGCGTTCTACAGCGCGGCAAACGGCGTCACCCTCAAGAAAATCGCGACATTCAACGGAATGGGCGCGCCGAAAGCGGTCGAAGTATCGCCCGACGGGACGTGGGTGACTGTGATGAATTTGGAAGGGATGGATGTCACCATTATCGACCCGAAAACCCTTTCGATAATCAAGGTAGTCAACTTCGCGCCTTATAAAACATCGGCTCAAGGACACAACTATGCCACCCATCAGCCTATCTCCTCGTTTGCCGAAAAGCCCGTCGAATGCGGCTTTTCCCCCGACGGCCAGTACGCATGGGTATCGTTCCATAACGGCGCATGCGTGGTGCGTATCGACAAGAACGAACTCGATCCGCCCGACGGTGTTGACGTTCAGAAAGCCAAGATCGAGGATAAGGTCAATAAAAAGTCCTATGTAAAAACTTTGGCGAAAGTAAAAGTCCTGAGCACCCCGAAAGTCGTGCAGGTGACTCCCGACGGGAAATATGTTCTGGTCGCCAACTGGTTCGGTCAGTCGATCTCGGTGATCGACACAGCGTCGATGAAGAAGATTAAAGATATCAAGACCGGGGATAATGTCATTCCCAGAGGCATCGCGATCACATCCGATTCCAAGACCGCCTATGTTGCAAATATGAAGGGCGGATCTATCGCGATTATCGACCTTGTCAAACTCGAAAAAGTAAAGAACCTTTATATCACCTCGAATCCCCGTCATATCGTGCTCTCGCCGGACAATAAGTTTCTCTATATCACCGATAATTCCGGCGGAAAGGTGATCAAGTACGATCTCGAAGCGGGTAAGACAGTCAAATCTCAGCATGTCGGATCGCAGGCCCGCACGGTCGCGATTACCCCCGACGGGAAATACCTGATCGCGGCGGCGCACGGTTCCGACGAATTAGTCGTACTCAGTTCCGACGATCTGAAAATCCTGACTAAAGTCGGCTTTGTTAAGCCGATGGGGATTTCCGTATCGCCAGACGGGAAACAGGTCTGGGTATCGAGCTACGGCGGGGGATATGTGAGCGCGTACGAATTTCAGGAATAACGGATAATCTATTGAAAATATCGGTGATCGGCGCGGGCGGCTGGGGAACAGCGCTTGCGATACGCGCCTCGAAGCGCCACGATGTCGTGTTATGGTCGTATTCCGGCGCCGAAGCGGAGTCGATCCGTTCCGCGCGCGAAAATACCGACTATCTTCCGGGCGCGCCTATTCCCGATAACATTTTTATAACCAGCGACCGTACCGCGGTAAAGGAGTCCGATATGTGGCTCTTCGCGGTGCCGTCGCATTTTTTCCGGAGCACTGTCCGGCTATTCTCCGGTATGCCCCGCGCCGGCCGAATTCTGGTCAGCGCGACCAAGGGCTTCGAGTTCCCGTCGGAAAAACGGATGAGCACCGTTCTCGCCGAGGAACTATCCGGCGGCGGCAGTATCACGGTTATCTCCGGGCCCAGCCATGCCGAGGAAGTCGCGCACGGCCAGCCTACCGGTATCGCGGCGGCGTCCGGCGATGAAGCCTGCGCACGCGCGGTGCAGGAAGCTTTCTCCGATGAAACATTCCGACTCTATACGAACGACGATGTACTCGGCGTCGAGGTTTGCGGCGCGGTAAAGAACGTCATCGCTATCGCGGCGGGAGTCCTCCGCGGACTCGGGTTCGGCGACAATACGATGGCCGCGCTTATTACGCGCGGGCTTGCTGAAATCCGCCGTCTCGGTCTCGCGTTAGGCGCGAAGGAAGCCACTTTCTCCGGCCTCGCCGGAATGGGCGACCTGGTCGTGACCTGCACGAGCAAGCACAGCCGTAACGGGCGCACCGGCGAACTTCTTGCCGCCGGAAAGACTATGGAACAGATCACCGGCTCGATGAAAATGGTCGCCGAGGGAGTCGAGACAGTCAAAACAGCCGTAAAATTCGAGGAAGAACTCGGTATCCCCATGCCCATA
The DNA here is from genome assembly GCA_020059465.1 of Brevinematales bacterium. Taxonomy (GTDB): domain Bacteria; phylum Spirochaetota; class Brevinematia; order Brevinematales; family GWF1-51-8; genus GWF1-51-8. The sequence continues at coordinate 69,261 of JAGVBZ010000030.1, forward strand.
TCGAGGGCGGTCTTCCAGATGCTCTATAAACAATCAGACCCTCTCAAAGAACTCAGTTCACTCATGACCCGTCCGTTAAAAAGCGAAACTATCTAAGGAGAGCGTTATGCTTCTCACTATCGATATTGGAAATACGAATATTACATACGGTTTATTCGACGGCGGCGGGGAAGTAGTTCATTACGCCAACTCGAAAACCGATAAACAGATGACGACCGACGACCTTGCGGTGCATTTTTTCCGCCTCCTCGACCTTTGGGAAGTCGCTAAAACCGGCATCCGGGGCGCCATTATATCGAGCGTCGTGCCGCGCCTCGATTATCCGTTCCAGCATATGTTTGTGAAATACCTGAATATTACCCCCGTTTTTATCGGCCGTTCCCAAATACCTGTAAAGATCGAATACGATAACCCCAGCGAGATCGGAGCCGACCGTATTGTGAACGCATACGCGGGAATATGCCTCTGCCCCGGAAAGAATCTTATCATCGTCGATTTCGGCACCGCCACCACATTTGATGTGGTCTCCGCGGAAAAAGTCTATGTCGGCGGACTGATCGTCCCCGGTATTCTTACGTCCCTGAGCGCTATGGAGGAAAAAGCTTCCAAGCTTCCGCATATCGACCTCTCCATCACTCCTAAACTGATCGCTAAAAACACGGTCGACGGCATCCGTTCGGGGCTTCTCAACGGAAGCGGAGCGATGATGGACGGCGTGAACCGCCGCATCATGGACGAGATGAAGTGGAAGGAATGTGTTGTCATCGTGACGGGAGGTCTTAGCGAGCTAATCCAACAGTCATCTACGTCGATAAATATTATAGACAAACACCTTACTCTGAAGGGTTTGTACTATATATGGAAGTTAATGAATGATTAAAAAGGTTTCAGTACTCTTCCTTATACTATTGACCGGCGCGTTTTACAATTTGACCAGCGCGGACGTATCCCCCGGCAAGGGCGCGGTGCCTCTCGTCCAGTTCTGCAAGGAATATAATCTTCACCTGAAAATCAATCTCGACCTCGGGTACTGCGACCTGGTAAACGACGGCGTTCAGATTCGTCTTTTTCTCACCATGCCCTATCTGGTCCATCAGAATAAAGTCTATTATTTCGACGTGCGTCTCGGCGCGGATAACTCCGGAGGCATCCTGCTGCCGAAAACCTATGCGGACACGCTGATTAAAATAGTAAAAAAGTACACCGAAAAAAATCCCCCGCTGAACGGGAAAGTGATCGAAACCGAACATTTCGTAAATATCGAGAAACTCACCAATACCCAGAAGAAAACGAACGCCGTTTCGGTGAAACCGGGAATACATGAAAATTTTATTCAAATCGAGCAGGGCGTTACCAATCAGAAATCCGGTATTACTGTGATCGAAGAGATAAAACCGGTGAAAATGACCAACCAGAAATCGACCAACGGTTTAAAGAGTGACAAAACCCCGCCGACTTGTTATAATAATGACGGTTTCGTACCGATCAACGCAGTCATCATAGACGCAGGGCACGGCGGAAACGATCCCGGAGCGCTCGGAAAGGCCGGCGGCAAAGAGAAGGACATTGTCCTGAAGCTCGCGAAAATGGTCTATCAGCATTTTAAGTCGGAACAAGGAATGAAGGTATTCCTTACCCGCAAGTCGGATGTGTTTGTCACGCTCGAAGACCGGGTCGCTTTCAGTTCGAAGGTCGCAAAGGATTACCATGCGGTATTCGTCAGTCTGCACGCCAACGCCAGCCCGATGAAAACCGCGCAGGGTATCGAGGTCTACTACCTGTCGGACAATGTTTCCGATATGGAGGCCACTCAATTGGAAATATACGAGAACGCGGGGTTTTCCAAAACGGATGTGGAGAAGACTGAAGTGCTCTATTCGATCATCGCCGACCTGATCCATGACGGCATCAAGCTCGAATCCGAGCAGATGGCGAACTTCGTGTATAAGACGCTGGTCAATATAACAAAGGCGCCCGGACGCGGCGTAAAGGCGGGAAATTTTTATGTGCTGAAATACAACCCCATCCCAGCGATACTTGTCGAGGTCGGGTTTATTTCAAGCAGGGAAGAGGAACAGCGCCTGCTGACGACGGACTACCAAATGCTGGTAGCCAAAGGCTTGTTCTACGGCATTAAGAAGTATGTTTCAGAGTATAATAAAACGAAAGGATTCTGCCAGTGAAAGTAAAAAGGTGGATAGAGGATCATAAGATCCCGTTAATACCGGTAAGCATTATTGTAGTCGCTCTGGGAGTCGCCGCATGGCTGATTATCCGTTTCCTGATGCTGAGCGGGATGCATTACACGTTCTATTACCCGAATATGCTGTTCCAGAGAATGGAAACGGAACCGCGTTCGCTGAAAATCAACCCGGTGACGGATTATTTTGAGCAGAAGATGGTTCAGGATTATTTCCTCGGCCCGTTGAAATACGAGCTTCGTTTACCGATAGGCGACGATTTGAAGGTATCGGATGTATGGCTGGTACGCGACAATAAATCGTCGGGAATTGTGGTCAATTTCAGCGAAAAACTCACGACCTATATCCGGGAAAAGAACGACGCGATGGAATGGCTGATAATGGGACTGCTGATGACGCTGAAACATAATACCGATGTGAAGCAAATCGTGATTCTGGAACGCGGAAATAAGATCCCTGAAGGATTATATATCGGAAAATGGCAGCCCGCCTACCCGATACTCGTTGAATAAAATTTTTTTGATAAAGTATTAAACTTATCAAGCGCGGAAGTCGATGATAATAATGCGCATTTTACAGACTCTTTTTACGAAAAGTTAATCAGAAATGCTTGACTTTTTAAGAAAAAATAGACAGAATATACTATTAGAATATTAAATCTACGGAAGGAAAATATTATTTCAAGGAGTGGAGATATGCGGACAAAAATTCTCGGCGCAGCGGTTGCTCTGGTAGCTTTTTTCTTCGGCAGCGTTTACTCTGCCACGGAAAAGGTTCTGATCGATTTTACAGAATTTGAAAAGAATATGACTCAAGTTCTGGATAAGGATAAGCAGATTCACAAGGAAGAAATAACCAAACATCCTGAACTTGATTTCGCTCAGTACGGTTATCCGACAGTCGAATTTTCAATCAACGATTGGAAGCTCGAAATGTGGAGAATCAAACTGAACTCTTCGGCGAATACTGTAAAAAACAATCTGGACTCATACTGCCAGAAAGTTGAAAGTAAGAGATTCGGCACTGTTATGGGTGTCAGAATCCATTTCCCGGAATGGAAATTCCTTTCCTGGGCGATGGTTTCGCCTCCCTACGAATTTTTCGCCTATTACGATAACGGTTCCTATGTGAACCAGCTTACCGCTGACGGCGAAAATGAAATGCCTATGGGCGTTTTGGTCAACGTCGGGCAGATCAAGTATATTCAGGCTTGGGTTTACGGCTTGAACTATACGCATCAGGTCGCTCTTCGTCTGAAAGACCGTGACGGCAATATTCAGGAATATTTCCTCGGGCATACCCAGTTCGACGGATGGCGCCAGCTGACATGGGTCAACCCTGTCTATGCTGACGATATACGCGACCGTATTTTACAGCGTATCCCGTTGTACCCGTTGAGCTACCCGTATGTTAAGTTCGACTCATACGTTGTGTACAAACCAGAAACCGATAAAGGCGGAGACTTCATCATCTACTTTAAAGATGTTAAGCTCGCTTTCGACCGCGCGATTGTCCGTGAAAGTTTGGATATAGAAGATGAAAAATGGTGGGGGATCCTCGCTCAGAAGACGTTGGATCAGAAATTATATGAACTCAAGACCATCGGCGAACAGCTGCACCTGATGAAGCAGGAACAGATGAGAATGTCGAATCAGATTGCCCCCAAGTAATACTCGCTGTTAATCCGGAGGGGATTAAACCATATACGATAAAAGAGACCGTCTTCGGACGGTCTCTTTCTTTTATACGACAATCTGTTTCTATTTGAACGAATCGTAGATCAGTTTCAGCATTAAGAGGTCGCCCTCGATATTCGGGCTTTCGCAGACTAATACTCCGCCTACATCGTAATCGTAGAGCACCTTCAGTATCTCGCGGTAACGGACTCCGCATTTGCGGAAGATCGTATGCCGCTTCTCCCCCGCCCCACTGAATTCTATCCCGGAAAAATGAATGTGCATATTTTTCAGCACGTCTTCGCCTATCCCGCGGTCGATCATTTTCAGTATCCGTTCCACCTCGTCGTAGGAATTATTCTTCCCGGTGCGCGCGTGCCAATGCGACAGGTCGATGCAGGGAAGAATACTGCCGCCGAGATTACCGCTCAACTCGACTAGCTCGTACAGCGTTCCGAACTGGGACTTCTTACCCATCAATTCGGGGCGTATCCAGACCTTGAGGGCCTCCTTCCCGGCGAGCTGTAGGATTCGTTCAATATGTTTCTGAATACGGGGGAAAACGAATTGAGGCTGATCCTCGAGATAATACCCGGGATGAAAAACCATGCTCCATCCCCTCGCGACATCGAGGGCGCGGGCAGTCTCAAGTATCGCCTGATAACTCTTCTCGATTATCTTCGGGTCTTTGGAATTCAGATTGATATAATACGGGGCGTGAGCGGTCAGCACCAGCCCGAGCTGCGCCGCGAGATCGCCGACCTGCTTCATCAGGGGGAAGTTCTGACGGATGCCGCGCCCGAACTCAAGCTCCATCCCGTCGAGGCCGAGCGATTTTATACGCTGAAGCCCGTTCAGCAAAGTACGCGGACGGGCTGAAATCGGGATTCCCGCCGTAATGAAACATAGCCGATCCATGGACTGCGGTTAGAAGAGGCTGAGAAGCGTTTCTTTAGACGGAAAAAATGTATCGGCCGATTCCCGTATCGATTCCTCGGAGAAAAATGATACAGATTTTATAGACTCGCCCTGTGCGACAACAGTAACCCCGGCAAGCGCTTCGTCGGGCACATCGGTAAGGAACGCTACAAGAACGATATGCCGCTCCTGCTCCGCGCTGATATATTCGTCGATAAAAACCAACTCCATAACATCGGAATTTTCTAATCCGAGCTCTTCCCGAAGCTCCCGTTTGAGAGCGTCTTCCATCGTCTCACCGAATTCCACTTTCCCGCCGGGCAACACCCAGTAACGGTTTCCGTTCTTTTCATGGCAGGCTAATAATAAAGCGTTATCGTTCCCGAATATCGCAGCCTGTACCCGCACTTGCACTACCGGTTTCATATCTCGATCCTTACAATTTATTCCACAATATAAATATCGGCATTTATAGCGAAGGGTCTAATACCGAAATAGCCTGATACTTTTTTCCATTTTTCAGGAATTTCAGCACCACATAAGAAAACGGTTTGCCGTTTATATACTTGAATGCCTGAATATACAACTCGTTATCCTTCACATTGACCGTATCGAAAACTAAAGTAATATCGGGATGTATGGACGCGGACATCTTCCGGTCTACGGTCAGGGTTTTCCATGTCACGTCCTCCTTTTCCACCTGCGTCTCAATAGGGTCCTGTGTCCCGATAATCAGCATTTTCTGATCGAACGGCAGATTCCGGTAAAACAGGTTGACCTGATCGTTCAGGATATTCAGCCATGTTTTCGTCATGTCGATACGGTTATCATAGAGACAGTATTCCAGGATCGAGCAGGAAGATTCGAGATAGACCGATGCGACCTTGTCGTCGATGAAAAAATTCGTTACCAGCCCCTTCTCGAACGTCACCGAGTTGGATAATACGTTTGTCGTCGTCAAATAGATCATAGTCGCGGATACGGGGATCGGGAACGTGTTTTGCAGGGTTATCAAATATTTTGAATGTTTCACGCCATTCGTCGCACCTTCTTCGGCGAAATTCAGGCTCAGGTTGTACATCTGGAGCGGCCGTAAAAGCGAAAGGGCGTCCGTATTTATCAGCGTATACCCGTTCTTTGGCTTCGCCCCGATCTGCATCGCCTTCGCTGTTGCGATCAGTTCGTTCAGCCTGATCCGTGTAAACTGGTACTTCTTGTAAAGTATTTCCACGAATTTAAAGAATCTATCCCCGGTATCGTCGAACGCATACCCGATCGTGTTCACCCCGCAGAAGAAATCCCAGATCGGGTTTTCAGTCTGGCTTTTCATATAGAGGTTTTGCAGGATAAACCTGTTCCGTTCAAGCACTTTATCATAAAGGCCGGAGTATTTCGCCTTCAGTACCATCGATCCGAGGTACTCTGTGATACTTTCCGCTAAAAGGTGGGAGTCGTCCTCAAAACGGATGAGTGTCGAGAAATAGGAGTGCGATATTTCATGTGCGAGTATCTCGAACAGCTTGAGTTCGCTGTTTTTCGGCAGGAACGGGATGGCGGAATAAATCACCTGCTTCTCGCCCTGCAGCCCCTGAAATGAAAATATTCCCGGCGATACATGGATACAGTTCGCAAAATATTCGCCGTCGATAAACATTTCCATCCCTTTATATTGGGAAATCTGATTGACCACATGCATTTCAGTGAACGGAAACCCCCCGACCTTTTCACGCAGGGTCGCCAGGGTAAAGCTCGTGTACTCGAGGATTTTATCGATATTCTGTCCGCTATCAGTATAAAGGTAAACATCCCCCTGCTGGTACCGTTTCAACGGAGCGATGAATAGGCTTCCCGTGAGAATCGGGAACGGAACTTCACTATCCCATTTGGTAATCCGGTCGGTATCGTTGACATCCTCCGCGGAAAGCTTTCCGCCCATGACAGGATAATAGTTTTTCGGGGTTTTAACGGTCAGCGAGTAATTAAAGTTGGGGACTTCGGCAAACGGGAGAGGGAGCCATATCTTTTTTGAATCCAAGAAAAGATAATTCTTTGAGATAACAAAACGGTCTTCATAGAGCGGGCCCTGTACTTTAAAAATCAATGACAGCGATGTAGTCTGGTCGCGCTGGAGAGGGGGGATTTTTATCCGGTAGATGCCGTACCCGTAACCGATGCCCTGCTCGAAACCGATGGCTTTACCCAAGTAGAAAACGGTATCCAATACCACTGACGGATGCGAGATCAGATAGACCTCGTCTATCGCAGTGGAGCGAAAGTTTTTTATTACATAATCGATTTTGCCGGCAAGTAACGATTTTTCAGGATTAAATTCAATAGAACCGCTGACCGAGATAAGCGAAACGGTTCTTTTGAGAAAGAAGTCTTCACAAGAAGATAAATGGAGAAAAAATAAAAGAAGAACTCCTCCGGCGAGAAGGCGAACTGTTTTCATGAAGCACCCCTGCCATACCAGAGCGCCTGAGCTTACCGAATTCCGAAAATCCGTTTGATAAAATTCCAGATCCTTTGGAATATATTCGGCGAAACCAGACTCTTTTTCTTCTTCATTCCGTCCAGAAGTTCATCCTGACTGAAGTCCTTCCGGATCATGTTTTCTTCCATTTCCATCTCGAGGAATTCTATATTATCCTTCGGATCGATTATTTTCGCTTCGATTTCTTCATAACCCAGCTCTCTCGCGGCGGTCAAACGGCGGTATCCCGCGATCAGTTCATTATCCGCAGTCAACAGCACGGGATTCAATAAACCGTGCTTCTTGATACTTTTTTTCAAATTCGACAGATCACCGAGGTCTTTTCGAACTCTTTTGCCAATCCTTATGTCCTTGATTTTTACGACCATCGTGCACCTCATTATAGAATTACCGATTTTTATTATATAGGAAAATCCCGGTTTAGTCAATTTTCGAGCGTGTACTCACAGAATTTCTGGCATCTACCCTCGTTTTACTTATGCACTCGAAATATTTTCCGACAACATATATAGGACGTATTTTTTCCAAGGAGGGCCATATGGCAAGGCTGTTGAGGGGAATCTTGCCTTTCGTTCTGTTTATGCTTCCCGCCGTTTCGTCGTATCCCGTAAAAATCGAGTACAATATCGTCAAGGGAATGAAATACCGGATGAAAATCGTGGTCTATCAGGATATCTACCTGAACGGGAAATATCATTCGAGCATCGAATCGATGAACAAGGCGCTGCTCGAAGTTCTGTGGGTTACGAACAATGTCGGTTTCTACCGTGGTAAGTTCAATTATTACCAGAAGAAAGCGAACTCCGATATGTCGATGCAGCTTATGACAGTGTACGATTCCGAATTCTACCGGAACACGCAGGGGCAGATGAAGGTGCCGAAACAGTTTATCATGCCCACCCTTCGAGGTATCCCGTCATTCCCGACGAACGACCTGAAGGTCGGCGATACGTGGTGGGCGGACGCGGAGGAACTTCACGAGGGAATCCTGACCGGCGCGAAAAACATCCTACGCTTTTCTCTCAACGTGCATTACACTTATATGGGTCTGCAGACCAATACCGCGGGTATACTCCTCGCGCATTTCTATGTCGATTATCACGCCATCCAATACCCGAAGAACGACCCCGATATCATGAGTTTCACCGGATTCTCGCATATGGACTTCTATTGGGACATGCTGTTGGGCGGGCCTTTCGGATACACCGAGGAATACTCGCTCATGTTCACGTTCCACGACGGCCAGACGGTACTTTACAACGGGACTACTTCGGCGACTGTCGATTATCTGACAGATGTTACCAATACCGCGAAACTGAAACTCGCGCAGGAGATATCGAATAAGCTCGGCCCCGCCTCGGGCGCCGGGCTGAAAGAGACCTCCGACGCTCTGATTGTCAACCTCGGCAACATCCTCTTCGATTACAATCAGGCAACATTGAAGCCCGAAGCGAAGACGATCCTCGATAAGGTGGCGGAAGTGCTGATCAAGCATCCCTATCTCGACATCGAGGTATCCGGGCACACCGACAACACCGGTAAACCGGAAAATAATATGACGCTGTCCGAACTCCGCGCGAAATCGGTCGTCGATTACCTGATCTCGAAGGGGCTTGACCCGAAACGCCTATCGTACATCGGCTACGGGAGTACGAAGCCGATCGCGCCGAATACGACCGAGGAAGGACGCGCGCTGAACCGGAGGGTGGAAATAAAGATTATCACTAAGGAATAGGACTCTTATTCGGGTGCAGATAAATAATTACGCCTTGTCACTGCGAACCCCGCGGCGCATTTTTATACGCGGGGTGCAGCAGTCTATTTTATTCGTTAGATGATAATGATAGATTGCCTCCTTAATCCTGCCGGATTAATTCGCATAACAATGGGTGTTTTTTATATGATTCTGTGAACCCTTATGTAAAACGGATAAATTCCGAGAATCAATAGGTAGAAGCAACGGAGCGTAATATGAGGCGATTCGTGGTAGTATCCCTTTTAGCGCTGGTATCCGTTCCCATGTTCGCGGTCAAGCTCGAGTTTAAAGACCCGTTGGGACGCAAATACCGCATTAAAAGTATGATCACTCAGAAAATCTATTATAAGAACAAACTGGTCGGTTCTGAAGAAACCATGTTCAAAACCGTCATGGAAGTCATCAATGTATCGGGCAAGACCGCACATTTTGCAGGGAAATACTTCGATCTGTCCAAAAAAGCGGACTTTCACGAATCCTATAAACTCCAAAACCAGTACGAGACCACAGAATTCTACCGCGACAATCTGGGAGTGATGAAGGTTCCGCCAAAATACCTTCTGCCTACCCTGCGCGGCATCCCAACATTTCCGTCATACGATCTGACCCCCGGTATGTCGTGGAAAGCACCCGCCGAGGAATTGATCCTGGGTACTGCGTCGAACGATATCCATGTCAGTATGAACGTTTCGTATAAGTTTGTGGGGATAGTGACCAATAACGGCAAACCTCTCGCGTTTCTGCTGATCGATTATCATATCGCTCACCATCCCGAAAACGACCCTCAGCTTGCCTCCTTCACGGGATATTCGCATATCAATTACTTGTGGAGCATGGAATACGGCGGCCCTTACTCCTACTCCGACGAGTTTAATTTTACGTTCACCTATAAAAAAGGCGATACATGGCGCATCGAGGGTACGTCCGAGGCGGTTGTCGAACTGGTCGAGGATGTCACAAAACCCGAAAAAGCCAAGCTGGTCACCGAGATCAACGAAAACCTGAAAAACAAGCCCGGCGCGGAGATCAAAACTACCGACGACGGGATTATCGTCAATATGGGGCAGATCCTGTTCGATATCGATAAGGCCTCGCTGAAACCGGAATCGAAGGCCGTACTCGATAAGCTCGCCGAAGTCCTGCGGAAGTATCCGCAATTGGATATTCAGGTCTCGGGGCATACCGATATCACGGGGAACGAGAAATGGAATCAGACGCTGTCCGAACTCCGCGCGAAGACGGTCGCGGATTATCTGGTCTCGAAGGGATTATCGCCCAACCGTATTTCGTACGTCGGCTGCGGGAGCACAAAACCGATCGCGCCGAACAATACCGAGGAAGGACGTATGCTGAATAGACGTGTGGAAATTAAGATCATTACGAAGGAATAGACGGGAGGACATTATGGTTAAGGGTATTTATACGGGCGCGAGCGGAATGATCGCCACAGAACACGAACTCAACTCTGTCGCTAACAACCTCGCAAACGTGAACACCGACGGATATAAAATGGAGACAAGCGTCCTTAAAGCGTTCCCGGAGATGCTTGTGAAACGGCTGAACGACGACGGACTTGTGGTGTTTCCGCTCGGTTCGTACGACCTCGGCCCGGTGGTCGGTAAAATGGGCACGGGTGTGGAGTTCAACGAGGCGTTCATCCGTTTCGAGCAGGGCAACCTCCAGCAGACCGGCAACGAGTTCGATATCGCGCTCGAGGGACAGGGCTTCATGACAATCATGACATCCGACGGGGAGCGCTATACCCGCGACGGCAATTTTAAAATCAGCACGGACGGCTTCTTAGTCGATAAAGAGGGAAATAAAGTGCTCGGCGAGAACGGCCCTATCCAGATAGGACGGAATAATTTCGCTATCGACAACTACGGCAACGTGTATATCAATACGGATATCCCGTGGGATCAGTTCACCGACAAGACGGGCAACGATTGGAAAAACATGATCAAGCTCGACAAACTGAAGATCGTCGATTTCGACGAGAAGCGCTATCTGAAGCGCGAGGGATACAGCCTTTACGCCGCGACCGAGCTATCCGGCCCCCCGCTCAATATGCCCGATAATCTAAAACCTAAAGTCTATCAGGGGTTTGTCGAGAAATCGAACGTCAACCCCGTATGGGAAATGACCCGCATGATAGAAATCCAGCGTCTGTACGAGGCGAACCAGAAAGCCATCCAGACCGAGGACGAGATGCTGAATAAAGTGGTGAATCAGGTCGGACGCGGAATGGCATAATAATAAGCGAGATAAAAATAGCCCCCACCTATCGAGATGGGGGCTTTTCTAATAGACGGCCGGATTACCGATACATTTTGTATAACTGTTCGACTTCCATCGCGCTCAAATCGCGGTTATAGAAGAATACTTCGTCGAGGATACCCCTGAAATAATTACATCCACCCGACCAGAAAGTACCTATCATCAGCGGTTCGTCATTCCATGATGCGGTATAGTAGGGTAAAACCACACTAAGAAGCCCAGTTCTTTCGATCTTTACGTTATTCACATAAAGACAAGCCACTCCCGTAGTTTTGTTATAGGTCGCAGCAATGTGGTAGAATACATTATTACTGATTGCTGTATTATTGGTTATCGACCATGCAGGAGCGCCGGGAGCATCGAGCATAAATACAATTTTATTATTGGCTGTTTTAAAGAGATACCAACCCGCAGAACTGTCGTTCGCATGTCTTCCCATAATAGAACGAGCTTCCGTTTGCGCGGAATTTACCCACAGCGAAACACTGAAGGCAGTGCTGATATTTGTAATTAACGGACTGGTTCCGCAGTTGAAAGCCGCCCCGATACCCGTGCTGATATCGCCTGTGCCGTTAAAATAGTAGGCGCTGTTCGCATTCCCGATAACACCGTTGGTCAGCGTAACGCCGCCGCCGTAATTCACCCCATGCAGGTTATTCCCGCTCCAATCGTTGGCATTCCCTACGAACGGGTAATATGCCACAAGCCCTTCGTCGGAAATCACGCCGCCGGTTACCGAGCCGAGACGAATCTTGATCGTGTAGTTATACCCGCTTCTGACAAACAGGTTTGTAGATGCGGTATTCGTGTTATTTGCCGAATCCACATCGGTGACTGTGATGCTATAGATCCCAGTCCGTTTCCCGTTAAAAACAAAAGTCGAAGCAGCCCCGGGCGTCCATGTTTTCACCTGTAAAATTCCCTTCGGATCGGTGACTTCGATCTTCGCGAAATTGATCGGAAGCTGGTCGATTTCGATAGTGCTTAAAACAGACATCGCCTGAGGAGACGCGCCTGCAAGCTCAACTACGATCGCCGAATTTCCATCCCCCTCGTCACTCAACTGACATCCGGTAAAAACCGCCAGCATGACAGCAAACGCAATCAAAAGACCCTTTCTCATCTGAACCTCCATATAAAATTTGCCAATATTATAATGCTTTGGTAAAAATACGTCAATTATTACAATATAACGTATGTTATTGTTTCATACATATGTAATAGTTATATGAATATGAATATATTATTCTATCTCAATAATATATAGATAGATAGGAACAAATAGAGCCTACGTTATTATTTCGTTAGAAGAATAAAGAAATCCAATGATGTGTTATCGGGGTCTTTTTCAGTGATACTGAAATCACCGATGCTTACCGGGGTATCTTCGGGGTTTTCAGTCGATTTGACGGGAGAAAATAATCTCTGTAAAAAACTTCTGATAAAACCGGGCAGGATAATACGTACCCATGAGGGATATCTACGAAGATTTCGATTTGCCTCAAGAGAAGTCCTGACAATGCATTCCTGAACATCTTTCCGCGCGCATACGCCTTTTATCTCATATTTCTCAAAGATGCCGTTTATCATATTTTCTATCATTGCATAATCGTATTCCCGAACATGAAGATAGTTCCACGGTTTCTGGCCTTTTTCGAGCCGGAAATTCCTGTTAACCGTTGTCAGTATAGCAGTTCCGCCCTTTTTTAAAACACGTTTTATTTCGTGAAGATAACCTTTATCGTCCGGAATATGCTCGATTACCTGAAACCCGAACACAATGTCCATCATCCCGTCGGCAAACGGTATCTTCGTCCCGTTATAGAGAGAATAATGAATATTTTCCGCAGAATTGTTCCTGACCGAATACTCGTATGCCTTCCGGGAAATATCGATCGCATAGACTTCACGGGCGCTGGCGGAGATTTCCTTGGTATAATTCCCCTCGTTAAATCCTATTTCCAGAACCGTTTTATCTTTAACCATATCTCTTATCCAATGATAAGGAAACTGATGGCGATAAAATTCCGCGCGTGCCAGCAATGATTGCTTTTCCTGTTTCATTTCATCCCCCTACGGCATTTTTACTATTAGCATCAAACTTCCGGCAGTCATCGGGAAGACCTTTGATACCCACGGCACTTTCAACCCATACCACCCCATCGCGATCTCCTCGACTTTCATACCGGCATGATTTTCGATCAGGTTGACCAGCGAATGAAGGGGATATTCACGCAGATGATCGGGATGCACCAGCGAGACGTTCATGAGCGATGCTAAAAACCCGTCCATCCGCACGGCGTTCGGCACGGTCAGAAGGAGTCGGGTATCCTTTTTCATCATTTCGCGGATATCACGCAGGAAGTCGACGTCGTTTTCCACATGTTCGAGAGTTTCCGCGAGGACTATCACATCGCAGGGGAGTTCTTTCAGTTTTTTAATATTCTTTTTTATATCGCCGATAACCGTGACATCAGAGGGGTATTTTTTATGATAGATATCTGCGCTCTCCGCCTCGATATCCACGCCCGCGATCTTCCCGCAGACCGCTTTCAATTCCTGGTGCAGGAGCGTCCCGGCGTTCATTCTCTCCTCGGTATAAGGATAGTCCAGAAATCCAAAATGCACGACGTCTTTTCCGGTACAGTACCTGATGATAAATTCTTTCCTCGGGTAAATCTTCAGTTTCTTCCCGAAACTGTGAAGCGCGTCGCTCTTACCCCCGAGAGCCGCCTTGAAAAGGAAAAATATCAGTTTCCCGGCGAGAAAGTAAAAAAACAGAGCAAGGTTGATAAAAAAAGTTCCGATTGATTTTAATACCCGCATTCAGTGTTCCGCCATATTTTTTATTTCTTTCACAAACGCAGGGAAATTTATTCCCGCGTTATACTTCTCTTTCCATGTCTGATAGGCATTCTTCCGAACCGCAGTCAGGCTTTTTTCATCCATCGCGGCAAAGCGTTCGAACACCTCCGCAAGCACATGGGGATCCTTCGAGTACGGCAGAAGTACCCCGTTGGTATCGTTTACCAGTTCTCCGTTTCCGCCGACATCGAACGCGGCCGCCGGAATACCGAAACTCATCGCCTCCATCCCGGAGACAGGAACCCCTTCGCTCGAACTGGCGTTGACAAACAGATCGATCTCTGCGTAATTAGTATGATAGAACCCCATCACCTGATCGTGGCTCATCGCGCCGTGGAACACGAAACGGATATTTCCGCCTGTCAGCAACTTCTCCGCAAGCACACGGTAAACGCTTTCACTCGCCCCGCCGCCCAGATGTTCCCATACTATCGGGCGCGTACCTTTATAGTGCGCGAGGGCATGAATAATATAATCGACCCGCTTCCTCGGCTGCAGGCTCGAGCATGAAACAATTCTCAACTCCGCGCCGTCGATTTTCCGGGAGGGAGAAGCGCCGGATATATTCCCGCCAACTCCCAAGCGCGAGACCCTGAATTTTTCGCTATACTCAGGGCAGTACGCCTTCAGGTATTTTTCTCCTGTTTCTGAAATACTGTATATCCGGTCAATTCTGCCGATGATCCACTTTTTTTGGGGCATCGCGCCCCAAAAAAAATCGTTAAACAGGTCGTAACGGTGCGCGCGGCTGACCAACCCGGCTTCCGGGTAAAGATTCCGTTTAATTTCCGCCCCGGTGAACGCATGCGCCCACAGCCAATAAGAATATATCAGATCGACTTTTTCGGTATTGTCTTTAAAGTAACTCCGTACATTCTCGATCTGCGTCCAGCCCTGAAAAAACAGATAGAGCTGCCGGATAAAATATCCCGGAAATATCATTTTCCATATGCCTTTCAGGAATGATTTCCAAAAGCCCTTCGCTTTGCGGGAAAACAGATATTTAAAGAACGCGCCTGCATAATTAATTTTTTTCCGGGGAATAATCGCCGCATTCTCAGGAATCGGGAATACTATATCGCTGCCCGATGGATTTATCGTAAGAATAAACACCTTACCGAACCCGCGGGCTAATAGATTGATTTCCTCCCTTAGAAAGGGTTCCCCCCCTGCATATGGAAACCCGGAGACTATCAGTAAAATGTTTTTCATCTAGCCCGGTCCATCAGAGCGCCTCCCGGATCATGAACGGCCGTCTGCTTGAGTTTCTTCTTCTTTATTAATGCCGCGTAAAAACACTATCAGGTAAAAAATCCCGTATACCGCGCCGGCAAGCATTCCGCCCCATATTGCGATCAGCGACAGGTTCAGCAATCCTGTTTCCGGTTCAAACTTGAACTCCACCGTGCAGTCTCCCGCCTCAAGCATGACTCCCTGCATGATATAATTAGCTTTCAGGAGCTTGGCGGGTTTCCCGTTCACATATACTTTCCATTTCGGATCATACCGCGTATCGCTGAGCAGAAAACCGCCTTTATTCGATACCACCTGACATTTGATATACCCTAATTCATATTCGACAATGGTTTGCGGTATTACAGGCGCCGTATTGGTGGTGAGATCGGGGAAATCCCCCTGCACCACAACAACTTGATGGAAATCGAAATAAGGATTGCCTATATACTTTAAAGCCTCGTCGTTATTGGTTACAGCTAAATAGTGGTGATAAAGCCCGATTCTCGGGAGGACATTCTTTACCCCGAAAATGTAATGCATACTGTTATACGCTCCGGGAGCGTTCGCTATATATGAAAAATTCGTATTATTCGTCAGCGCATACACCAGCACCTGGGGCTGCTGGCCCGCATAAACATAGCCGTCGGTTATCAGGTATTTTACGTTTGCGATCTGGAATAGCCGAACATTCAGATTGATCAGGTCGTCTACCGACTGAATCATCCCGCCGTTCACACCCGTCATTACCGCCTTGAAAAACGCATCATACTCCGGATCAACCCGCGACATTGCGGGAACATCCATAGCCTCGATATAATAATAGGGGAACGTGTAGGTGAGGTAATGTCCCCGAACGGCTGTCACGGGAATAGGCGCGAATTGCCCGTTCGCATAGATATGTAAGGAGGTTGCCACACGGAAATGAGACGGGTCTTTTGTCAGAAAATCGACCACCCCGTCTTTCTGGAAAAACTCGGCCGGTTTGAAATAGGACTTATTGATAAAAAAGAGGTTGATGCTCCATGCCTCGAACAGCAGAAGGATTGTGAACGGTACAATATACGCCGGCCGCACCATTTTCTCTTTTTTCAGGCTCCATACCGCGTAGAAAACCGCGAGGGTAAGCAGGGAATATATATTCATACGCAGTAACGCGCCGGTCATATTGTCATACTGCAGTTTTCCGAGGCTCGCGATGATCCCCGTACCGGACATCATCACCCCGACCATCCAGAGGAACCCTGCCGCAAGAAACGCGGTCATAAAATACATGATAATATTGAAATCTTTCTGTTCCGGGGTCTGCGCAGTTTTTTTGGCGTCGCGCGAATCCTCCGGCTTCTTGTATTTCCTGATAGCCTGCAATACCCATTGGAATCCGAACGCGGCGATTATCGAGAACGAGAACGCAAACACCGAGACAAATTTTGCCGGCGCGCGCAGTTTATCCATCATCGGAAGATGATACCACAGCCAGAATAACGGGGAGCCGGGAGGAAATTTCCCGAACGAGAGTAAAAGTCCCGCTATACCGGCAATGAAGAAAAATTTAACAGTGAAGTCTTTCCGTTTGAACCCGAATATTATCCCTAAAATAGCGAATATCATCACAAAATATCCGACCGATTCGCTGTTCCCGGAATACGGCTTGGTCCCCCAATAGGGCATCTGCGGATCGCCGGAAACAGTGCCGTGATATCCGAACGCAAAATTATCGAGCACCTCGCGCGGGTCCATCGACCATTGCGTAGCAAAATCCCATTTCTGTGCTTCGCTCAGCTCGGATTCGCCCGCGGATACGCCGGCCTGTTTGCCTTGCACTGAGGTCGAGCCTAACACCCCCATCAGATTGTATGAATATGCCAGCAGGAAAACCGCTCCAAAAATAGCGATTCTTCCCACATCGATCAGCACCCGTTTCGCCTCGATCTTTTCATCCGGCTTATCGGGCGATCTCCTGAACATGAGAAATAATGTATAGACCGCGATCAGCACGGCAAAATACATCCCGCGCTGGGGGTCGTTCCCGATCATCATGGCGGCGGCGATACCGGCGAGTATCAGCGATACTACGGTTTTTACTATCCCGGATTTCGCGCGTTCGAACGCAATATGGAAAAAATACAGGATCATCGGGGGATACGGCAGGAAACTCACCACACCGACATGTCCCGCGTAGATATACGACACGAACTGCGGGGCGAACGAGTACACCATAGCGCCGAATAACGCGGCGTACCATTCCGCGCCGAGCTTTTTCAGCATCAGATATGCAAAAATGATGGACAAAGAAATCGATACCGCATAGGTCAGTGTCTGAGAGAGGTCGGGCGGGAATATTTTATTGAAAAATATCCAAAGGATGGTGGGGAAATTCCCCATGCTCATTCCCAGCCAACTGATGCCGTTCCACGCCGACATTGAGCCGTTCATCATCGCATCACGGTACATATTCCGCATCGCGTAGTTGCCGTCAATCCCTAAAATCGCTTTCCCGAGAAAGATAGAATCGAAAAATAAAAACAATGGCAACAGGATAGAAACAGCGATGACCGCCGCGGTTATCCAGAACGATGTCGATTTTTTCATAAAATTCTCCGACTACAGTTTTTAAAAGCCCGGTCAGAAATCCGAAAGACCGCCGTGTGTGCATTCCGTCTATCGGCCGCATCCGGCATTCCGTTATTTTAATACGCCGTTTGCCGTTTGTCAATTTACCGGAATGCGGCGCTATTTTGACTTTTCCCGCCAAGCTGCTTAAAATAATAAAATTTTTTGGGGCGGTATTATGTCCGAAAGGCAAATCATAGAGGAATTTAATAACGAACGATACAATAACGATGAGAGCATGAATCTGGAATTCTTATCCAATCTCCAGCGTTATGAAATCATTTTAAAGAAAGTGGAAAGCATAATTCAGGCAAATGCAATAAAGAACCCGCAGATCGTCGATTTGGGATGCGGCCCGGGGCACTTATGCAAGTATATTTCTGAAAAGGGATATCCCGTCACGGGAGTGGATATTTCAGATAACTCGCTCGAATTAGTGCGGCAAAAAGGGATCAAGGCAGTCAAAGCAAACCTGCAGGAAAAGCTGCCCTTTGAGGATAACGAACTGGATATTGTGATCGCAACCGAAGTCATCGAGCATATCTATGATACCGAATCTTTCATGGAAGAGATCAAACGGATCACTAAGCCGGGCGGGTCGATTATTATTACCACCCCCAATGTCGCTTCTCTAGCGAGACGCTTCATGCTCTTTTTCGGTAAAAATCCTTACCTCGATTATAAGCTTTCCGGAACAGCCGGCCATATCCGGTATTTTACGTTTAGAAGCATGAAGGATTTCATGCGCCAATTCGGACTGCAGATTGTTTCATTGGAGACGGAAGCGGTCAATCTCTCCGGTTCGGGAAAACTGAATTCCCGCTTTCTGGGCAGGATTTTTCCGAGACTTGGAAAAACGATTATCTGTGTATGTAAAAAAACGTAGCTTAATATTATTCCCTTTCTGCGATAATTGATAAACGTAACTCACTCAAAACAAGCGGGACATTTCATTCCCTGCTTCGTTTTTTTTACCGGGCGTAATAAAAGCGGAACCTTGACTTTTCAACGACCCATCATTAATATAATCCAATCATATTTCAGCGGAGATCAAATGGATAACACGACAATGCAGATAGAATCATTCGATGACCGCAGCAAATACGCGGTCTGGAATCTTCGGTATAGATTAATGTATCAGGAAGCGCATTCTATCCTCAAACGTATAAAAAAGGACAATCCTGCATTGATCGATTACGCGGTCTGCGGCGGGGAAGTACTTTCCGAGATAAAAAAAATCTATCCCAAGAGTTACACTTTCGGCGTTGACCTTGTTCCCGATACAGTAAAAACGTTAAAAACCATCGGGATCGACGGCGCGGTCGCCGATCTGGAAAACACATTCCTGAGCGATAAAAAATTCGATATCGCCTTAGCCGGTGAAATTATCGAGCACCTGCTCCTTCCCGACAACATGCTCTATTCGATCAATTCCAACCTGAACGATAACGGATACCTCATCCTGTCGTTTCCGAATTCGGCGCATTTTATCTCGATTATCATGCAGTGGATTTTGGATCTACCCCCCTACCTCGGCGCAAGATACCGTTCCGTGCATATCCGGAATTATACCTATCGGATCATCAAACTCCTCCTGCAGGCGCACGGATTTAAAATAGTCAAAAGGCTGGGAACCGAGATACCGTATTTACCGGATTTTATGAGCGCGTTTTCACGTGTATTCCCGCGTCTCGGCAGGCATATTATTGTCGTCGCCCGGAAAGTCGCTCCGCCGAATAAAAAGTTGATTGAAGATACCAGCGTTATCGGGGATGCCGGGCGCTTGGTGGATTTCCTGAAAAAAAATAAGCAGTGGAAATAGCCTCTTTTACGCAACTACGATTCTCCGGTTTCCATCAGGCAAAACAGACGGCGGTTACGTGCTATTCCCTTACCATTCCATTAAAATAATTAGATACAGGTGAATCATGCGTATCACTGAAGCAGATATCCGGCAGGCCGGTCCGCTGAAAAAGCAGACCGTGAGCTTCGATACTGTCAACCTCATTGTCGGGAATAACGAGCGGGGAAAGACCACCCTGTCGGACGTACTGATCCGCGAACTGTTTTCGCCGTCTAAAGGAAAATCCAAATCTCCCGCCGATACCGTCATCAACCCGCGTTTTCAGGATACATGCGACGTAGGGATCAAATTCGGCGGCGACCCGTTACCCGAGCATCTCGCCGACTACGCCTCCCTGCTCGTTATCCGCGAGGGAGATATAAGTTGGTCGTGGAAATCGGGCAAGGACATCGAATCGAAGGATTACTGGAATACGGATATAAAAGAAGTGCTCTACGGCCGCGACGGGATATTCACGAAGATCAGCGCCGAGTTGGGTGAAATCCTCGGGGTGCGTACCAACGCGAGCTGGCTTATGCAGCTCAGGAAAAACGCCGCGCAGTACCGTGAGGCGGTCTCCCATGCATGCGGGGAAATCGGGCGCGCGAAGGAGTCCCGTGAACGGCTCGCCGCGCTTTCGTCGGAATACGCTGAAGTTCGCGCCGAATGGGAACGCCAGCAGGCGGGCCTCCAGGTCAACGACCTCCAGCGGAAATACGACGCGGGATTCACCTACTTCCGGCTGATCGACGAGAAAAAGAAGACCGCCGGGGAACTCGCCGACCTTGAGGCGCGCGGCCCGGAAAAGATTCGCACGGACTGGATTAATACCGAACGGGAGTCCGTCCGTCTGGACGGCGAGATCGCCACCGAAGAACAGAAACTGGGCCGGCTCCGCGCGGACGGCGATAACCTCGCCGAATATAATAAAAATATCGCTGAAAAGGAAGAGTACCTCCATAGGAAACAGGCTGAACTGGACGGGATTTCTTCCGCGCATCATGCAAAACCCGCGGCTCCCAGGACATTGTTGACCATCATCGCATCAGTTTTCACTTTCATCGGCATAAGCGGAATTGTCCTGACTGTCCTCGCAATGATGAAAAAACTCGAGTTCGACCCCGTCATCCTTCTGCTTCTTTCTATCGCGTTCTTTCTCCCGGGCACTGCGGGAATCATTTTCGCAATCGCCGCGCCCAGTGCGGCACCGCCCGGCAGCCCTAATCCTGACGTCAATATACAGGCCGGCCTGCTGAACGAAACTATCCGCAATACCCGCGCGGAAATCGACGCGCTTGTCCGCCGGCGGGACAGTATAGAGGCCGCGCAGTCGGAAAACACCCCCGCGTCGATAGAAGCGAAACTCGCCGGACTGCGCGCGAAACGGTCGGAAACCGACGCGGTCAAACGCGAACTGCGCCTTGTGTATGCGTCGATGGAGCAGGTCGAGGCGGCGTGCCGGAGACTTTCCGAACTTCGGGGGCGTACGTCCGAAATCGACAGTTCGCTCGAAAAGACACGGCTTGCAGTGGAGGGCTTTTTCGGCAACGATACCGAATCTTATATCCAAAACGAGATGAAGAACCTGCAGAAGGAAATTTCGAAAAAGACCGGCGGGACGGACATCAAATATATCGAGGAACAGTTCGCGGAACTCGGCGGACGGAAGAACAGCCTCGAAGCGGAGATATCGTCGCTGCGGGAGTCGATCGAAAGAGCGGCCTCCGGGGCGTGTTCCGGGGCGCAGACCGCCTACTCGGCATTCCTCCGCGATCTGGGGAAGAACGCCGACCGCGTCCGTTCGTTCTACAGCGAAACAGACCGCGTCATCCCCGGTGAAAACCCGTACCTCCTCTTCGATATCGCCGAGACTCTCGCGGAATGGGAACGGAGACTCGACACGGATATCCGTTACTCCCAGATCACCGATACGGCGTTCACGGGAATCCAGTCCGATGTGGATACGTTCCTAAACGGCGTATTCCGGAGCGAGGGATTCAGGAAGGCGCTCACTGCCGTCTCCGGAGGGTTCTATACCGGAGTGGAAACCGTCATCAAATCCAGCGCCTCGCGCGGCGGGAACGATATCGGGATCAGCGGGATCACCTCATCCGGCGAAAAATACCGTTTCGGCGACCTCAGCACCGGAGCGCGGAACCTGTTCTATTTCGCTATCCGTATGGGAATCGCGATCGACCGTTTCGAGGGACATCCGCATATTTTCCTTCTGGACGACGCCTTCCTGTCGTTCGACCATGACCGCCGCCGGAACGCCCTGACTCTGCTGAAAGAGTACTCCGTCGCGGGATGGCAGATCATCTATTTCAGCGTCAACGACCTGTCGATGGAAAACACGTTCGCCGAGGTCTTCGGTGACGGATTCATGAAGCTCGTCCTATAATTATAAAGCGGGGCAGTTGATGCCCCGCTTATTTTATTCTTCTGCAATTCCCGATTTAATTTAAGTTGTTTTTATCAACATTAAATGTTTTGCTATAGACTTGATTTGTGAATATTTCTATGTTAAAATAACCTTCCAATAATACAATGAAAGTATTAATAGAAAACGTGAATAAATAATTGATTGCCATATCAGAGGTAAAAAGTGAAAACAGCTTTTATCACAGGTATAAACGGACAAGACGGCAGCTATCTTGCCGAGCACTTACTTTCTCTAGGATATACGGTTATTGGACTATTGCGAAGAAGTTCATCACCCAACCTGAAACGTTTAGGTAAAAGTATCGATAAAATCACCCTCGAATACGGGGATTTGTTGGATGAAGTGTCTCTTCAGAGAATTTTTAAAAAATATGAAATACACGAAGTATATAATTTAGCCGCGCAAAGTTTCGTCGGACTTTCATGGGAACAGCCCATATACACCTCTGACGTCAACGCGATGGGTACCTTAAAACTGCTCGAAGTCATTCGCACTACTTCCCCACAGTCGAAATTTTATCAAGCTTCTACCTCCGAAATGTTCGGCATGGTGCAGGAAGTCCCCCAGAACGAAAATACCCCTTTTTATCCTCGCTCCCCCTATGGAGTTTCAAAATTATACGGTCATTGGATGTCCGTCAACTACCGCGAGAGCTATAACATTTTCGCATGCTCGGGTATTCTTTTCAACCATGAAAGCCCCAGGCGCGGGAATGAATTCGTTACTAAAAAGATAATAAATGGTATAAAAAATAATGAAGTCTTACGTTTAGGCAATCTCTATGCGAAACGGGATTGGGGTTACGCCAAGGAATATGTTGAAGTAATGTACAAAATGCTCCAGTTGAACAGTCCGGAAGATTTTGTTATCGCTACCGGTGAAACTCATACAATAAAGGAATTTGCCGAAACAGCATTTGCCTTTTCAGGTGAGGAAATCCACTTTGAGGGAACAGGGCTTGATGAAAAGGGATTTACAAAAAGCGGCCGTCTGGTATTGGAAATAGATAAGCAGTTTTATCGGCCTGCGGAAGTAAACCTGCTTGTCGGTGATGCATCAAAAGCAAAACGGTTACTAAACTGGGAACCGAAGGTAAAATTTAACGAATTAATTGAAGTGATGCTGAAAGCCGACGAATAATCACCGCCCCTTCGAAAAAATAGATTAGAAAACAAATCTGGTTATTTTCACGGAAGTTTTTATGAATGAAAAGATAAAAAAGATCAGGATATTCGTCCCGGGGGTCGGTTCCGGCCTGAAATCCGGCATGTGCGGCGGCGGGACACGTTTCAACGAACTGGTCAGGGCGATGGTACGCGACGGCGGATTCGACATAACGATCGGGTTCACTGCGGGCGGCCACGAATCCTTCCTGAATTATTTCGCGAACGATCCCGGGGTTATCGACGCGGTCAATGTCATCCCGATTCGCGCGTCTCTCTTCCTGAAGAAAGAGCCGTTCCGCCTGTTCCGGGCATGGTCGTATTTCATCTCGACATTGCACCTCAACAGCCTTTCCCGCCGGAAAGACTTCGGCCCTTTCGATATCGGGCTGTCCACCAGCGACTTTTTCTATCATGTCGGCCCGCTGGTAAAAATGAAGAAAAAAGGAAAGATCGATAAATTCTTCTCATTGAGTTATCACCGTTACCCGAAACCCGGCGAACGCAAAGGAATTTATCTGATCAACTGGTTCATGTACCGCCAGCAGCGGAAGGTTTTCCGCCAGATCGGTAAATACTCGGACACCGTTTTCATCAACGGGAGCGCCGAGGGACAGGAGATTATGAAAGAGATGGTTTCGTCCGGCTATACGGGAGAGCCGGTGTTTGTCGATCTGGGTGTCGATAAGGAGTTTATCGACAATATCCCCGCCGACCCGGATAAAAATTTTACCCTCATTCATATCGGGATGCGGACCAATAAAGGCATCTACGACCTCCCGCAGATATGGGAAACCGTACTTGCGAAGTTTCCCGACGCGACGCTTGGGATGATCGGGGGGATTTCCGCCGAGGATAAATTCAAACTGACCGCGGAGTTCGAGAAACGCGGCGCGAACCGTAACCTCGAATACCTCGGATATATTTCCGACGAGCGGAAATTCGCGCTCCTGAAATCGGCGAAAATGTTTATCGCGCCGTCCCACGAGGAGGGATGGGGGATCGCGGTCGGCGAGGCTATGGCATGCGGCATCCCTGTCGCAGGGTACGACCTGATCGCCTATAAGAGCGTATACGGTAACTCGATCAGCTACGCCCGTTCGTTCGACATCGGCGAGTTCGGGAAAAAAGTCTGCGCCCTGCTATCCTCCGCAAAGGAGTACGAATCTTATCAGACTAAGGGCGCCGAAACCATAGCGAAATATGACTGGAAAAAAATCTTTGCCCGCGAACTTGAATACTATAAGATCGACCCTAAGAAAGGATAACCTATGCAACTCCCGTTCAAGAATATCATCAATAGGCTATTTAAGGACGAATACTTCCGCAACAGCATTATCCTTTTTATTTTTACAATGGCCATCAACGTTTCCCAATATGTGTTCAAAATTTTCGCAAACCGCAATCTATCCAAGGGAGAGTACGGCCTCCTCGGCACACTTCTTTCCCTTATCCAGATCGTTGGGATTGTCAGCGTCGTACTGAAAACATGGAGCACCAAAGCGTTCTCGCAGATTCATTCCTACGGAAACCACCGGGCTATTCCGGAAACCCACCGTTATTTTTTTAAAATCATCGGGATATTTCTCGCGGTATTCGCCGTCCTTTTTCTCGTATTCCTCGACCCGATCATGAAAATGTATAAAGCCGCCGACACGATGCCGTTTTATCTCCTGATGGGAATTATCGTATTCGAGTATGTGAAAATCCCGCTGCACTCGTTTCTCGAAAGTTTCGGGAATTTTTTAGGGCGTTCCATCGCGCTTCTCAGCACGATCGTGGTAAAGGTCGGCCTGCTCGGTGTATTTCTCTTTTTCAGCCTCGACCTCACGAAAACAATGTGGGCGATCCTGATCGGGTATATCTTCGGATTCGCCCTGTTTATCGTTTTCTCCCTCCCGAAGGTGTCCAAGGTCGATTTTCAGAAAATGGACTCCCCCGATAAGGAAATCACCCAGAAGAATTTCTCGTTCTTTTATAAAATCGGTCTCGCCATCGTTTTCAGCACTCTCCTTCAGGCAATCGACATGCAGCTTGCGCGTATCCGTCTGGATGAAGCTATCTCCGGGGATTTCGCAACCGCCCGCGATCTGGGTAGCATCGTGTACTGGTTCGGGACAATCACCCTGCCCCTGTTCTTCGTATCGATCAATACCGCGTTTCATAAGAAACAGAATTATCTGCCGGTGTTCATCAAGGGTCTTTTAATCGTGTTGGGAGTGACTGCCGTAGGGCTGTTCGGATTTTTAATCGCCATCCGTCCGTTCGTAAACTTCTACAATCCGATCTACCTCAGCGCGATCGACGCCATCCGTTATTACGCGATCTCGTCAATACCGTATATCCTGATCAACGTTATGCTCCAGTTCTTCGTATCGCTCGACCGCTACAAGATATTTATTCCTCTCTCGATACTCGCTGGCGGACAAGCCGCGCTTTTCTACTTCTTCGGTCTATCCATCGGTTCCATGATCGATATCCGTTTCTACTCCGGATTTGTTATTCTCGGTTTCATGATGATCTACTTTATCATCATGCGGAATAAATTCTATAAAGCCGAGACTGCCGAGCAGATCCCCGTAGCTCCGATCGAAGAAGACGTGCTTTAACGGTCTGTATACCGCATCGGATACTTTAATTGACTTAATAAACCCTGCTTGCTATAATTATTCCCATGTTACAAATAACTGATACGGAGTACCCCAATTGGGTGAAATGATCCCTGTGAAAACAGACGGCGGCGAATACCTGAAGCACGAATCCTCCTATATCGACGACGGCGCTGAGATCGGCGCAGGGACCCGTGTATGGCATTTTTCGCACATCATGAAAGGGGCGAAGGTCGGCTCGAACTGCTCCATCGGACAGAACGTCAATATAGCCGCGAGGGCGGTTATCGGGAACGGGGTAAAAATCCAGAATAACGTCTCGCTGTATGACGACGTCATTTTAGAGGACGGGGTGTTCTGCGGCCCGTCGTGCGTATTTACCAACGTCCTGACCCCGCGCGCGTTTGTCGAACGGAAGAACGAGTACCGCGAGACCCGTGTCATGAAAGGCGCGTCTATCGGCGCGAACGCCACCATCGTTTGCGGCGTGACCCTCGGGAAATACTGCTTCATCGGCGCGGGCGCAGTGGTCACAAAAAACGTGCCCGACTATGCGCTCGTCATCGGTAATCCGGCGAGGCCGCGCGGGTATGTCTGCGAATGCGGGGTGAAGCTCCCGGAGAATATGCTGTGCCCCCGCTGCGGAAAATCATACGCCAAAGACGAAACCGGGGCGATCGTACCCAACGATAATCCATAACAGGAAGAATATATGAAATACCGAGTTGCGCTCATCGGCTGCGGCAGAATCAGCGCCAAACATATCGAAGCCTATCTTGCGAATTCCAACGATATAGAGCTGGCCGGCCTCTGCGATCTGATTATCGAACGGGCTGAGGAAAAAGCCTCGCTCTACCGCAAACAAATTCCCGACGCGAAACTGAAAATTTATACCGATCACCGCCTGATGCTCGACGAGCTGAAGCCCGACTTTGTGACGATCGCCTCCGAAACTGGCTATCACCCTCAAATCTCGATTGACAGCATCGAGAGCGGCTCGCATGTCATCGTAGAAAAACCGATGGCGCTTTCCACATCCGACGCGCTTCGGATGATCGAAGTATCCCGTAAGGCGGGAAAAAAGCTCGCCGTCTGCTACCAGAACCGTTTTAATACCGCGTCCCGAAAACTCTACAACGCCATATACGCAAACCGTTTCGGGCGTATCCTTCACGGTATGATACAGGTGCGTTGGAACCGCAACACGGAATACTACAAGCAGGCGCCCTGGCGGGGGACATGGGAACTCGACGGGGGGACACTGATGAACCAGTGCTCGCACGGCATCGATCTGCTCCATTGGACGATGGGCGGGAATGTGCGCTCGGTTTACGGGGCGACCCGCCGGTATCTGAAGCCTATCGAGGCGGAGGATTTCGGGAGCGCGATCGTCGAGTTCGACACCGGTGCGGTCGGGATAATCGAAGGCACCGCAGACGTATTCCCTAAAAACCTCTCGGAAAACCTGAGTATATTCGGCGAAAAAGGCACGGTCGTACTGGGCGGCCTCGCGGTGAATAAGATAGAGACATGGCGTTTTGCCGACAGCGAAACACTGGGCGAGACCGAAGCTGAGATGATAAAGCAGTCCGAGGAGGACCCCCCGACCGTCTACGGGTTCGGGCATACCCCGCTTTTCGCGGACTTCATCGGCGCGCTCCGGGAAAACCGCGATCCGTTAGTGACCGGCGAGGAAGGATACCGTTCCGTACAGACCATCCTCGCGATTTATCAGTCGACAAAAGAAGGACGGCGGGTCGAAATGCCCGTCGATTTCGATACCCGCCGAATGAGCGGTTTCTTTAAAAGCTAAACGGAGCGCAAATGATAAAAAAAGTATCGATCATATCCCCGTGCCTGAACGAGGAAAAAAATATCAACCGTTTCCTCGACGCTATCGGCGCGCAGGATTATCCTCATCACGCGATCGAAGTTCTGATCGCCGACGGGATGTCCTCCGATAAGACGCGCGAACTGGCCGCAGCATGGACAAAAGCGCACGATATCGATGTGAAAATTGTGGATAATAAGCGGGTGATCGCTGAATTCGGCAACGCCGAGGCGCTGAAAGTCGCGTCCGGGGACTATGTTTACCTGATGGGCGCTGACGAGGAAATGGCGCAGACCGATATGATTTCGGCGTTCGTCCGGGCGTTCGAGGTATTCCCCGATATAGTCGGGGTCGAGCAGGAATTCCTGCATATTCCCGGCGGCCCCCTTATCAATAATTTTCTCTCCGTGATCCATATCGGCGACCTTCTCGCACGCGATATCGCGATCAAACCGCGTCAGGTCGAGAAGAAGGTCATCGACGGGAGAGTCTTCCGGAAGTACGAATTCTACCCGGGATATCCCTCCACCATGTTCCTGAAGCGTGAGGCGATCACCGGATTTATCGGCGGGGACACCTACGAGGAGGGGCAGGTCACTCTCAGGCTCGCGCTCGAAAAGAATAATAAAATGGCGATGATCGATAATTACGGGGTCTACCATTACAGTATCAAATCGTTCGGACATTACCTGCGGAAACTCCGCCGGATCGCGCTCAAGCATACGACCCGTATCCAGGAACGGAAAACTTGGGTTAGCTATACCGGCGCGCGAACCTATATCTTCGCGTTCCTGCATATCACTCTCGTGTTCCCTATCCTGTTCGCGATTGCCAAGGCGATACAGAAACGGAAGCTGTTATGGCTAATGTACGCTCCGATGGCGGTCATCACGACAGTCGTATACTCATGGAACTGGCTCAAGCTCAAGATTACGAAAAAGAAGGCTTGGTAGATAAAGACGCGAGTTGACAAATTTTCGCTGAAATGGTATATTCTTTCAGGCTGTAAGGAGGAATTATTATGGTGGCATTCAAGCAAACTGTTAGAATCCCTGAAAACCATAAAATCTCAATCGATATTCCGGAAAGTGTCTGTACCGATCAGGTTGGCGAAATCATTCTGATAATAAAGGATAAAAAGTCTTCCAGTGAAAATGTTTCCAATCTGAAACAAGCAATGAATGATCCCGTTTTTGTTAGCGATCTCAACGAAGTTAGTCTGGATTTTAAAGATATTGATTCCCACGGCTGGTAATATGAAATTCAGGTGGAATATTTTTCTAGTAAACCTCGACCCCATAGTCGGTTCGGAGCAGGGGAAGACAAGACCCGCCCTTGTTATTAGTGAAGAAGATATAAATCAGATTTTGCCGGTGGTAAATATCCTCCCTATTACATCTCTAAAGGAAGGCCGACGGGTTTATGCAAATGAGGTTCTAATCCGTTCTATGGAATCCCATCTGGAAAGGGACTCGATAATACTATGCTACCAGATTAGAACAGTCGATAAATCACGCCTCATGAAAAAAATCGGTGAAATTGAATCGGAAGATATCAGACAGGAAATAGTCGAGGCGCTTTCTTACCAGTTAGGAATCTAGGAGACCGTTTTCTTAAAATCAATATAATTGATATGTATTTCCCTTCTTTAGCCCGCCAAAAATATCTCATTCCGCTCTATTCCTTCCCGGACATATATTTCTGGATAAGTTTCTTATAGTATTCGCCGATCGCGGTATTGGGTATGGACGACAGGTCGATCTTTTCCTGATAGAATTTCTCGTTCTCCTTCGGGGTTAACGCCTCATAAATCTTAGCCGTTTCCGCCTCGCGCTCCTCGCTGATCCCCTTCGACTGCAGGGATTTCTGCGAATCGAGGAGCTTCTCCTCTATCTTTTTACTTTTATCGACCATATCCTTATCGACCTGATAGCTCTGGAGCCCCTTGATCAGCTCGTCCATCATCTTCCCGGCTTCCTGCCCGCCGGAAATAATCCCCTCGCCTGTCTTCCCCATCATCTGCTTGAGATTGTCCTGTATTTCCTTCTGGAGCGCGGCGAGCTGGTCCATCATCTGCTTCATCCCCGGCGTCAATTGCCCGTTCTGCTGGAGCTGCTGCATCAGGCTCTGGAGCGACTGGCTCATCATCCCCTGCATCTGGAGAAGGTCGTCCATCTTGAACGACATCTGCTGCTGCCCATTCTGCCCGGACTGCATGCTCTGCATCTGCTGTTCGAGCGCGGCGTTGACCTTCATCAGGTAGAGCGACACAAGCCCGAGGTAGTTGCCGTTGATATCGAGGCTCATCTTGACTATATCGTAACGCTTGTCGCGGATGCTCGCGAGGATAATTTCCATCACTTTTCGGTGGTTCTCGAGCTGCGCGGCGATCTGCGCCTGCGTATCGCTTTTGAAAATCAGCCCCTCGAGCGCCTCGTCGATACGTTTCCCGATATCGCGGGTCGATACGTCGAGTGCGTTGATCTTCTCCACCAGCTCAGGCTGATCGCCCCATACTCCCGGCGATTGCTGCGTCAACGGGATATTGTCCGCCTCTCGGATGAGCAGTACGTCGAGGAAAAGTTCCTCGATGATCGCCGTCAGTTTATCCATCCGCTCCTTCATCTGGTTCTGCCCTGCCTGATCGAGCATCTCCTTGACCGCGTTCTTCATCTGCGACATCAGGCTGTCGGACTTCTCGAACGTCGACTGGTCGCCCATTTTATACTGCATCGATTCTGCGGAAAGCTCCTTGGAGAGGTCGGATATTTTTCCGGTCTGGGACTCCTTCATATCGCCGAGCTGTTTCTGGAACGACTCCTTCGTTTTCTGGAACTTGGAGGTATCGTTATCGGTCTCCTTCAGGAGATCGTAGGTGTTTTCGAGGATTTTAAAGCTGTTCAGCATCTCGGAGAATTTCTGGTAATACTCGAGGTTCTTCAGCATCGCCTTGAGCTGCTTGAGAAGCCCGGGTATCTGTTTCTCGTCGATCGCCATTTCCTTTTGTCCGGCGTCGGGCTTCTTGTTATACTCCATCATTTTTTTCATCAGTTCGGTCTGCTCGGAGAGTTTCTGGGTAATCTCCTTCATCTGCGTCATGGTGTCTTTTATATCCTGAATAGCCCCCTCGTCCCCGGCATACTGTTCCTTCAGCGACGCCGCCGTTTGCTGAATCTTTTCCGCCTGTTTTTCCATTTCCTTCATCTTCTGGTTCGCCCCGGCAAGATTGTTATCCGCGAGGTCTTTCTGGAACTCGGAATAAGTGTTCGACAACGCCTGCGCGGTATCCTTGAGTGTTTTCTGATCGGCGAGCCGTTCCTCCATCAGAAGCGACATATCGGGCGATATGATCTTAAATGTCGCCTTCGGGGATTTCGCTCCGAACGGGTCTACAGCAACCATCTCGATCACCGCGACATCTCCCGGCAGGAGGTCGATCTGCCCCGAATCGAATTTCAGCGCTTTCTTCAGGTAACGCGGCATATCCGGCACCTGCATATTCCCGTGCATAATCACCCCGTACACGTCGCTCAGGTACGGGTCGCTGTTCGTGACAGTCACCTGATACTCGAAGCGTACGATTCCCTGATCGTCCTCCGCCTCGACCAGCGACATCACCGACCACTTCGTCCCGCCGAGAACGATATCCTTCACGGGATACAGGAGTTTAAGGGACGGCGGAGTATTCGGAAGGGTCTTGACTGTAAACTCCGGGGATTGGAGAAAATCGCCGTCGACCGAGATAAACTGCGCGCTGTACTTGGATGTCCCCGACGGATGGAACGCGATGTGGAAGTCAGCCCCGTTCGCGCCGGTCTCGGCCTTCACGCCCGGCTGGAACTTTATTTCCTGTATATCCTTGGTCAGGTTGCCGCCGATAATCACCTTGCCCCCCGCCCATACCTCGATATCCTGCAGTTCGGGGTATTCCTCGGTCTTGAACGGGTAGACTACTGTCATCGACATCCGGTTCGGCAGGAGCCTGGTCGTACCGATCAGCTTCGCGGCCAGCATCGGGCGTTCTATTCCGTACTTTTCCGCGAACACGGTCACTGAGAGGAAGTCTCCTGCGGTCAGTTCCGCGCCGATGATGAAAATCCCGTCCGCGGATTCTATAATCCTGTCCGCCGCCTTGAGAGTCAGTTTATCGTAATTCCCGGTATACCCGGACAGGTCAATTTTCAGGGCTTTTTCACGGATATAGTATACGGGCAGGACATACCCGGGTGTTTCGCTGAGGAACGCGTTGACTCTGCCGAATACCTGAAACGCGGGCGGCGCGATCATCGCAATCCCAGCGAGGAAAAGGACCGCTATTACGGCGGATATGACTATCCGAACGGCCGCGCGTTTTTTCATATCGCCGGCATACCCCGCGAATCCCTCCCGCCAAACCTCGGTTTCGCCGTCTATCGCGACACCCTTCCTGTGGAATTCGATATAAGAATCGAGCACAAGCCGCCGCGCGCCGAATACTTTTATTTCCAGCGTACGTACGAGGTTTTTCATCTCCCGCGTCCGGCGTACCCCGGTAATAATCAGGTAAACGATCAGTGCAGCAAACAATACTGCCGCGGAGATTAACCAATGAGGAATCCTATCGATCCAAAGCACGCCGCCGAGCGCGGCGAAAACAAAAAGCTCGACAATCACAAGCGCAAGCGAGAGAAATAAAAGACCCTGATTGCGTCTCAGGGTCGTTACGGCTTCCGAAATCATTCTATTATATTAATACTTCCTATTTTGCGGTAATCTTAAAACTCTTCGCCATCTTCGATAAATTGCCGGCAAACCCCTTATCGGCGTTCTTAACAACTGACTGGACATGCATATAATACTTTTTACCCTTCACGAAAATACTTATCGTAATAATCATATCATAATCGCCTTGACGGGTCTCAATCACGGCGACAGCGGCATCAGCGGCTCCTGCGGCCTTGATCTCCGCAGAGGGAGGAATGATCTGGTTTTTCGGAAGCGTGTTCTGCGCTTCCAAATTGTCAAGAGTCGCCTCAAGAAGCGTAAGTGCGGTAATCTTTTTATCGTTCATCGGGTAGACATATACCCCGAACGCCGCAAGCCCGTCCGAAGACGAATACGTGACATTCGGCACACCCACACTGTCGTCGACCGAGGCAGTCCAATCGTCGGGATAATCGAACTTGAAACCGGCCTTGTCCTGATAATTCAGCATCTTCGCGGACACGGCGGCCGCGGTCATCAGCATAATCGCGAACAATGAAACACACCCGAACAGCATTTTCCTCATTTTAACCTCCGGAGATATTCATGAGATGTCTATTATTATTTTAGCATACTTTTATTATTATTCAAATAGTTTTCACGTGTTAAAAATAAGGCGCTCCCGAAACAGTGCATTGACGAACTTAGAAATTTAGTACTTTTTATCACTGCGAGTCCCGTGCTACAAAGATTTTTATAGTGCAGTAAAATTGTATCAATAATACTATATATTTACTTAACAGATTGTTTCGGTTTATGCCTCGCAATGACAACACTATTTAGTCATCAAGCCCGAAAGGGTGTGCCGACGAATTCAGAAATTTTGCGTTTTTCATCCGGACACGGTAAAATATTCGCGGAGAGTAAAAATGATCTTAGACGGTAAGATGCTCGCGGCGATAGAGCGCGACAAAATAAAGGAAGAGACAAAAAAACTCGGCATACAGCCCGGCCTTGCGGTCGTGCTGGTCGGCGACGATCCCGCGTCTCAGAGCTACGTCAACTCGAAGGAGAAGGCGTGCCAGGAACTGGGATTCCTTTCGCGCGTCATGCGTCTCCCCGCGACTACCCCGGAAGCGGAACTCCTCCAGATCGTCAGGGATCTGAACGCCGACAGAAAGATCAACGGCATCCTCGTACAGCTCCCGTTACCGGGGCATATCGACGAGAATATGATAATCGACGCGATCGACCCGGACAAGGATGTGGACTGTTTCCACCCCTTCAACTTCGGCCGCCTGTTTATCGGCAGCCAGATCATCGAACCGTGCACCCCGAAGGGAATCATACGGATACTCGAACATTACATGATAGAGATCAAGGGCAAAAACGCCGTGGTCATCGGCAGAAGCAATATAGTCGGCAAGCCTATAGCGATGCTCCTGATGCAGAGGCACGCCACAGTCACGATCGCGCATTCGCGGACAATCGATCTGCCGTCGGTCTGCCGGAACGCGGACATACTGGTCGCGGCGGTCGGTAAGCCCCTCATGGTGAAGGGCGACTGGATCAAGGACGGAGCGGTAGTGATCGATGTCGGTACGAACCGTGTTCCGGACAGCACGCGCCCGAAGGGATACCATATGGCCGGGGACGTCGATTTCGCCGAGGTAGAGCCTAAGGTATCGGCAATCACTCCCGTACCGGGCGGAGTCGGCCCGATGACGATCGCGATGCTGATGTCGAATACGCTCGCGCTCGCTAAGTACGCCCACGGGATCAGAGATTGAACGGCACGCTATATGTGGTCGCCACACCGATCGGGAACCTCGGAGATATCACTCTCCGCGCGCTCGAAACCCTCAAGGCGGTCGATATGATCGCGTGCGAGAATCCGGTGCATAGCCTGAAACTGCTCAATCATTTCGGTATCAAGAAACGGTTATTGGAATACTCCCCGGCGAACGAGGCCAACAGCGCGAAGGGGATAGTCAGCCTGATGAAGGACGGTAAAAATATCGCGCTGGTCTCCGACTCGGGAACACCGTGCGTATCCGACCCCGGCACCCGTCTGACGCGCCTCGCGGGAGAGGAAGGGATAACAGTCGTACCGATACCCGGGCCGTCTGCGCTCACGGCGCTGATTTCAGCGAGCGGTTTCCCGGCGGACAGGGCGGTTTTTCTCGGATTCCTCTCGAAAAAGGAAGGCAAGGCGATGAAGGAACTCGCCGTGTTCCGGGAGATCGAATGCGTGATCGCTGTCTATGTATCGTCGCACCAGCTAAAAAAGATTCTCGGATGCGTTAATAATATCTTCGGAAATGTCGAAATTATAATAGGAAGGGAGATGACTAAGGTGAACGAGGAGCTGATTCGCGGGCGCGCGGACGAGCTTCCCGAAAGGCAGATCACCGAAAAAGGCGAGTTCGCGATACTGATCAACAATCACCGCGAACGCCCTTCGACAGGCTCAGGATGACAATGGCAGACCGGGCAGGAGAATGAATAAAAGACGCTTGTTCGGGAAAAGAAAAAGAAAAGAAAAAAGAGGCGTTTGAAAATATAAAGAATATCGGGGTATCGGCCGATAATATATTGTGAAGAAGGAGGTTTCCTATGGAAATCAACGGATTAGGCGGAATTAGACCGATTGACAATACCAATAAGCCGAATAAAGTGAACTTGAAAAGCGACAGCCTCGGATCGGGATCGGATAAATTGGAGATCTCCGAGGAAGCTAAAAAACTTGCCGAGCTTTCCAAGTATCAGCAGGTGGTGAACACCGCCCCTGATGTCCGCGAGGAAAAACTCGCCGAAGTGAAGGCTAAACTCGAGAGCGGCGCGTATAACAACGAAGAAGTGATGAACGCGGTCGCCGAGAAGCTGATGAAGGTATTGGGACTATAGTGCCGTGATAAACCGGCCGCTCCACTCCAATCAGGCCGAATACAGATAAGACTAAACTTTTTTACTGATAAAGAGCCCCTCAGAACGGGGCTCTTTTTTTGTACTCCTTGGACGCAGCATATTTTTCCTGTTGAATACTTCCCGGTCACCGCAAAGAAAAGTATAAAATTCCGTTACGCGCCGCATTATTTTTCGTAATGTTAGCTTATGGTTAAGAATCCGCGTCTTTTTGGTTGTGATTTCCACGCTATGGGTGTATAATAAACCATTAGGGTGATAGGAGTTGGTAATGATAAAAAAGTATATTGGGCGGTTTATTGCCGTTTCGGTTTCTTTAGGGATGATTGCAGCCGCGTCGTGCTCACAGCTTGCTTCCGGCGGGAGTTTTTCGGAGATTCCGAAAACATCTAAGAACACCAATCGAGTAAAAACATCCACCTATGTGTTTGACCTGAACGCAGTCCCGACTATTACTATCGAAATCAGTTCGAACGAATGGAATACTCTACTGACAAATTACGATAAAAATGATAAAAATGAGACCATGGTTAAAGCCGATTTTAAATTTGAGAAAAACGGAACGATCTACACTTTCTCAAACATCGGTTTTCGTATCCGGGGAAATACCAGCCGGGAACGCCCCGAAGGAACAATCGGGCAGTTTCATAATCCCGGCGCTCCGGACTGGCATCACGCCCATTTTAAGGTCGATCTCGACCAGTTCGCATCCGTCGGCACCAATTTCTTTAAACTCGACGGTTTTAACCTGAAATGGTGCAAGGACGACCCGGATTATGTCCGTGAAATCTACTGCTATAACCTTTTCCAGAAATTCGGGGTATGGACCGCGCCTCTTGCTTCTTATTGCAAGGTCTATATTAAAATAAAAGAAGACCCTGCCGCGGCGTATTTCGGAATCTACGAGATGATCGAACCTATAGACCAGCGGTATATAAAAGCCCGTTTCCCGGATGAATTGGAGAACGGTTTCCTGTGGAAATGCCTTTGGGGCGCAAACCTCGGAACTCCGGGGGCAAGCGATATCGGAATAGAGGTTATCGATCCTAATAACGATGCCGCCAGTTATCGCCCGTGCTACGATCTGAAGACTCAGAAAACGAACTTCGCCGCCGCAAAGATTCAACTGGAAGCTTTCATCAATAACCTGAACACGAAAACAGGCGCCGATTTTGTCACATGGATACAGTCGGCGATGGACGTCGACCTGCTCCTCCGTACCTATGCGGTCAATAACCTTGTGGGAATGTGGGACGACTACTGGAAGAACAACGGGAATAATTATTACCTCTATTTCGACGACCTCGGAAAGTGCTATTTTATTCCTTATGATTACGACAATACATTAGGCACAGGAAGGTCTGAGTTTGGAAATCCCGGCACCGACCATATCGTGAACTGGGGCCCGGGTTCCGGCGCGGTATTATTGAATAAAGTCATGGGTGTTACCGAGTTTAGAAATACTTATATCAAGTATGTCTCCGAGCTGATCAATAAGACCAACGACCTGTTCGATTTTGTGAAAAGCACCAACCGGATAAAGACGTGGCAGGCAATGATATCCCCTTATGTCGCCAACGATACCGGAGAGGATATGGCTGTTTCCGATACACTGGTCGCCGTATGGACGCACTTCAACTATTATAAACTGTTGTCCGGCGAGGTGGATGTTAATTTCTTCAAGACCCGTATCGTATACGCCCAGCTCCAGCTCGGCCTGCCGACCAACGCGAATTCATGGAACAGCGGCGGCGGAGGCGGAACAACAAACACAAACGCCTACATCAGTCCTGAAATCCTGTCCGGTTCCGTAATATTCCGTTATAAATATACCGGAGCTTCGATGGCCTCGACGAACATTTATCTCCGAGGCAACCCCGTAGGCAGTTGGAATCCCGGCTTACAGATGACATACGTTGGCGGCGGAATGTTTGAAATAACGCGTCTTCGGCCTTCACAAACCGATTATATGGATCAATATAAATTTTTCTATAATAACGGCTCCGATGTTTGGATTACCGATCCGGTAAACCCATATTATACTGCTGATATAAATCAAAATTCGATAGTAACCAATTAATTCTAGTACATGATTATATTTCGGGGGGAGTTAACGCTCCCCCTTTTTTCTCTAAATAAATAGAGGATAAACTAATGAAAAACATTATGGGTTGTCTGCTGTTATTCACCGTTATCTCGTGCGGGAGCGCGCTTCGTCCTACTGCCCCGGTATCCGTGAAAACAGGCGCCGATTACGTGTTCGACCTCAACTCCCTCCCGAAGGTGACGATCGCGGTTACCGTCGACGAATGGAATAAGCTCCTCAAGTACTACGATATGAACCCGGAAAACGAAACAATGGTGCGCGCCGATTTTATATTCGAAAAGAACGGCGTGGTCGAAAAATTGTGCGGCATAGGCCTGCGTATCCGCGGGAATATGAGCCGGGAACGCCCCGAGGGCGATAGCGGCAAGTTTCACGATCCCGTCTCCCCTCAATGGAACCACGCGCATTTTAAGCTGGATTTCAGCGAGTTTGCGTCCGCGAAAACCAACTTCCACGACCTCGGCGGCCTCAACCTGAAATGGTTCAAGGACGACGGAAATTATGTCCGGGAGATTTACTGCTATAACCTCTTCATGAAATTCGGGGTATGGACCGCGCCGCGTGTCGCGTACTGCCGTCTCTTTATAAAAGTCGAAGGCGACCCGAAACCCGCGTATTTCGGCATTTACACGATGATCGAACCGTTCGATAAATACTACCTCAAGGCGCGTTTCACCGATCCGTCGATGGGCGAGAACGGATATCTATGGAAGTGCCTATGGGGCGCGACCCTTGCAAAAGCGGGCAAAAACGTCATGGGGATAGAATCCATCAATCTCACCAATAAGTCGCTCAGCATCAAACCGCCCTACGACCTGAAAACAAAAAAGGCCGATATCGAGAACGCGAAGGCGCGGCTGTTCGACTTCATAGTCAACCTGAACACTAAGACCGGGGACGATTTCAAAAACTGGATCGTCGACGCGATGGACGTCGATCAACTGCTCCGGCTCTATGCCGTCAACGTTCTGGTCGGGATGTGGGACGATTACTGGAAGAATCAGGGAAATAACTATTACCTCTATTTCGACGAGAAAGGCAGGGCGTATTTTATCCCGTACGACTACGACAATACGCTGGGGATCGGCATCCAGAATTTCGGGAATATGGGCACCGAGCATGTCATCAAATGGGGGCCGAGTCCGAAACCCGTGCTGATGAATAAAATCCTCGCCGTGCCGGAATTCAAAGCCAAGTACAAACAATACCTTGCCGAGTTGATCAGCCCCACCAACGACCTGTTCGACTTCACCTGCAGTACGAACAGGATTATAAAATGGCAGACTATGATCTCGCCGTATATTTCCAACGATACCGGACAGGGTATGGTGATCGTCGACCGTCCGACCAGTTCATGGAGCGCGCATAATTATTTTAAACTCCTCTTCGGCGACGCAACCGGCAAATTTCCGTTCGCAAACTACTTTAAGACCCGTATCGTGTTCGCCCAGCTTCAATTGGGAATCCCCACCAACGGGAACGTATGGATGGAGAATAAAAAGATTAACAGCGCCGACGTTACCCCGCCGAAATTTCTTGATGCCGGCCTGATGGCAGTAAAGAGCGACAGCCCATTTATTTCGGATATACCTATAAAAACCGATGAGGACGGGGTGATTTATTATGTCGTACTGCCTGCTAAATCCCCGGCCCCCTCGATGGAACAGATAAAAGCGGGAAAGGACGGTAACGGCGCCCCCGCGCTGATGAAGAAATCGCTGATGGTCGACGCGGGTAAACAGAATTTGGCTATGATACACGGTACCGCCGCGAAGACCGATTATTCGTTATATATTATTGCGATAGACTGGTCGCAGAATGTGCAGAAAACCCCGACGGTAATCCGTTTCACGACGCCCGCCCTGGCTTTTATCAGTCCGCAGGATAACGGCGATACCCTCACGTTCCGTTTTCAGTCCTCCAAAACGAACACCGTATACATGAAGGGCGAGTTTAATAAGTGGAGCCTGAAAACTCCGCTGACGAAAGTATCCGCCGACATATGGGAAGTAACGCTGCCGAAATCCGGACTGAAGAAAGACAGTTACTATATGTATAACGTATTCCCGTTCGGCCGCGACGACTGGTATATTGACAGTATGAACCCGTCGAACTATGTACACATGAACGGGGTAATCTCCAGAATATGGTGGTAGAAAGACGATTGTCTGTCTGAAAAACCTGGGAATATAGTTCCCCCTTTTAATATAACACTAAGGATACTCCGATGAAGATTTTTACGGGTTTTCTCCTATTATTCACCGTCGTTTCCTGCGGCAACGAGGTGCGTCCGGAATCTAAGACCGCCGTAAAAACAGGCGCCGATTACGTGTTCGACCTCAACTCCCTCCCGAAAATCACTATCGAGGTATCGACGGAAGAGTGGAATAAGCTCCTGTCGTACTTCGACCTGAACTGGAAGTACGAGACTATGGTGCGCGCCGACTTCACTTTCGAGAAGAACGGAGTGATCGAAAAACTGTTCGATATCGGCCTGCGTATCCGGGGCAACCTCAGCCGGAAACGCCCCGAGGGTTACTACGGCCAGCCTCATAATCCGGTTTCCCCTAAATGGAACCACGCCCATTTCAAGCTGGATTTCAGCGAGTTCGCGTCCGTAAAAACCAATTTTCACGACCTCGCTGGCCTCAACCTGAAATGGTTCAAGGACGACGGCAATTATGTCCGTGAAATCTACTGCTACAACCTTTTCCAAAAATTCGGAGTATGGACTGCGCCGCTGGTCAGCTACTGCCGTCTCTATATAAAAATCAAGGAAGACCCGAAAGAAGCGTATTTCGGTGTGTACGCGATGATCGAACCGTACGATAAAAATTATCTCAAGGCGCGGTTTTACGATCCGTCTATGGGAGCAGGCGGATACCTGTGGAAGTGCCTATGGGGCGCGGTTCTCGCGGAGCCCGGCGCAAAGGATATCGGGATCGAATCGATCAATCTCTCCAACAGAACGCTGAGCTACAATCCCGCGTACGATCTGAAAACGAAAAAAGCAGAATTGGAGACCGCGAAGGCGAATCTTTTAGTATTCATCTCGAACCTGAATTCCAGAACAGGGGATGACTTCACGAAATGGGCTCTCGAAGCGATCGATGTCGACCAACTGCTCCGTTTCTACGCGGTCAATATCTTAGTCGGCATGTGGGACGACTACTGGAAGGATCACGGCAACAACTACTATCTTTATTTCGACGAGAAGGGCAAGGCTTACTTTATCCCGTACGACTACGACAATACGCTCGGCGTCAGTATGCCGAATTTCGGGAATATGGGCACGGAACATATCGTCAACTGGGGGCCCTCCCCTACTCCCGTCCTGCTGAATAAAATCCTCGCCGTACCGGAGTTCAGGAGTAAATACATCCAGTATGTAACCGAACTGATCAGCCCCGCGAACGATTTGTTTGATTTCACGGCGAGCACGAACAGGATCATCAAGTGGCAGACCATGATCTCGCCGTATGTCTCCAACGATACCGGACAGGATATGGTGATAGTCGACCAGCCGACCGGTTCATGGAGTACGTATAACTATTATAAACTTCTCTCCGGGGACGCGAGCGGCGAATTCCCGTTCGCCAACTACTTTAAGACACGTATCGTGTTTGCCCAGATACAGCTGGGGCTTCCCACCAATCAGAACTCGTGGATGGGCAGTCAGGCAGGCAAGAAAATAGATACCCTTCCCCCTGCGTTTATCAGCACAGGCAACGCTGCGCTGAAAATCTTCAGCCCCTATTACGCATCGATGTCCGTCAAGATGAACGAGAGCGGGGTGGTTTACTATGTCATTCTGCCGGAGGAATCCCCTGCGCCGTCGCCTGCCCAGATTATTGCGGGACATGACGCATCGGACAAACCCGCGAAACTTAAAGGCGCGTTTACTATTAACGCATATATTCCCTTTTATCAGATTATCATGGGTACGCAGCCCGGCAGCGTCTATCGCGCGTACATGATCGCGCTGGATTGGGAGAAGAATATGCAGCCCGCCCCGGCCGTACAGAATTTCACCACACCCGAACTGAAATACATCAGCCCCCAGGATACGGGCGGCACTCTCACGTTCAGGTTCCAGTCCTCGAATACGAATATTGTTTACCTGAGAGGCGAGTTCAATAAATGGGAAATCAATTACCCGATGAAAAAAGTGTCTGCAGATATGTGGGAAATTTCGCTTGAAAAATCGATTCTCAAGAAAAACACCCGCTACAGTTTCAGTGTCCACCCGATGGGGCCGTCCGACTGGCACTTCGACCCGATG
This sequence comes from Brevinematales bacterium, assembly GCA_020059465.1. Taxonomy (GTDB): domain Bacteria; phylum Spirochaetota; class Brevinematia; order Brevinematales; family GWF1-51-8; genus GWF1-51-8. The sequence goes on from JAGVBZ010000030.1 coordinate 111,180, forward strand.
AACCCGTCGAATATTATCCGGTACGGCTATCTCAATTCCCTGATGTGGTGGTAAAAAATATAAGAAAAGGATAAGTCAATGAAAGCAATCGTTTTCCTGATCATGTCCGTATTCCTGGTCTCGTGCGGGGCAATTGTCCGTCCCGCCGGCAAGACGATTATGAAACTCGGTGCGGAATATGTGTTCGACCTGAAATCTTTGCCGGAAATCGAAATCCAGGTCGACATCGGCGAGTGGAATAAACTGCTCGAGTATTTTTCGGCGAACAAGGAAAACGAGGAATATATCAAGGCCGACTTTATTTTTATTAAGGACGGTAAGAAAGAAGTCCTGATGAACGTCGGTTTCAGGCTGCGCGGTAACGCGTTCAGCCGGATTTCCCCGCAGGCCGGATCGGTTTATAAGCCCGGCGATACTAAATGGCAGCAGAGCCATTTTCGTGTCGACTTCAACGAATATGTCAAGGGACAGTCGTTCCATACGCTGAAAGCTCTCAATCTTAAGGCGTTTAACGGCGATCCGGCATTTGTGCGCGAAATCTACTGCTTCGACCTTTTTCAGCGCTTCGGCGTACTGATCGCGCCCCGTTCGAGTTATGTCCGCCTGACGATCTATATCAAGGGTGACCCGAGTCCCGCATACTTCGGGATTTACCGTATGAACGAAAGTATCGATACGACTATGATGCGGGATCGTTTTCCGGGCGAGCCGGAGGGCTATCTATGGAAATGCTTATATCCCGCAAACCTAATCCATGCGGCGATGGAGGGAAGCATAGGTATGGAAAAAATCAGCGCGGAGAGCAAGCACCTCAGCGAAACCTATCCCTATGACCTGAAAACAAAAAAGAACGAGTTTGAGAAAGCGAAGCAGCAGCTCCTCGATTTCGCCTATAACCTGAATTATCTCGAGGGAAATAAGCTGAAGGAATGGCTTGAGCAGAACTTCGATGTTCAGCTTTTCCTGAAGGCGTATGCCGTAAACGTCATGGTCGGAATGTGGGACGATTATTGGGTGAATAACAATAACTATTATTTATACCAGCACTCGTCAGGGAAATGGTATTTTATCCCGTACGATTATGACAATACTCTCGGAACTTTCATCGGGAGTATCAACGCCACCCGCGACGTTTTCGATTGGGGCGGCGGCGGACTGGGTTGGGGCGGAGGTTCACCGGAACGCCCGCTTATCGATAAAATATTCTCGTTTCCCGAATACTGCAGGGATTACTCGAATTATATCGCAATGCTGATCGACCCCTCCAAGGAACTATTCGACGCTAAGGCGAGTATCCTGCGTATCAAGGAATGGCATGAAATGATATCGCCGTACATCGAAAACGACACGGTATCGGTTCAGACGATTAAAGACCGTCCTGCCGATTGGGGAAATTGCCATTATTACCGACTCCTCACCGGAGAGAACGATCTGCCCGCAAAGGAAGTGAATTATTTCCTCCAACGGATACTGTATGCCAAAGACCAGCTCAATCTGATTCCATAGACGAAAAACCGCGCCCCTTCGGAGAACTGCTCCGGAGGGGCATTTTTCTGGAAAATAACGAATCAAACCTTGATAAATAATAATTCTACATTAAAATGATGGGGAATGGGACGGATACGGACAATCGGGAGGTGCAGTGTCTATACCTGAGGGTAAATGGGCTTTTATCGATAACCCTGTCGCCGGAAGCGGTTTCGGCGGACGGTATCTTCCCCATGTCCGCGAAGAAATCAAGCGTTATCATCCCGGAGCGGATATTTTTACCACGGAGTACCATGGGCATGCCATCGAACTGACCGCCGAACTCGTACGGAAGAAATACACCCATATTATCGCGGTCGGGGGCGACGGAACTATCAATGAAGTGGTGCAGAGTCTCGCCGGGCATCCGGATGTGATATTCGGCGCGGTTTCAGCGGGTTCCGGCAACGATTTTATTCATTCGCTGGGATTCCCGGAGCGTTTCACCGAAGAGGATTGGCAGACCCTTTTTCAGGCGAATACGACGTGTCTCGACCTCTGCAGATGCAACAACCGTTTCTTTATCAATACGATCGGGATAGGTTTCGACGCGCAAGTGGCGGCCGATTTTAATAAAATGAAGATCAGAAACGGGAAAATCCGTTACTGGATCGCGCTGCTCAAGAACCTGCTTTTTTTCAAACCCGTACGGCTTAAAATAACGTCCGAACAATATTCCACCGAAGATAATATGTTTATGATCAGCATCGGAAACGGACGTTCCAGCGGCGGGGGTTTCACGTTACTGCAGGACGCGATGGTGAATGACGGGCTTGTAGACGCGAGCGTTTTCCTCGGCAACCGGCAGGGACTATTGAAACGTGTTTCTCTGCTGACAAAAGTCCTGAAAGGGACACATTCGCTCGACCCGACTGTCACCCAGTTCCGCTCGACAAGGATAGTAGTGGAAACTGATCGGGAAGTACCGCTTCATATAGACGGGGAGCTTTTTCAGGAGACACGGCTGGATATCACGATTTTCCCGGCGTCGGTAAATGTTATATATCATCCCGGCCGGCCGAACTATTTAAAGGTGTAAGGTGTAAAAAATGGAAAAGAAATACCTGCGGTTTCAGGGCGGAAAAACATTTTTGATCTCTAAGGATGTTTCTAAAATAAAAAAAGACAGAACCCCGTACTTTCTGATCTTCGATCAGGATTTCCTCCTGTCGCATTTTCAGGTGGATACGAAAATGAGCCAACAGGGATGCCGTTCGTTCTATGTGAAACCGTCGAAACTGGGGATGCGGCATATCACTCTGAAAGACGGGAAATTTCATGTAACACTCTGCTCGGAGGAAGCGTTCGATAAGTGTGAAAAAAACTGTATTATGGAAAGCCTGCGTGACGACCATAGCGAAGGGAAGTACGTTATCCTCAGCGAGGAGCACGCCGATCATCGGGATTCCATCGATTCGGATATTTCGATGCCCCCCGTATTCCAGTCATTCGTCCTCGACGAAATACTCCCGATCTCCTACTCCCCGTTTGCGTTCCATACCATACAGTTCCCGGAGAATAAAACTTCCCGCAGTATTCTGTCGTTCGGCGACGAAAACAGTTTCACCATGTCCTACCTCGAGGGGAACGAGATACATGTATCGCCGCTCCTCGAACGGCTGGAAACGTTCTACGAGATGGAGGAAATGGACCGCCTGATCAACATGATTGTCGGGCATCTCAATATCAAGGAACTGACCCTGATCCGCGATTACAATAACTTTTCGCTCGTAGCGGATTACCTGAAGCGTTTTACGTCGGTGCACAAGGTCAATCACGTATTCGCGCATATGGCGAACGTGATGTACGATAACGGATTCGCGCAGAAAAAAGGAATCGGGGTAATCTACGATTCGAGCAGTTTCGGCCCGGAGGGCAATATACTCGGCGGGGAGCTTATCTACGGCAATATCGGAAATTTCGAGATAGTCGGGCGATGGAAAGATGTTCCGCTGCCGGGCGGGGATGTCGCAAATATTGAGCCGTGGCGAATCTCCATCGCGCTGATCAAGGAGGCTATCGGCGGCGACCTTTCCAATATGAGTCTCCCGCTGATCGGGAAGATTCGCGCATCGGAAAACACCGCTTACATATTCGACGCGATCAATAAGGGCAATGTCACCTATACGTTATCGTCCAGCATGCATCATATTATCTCCGCGATCGGCGAGCTGTTATTCTACCAGGAGAAAACATTCGACCGCGACTTTTTCGAGAGCTTTATCAACGAACTGGTGCCGCTCGATTCCGTGCTGGATTTTTACACCCTCCCCATCGCGGAAGAAGACGGGTTGTTTATCATCAATACATATACTCTGATACAGAAGCTGGTCAGCGACCTCTTCGCGCTGGAAAATCCGGAGGGATTAGTCGGAAAACTGGTCGATACGATCGCACGGGCGACCGCAGACGCTGTTGAACGTATCGCCGAACGCTATCATGAGAAGAACGTGTTTCTCGGCGGCGAGTTTTTTACCAATCCGGCCTGCCTGACCATTATCCATGACGAACTGAAATCGAGGGGGTTTCAGGTGTATATCCCGAAAACAATCCCGGCCGACAACAGTTCCGTTTCGGTAGGACAGTTAATCTACGATTTCTTTCAGCAGAACATAAATATGCCGTAAAGCTTGAGAATTTTACAGATTCGGGTTATATTATGTGAAATATCTTTCGCGGCAGGTTGCCGATAAAAGAGGAGGTTATATGAAAAGACTACTTGTTGTTGTATCTATTGTCGCCGGATTATTCGGAATCTCTTATGGGGCCGATCCCGAAGTATCCAAGAAAAGCGAAATAGCGGTTTTCGGTGTGTATTCTTCTTATAATATGCCGAGCGCGGCGGTCGCGTATTTCGACGACCAGATGATCGGTGTGTTTAACGATCTGAAACGTTTTAAAGTCATCGGGTTCCAGTACCGTATGGACACCGCGTCCGCAGATAAGTTTATCAAGAAGATCAAAGATCTGAAAAAGGAGAACATTCTCAACGATAAAAACCTTATCGACGAGGATTTCGGTGTAGTCGTAATCCCCGCGGTCGACCTTGAGAAAATGGCGAAATCATTCTTTATCGCTATTCCTATGGTCAGCGGATGGTCTGTCACAAAAGTCCAGATCGAAAAGAAGTCCAAGGACCTGAAGGGAAATACCACATCGAAGTGGGTATGGGTCTATAAAGCAAGCGTCAACGTTTCTATCCGTCTCATCGACGCGGACGGAAATCTGGTCGATGTTTACAGTAAAGACCAGAACTATGAATCCGAGACCGGCGAGCAGGATGCATACCAGCACGCTATCAAAGACGCGGTATGGGGCCTGACGTTCTTCCTCCGCAATATGGATCAGTTTAAAATCAAGACCAAAGTACTCGAAGTACCCGGCCCCGGCACCCTTTATATGGAGCTTGGAAAGGATATGGGAGTTAAACCCGGATATGAATTTATTATCGAAAAATCGTCCGCTCTCGGCGCGACCGGTAAAACCATCAAGATGGAATCCGGCCTCGTACGTGTGGAAAGCATCGGCGCGGATTATTCGATCGGTAAGGTCATCTTCGGCTCGCCTATAGTAAACGACCAGCTGGTCGAAGCCCCGATGATGGGCGGACGTCTCACGCTCGGCGGCGGAGTATCGATGGTCGATATCAAAGCCGGTAACGTGTTTATGCTTTACAACGACGACTCCCCCGCCCCCGATTATTTCAGCAATACTTTCTCGTTTGCCGCTCAAACCCTTGTGCCAAAAATAAATTTATCCTATGAAATAGAAATCGGCTATGCTTTATTAGGCCGCGCCCAAATCGGTCTGTATATTTCCGATCCCCTCGGGTTGAACCTCGATCTTGGAGTGGGATACGAACTCTATCTGGGTGCTTTCAGTATTGTTCCTTCCATAGACCTTTCTCTTATCGGAAATTACTTTGATCTGGGAACGATGAAGAACCAGACCGGGTATATTGAAGTAAACGATCAGAAATACTATAACGATGTAAAAGTCAGCATGATGGGATTGTCGATCGGCGCAAAGCCCGGATTATCGTTCAACTTCCAATTCTCGCAGGGCTTTAAGCTCCGCATTTTCGGCGGATATACATTCACCTTCTTGCCGATATACTCGGTTAAATTCGAAGACGTTAACGATTCGAATAAAACTTCTTCCGAAAACCTGAGCGACCCTAACTTTAAGTTCCTTGTCAACGGTGTCGAACAGAAAACACTGCCAATCAATTTTAGCGGTGCGTTCGGCGGTTTGGAATTCATCTTCCGCTTCTAAGTCAATAGTACAGTAATATAAAGGACGGGAAAATTCCCGTCCTTTTTTTATTTCAACACTGTTCCGTCACTGCCAACGGAGTAAAGCAGTCTCTTTCTCATCGATAGCTTCGGCAAATGTCTCGCCTGCCTTCTACGAAGGTAGACAGGCAATGACCGCTTGTTCCGTATGCTTCTTTTTGCAATGCATATACGCCAAAAGAACACTGCCGTTCTTATTCCATTAAAAACTCAACCCGTCCCGGTTTTAAACTGTTTATTTGACACTTTTAAAACAATACGATAATCTATTGTGAGTATAATCATACAACAATATTTCAGGAGGAAAATATGAAGATTGCGTTTTTATCGTTATCCATGCTGTTTCTTTTCATTTGCGCCGGTTTCAGCGCAGGCAAGGCTGAGATCCAGTTGCATCTGGAGGAAAAAACGTTCCTGAATCCCGGGGGCCCCGAAGTTATTGCCACTATGGCCGGAGATATTTCATTTGAGGAAAAGATGTTATTCTACTCGATGTACAAAAAAGAGGACGCTGCCATAGGATTTGTCCTGAATTTTTTGATCCCGGGTCTCGGCATCGGGAATTATGTGATCGGTGATACCTCCGGCGGAACAATTACTCTGGTAGGTTCAATCCTCTCTTGGGCCGTCTATGCAGTCGGTTTAAATATGATATATTCGACCGGTTATACCGGTTTATTAATCGGGTATGCAGGAATAGGCGGTGTATGCTTCTTCAGTATCCGCGGCCTCGTCAGCCCGTTTACCTATGTCGATCATTATAACAAACAGCTTAAGAAAGCTCTGATGATGGGTAACCTGTCGCTCGACGATGGTTTCCACATGGATTTGTTTTCTATCAGTTTCTAATAACACGACAAATAACAAGGACGGGACTTGTCTTCGGCGTAGCCGGAGATAATCCCCGTCCTTTTTTTATTTCAACACTGTTCCGTAGTGACCGTCATTCCGAGCGCTTGTCGGGAGACATCCCATAATGGGATTTGCCGTACGCAGTACCTATATCTTCACTATCCCGTACTGGATGCGCTTTTTCAGCAGATAGAGGTCTGCCTGCGTGCGAAGCAATGTCAGTTCGGACTGCAGGAGCGAGTTCATCCGTATCTGGTACTCCGGGTAATCGATCTGGTCGGTCTGGTACTGATAGGTATAGAGCTTCTGGAGTTCGCGCTCGATCTCGACATTACCCTTGAGTACCGCGGTTTTTTTCTCCAGCACGCCGAGCTTCTGTATCATGATCTTCAGGGTATATTCGTATTCCACTCGGATATTGTCCACAGCCAGCTGTGTATTCGCCTTTTCGTAATTCAGCTTCGCGATCTTGTTCTCCCGCTCGAAGAAATCGAACGGGTTGAACGATATCCCTGCGCTGACCCCCCATGATGTCTGGTTTTCCCACATATCGTACCCGTAATTGAACGACAGGCTGAGCTGAGGGAGAAAATGCTCCCGTACCGCGAGGCCGATATCGACCGAATTATTCGCGAGGAGGAGTTCCTTCATTTTCAGGCTCAACTGGTACTGCGAGTTCGACCCCGGAGAATCCGGAACCCCCAGCGTATCGGGATTCCAAACCGGCGAGGCGGCCTTCTTGCCGACAAGCTGGATAAACTGCGCCGACGCCTTGTCGTACTCCGCGGATTTCAGCGATAGTTCCTCGGCGGCGATCATGATATCGTTGGAAAGTTTTTTCGCATTCAGCGCGATCTCCTGCCCGTTCTTCAGCTTGGTCTCGATCACCTTGAGCGAGCTTTTCTGCGCGGCAAGATTGGCTTTCAGCAAATCGATCTCCTTGACAGTCACTCCGAGCTGGACAAACTGCTGGATCACATTGTCGATATAGCTCCGTTTATCGATCTCCGCCTGTATCTTATTGATATCGAGCTGGTTTCCGGCCTTGACAAGCCCCTGAATGATCGAGTCCACGTGCGAGAAGGATTTGGAGAAAGTGATACTTCCGCTCCAGTCGTCGGACTGTACGCTGCCCGATGCGCCGTTCTTATAATTCACGCCGGCCTGCAGTTCGGGTAGCAGCGAGAGATACGCCTCGGAGTAGCTGAGATGATTGATGCCGAGGGAATTCGATATCGTCTTCCCGGTCGCGGAATTCACGAGGCCGTAGCGTATCAGGTCGTCCAGTTCGTCCGCGTGAATAAACGGCCCGAACGATATCAGGACTCCTGTCAGAACGATGATAAATTTATTCATAGCGTAACGCCTCCACCGGCGGAAGTTTCGCCGCCTTGATCGCGGGGTAAAGCCCAGACAGCATACCGACAAACATCGAGAAGAACATCGCGAACACCCCCGCGTCGAACGAGAACTCCGGTTTCGCGCCGAACGACCCCTGAAGCATGGCGCTCAGGGCGGTCATACTGACCACATACCCGAAACCGAGTCCGATAAACCCGCCGATGATACAGATGACGATGGTCTCGACGATAAAGAGGAGAAAAATATCCAGATTACTCGCGCCGATCGCTTTACGGATACCGATCTCCCGCATCCTTTCGCGGAACGACGCAAGCATAACGTTCATAATGCCGATCCCGCCGACCATCAGCGATATCCCGGCGACAACTCCGAGTACTATATTCCAAATACCCGTAAACTCCTCCATATTGCTCATCCACTCCTGTACCGACCCCACCGTATAGATATCCATATCGTTGTGCGTCTTGAGCATAATATTCAGCACTTCGTCCATCGTTGACGGCACCATCTCGACCGATTTCGACTGGACGAAAATATTCAGCCAATTCTGCGAGGTATCCTGGCCGATGAAACGGGTGAGCGCAGTGGTGACTGGAATTAAGATGCGGACGTTTTTCCATTCCAGCGGATTCTTATTCTTACTGGACGAACCGGACTTCTTCGGCGCGGAATTCAGATTTTTTGCAAGCTCTGCGCCGTATTCGGTCAGTACGCCGATCACCTCGAAATAATCGTTCCTGATTTTTATCACCTTGCCGATCGGGTCGGCACTTCCAAACATCTCGGCCGCAACCGTTGAACCGAGCACACATACGCGCGCCGCGTTCTGCATATCGTATTCATTGATCTCACGCCCCTTAACCACAATATACTTATTCATAGGAAATGTTGACGGTGAAACACCCAAAACCCTGTACTCTTTATTCTTTTCTTTATACTGCGTCATCTCGCGCAGGTTTATTTCTACCCCTACCGATTTAACAGTGGTCGCGTATTTTTTAATATTATTCATATCGTTCAGCGTCAGACGGTATTGTTTCATCGCAGAGGCGCCGAGGTCGCGGACTTTATGCCAATCGACGGAAACCTGCACCATATCCTGCGATCCGAGGGATTCGATAAACGAGCGGTTCGCCACCTCGGTTCCTTTGACGATTGAAAACATCGCAGTCAGGTTCATTACCCCGAGAATAATCCCCACCACCGACAGAATCGACCGCATGACATGATACCTGATTTCGAGGATACCGTTAACAACCGCACTCCAGAGCTTTTTCATTCCATCACCTCCCCGTCGCGAATCTTGATAATCGAATCCGCGTATTCCGCGATCTCCATCTCATGGGTGACCAGTACGATCGTCCGGCTTTCGTCCTTCAGATCGGAGAGGAGAGTCATGATCTCTTTTTCGGTCTTGGTGTCAAGGTTTCCTGTCGGTTCGTCCGCCAGTATAACAGTCGGGTTCATAATCAGCGCCCGCGCGATCGCCACTCTCTGGCGTTCCCCCCCGGAAAGTTCGTTTGGTTTATGATGAACCCGATGTCCTAACCCCACCTGTTCCAGAAGCTTGTTGATACGTTTTTTCCGGTCGGCGCTTGATACCTGCGAATAGGTTAACGGCATCTCGACATTCTTATATACCGAGTACCTCGGCAGCAGATTATATGCCTGAAACACAAAACCGACTTCGCGGTTCCGGATATGCGCCTGCTGTCGATCCGATAATTTAGCCACATCCCGGTTATTCAGGAAATACTGCCCTGACGAGGGACGGTCGAGCAGTCCCAGAATATGCATCAGGGTCGATTTTCCGGATCCGGAGTGCCCCATAATCGCATAGATTTTATTGGTCTCTAGCGACAGGGTGACATTCTTCAGCGCATGAACCTGAATTCTCTCATCTTTCTTTCCGTAGGTTTTACAGAGGTTGAATACTCGAATGCTTTCCATAGATTATCCTTAATGCCCGCCGCCGGGGCCGCCCGGTCCGCCCTTGCCCTTTGTCTTATTCGTACTTTTATCGTCGGATGATATTATCTGATTTTCCTTGATTTCAAACGGTTTCTTGATGACCTTATCCCCGAGTTTCAGGCCGCTTTTTATCTCGATAGAATTCAAATCCCATCCCCCGGTAGTAATATAGAACTTCTCATACTTTCCCTCAACCTTTGAACTGGGCACCAGCACGTAGTCCTTTTTCTTATCGGCGTCGCGGATCACCGAAGAGATCGGTATGATCGGCACATTGTCCAACGCGACGGTAAGGACTTTGATCTTCACCGACATCCCCGGCTTTATCGTATTCGGGAGCGCCTTTTTCATTTCTATCTGGACCTTATATTTTTTTACATTATTCTCCGTGACAGGATTTGGAAAAACCCGGAAAACCTTCCCGGAGAAGCTATGCTCCTGAAGCGCGTCGATAGTAAAATCCACATCCGCCCCGTCGTTGATATTCAGGATATCGACCTCGTTAATCTTCGCCTCCACCAGCACGTCGGATATATCCGCTATCTCGAAGAGCACAGTCCCGCTCTGATAGGAGGAGGACGCGATCACGTAATCGCCGATATCCACAAGACGGCTAATCACTGTTCCCGCAATAGGCGAAACAACGCTCACTCCTTTCTTGCTCTGCACCGAGTCGCTTCCCTCGATAGATTCCAGTTCGAGGCGGGCTTTGATCAGTTCCGATTGCCCGATCTTGTATTTATTCACCGAATCGTCGTACTTGGATTTAGACGCCATACCCTGATGGTAAAGCTCGGTAACCTCGGCCATCTCGTTGGAAAGTTTCTGGAGGGACGCGACCGCCTTCTGGTAGGCGATCTGCGCGGATGTAATCATCTGGATCTGGTTGATATCGGGATATACCTTAGCGAGCTTGTCCCCCGCTTTTACTTTATCTCCTTCTTCCTTGTAGATCCAGTCGATCTTGCCGGAAAAGTTAAATTTTACTTTCACGATAGTACGGGGTTTTATCTCGCCGTTTTCCTCGAGATAATTTCTGATAGTACCGGTCTTGACTTCTATCAGTTCGTTCTGCTTATCCCCGCTTTTACCCGGATTTAACTGCCCTTCTTCCGGTGGATTTTTACCGCCGCAGGATATGAAAAAGAAACCGCATAGGAATAGGATTAAGAATTTAGGCATTCTAAAACTCCTTGTTATTCAAACAGGGAGCCTTACGCTCCCGGATGATATTTATCATAAGCAATGATGCAGGATAAAAACTAGAAATTGGACAGATGAGCGAGCCAAAAATCGCTTATCTGCTGCTTGGATAACTCATAAATACGCAAAAAAGTTGCATCCTCGTCGGGAGAATATATCATTTCCATCAGCTTATTCCATCCGAATTTTTCCACAAGGAATGCCGCAACCGAATGCATTTCCTGGTAATGCACACGGTAAAGCTTTAAGTCGTAGCCTGTCCACAGACCTTTCTCAACCAGAGTAAACACCGGAGTGAGTTTACCGCCGTTTTTCATATAATATCTCAGGTCATTATTCACATTGTCCAGAAGGCCGTACCGGAAATAAAGATTGCATTTCGAGGTAATATACTCAGCCACTCCTTCGCCCCAATTATTGCCCACCCCCCGTGCGATTTCCCCGATGTTGGTCATAAAAAACGGCATGATGTATTTATAGAGCGCATCCGACATTTTACTTTCGTTCACATGGTATTCCTTGGAATACGTTACCGGCGCCAACGGCCTCGTGATTCCTGTCAATCCCATGACCAAGTGAGTCAATTCATGGCTGAAAATGTAAGCTGAGATAATATTGTAATACGCGGTTTTCAGACCGACTTCGGGTACAAACCTGTCGTTCTTCCAATCGATGGTATAGGAAAAATAACCGTCTGCAACCGATTTGCTCCCGGTCTGGCTTCTGTCCTCGAAAAGGTAGATATGCAGGGCATTCTCCTTAATCAGGGAAAAATTTGTCTTCAGCCGCTGCATCATGACCGAATCCGCCGCAAATATATTGGTGATTGCGGTAAAATACTTGTCGAGGAGATAACAGATCATCGGGAGGTCTTTTTCGGCGGCAGAGCCGGGAAAATAGTAGATGCGGAATGCCTGAAAATTCGTCGAGATCATCGAAGAACTTTCCGAATACTTGAGGGGCTTCAGTAAAAAATACGCCTCCGACAGCAGTCCGTAAAATGTCTGATTAAACGTCTGGCGGGCGGAATCGGGAATGGAAACCCCATGCAGAGCTGTCTTGTAAAACTTAAGAAAATCTTTTTCGCCGAATCTCTGACGGATGTACTCGAACATATAGTACAGACTTTTTGTGACAATCTTCCGATCCATATCGTTGTCGAACTTAAGGTTCGCCGCAAGGAGGTAGTCGTCCGCTTGTTCAATGGCGGCGGGAACATCCTCCAGAATTGCATAACGTGCGGTACAGGAGGTGAAAAATAAGGCGAGGAGTAGAAATTTTTTCATTCATCATCCTGCGGATTTTAATTACTTAATTTTTATCACACTATAACTTTCGCCGAAATTATTATACTCGCGTTCGGGCACGCTCGGATCGGCGGTCACAAGGAATCCGTACCGGAATTGATAACGGTAGATGCCCGGCGGCAGTTTGATATTATAGATATAAAAATCCCCCTCCTCGGTCATCGGCAAGTCCCGCCATAGCGAAAAATCGCCGCGAACCGAAGGGGGCTGGAAAAACATCGATTTCGGAATACGGAATTGCACCTGATTACCGATCACCACAGGGGCGGACGCGGGAAACGCCTTAAATTCTCCGCCGTCCATCGTAAAATCGACGCTGATATCGAATATCTGCGCCCCATTGAATATCCAATTATAGACAACGGAATTCCCATCTATCCTGTAATCGGCCACAGTTGTATAAACCTTTTTTACCGCCGCGGTCTCGGGAAGGACGACTTTTTTCAGCTTTTTCGCAAGGTTTCTCTCCCACGAGATAAAATGCAGGGAATAATTCCCGTTCCCGTAATCGATAATATTCAGAAAAGGCGACGAGACGTATACCTCTGCCTTTATCTTCAATTCGACCATCTCCCCGTTATACACGGGATTTTTAAAAAAGACTATCAGTTCCCGGATATTCAATACTTCGAAGCTCATGCTTTTTTCTTCCTTCGAACTGATGTGAACAATATTGGTAAAACCGGATGTGAGGAATATTTTCTGAACTGTAACGGGATATTCCGCGTCGTAGGTATATGAGTAATGCTTTTCGATAATAAATCGATCGGACGCTGCTTCGACATAATCGGTGAATTTCGGGATTTTCTTGACCCGCAGAACAACAAACAACGCGATACCGCCGGCAATGATAAAAAACAGGACACTAAAGATAATCTTTCTATTCAGCTGCATGCGCGATCCCTTGTGCGTCTTTAACGCTTATCCTTCGATTTCGAAATTCAGTATCTTCCATTCGTTGTTGATACGCCCCACCAGAAGCCGTATCTTCCCCTTATTTTTATTCTTCTCGATAAACTGGCAGGTCACAATAAATACCGAAGTGGTGTCCATAACATCGTATATTTCCGCGGAAAGCGCGACCGGTTCGGTCACTCTTACCGTGCTTTCTATCAGTTCAATACCCTGAAAATGCTTATCCTTAAAAAGACTGATGAGGACATAACCCGTCTTCACTTCCTCCAGCGGAAGGTATTGTTTGACGTAGCTCTGGTCGGATGTACTGACGGCCTTTATCCACGCCTTTAATATGACCGAGGCTAAATTCCCGTACTTCTTCTTCGCATCCTTCTGCTTGGCTTCAAGGAACTTGACCACAGGCTGAAGATGCATTTCCTTCAATAAATCATCCTTATACTGATAATTCTGAATAATATATATCTCTTCTTTTTTATACTTTGCGTCGTTCAGCGATATCCCGATAAAACCATCCGGCGGGATAATGAACAGGTCGTTGGCATGATAAAAACGCGCCTTCTTCAGGTAAAAAGTGTTATTGCAATTGATATACGAGAGGTCCTCCTGAGAATTCGGCTGAACCTTTTTTTCCTCCAGATTCGACGAGATTGTACCGAAATATCCGGGGTTGAACCTCATAAATACGCCTTCCCCGTGGTTGGTGCGATATTCGTTCTCCTCCAGGGAAATAACCGTCGTTTGACCCCAGTATGTGATTCCCGTTACGCCGGCTTTCGTTTCCAAAAGACGCGCAATTCCGTTCGAGAGAATTACTTCCAGATTGGTAAAATTAAGGCGCATCAGGCTGATGTAATAATTGCCTACCAACTGTACGGGATAAAACGTCGGAATCGTCTGGCTCATTATTTTCTCAAATTCCAGGGCGGAATTATAACAGTCATTATGCGCCCAATCGATAGTACCGTCATTATTGATATATAGAACCGAGTTAATCCCGCCGAAACCGTCCCCCTTCGTTAAGGGATTTGAATCGTCGCGAACCCACCGGCCGCCGATAGAATACTGGTATTCATATACCCCCGGGCCCAATTCCAAAGATACCGCATACAGGTTGGGGCTTTTTTTCTTGAATTGATACTTTCCCGACACCCATCTATTGAACGAACCGACTAAGAAACATTTCTCGCTTAAACTTCCGGCGCCGGTAAAGGAAAATACTACTTTATCCCCGTCTAAATAAGGCTGGATAAACTGAATCCCGAAAACCCTTCCGACTAATACGAGGAATGACAGGACGGGGAAAATCCATTTAAACATCCATCACCCCCGGATTACGGATAACTGACATAATTAACATAGGCATAATTGGGCTTTGTGGAATAGTATACCTTCTGCGACACATTTGTGCTCGAAACAACCCGGTCATCCGCGGATGTCCTGATCATCGCAGCCTCCTGAACAGCATGCGTACCGCTTGTTTCGATCAATGATGGTAAAAATGCCGCCATCATCACCAAACTCAAGGCGAACACACCCTGCGACGCCCGGAAAAGGATATTCATGAAGAAATTCCTCTTCCGTATTATCAGGTCGTTCTCCCGGATCCGTTTGAGAATATCGGCCTTCAGTCCGGGAGACGTCTCATCTATCGGCAGTTTCTTAAATCCTTCCCTCAGTACTGCATCAAAGGAACCTTCATTGAAGGTTGTCGTAGACATTTTTTTCCTCCCCAAGGAGTTTTTTCAGCTTCTCTCTCGCGTGAAACAAGCGGTTTTTTACCGCATTTTCAGAAATCGCCTCTATTTCCGCAACCTCTTTTACCGAGAGGTTCTCATAATAGTATAACACCACAACCGAACGAAGCGTAGGAGAAATTTCATCCAACGCTTTTTCGAGCACAACACTCTCAACGCTTCTGGGTTCGAAACTTACGGGCGCGTCATGATCTTCCAGGTCGGTAAACTGCTCGCGTTCCCTCCTGACGTTTTTCGATAGCTGAAAGCAATAATTCAGGGCTATCCGGTAGATATAAGTGGATAGTTTCGATTTCCCTTCGAATCCGAAAATACCCTTATATACCCTGAAAAAGACCTCGTTCACATGAAAATCTATCTCGCTTCTCGAACAACGGCCTACTTTCCTGACTACCGATGCGACCATACGATTGAACTCGTCATAGATGACGCCGAACGCTTCCGTATTGCCGTTTTTAATCCGCTCAACCGCTTTTTCAATCTCATTCACCGCAGGATCCCTTCTTCCACATTCCGGTCGCTATACTATCTGACACATTTCCATCAAAACGGTTAGATTTTAACGCCGTAACGGGGATTTTTCTCTCACCATTGTTCCGGTACGGAGCACTTCCTCTATTTTATAGGTACCGTACTTCCTGCCTTTCAGGAATCCATCCCAGCCGCATTCCGCGAGACGTCCGTGTTCCAATAAATCGAAAAGCCATTGGTCGGTATATCGCGGATCTTCCATATCGATACCCGCCTGTATCTCCACAAGCCACTTCCTGTTGAAATCCTCCTGCGAACCGATCGGCTGGGTCATGATAATCGGAATACCCAATCCGGCATAAAAACTCAATTCGCTGGGTTTAGTCCAAAGAACGTCGGTATGACGGATTAAATCGTTAAATCCCTTAAAGTATTCGAACGCGACCGGGGAATAAAGGATAGGCACTATTTCCTCGGAAAGCCCGATTTCCTTCAAACCGCTGACAAAGTAATCGTACACTTCCTCGCGGAGTCCCGCGATCAGGTTAAACTTCACAGTCCCGTCGAGTATCTTCCGTTTGAGGCTCTTCGCGATCATAATGCCTACGTCCGCAAGCGCGCCCGCCCCTCCGACCGCGTATGTGATATTCAGCACCCGCTCGTTCAGGAATTTCATATTCTCCTTGCCGAGAAAATGCGTGACATTCATTTCATGATAAGGCCAGAAACGTCCGGTGGGATCGAGATAGTACAGGCGCTGCGCTAAATCTTTACGGAGTATCTCGAGCTCGGGTCCGCCCGTAACTTCCTTCGGCATCGGGAATCCCGTCAGGTATATCCGTTCGCCCTGCACACCGTACTGCATCAGACGCTGTACCGCGCGTCCGCATGGAGCAAAGTATTGGATGCGGCTTGTTTTCGGGTAGTTTGCAACCCATCCCCTGTTGATCTCCGCGTCGCAGATGATACAGTACTGTCGGCTCAATTGGTAATAGTCCGCAATATGCGCGGCTACCGGATAAGAACTGATATACGGCAGGGGATGCGCCTTGACTTTTTCGATCAGCGTCTTACCCATACCTTTCTTAATAAAGTTATTGATGACATTATTGCTTAACACGGGTTTTGATAAATCCCTGAGCGGGTAAAGGGGCGGAATATTCTGAATATGATCCAGCATCCCGAACAACAGCGGCCCGATAATAGGTATTTTCTTGGATTTTGAAATAAACTCGTACGAGCCCCGAAGCCGCTCCCATAACTTGATTTCATCGGCGGACGAAGTCTCTTTTTCGCCGATGAGCTGGATGCCCTGATACGCGATATCCCTGAGCGGATAAGTGGCGCGCTGATGCCCCAATCCCATACTGATGCTGACAACCCAAGCCTGCAACGAATCGCCCATACCGGCCTCCTCTGGGCATTTTATTTCCACACTATCATTCTAACAAAAGATAACGCTTTCCGCAAGGAGTTTTTCTTTTCTTATATTATTGAATGATTATTTCTTCTTCGGTATAATACTATATATTTCGGTAAACGGGAGGTAAAAATGATAAAAATTTCAGCGATATTTATCAGCATGCTCCTGCTTACATCTACCGGATGCAATCAGGGAAACAAGGAGGGGAAGGTGAAGAAAGAGATCGAAAAGATTACCGTCAAAAGCCCGGCCTTTCAGAGCGGTGGAAAAATACCGTCAAAATTCACCTGCGACGGGGAAAATATTTCTCCCGCGCTTCAATGGGGGCCTGTCCCCGAGGGAACTGTAACATTCGCGCTGATCGCCGACGACCCCGACGCGCCTTCCGGCACATGGGTGCATTGGGTGATATATAATATCCCGCCGGGCGTCACCAATCTTCCCGAGAAAACCACCCTGCCGTTTGAAAAGGAGACCGGCGCTATAAGCGGAAAGAGCAGCTTCGGAAAGGGCGGTTACGGCGGGCCTTGTCCGCCGGGCGGAACACACCGTTATTTCTTTAAAATCTACGCGCTCGACACCAATCTCACTCTCCCCGCTTTATCGTCCAAACAGGACTTGTTGAAGGCAATGGAAGGCCACATTATCGGGCAGGGAGAGTTGATGGGCACATACCAAAGGAATTAGCTATTTAGCCTCTTTTTTTGTGCTGATACCGAACGGCATATAAAGAGGACAGACGCCTATCACTGCCGTCACAATAAAGATTCCGCCGACTGCGAGGATCACAATCCCCCATATGCCTGTCACTACTCCGGTAAAGTACAGCACTCCTGCCGCCGCGGCAACTATGAGACGTACGATACGGTCGATCAGACCCATGTTCTGTTTCATATCATCCTCCATAATGTTATATTATAATGTAATAATATTATAGAGATTAGTCAAACCCCGGCAAATTCTTCCATTTATTGCGCCGGTAAAATATTTTCGTTATAATATGCGATTGCCGATATATAATGTAATCTGCGTTGATAGGGGGCTGTGTGAACATATTGGTATACACCCAATCCAAGTTCATACTCGAACGTTTCGTCGATACGTTTTTTCCGGCGGGGATCTCGGTTTTTCACTGCGACAGTTCCATTATGATCGATAGAAAAATCACCTCCCACAATATCGATATTCTTTTCATCAACCTCAACGGCGAGAATGTCCGGGACGCTACCGATATCTTAAGGGCAGTACGTGCCCATTCCGACCCGGTTGTTCTCGGAGTAATCGTTACTTTATACATCGAAAACGTGCCCAAAGAAACGGTGAGCCGGGTGCTCCATTTCGGCGCAGACGGTATAGTGCAGAACAGTATGACCTCGGAACAACTGATTCATTATTCCCTGATGGTATATGAACGTACTCACAAGGAAACGCCGTCGCTGAAACTCCAGAATGTTCGCCTCAATCCCAACCTTCCCCCGGAATACATCGTAGTGAAGCTGGTTTCGCCTCTCGACGACCAATCCATCCTCGGCGTGCTGATCGATCTCAGTCTCGGGGGTATGGCTCTCAAACTGGTGGGAACGTATGCGAAAAATGCGATTGAAAAAGGAATGGCTTTCACCAATATCGAGTTTATTTTATTGGGGCACGAAATGCGGATCGACGGGATAGTCGCGGCGTATAAACAGGATATATGCGCGATCATATTCACGCAAATGACACAGTCCGACAGACACGAAATCTGCCAATTCATTTTCATGAAACTGTCTAATTTGATATAAAGATCGATTTTCATTTACTGCCGGAATTCCGGATAATCGGAAGGTAAACTATGAATGAAAATTCACTCGCTGCCGGGCATGCGTTTCGCATCGAAAAATGGATTAACATATACGAATTAGTCTTCGATGCGGCTATCGCGGGTATTTCAATGATTCTTTATCATATTCTCGCTCCGGTCTCCGGGTTTTTGCTGTTCGATACGGACCCTTTACTCATGCTTCTTATCATGGGTGTGTCCGAATTTTGTATCATGCTGTTTTTCGGGCAGGTCTTCCGCGCTCACGAAGATTCGTCTGAAAAACTCACAACGTTAACCATTATTATCATTATTCTCGCAATACACTTCGTATTTTTAATAATGCCTGCAAGACTTTCGGCGGTATTCGAGAAAATTCCCGGCATCGGCGACGAATTGGTGTTTGCGTTCGTCCCGATATCCGGAGCGTTTGTTATACTGGGTATCACTTTCGGGTTCCCCCGTATATACTTGAAAGACTTCAGTCCGATTTTTGGATTTGTGTTCGCCCTTTCGGGGCTTCTCAGTGTTTTGTCATTTATTGAAATACTATTAAAATTCGGAATAATCCCAGGCCTGATTTTTCTGCTTATTGTCGGTAGCCCGCTATTGATCAATAGGATTATCGTACTGCGCCCGATTCCGAAAAAATCAAAAAAAACCAGTCCTTTGCTTAAGCCGTTGCGAATTATCGCGGGAATCCTAATCTCAGTCGCTGCCGCATTCTCTCTGATGGTATGGCAGGAATTGATCACTGTGCGGGAGGTGCAGAACGCGGTATCCGCAGGAGAACATATTTCTCCATGGCATATCCTTCTGATGCTTTTTTTCAGCGGTATAATCCCTGTACGAATTCTGGCGATTATTGCGCCGCCCTTCCGGCCTATCAACGCCGGAATTGCGGTCATATCCATGTTTTTTTATTTTTTCTCCATCGCCGCTGCGATTAATAAACTTTCCGCAATCTTATAGAACTATCCCTAATTGAGGAAGGGTATATGGAGAATAAGCGGTTTTTAGAAAATATTTTCCGGTGGGTTAACCTGAACGAATTAGTCTTCGATGCGGCTATCGCGGGTATTTCAATGATTCTTTATCATATTCTCGCTCCGGTCTCCGGGTTTTTACTGTTCGATACGGACCCTTTGGTCATGCTCCCTATCATGGGTGTGTCCGAATTTTGTATCATGCTGTTTTTCGGGCAGATTTACCGCGTTTTTAACGAAGAAAATCTGAACCCGCCCCGCGTCCTTTCGGCGCTTTCCGATATTATCCTGTTTATTGCGATTAACGGGATATTCTTTTTAATGCCCGCCCTGATGGCTTCGGTCGTTCGGTCTATACCGGATATCGCGGAAAATATCGAATTTGCGCTCGTCCCTATTTCCGGGGCGTTCATCATTCTCGGCATCACGTTCGGATTTCCCCGCAGGAATTTAAAGGACATCGAACCCCTGCTCTCCCTTCCGCTTGCCATCACCGCGCTGATGGGAGTCATTTCCGTTCTTTTCGTTTTATTCACCTACGGGGTGATACCGGGAATAATTTATATCCTATTTATAGGCGGCGCGCTTTTATTGAACCGATTGCTTCTACTGAAGCCGGAGAAGGAAGCCGCGTTGAGGCCAGTCCCGAAAATACGCGCCGGCAGGGTGATCGCAGGAATCATCGTGCCGATTGCCGTTGTGTTCGCATTGATGGTTTGGCAGGAACTTATCGTAGTCCGCTCGGTCACCAACGCTCTCGCCGCGGGGGAAACATTAACCCCATGGAACATCGTTGTACTGATGACACTCAGCGGCCTGATTCCGGTGCGGATTCTCGCTATCCTCGCGCCTCCCATCCGGCCTATCAACGCCGGGATTGCGGTCATATCCATGTTTTTTTATTTTTTATCCATCGCCGCTGCGATCAAAAAACTTTCCGCAATCTTATAGAAATATCCGTAATTTAGGAAGGGTATATGGAAAATCAGGGGGTAATAGAAAAAGTTTCCCGGTGGGTTAACCTGAACGAGCTGATATTCGACGCGGTACTAACTATTATAGGGCTGGTTGTATACCGCCTGATCGTCCCGGCGAGCGGATTCCTGACATCCGGCATAGGCTTCTGGCCGCTTTTTATCATCGTGCTGGGAGTCCAGTTTATCGTGATCGTATTCTTCGGTTCGCTCTTCCGACAATTCGAGGAATTGACCGGAAAATTAACGTTCCTCCGGGTACTGATACGAATCATTCTCTTTCTGGCGATTACCGGGCTGTATGTCCTGATGCCGCTGGAACTGTACAGGATATTCTCGCAAACCGAGGAAATCCAAAATGATTTCGCGCTGGCAGTATTCGGACTGATGGGGTATATCATGATACTCGGCGCGATCACGGGCTTCCGTCTCGATCAACTGAAGGTTATCAAGTTCATACTTTATGTCCCGGGACTGATGACCATCGGCACTCTCCCGATCACCGTTATTTATTTCTTCACCTATCATGGCATTCTCGCCGGAATCCTGTCTATCGTTATTCTCGCCGGAGTCATGTTCGGAGTAATCGTTCTGAAACAGCATTTCGAAAATAAAAAGCCGACGGAGAAACCCGCCCTCATCCGGATGAAATCCGTTCTTCTTATCGCGGGCATTCCTATTCTGACTGTTGCCGCGCTCACCGTATGGCAGGAGATGACCCTGATCAGCACCGCGCGTGCAATGGCGAATAACAATATGGCGATCAGCCCGGAGAATATTCTTCCGGTCCTGCTGTGGAGCGGATTTATCCCGATACGGATACTCGCTGCGCTCGCCCCGCCGTATAAACCGGTCAATACGGTCATCACGCTCGGCGCGTTCTATTTCTATTATACTTCGCTGGTATCGATTATCGATAAGCTCTCGGGGGTGATTACGAAATAATCCGCGCCGTCATGGTGTCATCGATTGACCGCTTCACTTCGTTCGGGGTGACGGGAATTCCATTATCACGGGCTGTCTTTTAGCACGCCGTTTTGCATGATACCGGGGTTAGTGTACGTAGTACACGCAGCACTCGCGGTGACGGGAATTCCATTATCACGGGCTATTTTTTTATCCCGCCGTTTTGCCTGATACCGGGGTTAGTGTACGCAGTACACGCAGCACTCGCGGTGAAAGGAATTCCATTGTCGCGGGCTATTTATTTATCCCGCTGTTTTGCCTGATACCGGGGTTAGTGTACGCAGTACCCGCAGTACCTTGACTTTTTTATACTATATTATAATATATTACCGGAGAATATATGATAAACCGTTTCGTCCGGTATTTTCTAAAGAATTATCAGGACATATCCCCGGTAACCTACACCAAACTTAAGTACGCGCTCCTGATCGATCTGGGCGCGATCTTTCTTTTTATATTCAGTATCGTATTCAGAATAGTCGAGAACCGCCATCTCTTCCTGATCGTCAGCCAAACCGGCGCTCTTATCCTTGTAGCAGTATCGATGGTACTGATCAAGTTAAAAAAGCCCGACGCCGCCGGGTATTTCCTTCTTCTCGGGGTGATCGCGGTCATCACGATCCATCTTGTCAACGTGGGGATATTTACCGACGCGTTTTACCTGTACCCCCGCCTGACCGAGATCAATACCGCGTTCATGGTGCTCCTGTTCGCGGCGGGCATATTCTCGCGTTACCGGGTAGTCCCGGCGGTGCTGACCCTGATCGAGCTTGCCCTCCTGATTGTTTTCTTCATCGCGGCCCGCCAGTACGACAATTATAACCTCCTGACCCTCGATATGCTCGCGGCGATGCTGACGCTGATTATTACGCTGCTTTTCTGCGGATACCTCTCTATCCTCGCGGTGTCGCTGTCGCGCGAACTGATGGACATCGTGCGCGAGGAAGAACGGATGGGGATACGCACCAAACAGGATCTCAGCGAGATTATCGCGCTCCGTACACAGGAACTCGAACAAGCCAACCGCGAGCTTTTCATCGAGAAGGAGGAGTTGACCGAGAAATCCGAAACGATCGAGGAACAGCTCCAGCTCGCGCGGAAAATCCAGTCGAACTTCATCCCCCGCGAAAGCCCTGTCCCGTACCTCGCGTTCCATTACCGTCCGATGGAACTGGTCGGCGGCGATTACTTCGACTTCATCCGTTTCCGCGACGGGCGTATCGGTATCCTGATCAGCGACGTGTCCGGTCACGGCCTTGCCGCCGCGTTCATCACATCGATGATCAAGAGCTTCGTACTCAAACAGGATCAGGACGCGGGCGACCCCGCCGAATTCCTCCTAAGAATGAACGAGTACCTCTACAATCAAATCCCTGAAATATTCGTCACAGCGTTCTACGGGGTGTATAACCCGCTCAAGCGGGAGTTCGTCTATTCCAGCGCCGGGCATAACCCGCCTCTCATCATCAACCGCGCCGGAGTGGATTTTATCGATACCGGTAACTACGGCGTTATCCTCGCGGTAATGACCAACTCCCGTCTGATGAAGCGCGGGTTCAAGTTTGTCAACCAGAAGATGAGGCTCGAACGCGGAAATAAGCTGTTATTCTATACGGACGGGCTGACCGAGGCGGTGAATATCCGTTATGTCCAGAAGGACCCTAAAGAGATGCGTCAGGATTTCGAGGCGATCCGCCTTTTCGCGGCGCTGCGGGGAATGTCGTCTATCCCGCCCGCCGAACTGCTCGACAGGCTCATGCAGCACCTCGTGGAGTTCCGCGGCTCCGACAGCTTCAGCGACGACATCTGCCTCGTCTGCATGGAAGTGAAGTGATATTCTAACGACTTATCCCTGCCTTAAGTGTATTCTCCGTCACACCCGGATAGTCGCAGTCTTTGTGGATTATTTCCACGAATGAACACAAATACCCGCAAATTCCATTAAGTATCCCAAAAATCTATTCGTGCCCATTCGCGTCTATTCGTGGATAAAGGTTTTTACTGAAAACGTAAAGTGATAGCGTCTTTCCGGTCGCAGGCTATTCATGACTCTTTTAGACTTATACGGTTATGGGTTTGATGTCACTCAGTGAACCCGAACGTATTCTCCACCACGCCGGGCAGTAACGTATACACGCTTTTCCCAAGCCGGCGCTCGAAACTATCCCTGACCGCGAAAAACGCCCGCCACCGTTCCGCCGTATGCGCGGTCGTCCCGTAACGGAGCGCCACATCCACGAAACGCTTATCGATCAGCACATACCCGTGCGGCATCGATACGATATCCGCGAGCTGGACAAGACTGTCGTAATCGTCGTACTCCACGGACGCAAGGAACTTGCGGGCGAACTCCCAGTCCGCGTCCGGCACGTCCTTCTCATGGAGCACCGTATCTATGTCCTTAATAGGAAACCCGTGGGTGATGCACACCCGCGCCGCATCGGGATATCCGAGCCCTTCGAGGTAACGGTAGCCATCGATCATATGACGGAATTTCGACCGTCCGGTGCGCCGCCCGATATCGTGGAGAAGCGCGAGGATATAGGCGTTCTCCGCGTCCATATCGCCGAGTTCGCGTGCGATCGTCTCGGCGGCGCGCGCCGCGTAGCGCACATGGTCGACCCATGGCCCGGGATTCATGCCCTCGGCCTCGTTCAGCATCCCCTCCGCCTCTGTGCGTGACGGTATCTTCATCAGGACTCCTCCCTACTTAAATGGGACGTATCGCCGTGCAGGACAAGTCTGCCCCCGTTTCCGTTCGACTCGATGATCGTCAGGCTGGTCGAATCGATGAACTTCGCATCCCAGAAACCGCTCAGCGGCGTTCCGTTGAAAAACGCGATCATCGTCATCACCGCGACCGCATGCGACACCACCAGCACCCGTCCGCTCGGGTACGATTTCAGGATATCGCGGATAAACGATTCGATCCGCCTGCGGAGATCGTCGAACGATTCCCCGGAGATCGGGATATAAAGATCGGGCGCGCTCCAAAAGTACTGGTTCTCCTGCGGGTAGAGCGCCGATATTTCCCTGAACGTCATCCCCTCCCATTCGCCGAGATAGATCTCGCGGATACGGTCGTCGGAGTGGAGAAGCCTTCCGTGTCTTCCGGCGATAATCTGCGCGGTACGGTACGCGCGCGGAAGCGGGCTTGTGAAAATAGCGTCGAAACGTACGCTGCCGAGTCGTTCCGATAAAAGGCGCGCCTGTTCGAGGCCGCGAGGGGTCAGCGGCGAATCCTGGAATCCCTGCGCCCGTTTCTGAACATTCCATTCCGTTTCGCCGTGTCTGGTAAGGTACAATTCTGTCATGCATTCCGTCCAATAGTTTGTAGATTCAGTCAATCATAAGTTATTAATGAAAGATGCCGTTCGACAATTTTTTATTATTATTTCCGGTTTATTCAACCCGTTTTTCGGCAATACGTTTATCGGGGCGGTCTGCTAACCCATCAGCGCGATAGTTAACGCCCCAAGTGCAATGCCTGAAAACAACATCATCCAGATTATCCCGCGCGACACAATCCCCTCGAAGCGTTTATCCCCCTTCGCGATAAACACCGTATGGATCGTAAACCCGCCCACCGATCCGGCGGCCAGTACGAGGGACGCAATTTTCCCCCAATAATTTTCGCGCACAAGAAGGACCAGCCCCGCGAAAAACAGGAAGAACACGGGAATATGCAGGAGCATGAAAAAGCCCGGCCCGCCCGGCATCCGGAACAATTCCCATTCCTTCCAGTACCCCGAATCGACCTCGTGCACGAAAAGCAGTACGGCAGTCCCCGCATATAGCCAGATCAGCGCTTCCTGCATAGGAATCCCCCTGTTTCATTATTTCCCGAAACGGAATATCCTTACTTCTTCCAGAGCGGCATACCCCGATTTTATCTCCGCGCCGATCTCGACGATGAACTTCCGGAGGTTCTCCCCGGTGTCCATAATCTCGACTATCATCGGGAGGTCGTCCGATATCTCCAGTAATTTCGCCGAATGCAGCACCTTGTCGCCGCCGTACCCGAGTATCCCCCGTACGACCGCAGCCCCCGCGAGGCCTCTCTCACGCGCCTGACGGACTATCCATTCGTAGGCCGGCTGGCCGTGAGTCTTTTCCTTTTCCTCGATAAACACCCTGAGAAGCATCCCTTTTTCTTCGTTTGTCCCATTGGTCGTCATCCGGGCCTCCTGATGAGAAACAGAATTCCTTTGGACAGCATGATTCCCCCGAATACCATAGCGATACCGAGTACGACACTGCCCGCGATATACAGCCCCGCGTACAGCCATTCGCTGTCGCGCAGGAGCGCGGCGGTCTCCCATCCGAATGTCGAGAACGTGGTGAACGCGCCGAGGAAGCCGGTGATAAAAAGCACCCGGAATTCAAGCGGGATAATAGCGACCTCGGCAAGCTCGAACAGTATCCCGATCACAAGACATCCCGCGAGATTGACAGCGAGTGTAGCCCACGGGAATCCGGTGCCCGCGCGTTCGGTGATAAATACGGACACGGCGTAACGCGAAACCGCGCCCAGCGCGCCGCCCGCCGCTATTAATAACCATTTCATTCTACTTTTTTCCGCCGTGATCCTTATTATATTTAATCGCCGCCGCGATAAACGATTTGAACAACGGGGCGGGTTCGAGGGGCGACGACTTGAATTCGGGATGGAACTGTACTCCGAGGTACCACGGATGCCCCGCAAGTTCCACTATTTCCACCAGCCCGTTCTCCGCCCGCGCCGAGACTGTCAGCCCCTTCTTTTCAAGGATATCCACAAATTCGGGATTGACCTCGTAACGGTGGCGGTGCCGTTCGATGATCTCGTCGGAATTGTATATACTGTGCACCAGCGTGTTCTTATTCAGCATGGTCTTCATTTTCCCAAGGCGCATCGTGCCGCCGAGGTAAGTAATTCCCTTCAGGTTCGTGAGGAGTTCGATGACCGGGTAAGACGTTTCCTGCGCGAATTCGGTGGAGTTCGCTTCCTGCATCCCGCAGACATGGCGCGCGTAATCGATAACCATGCACTGCATACCGAGACAGATACCGAAGTACGGGATTTTACGTTCGCGGGCAAGCTTGGCGGCGAGTATCTTTCCCTCGATTCCGCGGCTCCCGAACCCTCCCGGCACAAGTATGCCGTCAATCTCCCGCAGATACTGCTCCGGCTCCTGCTCGAACGTCTCGGCGTCGATGCTGACAATCTGCACTTTCGAGTTATTGGCGAATCCCCCGTGCTTCAGCGCCTCGTCCACGCTCTTATACGTGTCCGACGTGTCGGTCGAACGGAGGTATTTGCCGATGAACCCGATGCGGACTTCATGCTTCGGGTCGCTGTCAATCGCTACCAGTTCGCGCCATTTGGAAATATCGCCCTTCTTGTAGGGCAGATGGAATTTTTCGAGGATGGTCTTATCCGCCTCCTGCTCCTGAAAATACAGCAGGACTTCATAGATACTCTTTTTGACATTTACCGCGGAAAAGATGCATTTCTCTTCTATATTACAGAACAACGCGATTTTCTGACGGTGATGCGGGGGGAGAAGGTCCTGCGCGCGGCAGAACAGGAAGTCGGGCTGAATCCCCATCGACATCAGGGCTTTTACCGAATGCTGAGTGGGTTTTGTCTTCAATTCGTTCGAGCCGCTGATGGTGGGGATCAGGGTCAGGTGCGCGAACTTGACGTTCTCCTTGCCCTCTTCGATCGAAAATTGACGGATTGCCTCGATAAACGGGATTCCCTCGATATCGCCGACCGTTCCGCCGATTTCCACGATTATGATATCTGCGTCCTGATTCTCGTCGAGGATACGGATACGCCGCTTAATCTCGTCGGTGATATGCGGGATGACCTGCACGGTCTGTCCGAGGTACTCCCCCTTCCGTTCGGCGTCGATGACCCGCTGGTAGATCTGTCCGGTGGTCACGCTGCTCATCCTTGAGGTCTCGATCCGGACGAAGCGCTCGTAATTGCCGAGGTCGAGGTCGGTCTCGGTGCCGTCGCCGGTCACAAATACTTCGCCATGCTCGTAGGGGCGCATTGTTCCAGCATCGACGTTCAGATAGGGGTCGATTTTCATCATATTTATCTTATAGCCGTCCGCCTTGAGCAATGCGCCCAGAGTGGAGGCGGCAATTCCCTTTCCCAGCGACGAACAAACGCCTCCGGTGATAAAAAGATACTTTTTTTTCTTAACTTCCATCTTCCCCTCCAAAATAATGCTTGACGAAATATTTTTTTGCATTATTATATATAAAAATAAAGGTTACCGCAAACTCCGTAATTTTTATTTTTTTATTTAAAAAATATTTCAACGTTTTCTTTGTGTTTCATGGAAAACTTTGATATGATATTGAACGGGGTTTTTCTCTTCTCTGAGAAGTGCTTGGGAGAAAGGAAATGATTTTCAACTTCAAAGTTTCTGGAACTGAAGACGAGATCGTGCAATTTGAGCGGGAACTACTGGAGATTCTAACACGTATCACCTGCGATCAGGATATGGTCGCTCATGAGATTCATTTCTGTATTCACGAGGCTATTCTGAATATTCTTCAGCACTCATATCATTGGAAACGGGATATTCCTATCAACATCAAACTTATTGTGAGCGGGAGCGATGAAAAGAAAGATAAAATCCTGGAGATCCAAATCAAAGATAACGGGCCTGCGATTAAGCAGCCGTTGGAACCCCCCGAGAAGATCGACCGTTTCCAGATGCGTAAACGCGGAATCTATATGATCAGCAAGATAATGGACGAGTTTTCAATCAACTACGATGGTAAGAGCGGAAACATCACATATATGAAGAAGAAGCTTTCGGGCTTCGACGACCAGATATTAAACGTATCCGTATAACCATATCCGGAGAACCGCATTGAAAATAAAAATTGCCGTTCTTAGCGAAACTCTTGTCATTTGTACCGTCTCCGGCGAGTTAAGCATTTTTGACGAAGATTTCGACATCTTCCAGAAAGAAGTAGTTGCCTATATCAAACTGGGAGTTTACCGTTTTATCGTCGACCTCGACGCCGTCAGCTATATCGATTCGTCCGGTATCGGGGTTATCATCCGTCTCGCTACCAACGCCATGAAAAAAGAGACACAGGTCTGCGTCATCTGCAATCAGCCGCATGTCAAGCGCGTATTTTCGGTCGCCAACGTCGACCGTATCATGAAGTTCGTGGACAGTGTCGACGAGGGTATCGCGTTCTTCGAGCGCACGACTGGATTTGTCAATAACGGAAAATAATCCGTCCGTCCCGTAAAACCATTATCTGCAGAGGTGAGAGAAATAGATGTACCAGCGCGGGCAGGGGATGCTTACGCCTGCAGGAAAAACCGTTTATGCAACGCCTGCACCGTTTTCTCGGCGTCCGCCTTACGGATGACGACGGAAATCTTGATTTCGGAGGTGGAGATCATTTCGAGATTGATGCTGTTCTTGGCAAGTTCGTCAAATACGGCCGCCGCGATTCCGGCATATACCTTCATCCCGACGCCGACCACCGACACGATCGCGATATCCGCGTCGTAGGTCACACTTTCCGCTCCGAGTTCAGTCTGGAGCTTCGCCATCACTTTTTTCGCCTCGTCGAGGTCGGTATTAATCACAGTGAACGAAATCTGGCTGTGTCCCTCTTTCCCGACGCTCTGTACGATCATATTCACATTGATATTCGCGTCGGCGAGCTGTTTGAATATTGTGGACGCGACACCGGGTTTATCGGGAATGCCCGCGATATTGACACGGACTTCGTTGTCTTTCTTAGCGATACCGCTGATTAATACGTCTTCCATATCGGCTGACTCCTTTACAATTAAAGTGCCGGGGCCTTCCGCGAAGGACGAAACCACCCGGAGAGGAACGTTATATTTCATGGCGAATATGACTGAACGGTCGTGAAGAACCTTCGATCCCATCGACGCCAGTTCGAGCATTTCATCGTGGGAAATCCTGTCGAGCCGTCTGGCATCGGGAACTATACGCGGGTCGGCGGTATAAACCCCGTCCACATCGGTATATATATCGCATCGGTCGGCCTTGAGGGCGGCGGCCACAGCCACCGCGGTCGTATCGCTCCCGCCGCGTCCGAGTGTGGTAATATTGTTCTTCATATCGATGCCCTGAAAACCCGCCACTACTATGATCTTACCGGCGGCGAGAGATTCCCTCATTAATTTGGTGTCTATATCGAGTATTTTTGCCTTCGAGTATTCGGCGGTGGTGCGGATTCCCACCTGCCATCCGTTGTATGAGATGGCGTCATGCCCCTGATCGATCAGCGCCATCGCGAGAAGCGCGATAGTGACCTGTTCGCCGGTAGAGACCATCATATCCATTTCGCGCTTGGAGGGATTGTCCGAAATCTGCCTGCACAGGCCGATCAGTTGGTCGGTCTGCCCGCTCATCGCGGATACGACCACCACGACCTGATTGCCAGCCAGCTTTTCTTTAATGACGGTACCGGCAACATTTTTTATACGTTCGGGATTGCCTACCGAAGTACCGCCGAATTTCTGCACAATCAGCGCCAACGCATTCCTCCTGTAAATTCAAGGTTTACATTATAAAATAAGGCGGCGAAAATGACAAGATTTTATACCCGATACCATCATCCCGTCCTTCAATAAGACAGAGTGATGGAAAAACATTTTTTCATCATCGCGGGTAAAACGGAAATCTCAACCCATACCGCTTTTACAGGGACGGGATATGATTATTTACTGCCCTATCGACTGGTACTCATTGAGGGCGAGTATCAACGGTTTTGTCTTGTCCTGATCGGCGGAAAACTTGCGGATCGCGCCGTCCACAGCCTGCACAAAATCGTCGCTCGACAAGGTAAGTTCGAGAACCTTCTCGCCCATGAATGCAAGTATATTATCCACTTCCTCTTTGCTCAGGTTCGGGTATTTCTGAGATATTCTGTCGATCCCCGGATCAATCCCTTTCTTCGCGTCGGTCACCGATTTTATCGTATCCAGTATCACATTGATATTCGTCGACGCGCCGATTACCTTGATCGCGTCGTTCTGGACTTTGCATGTGGACGTAATCAGACCGTCCAGTTCCGCCTTCGCCTTCGTGAAATCGGAACTCTCGGCCGCGCAGGAGACCACCATGAATATTGCGGCGAATATTGCTGAAAAAAACATTCCTCTTTTCATAGCTTTCTTTCCTCCAATCCTATTATTCCTACAGTTCATTCGTGCGGGATGAGTATCATAAGCGGGTCGAATGCCTTCGTGAGCAGGTCGATAGCCGTATGGTCTCCCGCGTAGCGCGCCAGCAGGCCGCCTACAGTCTCGCCCAGTTCCTGCGATAAATCGGCAAGCTTATCGTACTTCGTCTGAAGCATCTGCCTCAATAGTTCCGCCTCTTTCGGGGAAACCGGATAAAGGTCGTCGATATCGTTCATCTCGGATAGGAGCGCGTTCGCCTGCACAGCGGCTTTTTCAGCCGCGGCCGCCGCCTGACCCGCGTCCTTCGCCGAGGCGGTCTGCTCGATCGCGGCGGTAATCACTGCGATCCATTTATCCAGCACCGTATGATATTCCCCGGCGGCTTTTTTTATATCCGTTCCGCAGGAAGCGAGCGCAAGGATTAATCCCAGCACCGCTGTGTATTTCAAGGCATGTTTCAATGTGAACACTCCGTCGGTATATTTTTATCGGCCAATCAGTTACATCTGCAAACTATAGGCGAGGTTCATCCGCGCCTGATGAATTTTTTCCTTTGCAGCGCTGTCTTTTTCGAACTTAATGAGAATACCGTCGACAGTTTTACCCATCTTTTCGCCGGACTTGGTGAAATTGTCGAACGTCGTCTGCATCATCTCCATCAGCTTATCGTTCTCGGGAACACTCAGCGTATATTTATTATCGATCAGCTTCAATTCCGCAATCAGCCCGTTCGCTGTCTCCGACGCCCCGTTCAGAATCGCAACAATCTTATCGCTGTTGGTTTCAGCGTTCAGCTTATCGACAGTCGTGTTCAATAAAGCCGTCAGCTTATCGATAGCGGGAGCCATTTCCGATTCGACCTTTTTCAGGTCATTTCCGCCGCACGATGCTGTCATGATCATTAAACCTGCTAATAACCCCAGACTGAAAATTCTTTTCATCTTTCGCGCTCCTCTATGTTTTATATCTGTCCCGGTTCCTACATCCGGCTCGCTTCGACAATGACATCTATCGTGGTTTTCAACTGCTCCATTACGTCGGCGCTATCCGCAAATTTTTCAGCCGCCGTACCGAACGCCTTATTCAGCGTTTCGCTTGCGGCGCCAAGTTCCGCATAGACGTCGCTCAATCTCCCCTGAAGCTCGTCATCCTGCGCGGCATTCAGGTTATACTTGTCCGATATCTCCTTCAGTTCCCGAGTGAAATTCAGGAACAGTTCGCCGGATTTTTTTATCAGCATGATTGTATCTTCAGCAGATTGTGAATCGTTCATCTTTGCGGCGATTTCGTTCATCGAACCGACCATATTCTTCATCGACATCCGAGCTTCGGCCTCGATTTTCTTCATATCCGTACCGCCGCCGCATGAGATGAATAATGCCGTGAAAACTGCGATAAACCCAAACCTCATAAAATTTTTCATTTTCAGCACTCCTTAATGATAACCCTTCCCGTCAAGCCATCATATCGTATTACATACTGCCGATTTCCCGAAGGCTGAGAAGCGCGTCCATCAGCTTTTCTACTTCCTTCGGATTATCCTTGTACTTTTCCAGCACTGTGTTGATATTGCTGTTCAGCGAAACCAGCACCGTACCTACCGTATTGTATTCGGTTTTCAGTGTTTTTACCAGTTTTTTAGATTCATCGGGGGTAAGGTTGAATTTTTTCTCGATAGCCTTCATTTCGAGTATAATCTGCTTCATTTTCCCGGCGGTTTCCTTGATAATCGCGGCGGCCTCGTCCGCGGACTGTACCGATATGATTTGCAGGGAGGCTTTTTCTATCAACGCGGACATCCCCTGTACCGCCGGGCGCATTTCGTTCGCGGCCTTATTGATGTCGGCTCCGCAGGATACGAAAAGCAGGCCCGCCCCGATCAGACCCGGCAGGAAAAACAGTTTCTTCATACATTTACTCCCGAAGCGCTATATGACATTATCTCTCATACTCTATACCGGGTACTTCTCGCGCAGTTTCTTCCATACGTCGGGCGGTACTTTATCGGACACATCCCCGCCGTACTGCGCGATCTCGCGGATGATGGACGAACTGACGAACAGGTTTTCCTCGCGCGCCATAAAGAACACTGTGTCGACTACCTCGTTCAGGTGGTAGTTAAACGATGCGAGTTGGAGTTCGTATTCGAAATCGGACACAGCCCGCAGTCCGCGTACAAGCGCCATCGCCCCGCAATCGCGTACGAAATTGATCAGCAGGTTCGAGAACGAGCGTATTTCGATATTCGGGCTGTCCTTGAATATCTGTTTTAACATCTCCTCCCGTTCCGCAGCGGAAAACAACGGGTCTTTCCCGGGGTTGTTCCCTACCCCGATAATCAGCTTGTCGAAGAAATGGGACGCCCTGATCGCCACATCGATATGGCCGTTGGTGGGAGGGTCGAATGTTCCGGGATATACCCCGATTTTCCGCATACGCTTCTCCTGAATAACCGGATAAAAAATGAATCGATGTAAAATTGTAATGCAAGTCCTGAAAAAAATCCAGCATGGGTAATATCCCATGGAACTTTGACTTTCCGTCCTTCTGATTATAGAATAATCCGTGAGGTAAAAATGAGTTTCCTTGAAGCGAGCGGTATAGAAGTCCATTTCCCGATCTATAAGGGGATTTTCCGCAGGGTGACCGGGCATGTCCGCGCTGTCGACGGGGTCTCGTTCAATTTAAAGAAGGGCGAAGTTCTTTCCGTGATCGGCGAATCCGGATCGGGTAAGACTACCCTCGGCAACGCCGTACTCGGGCTGTATCCCCCTACCGGAGGGCAATTCCGTTTCCACGGCGCGGACATCCGCCAATCGTGGTTCTCCGGGAAGATTCAGGCGGTATTCCAGAACCCCTACAGTTCGCTGAATCCCCGCATGAATATCCTTCACACCATTGCAGAGCCGTATCTCAGGATCGAAAAAAATATCGACAAGGATAAACTCCGCATCAAGGTGGGCGAAGCGCTCGAAACGGTGGGCATCGAGGCGTCGGCGATGTTCCGTTATCCCCACGAGTTCTCCGGCGGACAGCGTCAGCGGGTGTCAATCGCGCGCGCCCTCATATCCCAGCCGGAACTGATTATCCTCGACGAGCCGGTGTCGTCGCTCGACGTTTCCATCCGCGCCCAAATCCTCAACCTGCTGTCCGACCTGAAAACGAAATTCGATCTATCATATATCTTTATATCCCACGATCTCGCTACCGTACGTTTCCTCTCGCAGACGATCATGATTATCTACCGCGGCAAGGTGCTCGAATCGGGCGATAAGAACTCGATCTTCGAACGCCCGGCGAACCCATACACCCATCTCCTGCTCCAATCCGCACGCGATATCGTGGTACGGAATGACCCTATCGAACGCGGGGAGGCTGTCGGCGGATGCCCGTTCTATTCCCGTTGTCCCGCCGCCGACGGACAATGCAGGGAAAGTTTCCCGCAAGCCGCTCAATTGGAGGAGAACCATTATGTCTACTGCTATCATCCGTACGTTCATTAAAACCGCCCTGCTTGTCCTGTTCCCCCTGATTCTGCCCGCGCAGATACCCGAGCCGTCTGTCCCCGACCCCGCCGACCCGGAAGTTCAGTTCAATAATACGTCTATCAAGACGCCGATGAAAACGAACACCGCAGTACTCCAGACCTATCATTCCTATGTGCAGGTTCTTGTGGCGCCCAATACCCTACTGAAAGGAACCTACGAATATATTACAAACTTCATGCTTTATATCACCAATAAAGTGACAAACCAGACGGTCACCGCTAAAATCGACCTGATGTCTATCGAGCAGATCGATATTATCGGGTGGACGGCGCAGCAAATCGAAACCGGCTTCTATCAGATGGTTCCTGTTCAGTACCGGATATATTTCGGGGGGAAGTCATATATATACGATAAGAATATTCCCTACCTGAATATCTTTATCATAAAATCGGACGGCAAGAATACAAAACTCTTCACCATATTTTACGATTCATGGGTGAAGGGGCAGAAAGGCGTGTTCCACTGGAAAAACAGTATGGCGTATGAATTCTCCTATAATTTTTCCCACCCGCTCAAGGGCGTTGCAATCAGTCTGCAATTCGGCTCGAAATATCAATGGAAGTGATGCGGATATACTGATTAGCGCTGAAAATGTTGGAAAAATAATTGATAAAACCCTCATAATAATGTAAGATATTTGAAAGCGGTTTGAGAGGGTTATGAAAAAAAAGACGGCTCCTACGTTCGACGAACTGAAAAACCCGGATCTTGTTTATCACTACTCACGGGCGGACCGTATCGCGTTAAACCGCCACCCCGAACCAACGACAACTCCTAAAAAATTCTTAACCCGAGTGTTCGGCGGAAATAAAACCACCGCCCGGATGTTTATTTTCTATATTATACTTGCTATCGCGATGTGGCTGGCTTTTATGTTCGGCTCGTCGGATACCAAGCGGAAGGAGTTTAATTTTACCAACGGCAATAAAATGGTGGTGCGGCTGGTACAGGATAAATTCAAGTACGGGCTGAGCCTGTTTCTTGAAAACACCGCCGCAAATCCCTGGGTAATCAGGAATCTCATGTTATCCAATAAAGAATATGTTTTCAGTACCGATGTCGCAATGGAGCTTCGCCAGAACGAATTCGATACGCTGTTTCTCCCGATCCCCCTTTCCATCTCGAATATCGGTAAACTCACAGTAACGTTGAAGTAGGGGGGCGAACGGTGCTGATTTTGAGGGCGGTCGTCAAGGGGAGGGTACAGGGAGTGGGATTCAGATGGTTCGTTCAGCAGAGAGCGGAACGGATCGGCCTGACCGGATGGGTCAAGAACCTGTATTCCGGGGACGTAGAGGTCGAGGCATGCGGAACCGGCGAGCAGGTTCAGCAGATGATCGAGGAACTTCGCAAAGGCCCGTCCATGTCGTTTGTTTCCGATTTGGAGTACTCGACGGAATCTGCGGACAGCAACCCGTATATTTCGTTCGATGTCCGTTTTTAATCGGGCGGTTTTAAGAACCTTGAATTTTACAACGGATTAAGACATAATGATAACCGCACGCCCAACGGGCGCTTTATTTTTTGAGTGTTTTTAGAGTGATATAATGATAAATTTGGAAAGGTAAAATGCCGGACTTAACAAGAAAGATCACTATCTACGACGTAGCCAAACGCGCTAATGTCACTATCGCCACAGTTTCCCGCGTCATCAACGGGAAGGACAACGTCTCGGTGCCGACGAAAGAAATAGTCATGCAGGCGATCGAAGACCTGAATTATTATCCGTCTCCCATCGCGTCGGGCCTGTCCAAACGAAAGTCGCAGGAAATCGGCGTACTGGTGCCGTTCTTTTTCGGCGAGTTCTTCCTGAAACTCCTCGACGGTATAGCGAAGGAGCTGCACGATTTCGACCTGATTCTCTACGACGCCACCACGCCGGAGCATAAAAAGAAACTGATAGCGAAGGTGGTCGGCGAAAACAAACTCGACGGACTGGTCGTGGTATCGCTGCCTATCCGCACGGACGAGGAAATTAATCTCCGCAAGGCGCGTTTCCCGATTGTTCTGATCGATACGATGCACCCGACCTATAGTTCCGTCTGCTTCGACAACACCTACGGCGCATATAAGGCGGTCGAATACCTCACCGGATTGGGACATAAACGGATAGCGATTATCAGCGGCGCAATCGAAGACCCGTTCCACTTCACCGTCGCGAGCGAGCGTCTGAAAGGCTACAAGATGGGGCTTGCGATGGCGAATATCCCGATAAACGATAAATATATCCAGATTAACGACTGGAGCCGGATGGGCGCGAATATTATCACAAAGAAACTGATGGGAATGAAAGAACCGCCTACCGCCATTTTCTGTGTCAGCGACCTTCAGGCTGTGGGCGTACTCGAAGCAGTCCGCGAACTCGGTATCCGTGTCCCGCAGGACCTATCCATACTCGGATACGACAATATGGACTTCAGCGATTATATCGGATTGTCGACAATGTCCCAGCCGTTAAGTATCGCGTCCCAACTCGGAATCGAACTGCTGAAGACAGAAATAGATTCCGGTATCAATAAAAAAGAAAAAATAATTCTTCAACCCGCGCTGATCGAACGGTCGACAGTCGCTCCGATATCTTCTTAATAAAGGAGGAGTCATGGCGTTAAAAAAACAACTGAGCGGAATCGAGGTATTCAGTCTCGCGTCGGGCGCCATGATCAGTACAGGTATCTTCGTCCTTCCGGCAATCGTCTTTAAAATCGCGGGGCCCGCGATACTCATTTCGTATTTTTTCGCGGGGATACTCATGCTGCCGGTGCTTTTTTCCCAACTCGAGCTCGGTTCCGCTATCCCGAAGGCCGGCGGAAGCTACTTTTTCGCGGAGCGCATTCTCGGCTCGGCCGCCGGAGTTTTCACCGGTTTCGCGAACTGGTTCACCATTACCCTGAAAAGCGCGTTCGCTCTGATCGGAATCGGCGCGTTCGCGACCCTGATTTTTCCCAACCTCACCGAATGGGAAATAAAGATTATCGCCGCGTCCTTCTGCCTTTTCTTTACGTTCACCAATCTTGTCAGCGTGGAATCGTCCGGAAAACTTCAGGTCATTATGGTGATCGCGCTGCTTCTCATACTCGGGCAGTTTATCCTGTTCGGGTACAGGCTGATGGATTTCTCGCGGGTGGCCAATATATTCGATTTTAAATGGAAGGATGTTTTTCTGGTTACCGGTATGGTGTTTATTTCATACGGCGGGCTGATCAAGGTATCGAGTATCGCCGAGGAAGTGAAAAACCCCCAGAAAACTCTGGTACTCGGGACAATCTTCGCGTTCATAGTCGTTCAAGTCCTATACATGCTGATCATTTTCGTGCTGATCGGGATACTCCCCGGCGAGAAGCTTGCCAATACACTTACCCCCCTCTCGGTGGCGGGACAGCACTTCTTCGAAACCCCGATTCTCTCGCGTATCGAACTGATTGTCACCGCGCTCGCCGCAGTCCTCGCGTTTGTCACCACAGCCAACGCAGGCATTATGACCGCGTCCCGGAACCCGATGGCGATGAGCCGCGACAGCCTTCTCCCGCAGCTGTTCGCCAAAGTATCGAAGAAGAAAAAGATACCCTATATTTCGGTCATCCTGACATCCGTAGTCATGCTGCTCGTCATTCTGCTGCTCAATATCGAGCAGCTCGCTAAGGTGGCGTCGCTTTTCATGCTTCTCGTATTCTCAATGGTCAATCTATCGGTCATCATTATCCGTTATACCAAACTTTCCACCTATAAGCCCTCGTTCCGGGCGCCCCTGTTCCCGGTGCTTCAAATCGCGGGGATCGCCGCATATCTTTTCCTGATATTCGAGATGGGATGGGAAATTTTTACCGCGGCGGGCGGTTTCCTTGCGCTTTCGATCACATGGTATTTTGTCTATGCGCGAAAACGGGTCAAACGTAAATCGGCGTTTGTGCATATGGTGGAAAAGATCATCGACCCCGAACTCAAAACGGAGGGTTCGGTGCTGGAGGACGAGCTTTTGGATATCCTGATGGAGATGAAGGAGATCCATGAGGACAGGTTCGATAAAATCATCCGCGACGCGAAAATCTTCGACCTCACCCGCACCATCACCCGCGACGAACTTTTCCGGATGGTTTCCGAAAGTGTCGCAGAAAAATGGAATATCGATCCGAAACTTGTCAGGATGAAACTCGATATTCGCGAGGAAGAGGCCTCCACTTTAATCTACCCGGGTGTTGCGGTTCCGCACGCCATCCCGCATATCGTCATCGAAGGCGAGCACCGTTTCGATATCATTCTCGTACGCGATAAGCACGGGATCGACTGGAACGAAAAGGGAGACGTCGTATACACCGCGTTTTTCCTCATCGGTTCGAGAGACGAACGGAATTTCCACCTTCGGGCATTGATGGCGATCGCGCAGATCCTTCAGAATCCGAAATTCCATCAGGATTGGATGATGGCGAAATCCGAGAAAGAACTCCGATCAATCATTTTATTGACGGAACGCCAGCGCACGGTATAATATTCGGACTGTTTTTTATCGGGGAAAGTATGAGATTGAAAAAGCAGTTATCCGGTATCGATATCTTCAGCCTCGCATCGGGCGCGATGATCAGCACAGGAATTTTCGTCCTGCCAGCCGTCGTATTTAAAATCGCAGGCCCGGCTATTCTCATTTCCTATCTATTGGCCGGACTCCTGATTCTGCCGGCATTATTTTCACAGCTTGAACTTGCGACAGCCATCCCGAAAGCGGGGGGGAGCTATTTCTTCGCGGAGCGCATACTCGGTTCGGCCGCCGGAACTTTTACCGGTTTCGCGAACTGGTTTACCATCAGTTTGAAGAGCGCGTTCGCCCTCATCGGCATCGGCGCGTTCGCAACCCTGATTTTTCCCCATCTTACCGAATGGGAACTGAAAATTATCGCCGCGTCGTTCTGCGTCTTTTTTACCGTTCTCAATCTCATCAGCGTCAAGTCGTCGGGTAAATTACAGCTTTTTCTTGTCGCGGCGCTTCTGTTAATCCTGGTTCAGTTCCTTTTTTTCGGATACCGCATCGTTGATTTTAGACGGGTTTTCGATTCTTTCGAGCTGAATTGGGCCGCCATTCTACCGGTCACGGGTATGGTTTTTATTTCATACGGCGGCTTAACAAATATCGGGAGTATGGCGGAGGAGGTCAAGAATCCTCAAAAAGCGCTTGTTCCGGGGCTTATTCTCGCATTTATCACGGTCGAAATCATCTATCTTGCCATCATTTTGGTATTAATCGGCACATTAACCCCTTCCGAACTCGGCGGAACACTAACTCCCTTATCGCTTGCCGGAACAAAATTCTTTTCCTCGCCCGGATTGCAGAACTTCCAATTGGCAGCCACAGCGATCGCCGCTATTCTCGCATTTGTCACTACCGCAAACGCAGGCATCATGTCCGCATCCAGAAGCCCGATGGCGATGAGCCGCGACGGCCTGCTTCCCGGCGCGTTTGCAGAAATATCGAAGAATAAGAAAATTCCGTATATTTCCGTAATTTTCACTTCGGGTTTCATGCTTCTGATTATTCTCCTTCTCAACATCGAACAGCTCGCGAAAGTAGCCTCGCTTTTCATACTATTAGTTTTTATTTCCGACAATTTATCTGTTATCATAATCCGCTACACCAGAATATCCACCTATAAACCCTCGTTCCGCGCGCCCCTATTCCCGGTGCTTCAAATCGCGGGTATCGCCGCATACCTTTTTCTGATCGTCGAGATGGGATGGGAAATCCTTACGGCGGCAGGCGGTTTCCTTGCGCTTTCGATTATCTGGTACTTCGTTTATGCGCGAAAACGGATCAAACGTAAATCGGCGTTCGTGCATATGATAGAAAATATTATCGATCCGGAACTCAAGAAGGACAATGAACAGCTCGAAAACGAGTTATTAGATATATTAATGGAAATGAAGGAAATTCATGAGGATCGATTCGATAAAATCATCCGCGACGCGAAAATCCTCGATCTCGACCATACGATCACCCGCGATAAACTATTTAAACGGGTCGCGGAAATAATCGCGGAACAGTGGAATTCCGACCCGGCATGGATAAAACTGAAACTTGAACGCCGTGAAGACGACGCATCCACGCTGATTTTCCCCGGAGTAGCAGTTCCGCATGCCATCCCGCATATCGTTGTCGAAGGCGAGCACCGTTTCGATATCATTCCCGTACGAGATAAGCATGGGATCGACTGGAACGAGAGGGGGGACGTCGTTTATACCGCGTTCTTTCTCATCGGCACCAAGGACGAACGCAATTTCCATCTCAAGGCGCTGATGGCGGTCGCGCAGATTCTGCAGGATCCCGACTTCCAGAAAAACTGGATGAACGCGCGAAATGCCCAGGAACTTCGTTCGGTTCTTCTACTGACCAAGCGCCAGAGATCATAGCGCGGGGGCGACACACACAGATGTGTTAGCACCGAGCGCGCCATGGACAGCTATTGCGCGAGGACTAGTCCAGATTAAAGAATTCCACCGTGTAGGTCAATACCGCGGGCTTACCGGCAATATCCTCCAGCCCGGAAATCTCCACCCGATAGACCTGCCCGTCGGCATAATTCGCCTGAAGGTAGTCCGGGCGGAACATAATACTGTTCGGCATCCCTCCGACATTGTATTTTATATTAAAATACGGCCCGTATGTACTCGCCTTCTTGTGGGATTTATCCAGTACGATCACAGTATTATCATAGAGGCGGGTCAGTTTTACGCTGACCTGATTGATATCGGGGGTCTTGTAGTATTTCGGGTTGACAGTAACCGTCCACGGTTCGCCCTCCTTGTATCCGATGAGAAACTCATGGGGGAAATACCCCGGCGCGGGAAAACAGACCGCCTTCTGCTCGAATTTAGCGTTCGGATCGGGTTCTCCAAAGCTGAGGACGGAAAAACTGCCCACCATCCCGAACCCGACCTTGCCCAGGCAGGGCGACAGGATGCTTTCGCGGTCGCCAGCCGTTTCGGACGAGCAACTCCTGTAATACCCGATCCACCAGCGCATCGATGTCACAAAATCCTCAAGCGAGCACCCGTAAGCGATATTCGCGTGTTTCAAGCCCTGCATCGCCAGTTCGTACTGTTTATCCGTCACCTCGGGGGCTTTTTTCGGCATGGAAGTTACCCCAGAGTTGTCATACTGCAGGATAAACGCCGCGTGCTGGGCGAGATTATTCATGTAGTCCGAGTACTGGATATCGCTGTTCAGGCCTGCAAGCCAACGATAATAGTTGACCCATACAATCCCGTCATCGAAGGATTCTTTAGCCACTTTTCCTGCGTTCAGGTTATACCCGCCCTCCATATACAATTCCGGCTGTTTATCGAAATGAGTCGTCGTCTCGGCCCTCTTGGGAAGTTTCTGGTAGTAGTTATATATTTCCAGTTTGGTATGGAAGGGTTTTATGGTATCTTTCGACGTATCATAGGTGATGCCCCACGGGTTTTTCTCGAAATACCCGAGTCCCGGATTCTTAGGTATATAGTTCGTGTTGTATGCGGCGTGGCATGCGACTTTCAGGGGGTTGTACTTGCCCAGTTCGACCGATTCGACTGTTCCCCATAGCCCGAAGAAATCCACGAATTTTACATGATATAGCGTGCCGCTTTTGATATTGTATTTGACCGTCGCGCCATCCCATCCGTAAACCACATTCGGGGTAATCAGGTTCTTTCCCCATTTACCCTTAAATCCCTTCGCGGGAACAATATAGAGTTCCTGCACACCCCATTTACTGTTGTTCACCAGCTTAAACGGCACTGTTTTCGGGAAAACGAGCGCGGGAATCGCCATGAGAAATACGAGTAAAACCTTCTCC
Source organism: Brevinematales bacterium (assembly GCA_020059465.1). Lineage (GTDB taxonomy): Bacteria > Spirochaetota > Brevinematia > Brevinematales > GWF1-51-8 > GWF1-51-8. The sequence continues at coordinate 153,542 of JAGVBZ010000030.1, forward strand.
ATAAGACCTCCGAAAGGCATATGGAGTTAATATAACATAAGATTATTATTTGTCAAGGCGGGAATCAGAAACAGTCCTTAATATATTAGCTTTTCAAAATATTCAGTCCCAAACCATATGCCTCGTCAATCTTTTCCTGCCGGCATATGATATCCGCAATTGCGCCCACACCTTCGATCATATACCTACCTTTCGGGGCAATTCCCAGATGCCCGAAGTAATGCTCTATAGATTCTATAATATGCATATTCTCACCGGGAGAACGGCCTCTCCTTACCGCGACGGCGATACCCGTTTTTCCTTCTGGGATACCGGTCGTCCCGTTTATTGCATTACATAAAGGAGTACTCCGATCGAAAAACACCTTTAACTGGCCTGTGATATCGCCCCAGTATGAGGGTGACGCGATCAGGATAATATTCGCGGCTATCATGGATTCTATCATGGTATCCATATCATCCCTTTGAACACACCGCCTCGTTTTTTCACAAATCCCGCAGCCCCGGCAATAGTGAATATTCATCGAGCCCAGGCATACTTTTTCAGCCCGAATACCCGCCGCCTCCATTCCCTCTATTATTTTTCCGGTAATATAGGCGGTGTTCCCGGATTCCTGAGGGCTGCTGATGATACACAATGCTTTCATGATATGCCTCCCTATAAAAAAACCGCCTCTTTCCAGAGGCGGTATTATTTCTTATCAATTGGTTTTTAAAGTATCTCCGCGATCTGCACCGCGTTGGACGCGGCGCCTTTCAGCAGGTTGTCCGATACGCACCAGAAATTCAGCCCGGTCTCGACATTCAGGTCCTCGCGGATACGCCCGACATAGGTGTCGAACAGGTCGGCGGTCTCGGTCGGCACAGGATAGACTCCCTTCTGCGGGTCGTCGGAAACCACTATTCCGGGGGCCTTCGACAGAAGCTCGATCGCCTTCTCGCGGGTGATCTTCTTCTCGGTCTCGATATAGACCGATTCGCTATGCCCGCGCAGTACGGGTACGCGCACGCAGGTCGCGGTGGTCTGGATATGCTCGTCGTGCATGATCTTGCGGGTCTCGTTGACCATCTTCATCTCTTCTTTGGTGAAGTAGTTTTCGAGGAACACGTCTATCTGCGGGATCACGTTAAACGCGATCTGCTTGGGAAATTTCTGAATTTTAACGGGCTGGCCGTTGATCATACTCTTTGTCTGCTCCCAGAGTTCGTCGATACCCTTCTGACCCGCCCCGGAAACCGACTGGTAGGTCGATACCACAATACGGCGAATCTTTCCGAAATCGTGCAGGGGTTTCAGCGCGACAACCATCTGAATAGTGGAACAGTTGGGGTTCGCGATAATTCCTTTATTGTACTTGACGTCTTCGGGGTTCACTTCGGGCACTACGAGCGGCACTTCGGGATTCATACGCCACGCGCTGGAGTTATCGATCACAATAGCCCCCGCTTTAGCGACTATCGGGGCGAACTGCTTACTGGTGTCTCCACCGGCTGAAAACAGCGCGATCTCGATACCCTGGTTGTCGAACGCCTTCTCGGTCAATTCCTCGACAATCACGTCATCACCCTTATACTGGAGATATTTACCGGCCGAACGCTGTGAAGCGAAAAAACGGATCGCCTTCACGGGAAAATTCCTGCGCTCAAGAGTACGAATCATCTCACGCCCTACGGCGCCGGTCGCGCCGACTACGGCAACTACTTTTTCAGACATCGCCTTCTCCTCTCAATAATAAATAGACAAAACACCCCGCATTTTGAGCGGTTTTCGGTAGACAAATAATTTAACGTGCAAACCGGGTTCTGTCAAGGACTAAAATGTTCCATGGGATCGGAACGGTCCCTGTTATCCGATATTATACTTCGCTTTTATCTCGTTCTCGGCCTGCACCCAGTCCGTAAACTGATCGCCGGGAATATTATTCTTCTTTCTTTCCTGATAAATTTGATACGCTTTTACTTCAATTTCCTTGAGGTAGTTCTCCATGTTAGGTTTTTTGGGCATTTCGTTCTTTGCTGCTGCCATAGGACGCTCCTCATGTATTTTTCTTGTCACGTTCCCTTTGTTTGAAAAACATCCGAACAGGGACTCCGCTGAAACCGAATCTCGCCCGGATCCGTTTTTCCAGAAACCGGGGGAAATCTTTCCGGATATGATCCCGCTTATTCACAAAAATAATAAACTTCGGCGGGGCTGTCAGCGGCTGAGTCGCATAATAAACCTTAAGATTAGACTTCGGTTTATCGAGGTCGGTCTCACGGATTTCCTGCTTGAGCCATTCGTTCAATTCCGGGGTCGGCACCCTGCGGTTGTATTCCCCGTATACTTCGAATACCAACTCCATCAGGCGCCCGATTTTATAGTTATCCTTCGCCGAGATAAACTCGAGCGGTATGTAGTCGAATGTCGGATACTCGTTCAGGGTCATTTTCCTGAACTCCTGCATCCTGCGGTAGTTCTCTTCGCCGTCCTCCGCAAGACCCATCAAATCCCATTTATTATACGCGAATATCAGTCCGCGGCCCTTCTCGATCACCATCTCGCTGATATGTTTGTCCTGATGCGATACCGGCTCGTTCGCCTCGAGGAGCTGGATCACCACATGACTGCGCTCTATCGCCTGCGCGGTACGCACCGCGCTGTAATACTCGATATCGTCCTCGACCCTCGACGTCCGGCGCAATCCGGCGGTATCGATCAGCCGTATCTTTCGGCCTTTCCAAATCAGCACATCGTCCAGCGAATCCCGCGTAGTGCCGGGCACCTCGGACACGATACTTCGTTCGTACCCCAGCAGGGTATTCACGAGCATCGACTTACCGACGTTGGGTCTTCCCACAATCGAGACACAAATCTCTCCCGATTCGTCATCGCCCATCGCGCCTTCCGGGAACATATCCTCGAACGTGTCGTATAAATCGTTCACCCCGCGTTTATGGACGACCGAGAACGGCACAATCTGCTCGAAGCCGAGATTGTAGAACTCGTAGAGATCGTCGTCAAACTTACGGTGGTCGAGCTTGTTCGCGATCACGAGCACGGGTTTATCCTGCTTGCGCAGAAAACGCCCGAGTTCCTCGTCTATCGGGTGGTACTCCCGCCCGTCGACCAAAAAAAGGATCAGGTCGGCATAGGCTATCGCCTGCTTCACCTTCTCCTGCACCAGTTTATTAAATTGATCGCCCTTTTCGAGGTATCCGGCCGTATCGTAGATCCTGAACGCGCGTCCCCGCAGCGTCTTGAATTCACCGATATTGATGTCGCGGGTCACTCCCTCCATCTCGTCCACAATGGACTTCCGCTCCTTGATCAGCAGATTGAAAAGAGACGACTTGCCGACATTCGGCCGCCCGATAATTGCGATAGTTGGTAACGCGCCTTTCACATTTTTCCTTCGTCGAAATTCTCACCGGATGGATTATAACATACTTCCCGGAAAAACGGAATATTATGAATCATTTAAAAATAGAAAAAATATTTGATAAAACAGCATAAACCCCTTGACAATACATTACAAATATATTATCATAGTTATCATTATGGGATGTATAAATGAAAGAAACCGACCTTATTTTCGGAATCATGGCATCACTCAACAAAAAGGAATATTCCTTTGAAGTTTTATCCGGACTTGTGTCTCCTTTTTCTATAAACGAGAGTTCGCTGAGAACCGCATTATCCCGTATGAATCAAAGAGAACTGATAAATATCAGGCACGACGGAAAAAAGGCTTTTTACTTGTTCGGTGACAAAGGGCTGAACATATCAAAAAATGTTTCCTACGGATTTCGATCTCCCGATTGGTCCGAATGGAATAACTCATGGAATGCGGTTGTTTTTTCTGTTCCGGATTCTCCGACCCGTCATTCCATCAGAAAAAAACTGGAATCATACCGATACGCGGCGTTTTTTCCGGGATTCTGGATACGTCCGTTCCATCCGTCGGAGAGCATGTCGGCTTCTTTCGCAAAACAGATTTCCGGGGGACATGTTTCGCTGATGGTCTGTTCCGGAATAACCGGACTTACAAAAGAAAAAGTGTCAGAAATCTGGAGTTTGGATGAAACCGGCAGGAAACTCACCCGCGCATTCGATTTTCTGAGCAGCAGGATTAAGTCGATACCTTTGCTCAGCCCTCAGGAGGCATTTATCGAACGGTTTCTTACGGGGAATGAAATTGTACAAACATTGTTCAAAGACCCCCTGCTTCCCCCTGTGCTTTTACCGGGCGATTGGAACGGCTTTCACCTGAGAAAGCTTTTTCAGGAATGGGATGCGGAAATCCGTTATCGGTCCGAAATTTTTGTAAAAAACGTATTAAAATACGGAGGCGGATATGAAAAAGAAAATTAATGTTTTACGGGCAGTATTGGGAGGCGCAGGTGTAATTCTTTTAAACAGTGTTTTCGGGAACCTTCTCTACATGAATCCTTTAGTGTCCGGTATTTTTGCCCAGTTTAAAGACCATCCCGGTATCCGTCCTATGGAATACTTCGGGGGAATGGAAAACTGGCTCGGGCTTACCATGGGATTCGGGCTTTTCCTCGAAATTTTCGTGATAATTCTATTCGTTCTGCTCTATCAGGGTATTCCCTTCACAAAGTGGAGAAAAGGTCTCGCTTTCGGTACAATAATCGGCGTCCTTCGCGCGGTTCCAGAGGCGTTTAATCAATGGATGCTGGTCAATTATCCCGAACCGCTTATACTCGTCCAGTTAGTAAACACTTTCCTTGGATATATAATTCTCGGATTTCTGATAGGAATTATATTCGATAAAGCGAAAGTTATCTCAGAGGAGGCTTGAGATGAAAATACCCGAATCCACCAAGGACTGGCTTCTAAATTCGCCGATCCTGTATGTCCGTTATAACTCCGCTCTCCTTTTCGGGAATACTCCCGATCCCGCCCTGCTCGAACAGGACGAATTTATCGCCGAGAATATGCGCGCAGTAGAAAAATGGGACGACACGCCGATCGAGCGCCACGATAAGTCCGACCTGCCCCTGCACCGTCTGGCTCTACTCGCCGACCTCGGGGTCACCAAAGACTTCCCCGGTATGCCGGCGGTGATCGAAAAAATCCTCTCACATGTCAGTCCCGACGGTATCCCGCTCGTGCTGATAAAAATCCCGACAGTGTTCGGCGGCACCGGCGAGGCGTCGTACGACTGGGTGATGACGAATTTCCCGACCGTGCTGTACTCGCTCCTGAAGATGGGGGTACGGAACAGCGTCACCGCGCGGGCGACGGAACGGCTTGCGGCACTGACCGATACGGACGGATACCGCTGCGTAGGATCGATCCCCAAATTCAAGGGGCCCGGCTCGAGGACGTCGATATGCCCCTACGCAAACCTGATCGCGCTGAAGGCGATGTCCGAGGACTCCGCCGCTATGGAAAGCCCCGCCGCGAAGCTCGCGGCCGATACGCTACTCCGGCTATGGGACGAGCGCGGTAAGAAGAAATATTTCCTCTTCGGGATAGGCACCGACTTCAAGAAGCTGAAACTCCCGTTCGTATGGTATAATATCCTGCATATGCTCGAGGCGTTCAGCAAGCTCCCGGCGTACCGCGCGGATAAATATGTCCTCGAGATGGCGGATATCGTACTATCGAAGGCTGACGCGGAGATGCGTTTCACACCGGAGAGCGTGTATATGGCATACAAGGGGCAGGATTTTGCCGATAAGAAACACCCCTCGCCGACCATGACTCTTTTTACCCTGCGGATACTCATGCGGCTCGGCCTCGCGGAATAGCGTACTGGTTTGGGGGAAAAGCGGGGGCTAATCCGATACGCACATAAACTTGCCGGCCCCGCGTTCATCTGTTCAATCCGTGCTGTCCGTGTGAAAATAGGGCGGGAAAATTTTACCCCGCTATCACACGGATCGCGCGGATAACACCGGTTTTCACGGAAAACGCACTTTATTACCCAAACACGACAGCACGAAACGCAGGAATATCGACGGCTTGTCCCCCATGCAACGGGTTATTTTTTACCGTTATCGCAACTATTTCCCCGCCGCAGGCTGATATCTCCTGCATGTGTTATTTATCGTAATGGGTTTAGCCCCCATGCAACGGGTTATTTTTTACCGTTATCGCAACTATTTCCCCGCCGCAGGCTGATATCTCCTGCATGCGTTATTTATCGTAACGGGTTTAGCCCCCATGCAACGGGTTGCATTTAATCGTTATCGCAATTATTTTCCGCGTCGCAGGCTAATATCTACTGCATGTGTTATTTATCGTAATGGGTTTAGCCCTCATGCAATGGGTTATTTTTTATCGTTATCGCAACTATTTCTTCGTCGCAGGCTGATATCTCCTGCATGCGTTATTTATCGTAATGGGTTTAGCCCCCATGCAATGGGTTGCGTTTTATCGGCGGACACATTAAAATATTGCACCGAATCAAACGGAGCGTGTATGGATCAGCATAAGTCCGACCTTTTCTACATGCGTATCGCTAAGGAAACCGCCCAACTCAGTTACTGCAAACGCCTGCAGGTCGGGTCGATTATCGTCAAGGACGGCAATATCGTCTCGTTCGGCTTCAACGGCAACCTGCCGGGGCTGACCAATTCCTGCGAGGACGAGGGCGGAGATACTCTCCCCACAGTGATGCATGCCGAGGCGAACGCTATCGCGAAAGCCGCCCGTTCGACCGTCAGCATAGAAGGCGCGACTCTGTATGTCACCCAATCGCCGTGCTTCGAGTGCAGCAAGTTTATCATCCTGTCGGGCATCAAACGTGTGGTGTACGGCGAGGAATACCGCCTCTCTGAACCGATCGATATCCTCCGCAAATGCGGCGTCGAGGTCGTCAAATGGAATGAGCCGGAGGTATAGGTGAATATCCGGCGACCGGCGCTTTCCGCCATACTTTTCGCTTTCATCGCCGCGTGCGGCCAGACCCGTCCCGATATCGATCATCCCGAGATCGATATCCTCATCGCCAGCAGTTCGGGCGATATTCCCGCGTTAAACGCCGCCGTATCCGAAACACCCCTTTTAATACATACCACATCTTTTTACCAGTATAAAAATATAACGCTTCATGACGCCGCGCCCCTGCATATCGCGGTTCTCAACGGGCAGAGCGAGGCGGCGCAGTACCTCGTCGATCACGGCGCGTCGGTCACCCAGACCGCGGGCGGCAAGGAAGGTTCCCTGCGGTACAGCCCGCTGCAGCTCGCGTGCTATAACGGCGACTGGACGACAATAAAAATCCTGATCGACAGAGGACAATCCCCGGTGTGGCAGAAGGGAGGGATTGGTTTCTCGCCTCTCATGATGGCGGCGTGGGGAGGCAATCCCCCGGCAGTCGCGGGGCTTTTAAACACGGGCGCGTCGGTCAAGGAAATCAATCAGCAGAAACTCACCCCCCTGCATTTCGCGTGCGACAACGGTAATCCTGAAATAGTGTCGCTCCTGATCTCGAAGGGCGCGGACGTGAACGCTGCCTCTTCGGAGGGGGAAACCCCGCTTCATTTCGCCGCCGCGAAGGGCCATCCCGATATCGTGAAACTCCTGCTTGCCGCTAAGGCCAAGCCGGAGCTAAAGAACTCGGCCAAGGAAACCCCGCTTCATCTCGCATGCCTCGCGGGAGACATCCAATCGGTGCAAATCCTGCTGGAACACGGCGTAAAACCGGACGACAAGAACGCCGACGGCGAGACCCCGCTTCATCTCGCCGCCGCGGCCGGAAATATCCCGATCGCCGTGGCGCTCCTCGAAAAGAAAAAAAATCTTTACCTCATAAAAGACGGGAGCGGATATACCGCCCTGCATCATGCCGCGGCATGGGGAAAGACCCCGATGGCGAAGTTCCTGCTGTCGAAGGGAAGCAAGGTCAACGATCAGAATTTACGTTTGGATACGCCGCTTTACCTTGCGGCGAAACGCGGGCATGCCGGGACGGTACAGCTTCTTCTCGACTACGGCGCAAAAATGGACATGAAAAACCGTCACGGATGGTCGCCCCTTATGATCGCGGGAGCGTTCGGGCATATCGATGTGATCGACTGTCTGCTCAAATCCGGCGCGTCTATCGCGGAGCAGGACTCATGGGGGCACACCCTTCTTCATAAGGCGTGCATCGCGGGTAATATCGGGATGGCGGAATACCTTGTCGGAAAGGGCGCGAATGTCAACATGAAGGATTTCGGGAAATGGACTCCCCTTCATTGCGCGGCATTCAAAGGGGATATCGTGATCGCGCACTTCCTGATCACGCACGGGGCGTCGATCAACGATAAAACCAAGATCGGCGAAACCGCGCTGGGCATCGCTGTCGAGTTCGGGAATCTTCCGGTTGTCGAATATCTGATCCATGCGGGCGCGAGTACGGATTATAAGGATTCGTCGGGAAGGACTCTCCGGCAGATCGCGCTTGAGAACTTTCATTTCGATGTATGGGATTTCCTCTGCGAGAAAGGAATTCCGTGAGTTTTTGCGCTTTCGTCCTTTTAATGCTACACTAATCCGCTGAGAATATCCTGTTTCCGGAGAAAAAGACATGAAAACCGCCGCCGTACTATTCGATAATAAAAACATCCCAGATTCATCCCCGGTGGATTCCTTTATTAAGGCCACTGTCGATAAACTGAATAAGTTCACGGACGATATCTATTTCCTCTCGGATAAGACTGCCGATGGGGTAAAGAACATCAAATTCGGGACGGCGCGCGAATTCTTCGATTTCCTGACGGAAAAATTCGCGGGCGCGGAGGTGCTTCTTCTCAACGCATACAGTCCGCTCCTCGACGTGAAATCGCTTGCGGAGATGCTCGACGAGCACCGCAGATTGGTGTTCGATTATACCTACCCCGAGAACCTGCCGCAGGGTTTGCTGCCGGAAATCCTTTCCGCCGACGTCGCGAAGTTTATCCGTGAAACTATCCCCGCCAACGCCCCCCTGCCTCGCTCCAATTTCCGCGAACTGTTCGAAAGCGACATTAGTTCCTACGATACCAACATTTTTATCAATCCCTCGAAACTCATAAAATACCGCGTGCATTTTATCCCGGATAATCTCAACGATTACCTGATTACGCGGGAGATCGCCGAAAAGCACGGGACGGATATGGATATCGCCGCGATCGAGGCGCTGATCTCGCAGAATCCCGGGCTGATACGGAAACGTCCGACCTATTTCGAGATCGAACTGACCGGCGAACGCGAGACCGGGTTCTTCCCGGAGGGAGGCGGAGACAGCGAGATGAAGCCCGCCGATCTGAAAAGCATACTGACTTCTATCGCGGGGTTTTCGCACGCTCCCGTAGTCGTGTTCGGCCTCTACGGCGAACCTTTCCTGCACAGCGCGTTCGGGGAAATCCTCGAAATCCTGCGGGGATTCCCGGATATGCGTTTCCTCTTCGAGAGCCGGGGGATACTGACCAGCTTCGTGCCGGCCGCCGATGCGTTAAAACTCCCCAATACTGAAATCATCTTCGATATCAGCGCGTCCGACCCTGCGGGATTCGCTGCGCGGAAAAAGCCCCGCAGCGCTCTCCTCCCCCCGTCCGAATACCAGACGCTGACCGATAAAATCAGGAGCCTCGAACCGAAGGGGCGGGTTTATCCGCAGTTCACCCGTACTCCCGATAATGAAAAGGAACTGATGCGCTTCTATGATACATGGAAAGACTACGGCGACCGGATCATCGTCCGGAAACCCGATACGTTCGGCGGGATACTCGACAGCCTGCGGGTCGTCGACCTCTCGCCTATCGAACGGCATCCGTGCCTGCACCTCAAGCACGACATGTTTATCCGCGCGGACGGCGCAGTCCAGCTCTGCCGCGAGGACTACAGCCGCGCGAACCCGATGGGAAATATCCTTTCCGGCGGCATCGAAGCGTGCTGGGAGAAAATGAACGCCGCTTACCTCGTGCAGTGGAAGGGAGATTACGCAAATCCCCCGTTATGCGCGGGATGCGACGAATGGTGGGTGTTTAATTTTTAACGATATGAAATCCGATGATAATAAAACCGTAAGGAATATTGCGCTGGAAGAACGTCCAGAAACAGGGGCGGCGCTCCTGCGCGGAATAAACCCCTGCTGTGAGACAATTCACAGCGCGGCGGCGGCGTACCTGATCGAACGTTACAGCGACCCCGGCGAACTCGTGCTCGACCCGAATATGGGATGCGGCGCGGCGCTCGCCGAAGCCGTATTTCTCGGACGATCCGCCTGCGGTATCGGGGGCGACCCGCTGGAGGAACTGATCGCGCGCGTCCGGCTTAGCCCGTTAACGGCGGATACTCTGCTGAAGGAATTGGAATCCATTCCCGTATCAGCGAATACTCCCGCGGAATTGAAGAAATGCATCGACACTATCGCGGACGGCGATGCGGCGAATTTCTTCCGGGTTTGCGCGAGCGAAGCGATGGATAAAACATCCCAAACGGAAAACTTCCGCGATGTATGCATAAAAAATATCGGAATAATCGAGAACGCTTACCGGGACATGCGGACACCTGTGGATTTTCAGCATTACGCGCATGTGACCGAAATCGGGCTGATCTCTGCGGATATGATCCTTTTCCCGTATATGCAGCGCGCCCGCTCCGCAGGAAACGGTACGGACGCGCTGACAATGTTATGGCCGGAATGGAAGTCGGGATTCCGCGACGCGGAAAAATACCTCGACGAGGTCGTCCGCAATTTCACGGAACTCGAGCGTGTCCTTCGGCCCGGCGGGCATTTCTGCGTGATCAGTCCGGACGATAGGGGCGATACATTCCCGTTCGTGTCCGGTGAAAATTTCACCCGCACCCGGACATTCGTACTCACCTGCCCGGGCGAGCCGGACTTCCGTGTTACTGTTTCGGAAAAGGCGCATAAATAAAAAGAGACACGTTAGAAAAATACTTTTTTATGAATCTTTATTCGGATATATCGGTCTGACGACCGGGCTGAAGATGATTAAAACCATCAAGTTCAGGACAGCGGAATAGCCCGCGTATAAATTATCATCACAAGGAGACAATATGAGTAATCAATTCTGGTCGGTACTCACCGCGTTCGCGGGAAGTTCGCTGCTCAACCTCGGGCAGGGATTCCAGAAATGGGGGCTGTCGTTCCCGAAGGAAAAACCGGTCAAACGCTGGGCGATATGGGGAATCGGCCTGCCGATGATGGTAGGCGCGACTTTTCTGCTTCAGCACGCGACCTCGCTCGGCGGAGCGTCGCTGGTCGGCTCGATGTTCGGGACCGGGCTTGCCGCGCTGACGTTGTTCTCCATCTTCGTGATGAAGGAAAAAAGCGGGATCGGCGAGATTGTCGGGGTTGGAATTATCCTCGGTTCGTCCATACTGATCGGCGCGTTTTCCGGCGATGCGGGTACGGAGTCGGTCATTAATTTCATGTCTTTATATATCTACTGCGGCGCGATTGTAGCAACACTCGTGCTGACCAGCCTGATATTCCGGAACAAGACGGCGATCATGGGGATACTCCTCGGAAGCCTCGCGGGCGGGCTGGGCGGATTTGTGACCCTGTTCCAGAAGGTGACCACATCCAATACGATCGGGGCGGTTTCCGTGTTCGCCAACCCGTTCTTCTACGTGTGGGTCGCGCTCAGCTTTATCTCGTTCGGGGTATTGCAGTTAGCATACGGGAAAGGCAAGGCCATCCACATTTTGCCCGCGTTCTCGGCAAGCGCGATTGTCGTACCGATTATCGGGGGAGTGGTATGCTTCAGCGAGACGCTGAACCTATTCCAGTGGGCGGGCGCGGCGGGAACCCTCGCGGGAGTAATCCTTATCAGTATGATCAGCGTCAAGGGCGCCGGGAAGGAGGAACATAAGTAAGGGAATCAATCAAAGTTATAAAAGGGAATATCTTCAATACTAGGGCTTCATAATGTTTAGCATCGCCGGGAATACCTTTTCATTCGTCTTCCTCGAAGGAACTGAGCGCCTTAACGGCATCGAGCAATAGCTGCTCGTCCTGCGGAGATAAGGTTTTCCCCTCCCGCCACTTCGTCACAGCATCCTGAAATTCCGTATAAGCCCGCATCATCTCCTCTATCAAAGCCTGGCCTGTTTCCATAAAGTCATTATCGTCCTCTATCGCATCCTCGTAGGGCTGTGCCGATTTTTTCATAAGCCCCATGATATCCCGGAACTTTTTACCGGTATATAAAATAATGTCCGACAGTTTCTGCACTGATTGGGCGCTTTTCACCTCTACGGCAGCGTCGCGCAGGATACCCGTGACCTCGGAGATACCGAAAATAATAAGTACCTTTGCCTTGATAATATCGGCCGCGCCGCCTGTACGAGTCCGATCGGAAAAGCTTTGCGGGTATACGGTACTTGTAAAAAAAACCGCCCCTAAAAGTACTCCGATAAAAATCCTCATTTTTGCATCTCCTGTTCATACTTCGGCCATATCTGAGTGATCTCATGTATTCTCTCGCATACGGTCATAAACGCAACTAAAGCACTTTCTATCTCTGCCTGCTCGCCGGAATATTTATCCAGGATAATCATGGCGTTTTCCACAAATTCGTCCGACGCATCGGAAAAAAGTTTTGTATATTCGCCGATATGGTTTGCAACCATTACTATTTGCTTTTCATTCAGTCCCACGGGAGGGGATTTGAAAACCGCTGTCTTTTCGGCCAGATGAGTGTTTACATATTCGAACACCCCAGCCGCTTCACCCGCATTTGCGGTATTCGTCAGCTTATAGGTTCCGGCTTTCAGCAGAAACGCACCCTCCAGATAGACAGCAATATACTTGATTAACAATGCGCTGTTATTCTTCCATGTCCGGATTTTTACGCCGCCTTTTTTCTTATCAATAAGGGGTGCTGACGCATCTTTCCCGGATGAAGAAACCGGAAAGAGATAAAGAACGATACCGAGTATAACAATGATCAGTTTCCTCATTCCGCTCCTCCTGAAAATTTGATAATCCGATGGTTCTACCTTTAAATAGAATCCAGTGTTTCCCCCGGGCGAATCAGTTTTACCGACGAAGGAAATATTCCGTTCTCCCGGTCCAGCCGTTCCCGGTAATGCGAAAAGGTTCCCCAATGGACGGGTACGATCGTTCCAGGATGGAAACGGCGGTCGAACCGCGCGATATCCTTTTTATTCATCGTGATACGTCCGGCAATCCGGGAGAGCAGGCCGTCGCCCAATACCGCGTTACCCGCGTTGAGGATCGCGAGATCGATCGCTTTTCCCTTCAGGCCCCGGATCATCCCGTTATTTATCAGGGTGTCGCCGGAGACATAGAGATTAAAAAGCTCCTCGCCGTTCCGGTACTCGACCAGATACCCGTTGCCGTTACCGACCATCCCGCCGAGAATCGTATTGGACGCATGGATCGCGGGAATCGCAGTCACCCGGATAATCCCCCGGTGCGGGAGTTCCGTGATATGCGTCTCGCCCCATTTCAGCACTTTTGTCCCCTTTTTTCTCTCTATCGGGACAGGGCTATAGAGCGGCGTATCACCGATTACAGCCATTCCCCGCATATCGATATGGTCCTCGTGAATATGCGAGATAAGCCAGAAATTCAGCCCCTTAAAATCGTCCCTCGTATAGACAGGGTCTTCCAGCCTCTCGGATTTGAAAAACCTGTAGTCCTGAACAGTTCCCTTGGCGCATAAGACCGGATCGCACGCGATGCGGATATTACCGACATCCAATACCCATGTCGCGCCGCCGATCCATTTCAGCCGATACTCCATTATACCCCCTTTCTGAATATCCCTTCGTTTCGCGGATTAATAATCCATTCCATTCTCGATAATCTTCTTTAAATCCGCCTTCTGGGCCTCGGATAACCCGTGCACATCCGCCCATTCCTCGATGGAATTTAATAATTCCTGGTGCGCCTGTACCAATTCGTCCGCGATTTTCTGTCCTTGAATAAAAAATTCCTTATCGTTTAGTAATTCCGGATATTTCTCAAAAATATCCATCGCGGGCTTCATGCTTTCCTTGTATTTCAACGCCGCTTTCTTCAGGTACTTTGAAACCCCTGTTTTGTCGTCTATTTTCCAAATCCCGTCCTTTGAGGCAATCATCAGATCCGTCATCAACCGGAGGGTATTGATTATCTTCTCCTGACTACTCTTGGGGTCGTTTTTCGCGGAACGGCTATGCGTCCCGGCGGCGTAAACCGTCCCCGAAAGAACAATAATGATTCCCGCGATAACAACATGTTTGTAAAATGCCATCCGCCCGCTCCTCATATATTTCAATCCATCCGGAAAACGTCTCATAAACTCAACGCTTCCATTTTCTCACCGTTCTCAAGCAACATATACCTATATAATATCCGATCCCGCGTAGCATTGCAGAAACCGTACAGCCTCGTCGAGACCCTCCGCGAGAGGGTGCGGGTTCGCGCTTCCGCCGCCGGCGAACCGTACGAACGCCTCCCACTGCCGGGCAAACGAATCCTCAAGACGGTTCGCGGGATAGGTGTGCTCGACCGCTTTGCCCGATAAAGGCAGAAACTTCGTCCGTTCCCTCGTGATCTCGAGCGCGCCGATATCGGTCGTCATGGAAAATTTATCCGTTTTATCCCGAGAACGGTAATCGACGATAAACGTGCCCATCACTTCGCCGTCCGTGAATTCCCATTCCGCGCGGGTCGGGTATCCGTCCTCCGCCATCCCGGACATTTCCCCCGATTGAAAGCCCAATTCCGGGAACAGGCGGGCGATCATCGAAAAATGATGTACGCCCCAGTCGTAGAGGAATCCCCCGGTATGCGACGGTTTCCGCCGCCATTCCGCCTGAAGGTACGGGACTTCGCTCCGCAGGTAATTCCGTTCGACCGTATAGGTAAACCCGCGCGGGTTTCCGTATTCCCCGCCGTGCAGGCGTTTCTTCAGATCGGTAAAAAAATCGAAAAAAAGCTGGTTCTCCGCGATCATGCATTTCGCCGAGAGTTCCGGCGGCAGGCTGCCGAACACGTCCCGCTCATCCAGCGATGCGATCGCGGGTTTCTCGCATAGGACTGTTTTTCCCGCGCGGAGCCCCCTGATAATCCAGTCTGCGTTATAACGGATCGGTACGGCGATCAGGAGCGCATCGGTATTATCCGTGAGCGCCGCGTCCGCATCGGGATACACCGGGTATCCGGTACGCCCCGCGCTCTCCCCCGACGGGGAGTATATTCCCGCGACCTCAATCTGGTCGCGCATCGCCCTGATGACCGGCAGGTGGGTCTCGTTAACAATCCTGCCCGCGCCGATAATCCCTAATCTCATCATTTCAGTTCCTTATCATTCATTTTCCGTATATACGGTTCTCAGCCTGATTAAAAGTATTTCACCTTATTCCGACAAAATATTTTATCAGGCTATGGATAAATAGCAAGAAAAGCGGATGGTAGATTATACTCAGGCGTGTTTTCGCCCGCTTGACAAATATCCCGTCCCGTACTACACTCGTAAAAATAAAAAAGAGGCGACTATGGGAGAATTTGCCGGCGGGGTACGCCGCCTCGAAGCCGCGATTGACGAGGAACGGAACGGTTATATGGAATGGCATGACGGGCCGGACTATTCTTCGGTATCGATAGCCGTATCCGCGCTGACCCCTGACGAAATACCGCGCGCGGCCGAAATGGTGATACGTCGGCTCGAAGCCGGGGGCTACACGGTATACCTCGGATATGCGGCGGTAGAATTGGGTAAACATCCCGGCGCGCGCGAACCGATAAAATCCGCTCTTGAGGGGGTTATCAGCCGATCGGTGAATTTTTACGATGCGGCGAACGTGTCGCGCAATATTCTGGAACTCGGGCCGAGCGGGAAGGCGGTGGAGATGTTCCGGAATATGATACGCGCGGGCGCGGATTGGTACACGCAGGTCGAGACCCTCTGTAATCTCAAGTCGGCGATAACGTCAGGCGGGAAACACAGTATGCTGGAGGAAATATTCACCCCGGAACTGGCGGAGACCGTGCTGGCGGCGGTATGCGACGACGATTACCTGACCCGTTATCACGCGGCGGACCTTCTCAGGAAGGCGGCGGGTATCAGGCAGGAACTTTCCGATGACCAACTGCTGTTCCCGCTGATCTGCGGGTCGAAAACGGCGGACGATTCGCCTCCGACCGGCGCCGACCGCAAGGGATTCGAACAAGCCGCGGAGATACTGAGAGCCTATTTCACCTGAGAGAACTTCCAATGATAGATTATTCTTATAATACCCTTACCGGAATAGCCCTCTGTCTATTTTACGGCCGGTTTCCGTTCGGGGAACACCAGCGATATCAGTTTCATGATACCCATCAGTACGAGCGCAGAACCGTACAGTATCGCGGGGATCGCGAATAACTGCCATATCTTCCCGATCCCGGTCACTGCGTAAAACGTAACCGCGGCCGCGAGAAAAACGGAAATCCCGGTAATTCTCAGCCATTTCGGTATTTTTAGCGCGAAAATCCCCGTGAAAAAAAACATAAAAAGGAACCCGAACAGGAACATAGGCCAGATCGATTGGTTGTTCATAATCGCGACCGATAACCCGTGCAGGGTCACCCACGACTCCAGCAGAACAATCCATTCCTTTTTCATATGCAGTTTCGTATCGAAGAGGGAGAGCTGGATAAACAGGAGGAACATATAGAAGAACCCCGTCAAAAGCCCGTGCTGGGCGTCCATGGGGTGAAACCAGAATGTGTAGACCAGCGCCCACGCGATATAGATTCCATGGAACATCCGCAGAAAACGCATCTCACGCGCGGGTAAGGGAATTTTCGCGCCGAGGATCAATCCCCTCACGGGAGTCTGCAGGACAAGTATCAGCACGAGCATGATAATCACCGATATCTGCGACGACCAGACGGATACGTCCTGCGCGAGGCCGTCATAGAAAAGGTGGGTCTGCCCGAAATGCAATAGTGTGAAAAACAGATTCGCGAGAAGCATGGCGTAATTATACTTCGTGAGATTCTCGTTGATCCCCGCGCGTTTATTCTTCCGTTTGTCAATCATGTACGCGGCGAGAATAATATAAACCGTGATTTGGTGCGAAAGGTATCCCGCCCATGCCGTAAAATGTGTCCAGAAAGTCGGAGCGGCATGCTTCCAGTAATACCATGACGGCCCCTGATCGGGCAGATGCGGAACCGACGCCAGATTATAGCCGAATATCCCTATGACTGCGGTCATTACCGCCCCGAACGCGACGCTGATCCAGAAGAATAGCATGACATTCGATTGCTTCGATTTTTCCATGGTTCACCCCTGATATAGATGTCCGCTTTATTTTATATCCTGATTATACCCCTGCTGCCATTCCTTTAATTTGACAAACGCCTTCTCAATCGATTCGACGCCTTTTTTATCCTTCTTGAATTTTTCCTTCAGGTCGTCTACCGCCAATTCATAATTATTCCATGCAAATATCATAGTTTCGATTTGTTCTTGAAGCGTCTCCCAAACGTCAATACTTTGCCCGTCGTCTATGGTCTTTAGAGTTTTTAATTCCGCAATAATCAGTTTCCTAAGAAGCGCGTCGGTAGCGTAAATTACTTTGACAGCAGCCTCCGCGCTGTCCACCGATTCCAGAGATATAACATAATCGTTATAAACTTTCGTGCAGTTGACAACAAGCGTTTGCGTTTTTTCTGTCAGGATTTTATTATTCCCCGAACGCATTTTCTTCGATACATATTCCTGAGCGATACCGGACGATACCGATACTAGAATAACAGACAAAATAAAAAACACGCGCATAGTCATGGCTTTCTCCAAGAATATATTATCATTATCATAATTCACTCCCCTGAAAACGCAAATAATCGAGGCTTGTGCGGTCATTTTTGACAGACGACGTGCTTTCCGCTATAATACTCTAACGGATACGGAGGGGAACCATGAGAAAAACCGTCACAATCGCGGCGTTATTGTGCGTGATGCTGGGTATGACGTTCGGCACGATATTTCCCGCGCCAAATACCAATAAAACCAACGCTCTAACGAATGTATTCCTAGCGGAATTCTACGAGGGAGCGACCAACAATCAGGGCGCGGAGGGCGACGAATATTCGCC
The DNA here is from genome assembly GCA_020059465.1 of Brevinematales bacterium. Lineage (GTDB taxonomy): Bacteria > Spirochaetota > Brevinematia > Brevinematales > GWF1-51-8 > GWF1-51-8. The sequence goes on from JAGVBZ010000030.1 coordinate 171,587, forward strand.
GTTCTGGAGTACGGTCAAGGTCATTTTCTATACCGCCATCTTCGGCGTGATCGCGTATGTCGTAGTCCGGCTGATCGTCAAGAAAAGCGCCCTCCCGGTTTCCGAGGATAAACAACTGGTCGATATCATCCTGACGAAATCGATGGGCATGTCCGCGTATCTCCAGATTGTCAAGATCAGCACGGCGTACTATCTTTTCAGTCTCGCGAGCGACGGCATCAAGCTGGTCGACAAGATTACGGACAAGGAGACCATCGATTTCATCGAACTGAACCGCGAAAAGCTCAAGCCAAAAGAAACGAAATTTATGGATATACTCAGTTTCTTCCCGCAGGGCAAGAAGGTCGATAAGATCGACTTTATGCGCCAGCAGAAGGATAAACTGAAAAAGCTCTGATATGCCGAAAGTTCTTGTCGGGATGAGCGGAGGGGTCGACAGCTCCGCCGCCGCATACCTCCTGCAAAAAGACGGCTGCCATGTCGAGGGAGTGACGTTCGATACGGGATTCTGCCTCCGGTGCCGCCGATGCCACCACGATATCCAAAACCCGTCGAAGAGCGATCTCCCCGGCGCAGACGAGGCCGCGAAGGTCTGCCGTCACCTCGGCGTCCCGCACCATATCGTCCGTCTCGGTCATCAGTTCCAGTCGAAGGTCGTACAGGCGTTTATCAGCGCATACCCGAAAGGACTCACTCCCAATCCGTGCGTCCTCTGCAACCGTCATATCAAGTTCGGCGCTCTCTTGGAATACGCGGTATCGCGCGGCGCGGATTTCCTCGCGACTGGGCATTATGTCCGAACCGGCGAGTCGAACGGGGCGCGGATGTTTATGCGGGGCGCGGACGGCTCTAAAGATCAGTCGTATTTTTTATCCTATGTCGAAAGTTCCAAGCTCGATAAAATCCTTTTCCCGCTCGGTAGTTTTACCAAGTCCGAAGTCCGTGAAATCGCCAACGAGGCCGGCCTCCCCGTACCCCCGCCGTCCGGGGAAAGCCAGGATATCTGTTTCGTGCAGGGCGATTACCGCGATTTCCTGCGCCGGAACGGGGTTACCGGAATTCCCGGCGATTTCATCCTCGACGGGAAAGTCGCCGGTACGCATCACGGGATACCGTTCTATTCCTACGGCCAGCGCCGCGGTCACGGTGTCGCCGCCGGGCGGAGGGTGTTTGTGCGGGAATTCGATATAGAGAAGAATCGCATCATATTGGGGGATATCCCTTTGACACGCGAGTTCGACGCGGAGGAACTGAATATTTTTACGCCGGAGTTCGCCGACGGGGAATACGATATACAGGTGCGGTACCAGTCGAAGGTCTCGCGCGGGAACGTAGAATTAGATAACGGTAAGGCGCATGTCGTGCTCGACGAGCCGCACGAGATTATCGCGCCGGGTCAATTCGCGGTGTTCTATCGCGGGGATTATATCTACGCGGCGGGGCAAATATCCAATGTAACCCTTCTCGATTGACATCCCTGTCCGACCCGTACTCCTCGCTTCCTGCGAGTCGCCGGGCCAATTCGCCCCGCTCCCTCACATCCGTGTGATCGCGGGACTTCTCCCCTCCTTGGGAGTCGCCGTATACTCAGGAATGGTCTATGAACTTCACAAAAAAAGCCGTCCCCCCGCAAACGAGAGGACGGCTTATCGATATATCGGTTATACTAGAAGCGGAAACCCAGCCCGACAATCGGCTTGAATCCCCCGTTAAATTCCGCGAGGGAATAACGAGTGCCGATAGTCAGGAACAGCGATCCTATAGACGCGGAGATTTCAAATTCCGGGTCGATGGTCAATACGCCGGGGATATACCCGAACGCCGAAGCGCCCGCCCCAAGCATAAAATCGCCCGAGCGGATGATCGGGAAAAACACGTTTATATCGAACATGAACACCGCCTGTGCGGCGTTGGGAAGATACCCCATACCGACATTCAGGCCGGCCCAGAAGTTCTGCGAGAACATGTAGGTGAAGCCGACCGAACCGCCGAGCAGGAGGCCGCGCCCAATGGTGACAGGGATCAGGAATTTCTTCTCAACCGAACCGAATACCATCAGCATCATATCGCCTTCTTTGACAGTCCCGGACTTCTCGCCGAACACCTTACCGTTCACTTCCAGTTTGATCTTCTGCTCGGCCCCGGCGGGAAGGTTGAATATGGTTATGTCGCCGTTCTCGTCGGTATTGCCGTACTCCTGACCGTTCAGATATACTTTCGATCCCGGCATCCCCATCGCCTTGATCAGGATGACTCCCGACGGTTCGTACTGGACATTGGCGGTCTCGCCCTCTTTGACAATGACGGCCTTCTTGAATACTTCCTTCTCGTCCTTACCAACCATCAGGCGGATAGAGACCTCGACCGGTTCCCCGGCGATAATATCCCCGGTGTACGGGTCGCCCTTCTTGACCGCTTTCTCGAAACGCCCGTTGACATAGACTTTATAGAGATTGTCCGGCACATCGACATTCACCTTGACCTTACCCAGCGCGATCGCCTTACCGACCAGGATGTAGGATACCTGCTTGACAACATCGTCGATAGTGGTAAAAATATCCACGCCCGCGGGACGGTCCTTGAAACTGCGCTGGAGGGCAAGTTCGCCGGTGACCACGTCGTAAATGTAAAGGTTGATCGTCACCTTGTTCTTGACTACCTCGTAGTCCCCGACCACGACCTGCTTGGTCTCGAACAGCAGACCCATCGCAAGGGCTTTATCGATATTGATAGATTTAGCGCTGAGGAGTTTATTATCCTTGACCGCCGACTCGATATCCTCGTAGGGAGTGATTACCACATTGGGAATCTTCGATAGAAGGTTGATGAGCGATTTCGTCAGCATGATATTGATCTTGTCGTCCGTTTTGTCGCCTTTATTCACAAACCCCGCAATCGTTGTCGGTTTGATCTTCGCGGCGGCGGCAAAACCCGCGCTCATCGCAAAGAATACCAGACCGAATACTACGGCTAAACGCTTTATCATTTGACCCTCCTTTCCTATACCAATTTATTATATAATAGGGAAAATAATTGTCAATTCTCCATTCCATTTTTTCATCTATTCCCTTGTCACTTAACACCTTCCGCCTGCAACTGTACTACCATCCCGCGATCTTCGTGATAAAGATATCATAGCTACCAAGTGCCGAATTGGTTTTAACATCGCTTCCGCCAAAGTCCGCCGCGAAATTATTTGTTCCCATGAAAACCCCGGTCAGGTAAATAGCGCCGTTCCCGTCCACTGCAACCCCATATCCGATATCATCAGAAAATCCCCCGAAACGCTTCGCCCACCCGTATGTGCCGTCCGCGTTGATCTTAGTGACAAAGCTATCGGAAGAACCCGCATTCGTCTTATAATCGGCCTGCATATAGTCGTCCGCGAAATTTACGGTTTTATAAAACGAACCTGTAAAATAAACCTCGCCGTTTTTACTCACCGTTATTGAATTCCCCCGATCATAATCAACACCTCCAAATTCTTTTGCCCACCCGTAACTCCCGTCGGAAAGTACCTTAATTACAAATGCATCACTCCATATCGCGATCTTTTCATCCGCTGTTCCGATCCAATCTTGAAGAAAATATACTGTATTATTAAAATACCCCGTCACGTACACGTCACCGTTTATATCAGCGGCAATCGAAAAAGCTGTATCATCACCGATGTCTCCAATTACCCTCGTCCATCCGTAGGTCTCGTCAGCGTTAATTTTCGTCACAAAAATATCATTATTTCCCATTGCCGAGTAAATTCGAACATCGTTTGTGGAAAAATCCGCCCCAAAGTCCATACTATTTGAATTAAAAGTTCCGGTAACAAAAACGTTTCCATTTAAATCGACCGCGATTCCATAGCCATAATCATAGCTGGTACCGCCTATCCGGTGCGTCCATCCGTAAGTCCCGTTGGCATTGATTTTTGAAACAAAAACATCCGCACCTGTAACAGCAGCAGACTTTGAATCGTTTGTACCAAAATCCGCGCCGAAATTTACCGTATTATTGAAAGACCCGGTCAGATAAATATTTCCTGCAGTATCGACCGCAACCGAATTTCCCTGATCGCTGCCCGTTCCGCCCATCCGGTGCGTCCACCCGTACGTCCCGTTCGCATTAATTTTCGTGATGAAGATATCGGAACCATTAACATTCGTTTTAATATCGCTTCCGCTCCAGTCCGCCGCAAAATTGATAATATCAGAAAATAATCCAATTATATAAACGTTCCCGTTCCCGTCCACGGCAACCGATTTCCCGGAACAATTAACCGACCCGCCGAAAGTATGAGTCCAACCGTATGTTCCGTCCGCGTTTATCTTTGTGATAAATATATCATTATCCGCACCAGCGTCGATAGTATCGCTTCCGCCCCAATCCGCCGCAAAATCAACCACTGAGTAAAAACTCCCGGTAATATAGACATTCCCCGCCGCGTCCACTGTAATCGACTTCCCGTAATCGTCGCTATTCCCGCCGATCCGGTGCGTCCACCCGTACTTGCTCGCGTACAGCACCCACGGCGCGCTGATATTGGTTTCCCCGTTATCGGCGATCGCGCGCGCGAAGATGAGGTTCGATCCCTCGATCAGCGTCAGGGCCTTCGACCATGATGCTATCCCCGACGCGTCGCCCCACACCCCGTTATTAAGCTGAACCTGCACCCTCACCACCTTGAGCGGTTTGTCCATTTTCGCCGTGCCGGTCAGTGTGACCTCGGGATTGAGAGTGGTATACCCGTTCGCTGGGGTATCGATACTCACCCCAGGTACGGCGTTATCCAGTAATTGAACCAGCACATCGTTCGGTTCGAGAAGTTCGTCGAATAACGCACATGATGACAATAATACCGCTCCAACCAAAATCAACCCCACCCCTTTCATACGCACCTCCGTTTATAATGCTATTTCATTTCTCAATATCAGGATACAACACCTCAACATAAAACATAATGAACAATTTGTCAAAATATATAAATGATTATTTCATAATACTATACAACACTGCCGGATATGCTTTTTTGAATTAAATCAGAATCAGTGAGTGGGGAAAGGCAGCACTAAATATATATAATACCACACGAGGCGGTAAAAAGTGAAATTAGATATGTTTTTTTTGCATCCGGAGTTGAATATTGATAAGATTCGATTTTTTTCGAGAAAGTGTGTAAATTATCATTATACGGGATTTACCCGCTGAAAACTTGCTAAATCGCATTCCTGTATTAAAATAATAGGCTAAACTTTACAGAGGGTAAGAATGGCAGTATTGAAAATGTGCACGTACGGAGACCCAATTCTCCGGAAACGCGCCGAGGATGTTTCCGAGCTTAATGACGATGTTCTGAAATATATCATCGATTTAGAGGAAACCCTATCCAAACAGAACGGGATAGGTCTCGCCGCCCCGCAGGTCGGTATTCCCAAACGGATTTTTCTTGTCGACCTCCGGCCGTCGAAGGAAGATAAGAAAATCGCGCTGATCAATCCTGAGATCATCTACCGTTCTTCCGATATCATCGAACGCGAAGAAGGCTGCCTGTCTGTCCCCGAGGTATGGGGCAGCGTCATCCGCCCGGAATCGATCAAGATGAAGGGAATGCTCCCTAACGGGCGTATCGTGACAATCCGCGCCGACGGCCTCTACGCACGAGCGCTTCAGCACGAGTACGACCATCTGGAGGGAGTCCTTTTTATCGATTATCTCAGCACCGGCGAACTGGATAAAAATAAAGAACTGCTCGATACTATTATAGAAAAGAATCGCAAGAAACTGGACCGGATCCAGATATGAAACTGGTCTTTTGGGGTAGTTCCGGTTTTTCTATCCCCTCGCTTGAACTCCTTTACCGCAGCCATACGATAGCCGCGGTAGTGACCAATCCCGATAAACCTGCCGGGCGGCACGGCGAACTCCATCAAACCCCTGTCAAGCAATTTGCATCAGATCACGGTATCCCATGCCTCCAACCCGCGTCGCTTAAGGACGGGGCGCTCCGCGAACCTCTCGCGGAAATTTCTCCCGATCTATCGGTCATTGTTTCCTACGGCAGGATTATCCCCGACGATCTGATTTATCTGCCGAAACACCACTCCGTCAACCTTCACGCCTCTTTGCTTCCGAAATACCGTGGCGCCTCGCCGATACAGTCTGCGCTCCTGCATGGCGATACGATCACGGGTAACACGGTTCAGTTTATCACCAAGGAACTTGATAAGGGCGATATAATTCTCTCGGAAGAAACTTCCATTCTGCCGGACGATACCTGCGAGTCCCTGTCTGAAAAACTCGCCGCAAGCGGCGCAGAACTCTTACTCCGCGCGGTCGAGGGTATCGACCACGGGGATATCCGGCGTACCCCGCAGGACGACTCGCTCGCAACATTCTGTTCGATCATCAAACGCGAAGACGGATACATCAGCTTCGCGGACGAGACCGCAGGAGAAATTATGAATAAGTACCGGGCATATTATCCGTGGCCGGGTATCTATACGGATTATCATGATGAAAAAAGCGAAAAACAAATCCGTGTTTCTTTTACGAAAATCGGATTTAATGATAAAATATTAGGCGCACCTGGGACAGTCTTAAAAGCCGGAAAAGAAGGCTTGATTATCGGTTGTAAAAAAAACTCGATTACGGTAGAAACTATTAAACCTGCCGGAAAGAGCGAAATGAACGCCGCCGCTTTTATAAACGGATACAGGCCGGTTACCGGCTTATTATTTTAAAGGAGACCCAAGATGCAGGGTAATGTGAAAAAAATCGGTTTTTTTCAGCGTCTGTTAATCAAGCTGAAGAGCCCTACGGAAAATAAGCATACGGATATATATACCCGCTTTCTGCGTAAAATGCTCTTTTTCGCCGTACTCGCGGGCGTACTCGCCATCATCACTATCTTCGCCGTACTGACTATCAACAGCATAGGAACGCCGCTGACCAAAGTTCCTGCTGTAATCGGGATGAATGTCGTGGACGCCGCGCTTGCGCTTGAAGAACGGGGACTGACCGTACAAATCGATAAGAAATTCGATAAAACGGTGGAACGTTTCATGGTGGTCGAACAGTATCCCAGCCCGGGTATCACTGTCCGTGAGGATCGTGTGGTCAAAATATTGGTCAGCATGGGTAAAGACACCTATGTCGTACCCGACCTGATCGGGATGAACAGAATTCAGGCGGAGTCGATACTCAAACAGAATAAAATCACCTATTCGGTGAAGATCATTCAGGCAAGCGAATATCAAACGAATGTCGTTATCAGCCAGGATCTCAAGGCGGGACAGGAAGTCGAACGTTTCGTGAAACTCCAGCTCCTCGTCAATTCCGATGTGAAGAAGGACGAGTACCGTGTCGCCGACTTCTCGAAACAACCCCTCGAAATCGCCGTCAAGGACCTTTTCGATGCGGGTGTGATTCCGAAACTTGAGAAAGTGGTCACCGAACTGACAGAGGAAGACGGATTGGTCTTGGGGCAGGATATCCCGCCCAGTTCGGTAGTCAAAAAGAACTCGTCTGTCACCCTAAAAGTCGGGGTCTACGGTAAGGACGATATGGAAAAGGCGAAATATACATTTCATATATTCCGTTACTACCTGACAAAATCTTCAGTGCCCGATCTCGGGACAGGCGCATCCGCGGGGCCGTCGGCGCAGATTAAGATTACAGTCGACGACGAACTGAACAGCGAACGTGAAATCATGAATATGCCGATCGAGTACAATAACTGGATCGTCGTTACCTTTAAATCGTTCGGGAAAACCTCGCTTTATCTGACCGCGAACAATACTTTCCTGCGCGAGGAAAAATATTGATAATGGGATCAGGGATAAAAGCAGCGCCGTCGATCTTCGCGGCCGATTTCTATTCGATCGGCGATGCGGTCGCACAGATTAAGAAGTCCGGCGCGGACGGAGTACACTACGATGTGATGGATAATCACTTCGTCCCTAACATTTCGTTCGGCCCCAAGTTTATCGGCGATGTCGCCTCGAAATGCGGATTGTACGGCGACGCGCACCTCATGATCGATCTTTCCCGGGGAATTGAGCCGTATCTCCCGCTTCCTGTAGAACTGATTACCATTCATATTGAAGCATACGGCGATAATCCGCTTTCCAAGCCGGACCGCATGATAGAACTGTTGGGGTCGATACGTGCGGCGGGTAAAAATGCGGGGATTTCGATAAAACCCGCGACTCCTGCGGACGCGGTTGTCCCATATCTGGACAAGATCGATCTCGTTTTAGTAATGAGCGTGGAGCCCGGTTTTTCAGGGCAGAAGTTTATGCCCGCATCGCTCGACAAGATCCGCCGCATCAGGGAATTAATCGGCGCGCGTCAAATATCGGTACAGGTCGACGGCGGCGTGTCCCGCGATAACTACAAATCCCTGATCGGCGCGGGCGCGGATTTTCTTGTGATCGGCTCGGCATTCTTTAACGACGCCGATCCCACGGGATGGATGCGCGATATCCACGAAAACGCATAAACATATAGTAATGATGTTTATTTACGGATAAAGTAAAATGGGGATAATTAAGAATTTATGGACGAACCGTCTTCGTAAAAGAGTGCTTAATGAAGGTGTGGCGGTCGCGTTGGGTTCCGGCGGATTGAAAGGATTTTTTCATATCGGCGTACTCGAAGCCCTCGATGAAGTGGGAGTTCCTGTGCGGATGATCGCCGGGACAAGCGCCGGTGCGATAGCGGCAAGCGCCTACGCGGCAGGTATTCCCGTCGGGGATATGAAAGATTTTGCCGCGCACATCAATATGGGAAGCATTTTCTCGCTCGGAAACCCGGTTCTGCCGAAAAGCGGGCTTTTAAAAGCCGACTCTGTCATCGAATTCCTCCGTAAAAGCATTAAACCCAACCGTTTCAGCGAAATGAAAATCCCGCTCTATATCCTCGCTACCGATATTATGACCGGCGAACGTGTGATACTCCATGACGGCGATGTGCCTCTCGCGGTGCGCGCAAGCGTATCCGTACCGGCGGTGTTCGAACCCGTCATTATCGATAACCGGATACTGGTCGACGGCGGTATAACGGAAAACCTGCCTATCCCCACCCTGCGCAAGTACTGGAAAGGACTGATATTCGCGTCCTCTCTCACCGCGCCTCTCGCCCCGCCGATGGATATTCAGATCAAGCGGAACAGGAAACCCCTGATCCACTTCATCAAATCCATCCCGATCTTTCAGGGTGTCCCGTGGCTGGACGATAAAGAATTTGAGAGCGTCGAAACCCATTGGGCGGCCATCCTCCTCCGGGCATGGGATATCATATCGTATGAGAATTATTCCGTAAAGATAAAGAAATTCCCTCCCGATATCCTGGTAACTGTCGATCCCGAATGCAATCCCGGACTGAACAATCTGAACGAGGACGACATCCTGAAAATAATCGCGCGGGGTAAGGAAAAAACTTTCAATTGTCTTAAAGAGATCGGTGTGATATAATAGTTTATAGGAGAGTTTATTGAGAGTGAAACTTGTATTCGTCTTCTTTTTATTTCCCTCCATCCTGTTTCCCGTATCAATGAATCTCGGACTGAAACAGCTTTCCGCGATACAGCAGGGCAAACTGCAGATCCCGTCAAAAGGCAAGCCCGGATTTCAGCTTCTTTCGCAGGAAGGCGTATTGCCTTATGAAGTCTCTATCATCGGAAAGGGCGATCCCGCGGCCGTCGGGAAGTGGGGCGGGAAAATCCAGTCGAAGAGCGGGGAATACTTCACCGCGATTATTCCGCTGAACATGATTGACTCGATTGCGGCGGAGCCCGGAATCGAACAACTCCTTCTCGGCAACCCTGTCGAAAAATACATGAATACCGCCCGCCCGTTTGTCGACGCCGACCTCGTACATAACGCTGGGTATACCGGCAACGACGTTATTATCGGGATAGTGGACACCGGGATCGATATCGCGCATCCGGACTTCCTCTCGCCCTACGGGCTTTCGCGTATCCTTTATATATGGGACCAGAACTCGAGCACGGGGAAAGCCCCCCATGGATTCGACTACGGTACGGAATGGACGAAAAGCGATATAGACGGCGGCAGGTGTAATGTGACCGACCCCGGACTGCACGGCACGCATGTCGCGGGCATATCCGCGGGAAACGGTTCGAAGTCGCAAGGGTACTATAAAGGCATCGCCCCGTCAGCGAATATCGTATATGTGTGCCTCGATTTCTATAACAGCACACGTATCCTCGACGCGGTGAATTATATATTCTGGCGCGCAAAACAGCTCGGCAAGCCGTGTGTCATCAACCTGAGCATCGGATTCCATTGGGGCACCCATACCGCGACCGACCCGTACAATAAATACCTGGACAACCTGCTGAGTGACGCCAATTATGGAAAAAGCGGGAATATAATCGTATGGGCCGCGGGCAACGAGGGCGACGAAGGTATTCATACGACGAATACCATCAGGACTCTCACCGATACCGCGATACAGGTCAATATTCAGGATACATTCGTACAGATGGTGTTTTTCTACTCCAATAGCGCGATCGTCCCGTTCGCGCTGGTTTCTCCGGGCGGTACCACGAACGTCTGGTTTACCTCGGGGTCGAATCCCTACGGGTTCAATGTTTCCTACAGCCAGATGAAGTACACGGAAGACAATATACACATGCTGGAAATAGATCTGTATAATGTCGCGAGCGGGAATTGGAAGGTGGTATTCCGAAACGGTGCGGTTGGGGCAAACACTCCCGTGCACGGCTATATCAATACGTCGCATCCGAACAGCGGATTCACAACACCCGTATATGCCGGCACCGTGTCGACATTCTCAGCCCAGAAGGACGCGATCAGCGTAGGCTCGATGGTCACCAAGATCGGGTTTACCAATTACACGCAGTCGTACTACGAGGATACCGGGCTGACTCTGAACGATATCGCTTATTATTCCAGTATGGGGCCGACCGCAGACGGGCAGAAGAAACCCGATATCTGCGCGCCGGGGTCTTATATTATTTCCACGCTCTCCTCCACCGATGCGCCCGCCCCGCCCGGATACCTGAAAATCAACAATTATTATCTGGCGCAGCAGGGCACGAGTATGGCCGCGCCGATAGTGACCGGGATTATCGCGGAACTTCTGCAGAAGGAACCGACGCTGACTGTCGATCAGGTACGGACAATCCTTGCGAATACCGCGAAAGCCAGCCTCCCTTATAAAGCCGATCCCGGGACATGGGACAATAAGTTCGGGTATGGAGTGGCGAATCTCGCCCAACTCCTGTTCACCGAACCGTCGAAACCGAGCTTTTCGTCGAAAGTAGTCAATAACGTGCTCAATTTCTCTAAAGCGACCGATAATTTCGCAACGGTACAGATTACGGCGAACTCGTCGCAGATCAATAAAAGTCTCTCGATCAGGGTCTACGACCAGTCGGGAAATCTGATGATGAATTTAGGCGATACCACTATCAACGGAGTCGAGGTAATCAAGTATGACTGGGACGGAAGCGACAGCACAGGCCGAAAGGTGCCCGCGGGCGTTTATTTTATCATGGTTCAGGTGGACGGTGAAACCGTTCGTTATCCTGTGCTTGTGGTTAATTAGCGCCCCATCAATCGGCCACAGCCTTTTTTCCACCGAGCTTTTTTACCAGCGCGACGCTTACGCGGAGGGTATCGGGGGCATTTATTGCTTCGAGAGCCCGGCGCTTGCACAGAAGCATACCGCAGTATTAAAATTCGATACTTCATATATCTCGCAGTTCATTATGCGAGACACTCTCAGTTTCTACCGGTTCATTCCTATGCTCGATCTGGGACTCGATTTTATCTTCGTACCGGGTTTTAACGCGGTAGACGATACGGGGATCGAGCATATGATATTCCCGTTCGCTGTAGCCGCGCGCCTTCAGGGATATATCCTCAATAACAAAACGATCTCCCTCAAACTGGGCGGTTTTCTCGGAGTGGAGAATGTCGCCGAATACGCCGCGCATCCTGTGATCGGCCTCAATATGGGCTTCTCGCTCATGCTTACTCCGTGGCTGTCATGGGGAATCACCGGGGGCATAAACGATATGAATATCGCGCTTGTCCAGACGGGATTCTTATTCGATGCCGGATGGATGCGGTTTTACCCGGTATTCGACCTTACCGGAATAGAAAAATCGTTAAAAATAGGAATTGCCGTACCGTTATCGAAATCGTTCGCGCTCCTGTTCGGCGGCGATTTTTCGATCGACTACAGCGGATGGAGCGTCAATTTCGGCACCGATATTTCGGAGCTGAACCTGTTCGGCCTGCCATCCGCGTTGGGAACATCCCTCGCATATAATCTTGCTGTGGGGGTAACGTTCCAGATCAGCCTTTCGCTCGCGTTCGGTTCATAGGAGGAGCACAGATGATTATCACAGTTACGCTCAATCCCGCCATCGATAAGTACGGGGAAACGGACGACCTGAAGCATGACGAGATCATGCGGCTTTCCGAAATCACCTATGAGGCGGGCGGAAAGGGCATCAACGTATCCCGCGTGCTCAAGCGTTTCGGCGTACCGAATACCGCGCTTTACTTCAGCGGCGGACAGATGGGGAAACTTTTCTCCCAACTCCTCGACGAGGAGCAGATCGACAGCGATTATGTCCCCGTGATCGGGAACAACCGGATGAATTATACGGTAAATATCCGAAAACAAAAATCGACCCTGAAATTCAACGATCCCGGCCCGGTGCTCGACACCGAGGAACTGGAAAAGATGCTCGACCTGATCCGTTCGTACGCCAAGAAGGACGCGACCTTCGTATTCTCTGGGATTGTCCCGCCGAATTCCCCGACGGATATTTACGCTTACTTTATCAACTCTATCAAGGACGATGTGAAAAACGTCCTACTCGATACCGAGGGCGATATCCTCTCGGATACTCTCGCGCTTTGTTCGCCCGATTTTATCAAGCCCAACCAGAGGGAGACCGAAAACCTCACCGGGATGACGTTGAAAACGAACGACGACTATGCCGAGGCCCTCGCGAAGCTCGGCGAACGTGTCCCGTTCCCGATAATCTCCGCCGGCGCGAAGGGGATCTATATCCGCAACACCGACGATGGCAAGTATTATAACGTAGTCGCGCCGAATGTCGACGCTGTTTCCACTGTCGGGGCGGGCGACGCTTTTGTCGCGGGGTTTATCATGAGCCTTGTCGAGGAGGAGAAGCCTATCCTCGAAGCGGCGAAGATGGGCGTCGCGTGCGGTACGGCGTCGGTAATCACTCCCGGCACCGGACTCTGCTACCCGAAGGACGTGATCGATATGCTGGATCAGGTGAAAGTGCGGGAGATATAGCCGCTTCGGCTTCGCCTAGCGGCCGGGCTTCATCATTGTTCAGCGATTGCGTCCCTAGACAGGCTCGGGATGACGAGGTGTGGTCATTGTGAGCATCGCCGAACCATGCAGGGGATTACTTCGCGCCCTTGGATTTCAGGTAATTACTTTGCACTTTGAAATTCTTTATTTTGTGTGATACTAACACTCTCGGCATAAAGAAACTCCGGGTCGAGGTCGATCCGGTTGTCCCAATCCACCGTGTCGAACGATACCCTGACACGTTTGAATAATGCCTCGTCCTTGAGTTCCTTGAATACTCCTTTATCTAAAAACGGCTTCATATCGAGAATTTTTATTTCATGATTATCAAACTCCAGCTTCAACTGAAAGTCGTCGAGCGGTTCTACCGAAATGACGCCATGATACATATTTTCACTCCTATCTTAACGGTTCTATTTTATACGGTTCTTCACCGTTCTTACATAATTCCCAATCCGCATAAAGTTCTTCCCGATGGATTTCCGTCCAAGCTAGAACTAATTTCTTTTGACGGGCAGGAAGACTTCCCTGAATAATCTCACATTTTTCAATATCTATTATTGCTTTATTATCCTGATAATAAACATGAAAGTGAGGCGGTTCATGCTCCTTCGGGCTGAAATACATTCGGATGATGATTCCGAAAAACATGGATATCGTCGGCATTATTTTTTCCTCATTGCATTATATGAATATTTTTAAAAATTCGCAATATATGCGCGGTAAGTTTTTTTGACAATTCTCCGCCCATGCCTTATAATATTTCCTCATTAGGGCGTTTAGCTCAGCTGGTTCAGAGCACCTGCCTTACAAGCAGGGGGTCACAGGTTCGAATCCTGTAACGCCCAATTCCCTCGGCTTCGCTCGGGACAACCCAGACTACCAGAGAAGAATATATAAAAAGACCGCTCCATTCCGGAGCGGTCTTTTTGTATCGCACTATTGCTTCCTCTCTACTCTATCAGGCGGGGATCTGCGGAATCCCGTATCGCCTGTCCTAAGAGGTTGTACGCGGTGACAGTCATGAAGATCGCGAGCGCGGGATAGAGCGAGAGCCACCATCCCTGATCGAACTGGATATATGAATATGCGACACGGATGATCGCGCCCCAACTGGGGGTCGGGGGCTGTACGCCGAACCCGAGAAAACTCAGCGTCGATTCGACCAATATCGCCCCGGCTACATTAAATGTCGCGGAGATGAGCGCGGGGGTGATACTGTTCGGGAGGATATGGCGCGATATGATTTTAAACGGTTTGACGCCGTTGATCTTCGCCGCGCGGATATAATCGAGCGTCTTTACCTTGAGCACTTCGCCCCGTACCAGCCGCGCGATACTAGTCCATCCTGTCAGCCCGATAACGATTATGATATTGTAATAGCTCGGCGGCATGAACGCCAGCACCGAGAGAATAAGAAAGAACGTGGGGAAGCACATCATGATTTCGATGATGCGCGAGAAAATCACGTCGGCCGCTCCCCCGAAGTACCCTGCCGCCGCCCCGATCAGCGAACCGATCAGGAAGGTCAATCCCGCCGAGATGACCCCGATACTGATGGAGATACGGGTGCCCCATACGATACGCGCGAATACGTCCATCCCCTGATCGTCGGTTCCGAACGGGTGATCCCATGACGGGGGCGCAACACGCTTGGTCAGGTCGGACTTCACCGGGGAATAGCGCACGATCGGCCAGACCGCGAAATCGACGGGAAATGACGGATTGCGCCAGTCGGTCGAGAGGAACTCGCTGGGATTGAATATCCCCGGGAATGTCACTTTGCCCTCGCTGACCATCATCACCGGCGCGTCGTTTGCGATAATCGGCGCGATCACCGCCAGCACGATCATGAAAATAACGAAATAAAACGATATCTGTCCGGTACGGTTTTTTTTAAATCGCTGAAGGAATACCGTGAAGAAACTTTCATACTTCGGGCGGGTGTCCTTATCCTTCATATACGATTTCTCCCTTGGAAATCGTACATTTTACCCATCCCCACACTTCTTTATCGAGGAACGCGCTGTTTTTCGACATTGAAACAAAATCCGACTGCTTGACTGTCCAACGCTTATCGGGATCGAATACGGTGATATCGGCGTGATGCCCTTCCAGAATCGTCCCGCCCTCTTCGAGCCGGAGGATTTTCGCGGGGTTCGCGCAGAGAAGTTTGACCATATCGAGCATGGAGGTGCGGTGCTGCTTGACCAGATGGGTAAACACTACCGCAAGCATAGTCTCGAAGCCGATGACCCCGAACGGGGCTTTTATATACCCAAGCTCCTTTTCCTCCGCGGTATGGGGCGCATGGTCCGACGCGATCGCGTCGATAGTTCCGAATATCACACCGCGTTCGATAGCGATCCGGTCGTCTTCCGGTCGTAGCGGGGGATGCATTTTCAGGTTGGGGTCGAGCAGAAGGTTGTCGTCCTCGGACAGCCGCAGGTGATGCGGGGTCGTGTCGGCGGTAATAAACCCCGGATAGAGCCGTTTCAGCATACGGATAGCTTCGACCGATTTTCGTGTGGAGATATGCGTGAAATGCGCCCGCGCGCCGATCATCCCGGCAATCGTGCCGAATTTCAATATATCGAGACTTTCCGATTCGGCGGACTGACCCATTGTTTTAAGTATATCGGCGATTTTCCCGTAACTGCACGGTTCCTTCTTCGAGAGAAACACGTCCTCAGGGTGTTCGATGAGCAGTACGCCGGCGTTTTTCGCCTGGTAGCAGATATCGTAGAGAAGGTGCTCCTTCCCCACCCCGTCGCCGTCGTCCGAGAACGCTGTAAACCCGGCCTGCTTGTTCTGCGCGAAATTGACCGGCTCGAAACCCTCGCGGTTCCGGGTCATTGTCGACGCTACTTTCACATCTATCTTTGCGTCCTTACGGATAATCGTCTGGAGCCGGAGGAGGACATGCGGGTTATCGAGCGCGGGAGTGGTATTCGGCATAGTAAGAACTGTTGTGATCCCGCCCTTCGCCGCGGCCATAGTACCGCTCTTCACCGTCTCCTTATGCTCGCCGCCGGGCTCGCGGAGGTGGCAATGCATATCGACTATTCCGGGGATCACATACATCCCCGCCGCGTCGATCTGTTTCTCGTTATTGTCGGGCTTGATCTGACGGCGCATGTCGATTATTTTACCGTCCTCGACACGGATATCCAATACCTGCCCGTTGATACGATTGCGGTAATCGAATACAAATCCGCCTTTTATTATCACTTTTTCCCCTTATTCCAGACGCGAACGGATAGACTTATAGATATCGAGGGTCGCGTTGGATTTATTCAGCGTAAAAAAGTGCAGAAACTGGGAACCATGGTCGATCAGGTCCATGCACTGCCGGGTGGAAAAGTCCACCCCGATCTTGTATACTTCTTCGTCGTTATCCGCGGCCGAAGTAAGCTTGTTAACCAGTTCCTTCGGGACTTCCGCGCCGGACAATTCCGCAATCCTTCCAATCTGGGTATAGCTCGTAAACGGCATAATCCCGGGAATGATAGGGATTTTTATCCCCGCTTTTTCAGCCCGTTCGCGGAGGGCGTAGAAGTATTTATTTACAAAAAATATCTGCGATACCGCGAATTCTACCCCAGCGTCGACTTTCGCCGCAAGCGCGCGAATATCGCTGTCCAAATCGGGGGATTCCATATGCTTTTCTGGGAATACCGCTCCGCCTATGGAAAACTTATCCCCGTGTTCGGCGCGTATCAGGCGCACCAAATCGATGGCATGGGGAAGCTCTCCCTTCGAGGGGTCGATATCCGTTCCTTTCGGGGTATCCCCGCGCAGCGCCATGATATTCTCAATGCCGCAATCGGCATAATCGGCGACTATCCCGGAAATTTCCGCACGTGTATGCCCGACGCATGTGAGATGCGCCATCACCGTGAGCTTTTCCTCCTCGGCAATCCTCTGGACAATCCGTTTCGTGTTCTCCCGTGACGACCCCCCGGCTCCGTAGGTTACCGATACATACGCCGGTTCGATCTCTTCCAATAACTTCAAATGTTCAAAAAGGCTGGCTTCGGTCGCCTCGCTCTTGGGCGGAAAAAACTCGAACGCCACTCCCTTCCCGCGACGCAGGATATCACGAATTTTCATACTCACCTCAGGTTTTTAGCAATCATTATTTTAATAAGCGGGCGGGAGTAGTCAAGTTTCCGGGGATAAAAGTTGCATATTTGATAACCCCCGGCAGTTCGGCTTCGCTCCCGGTGACGCTAGGACAAGTTCATATGCGAGGTTGAAACCATGAATGGTAGATAAATAATGGAATGAACATTAAGGTGCATAAACTTGGTTGAAAAAACGCCTAATTGTACTTTTCTATATTGATATTCAATAATCTTCTGATATCTTCTAAATCTTGCTTTTGCTCAACTCTATAGTCTGTCCACTTATTTTCTTGATTATAGGTTGAAACAATGAAGAAATCACGACGTGGTCTAAGGTACGCAAATACTGTACCATGTATTTTTAATGAAATATTATATTTAATTGCATCAATAAGAATATTTTTATTATTCCATCCTTTAATTTCATTTATCAAATCTTCAAGTAATTTCTTCATATTTTTATCTATCACATAATTAATTCTATCTTCTATATTATAAACCTCAATAGTTTCTGGTAAAGAAGGAATATTAATTTCAGAGAATATTGGTATTGTTTCTTTGGAATTTTCTATAACAATACATTTATATAAAAATAAAGATAAAGGAATATCAATCCATTTACATCGATTAATTAAATTTACCGAAAAAGTAGGCGCAATAAGCAATAACCTTATCTTTTGCTTTGTATCTATTGAAATATTTTTATACTGTCGAGCAATTGAATCTATATTTCTAGTAATAAAATCATAATAATCAATCCCTTGTGTTAACATTTGGTCTTCTTCAATTATTTTTAATTCAGCAACAACTAAAGCCCTACCACTATCAACAAATAAAACATCTAATGGTCCTCTGTCAGTTATTTTTTGATGGTCAAGATAAATTAATCCATCCTCAATTTTTGTAGAATAATTACGTATTAAATCTTCCAATTGGTTTTCAGATACATCGATATACTTATAATCTGACATATACCACTCCTAGGTAAAACATTAAAACACTACAGTATAAAATAATTATTGTATATTTATTATTAAAAAATAACGCTACTATTCAATCCAGTTTCATCGAATTCACTTTCACTCCGGCGATAGCCCCCAACTCCTTCGAGAGCGACGCTGTCTCGTCCGCGCCGCCGGAAAGGCAGAGCATAATCATCCCGTGATCGGAACACTGTTCCCCTGTATTCTGCTTCGCGGAAGCAGACATGCCGGATTCGTGGATACCGAAACGCGCGCTGATACTGCACCCGTACTTCGTCAGCACTTCCTGCACCTTCACCGCTTCCTTCGCGCGTTTTTCTATCCGCACTACCATTACCGAATTGCACTGCATCCATGACTCCTAAATATTTTTTCGCATCTGCTCGCGGAAAACACCGTAACCCATCGCTTCCCAGCTTTTGCGGGCAAGCGCGTTACCGGAAAGAAAACTCAGTTCGACATAGTTGATTTTATGGGAACGGAAAAAATCGGTCAGGATTTTTTCGAGCTTCGCCATCACTCCCTGCCGCCGATACTCGGGACAAGTATATGCGCCGAAGATATAGCCGATTTTTTTCACTACCGACGGAGGAAAGAAGCTGTCGCGGATTTCACCTGTGATGAAACCGACGATTTTTCCGCCGTCTTCAGCGACTATAGTGTTTTTATTTCGCCCTTCCAGCGTTTCCCTGAGATAGGATTCCAGCCCTTCCTGAAGATCGGCATCGGGATCGATCTGCATATAGGGATCGCAGGTTTCCCCGATAAGATGTGTAATTAATTCATTAAAAAGCGAAAGTACGTCGGGAAGATCGTCCGCGCATAATTCCCGGAAAATCATCGCGTTTCCTTCATTTTTTTATTAATTATAACTGAAACATTGAATATACACAACAAAAAAATAACGGGCAAGATTACCCTTGATGATTCCTCCCGTTTCCGGATTGGGTAAAGTCGCCCGTTTCTCAAACTAACCGGGATATAACCCCGAAAGTTATGGAATTCCGCTCTAACGGAATTTCCTTTTCATATAATATATACATGGAAACCGGGATAATTCCTAAAAAAATTTAAAAATATTTTTACCGGCAATTCAAAGAAGGCGGCCTTACCATCACCGCGAAACACATCGTGCCGATGTACCATAATATGTACAAAAGATTGTCTGCCGTGCAAATTATGACGAATATTCCCGCAATAACAATAATGGTATCTCATTAATTTAATAAAATATTTTTTACCTAAATTTGTTTTTATTCGATTCAGGAGCTAAAATATTAGTCCGAGTATTGGGGAAACAGTATGCAGAATAACGACCTCGAACCCAAAGATCCGCTCAAGGACGAAGGGACTCAACCCGATCTGGCGTACGACCGTGTCATCGAAAGTACCCGTGAAATACTCGCGGAGCTGATCGACCACGGCCAATTAAAGCTCGCGCGTACCCTTCTGATTAAGCTCGAACCGAAGGACATAGCCCTCGTGATATCCCGGATGACCGGTACCGAGAAGATTCTCGCGTTCCGGGTGCTTCCGCAGGATAAAGCTGTCGAGATATTCGAGTACTTCGAGGCTCCCGAGCAGGAAGAGTTCCTCGGGAATTTCACCAATCAGGAAGCGAAGCAGATTCTCGAGAATATGCACCCCGACGACCGTACCGACCTTTTCGAGGAACTCCCGTCGATAGTCGTACGCAGGCTCCTGAAACTACTGTCGAACGAGGAACGCAAAATCGCGAACCAGCTCCTGAATTTCAAAGAAGACACCGCCGGAAGAATCATGACCCCGGAGTACGTCGACCTCGAACGCGATCTGACTGTCGCGCAGGCCCTCCGTATCATCAAGAAGGAAGCCCCCGATAAAGAAACAATCTATACCAACTATATAGTAGACGCGAGCGGAATACTGGTCGGCGTCGTACCCCTGAAAAATATCATCCTCGCATCCTCAGATACACTGATTTCTGAGATTATGATCGATAACCCGACTAAAGTCACTACCGAGACCCCGCAGGAAGAGGTCGCAAAGGTGATCAAGAACTACGACCTCCTCGCTGTACCTGTGGTCGATCTCAACGGGCGGATGGTGGGTATCGTGACGGTCGACGACGTGATAGATGTGTTGGAAGAGGAGAACACCGAGGACTTCCAGTTGATCGCGGGTATCCAGCCGACCGACGAGGGATACCTCAAGAGCGGATTCATCCGCCTGATATTCAACCGTTCGCTCTGGCTTGTCATCCTGCTGTTTGTCGCGAGTGTGACGCAGGACGTCATCAAGGCGTACAGCGACCTTCTGAGCAACCATATCGCCCTTTCGTTCTTCTTTACCCTCCTCGTGGGTGTGGGCGGGAACATCGGTTCGCAGTCGTCGATCCTCGTGATACGCGGCCTTGCCACCGGCGAGATAACGAAAAAGGACACCCTGCGTCTCCTTTTCCGCTCCCTCACCGTAGGCGCCACTATGGGCGTAATCCTCGCAGGATTTGTATTACTGCGGATATTTATCTTCGGGACGGGCACCGACGTGAAATGGGTGGTTGCTGTCGCGCTCGCGGCGCTGACCACTCTTGCAAACTTCCTCGGCGCGATGCTCCCGCTGGTTATTAAAAAGATCGGCATCGATCCCGCGCTGGTATCGTCGCCGCTCATCACCACCCTGATCGACGTAGGAGGACTTGTGCTGTATTTTGAAATCGCGCGCATGTTTCTGGGGATGATCGGATGACCTCCGATACCCCGTTCCTCGAACTCAGTCACCTGAATATCCCGATGTCCAGCGTCGACCGCGCGCTTCCGAACGATTACTTAGTCCGCGATATCGATCTTTCTATCCCGAAGGGTGAAATCCTTGGAATAGTCGGACCGACCGGCTGCGGGAAGACTATGCTCCTAAAGGCGATCGCCGGATTGATCCAGCCGCTGCAGGGAAATGTCTTAAAGGAAGGGACTGATATCACAAAAACCCCGCCGTCCAAACGCGGGATGTCGATGGTGTTTCAGGACTATGTCCTGTACCCCCACCTGACCGCGCGTAAGAACATCTTATTCCCGTTTTTAGGGAAACCGCGCTTCGAGGTGTCGCCGGAGGTGCGTCTCAACGAGATCGCGTCGCTTCTTCATATCACCGAAGAGAAGCTCCTCGACCGCCGTCCGAAATACATCTCCGGGGGCGAACGGCAGCGTGTCGCGATCGGCAAAGCCATATCGGTACTGCCGGAGTTCATCCTGCTCGACGAGCCGTTGTCGAATATCGAGGAGAACCTGCGGAACGAGATCCGGCATTCGCTTCGCAAGCTTGTGAAGGAGCATGGGGTCACCGCGATCTATGTCTCGCACAACCAGATCGAGATCGCGGAGGTCGCCGACCGGATCGCGGTCATGTACCAGGGCCGGATCGAGCAGACCGATACCTACACCAGCCTGTATGAAAATCCCCGGCGGTATTTCGTGTCGCTTTTTATCGGCGAAAAGACCACGAATTTCCTCCGTCCCGAGGAGGTCGAACGCGCGACCGGCGGCCGTGTGCGCTATTCCCTCACTATCCGGCCGGGGGAATGCTCGGTCTCCGGGACGCCCGATTCGATCCCTATCGACGGGAAGGTCGCGATTATCGAGAACCTGATACACGAGCATAAGAAGATCGCATATATCGAGCGGCCGACGGAGAAAGCGTTCGAGAGCGAGTTTGCGATGGGCGAACTGTTCGGAATAGAACTTCCGTTGGACTATCCTGTCGAGAAGTGGCAGGAGATGCGGATATATATCCCGCTCGAACGGGCGAAATACTTCGACCGGAACGGCGACAGAATTTATAACGTATGGTGATTCTTATCCCTACATCCATCCCTCGACCGGTTCACCCTTCGAGAAGCTCAGGGTGACAATTATCAAGCTGTCATGGTAAGCCTGTCAAACCATGACAAGGGACAAGCTCACAGTTCGTGCCTCGACAAGCTCGGCATGACAAATCCGGCTGGCTCATGGTGATAATCTCTTCAGTCACGCCGAGCCTGTCCGAGGCGCTGCCCCCTTATCATCCTAAGCTTACCTTTTGTCACCCTGAGCTTAGCCGAAGGGTGGCTTTTCTTACATTTCGATAACTCGGTCAGTTTTATTATATCTCCCTGTATCAGAGCCTCTTTCTTACCGTGTGACCATCCTTTGATCTGCTTTTCGCGCTGGATCGCATCCAAAGGCGAGTTATAGAATTCCATGTATAATAGCTCAAGAGGTCTTCTCGAATATGTATAACATCTTTCGTCTATTCCTTCTTCGTGCTCGGAAAATCTCCGCTCCACATTATTTGTTACTCCGGTATAAAAAGTCCCGTCCGCGCAGAGAAGGATATAAACAAACATATCCGCTCCTTTCCGTCAACCCTCAACCGGCTCATAGTTCGACAAGCTCAGGGTGACAATTATCAAGCTGTCATGGTGAGCCTGTCGAACCATGACAAGGGACAAGCTCACAGTTCGTGCCTCGACAAGCTCGGCATGACGTATAACCTGTCAACCTGAGCGCTTATCCCGCGTTCATCGCTGGATGCCGAAGGATATTCCCCTACGGCTTAATATTCCCCGCCGAGTTCGGGGTCACACCGCTCGCTATCGTGAACTGGTAGTACTTATCCGCGGAGGTATCCACCGCATCCTCGCCCTTGGTGTTTATCGTCGGCCATGTGGAATATACATAATCGTTTCCGCCGTTCGCGATAAATCCGTATATCCAGAATGGCTTACCCTCGCTCAGGTTGAACTTGCTCCACGCGATTTTCACTTCGCTGGTCGTATGAGATGTATCCCATGAGATATATGCGTCACTCACCCCTAGGTCGGTAAAATTCCACCACCCCGCTCCGTTGTCGCGGAACAATTTTGCATATCCGGAGGACCCGTTGTGATAAACCTCGATGTTATACTGCATTTTTATATTATGCGGATGCGCGCGAGCACCGCTTGCTCCGTCATAATCGAAGCAATATGCGGTGCCGAAGTTCGTATTCGTCGAGAGATAGAAGTTCAATCGCGCGACAGTATCCCCGGCGAAGTTTTTATTC
Organism: Brevinematales bacterium; assembly: GCA_020059465.1. Lineage (GTDB taxonomy): Bacteria > Spirochaetota > Brevinematia > Brevinematales > GWF1-51-8 > GWF1-51-8. Next base: position 195,099 of record JAGVBZ010000030.1, read on the forward strand.
GATATCACGATATACAAATAGGTCGCGTCCCATGTGACCGCCGCGCCGATACCCGCGCCGCCCTCGCCGAGAAATTCGCTCGACTTATAGTAATCGATCGTCCCGTCGATAGTCAGCGTGTGATAGGTGTTATACCCCGCGACCACGGTGAACACGGACATATTCGTCGCGCTGGAGTTCCCGTACGCATCCACCGCATACGCCCGGTTCGTATGCGCGCCGGCTGTCAGCCCCGTCAGGTTCGTGCTCCAGCCTGCCGTACCCGCCGCTTTCTTATACGCGCCGCCGTCGAGCTTCACGTAGACCGACTGCACCGAACTCCCGGTATCCGCCGCCGTCCCGCTGAGCGTGATATTCACGTTGGTGGTGCTCGACCCGTTCGCGGGAGAGTCGATGCTCACTGTCGGCGGGATCAGATCGCCCGATTTCTTGAATCCCGCGCTATTTGGCGGAGTGGTAATATCCGGGATACTGACTTCGATAAATTTCGTCAGATGAGTGTCGTACCCGTCGGCGAGATTATCGCTGTACAGTTTCGCGTAGGTATGCTCGCCCCCCGCGAGTTCGATTATCATGAGGGTGGTAATATAGTATTTCGAACGGTTCCCGATATCGGAGAGCGGGATACGCACTTCATAGTAGCTTCCCGTCCGGTAGAGGTTGCCCGCCTGGGTATACCATCCCGACTGCGCCCATCCCGCGCCGTAACTCTCGTTGATGATACCCCCGGTGTTCACAAGCTGTAATCCGAGGTGGTACTGCGCCTTAAACGGGAGGTACGGGGTCTGGGTATTGTACCCGACGCCCTTTTTATTGCCGGACGCATCGTTCGTATTGGTCGATATATAGATCAGTATCCATTTTTTCACATCATCCGCGCCTACATCCCCGCCCTCGAATCCGAGGTAGATACTGTTCGCGTTCCATGTCACATACGTATAGTACCCGGTCGCCGACGAGGTGGTGGAGAATTTTTCGGTGATCGCGTCGAAATCGTTCGCGCCGTCTATCGTAATCGCGCGGCTGCAGATCACTTTCTTCTGCATGACGGACGACACCTTCCCGGCCTTGTCCACCGTGCTGACCCTGATACTGTTCGTACCGAGGCGCACGAATACTTCCTTGTTCCAGTTCAGCGTGTTCGCGCCGAACCCGTACACCGTATTCGTCGTCACCCCGTTATAGTTCGACACTACGACCAGCACGCGGTCGATCCCGCTCCCGCCGTCGTACGAATATCCGCCGATGCCGAACAGGATGTTCTTCGCGTTCGTGGTCACCGTCGCGGTATTGATATAGTTCGTCGGCGCGGACATATCCTTATAGAAACGCACCCAAGACGCGAGCGCCGAATTGTTCGTACTTGCGGTCAATGCGTATGCCTTGACATAGAACGCCCCCTCGGCGAGCGATGAAATATTGACCGCCTGCGTCCAGTTCACCGACGTCCCGCTGAGCGATTTATTACTCGTTATCATCACACTGTTCGACGCCTTAACCGTCAGTCCCGTCAGGTTTCCCCCGCCGGTAACAGACGCCTTTCCCGCAAATATCACCGATGCGCTGGTAATCACCGTATCGGCGGCGGGGTTCGTCAAAGTCGTCTGCGGCATATAGACCGCGACGATACGGTTCGTGACCGATTTGACCAGCCCCGCCTTATCGGTCGCCTTGACGATCAGCAGATTCGTGCCGCCGTAGATCACCCCGGGGAACGCGAAACTGAACGCGCCCGCGCCGAGGTTGGTCTGCCATATTCCGGGGATACTGACGACTGTCGAGGATATCCCGCTGGGCGCATCGGACGAATTTCCGGCGATCGTGAATCCCGTATTCGGCACACTTTGGTAATCAGTCGGCTGGGACAGGCTCGCTGTCGGCAGACTGTTATCGATACTCACGGATAACGTATTGGTCGCGGTTTTCCCGCCCTTTGCCGACGCAATCACTGTCAGCGGAAGAGCAGTACTGTCGGGCAGAGTCGATACGTTCAGGTTATAGCTCCAGTTCCCCGCCGCATACGCCGCGTATCCCGCGAGCACGCCGTTGGTGAGCACCGATACCGCGTTGGACGCGAGGAGCGTCCCGTTATTGACAAAGTACGTACCGTTGACTATCCCCGACGTGATCCACGCATTAGGCAGGGGTTTCGTCCACAGGATGGACGGCGTACCGGCCGGATTTGCGACTATCACGGTCATCGCGTTCACCGCCTTGTTGCCGTCGTCGTCGATGGCGGCCACTATCGCGGAATGAAGCCCGTTGGGCATCGACTGTATATTATACTGGTAATACCCGTTCGTGGTGTTGTAGTTCAGAGTATTGGTCTGCCCGACGAATACGATGTACGCCGATGTGATAATGCCGTCGTCGGTGATCGATATCTTCATCGTATAGGGGGTCTGGATCGATATGCCCGGCGCGGGATCGACGAACGTGATCTTCGGGATAATCGCCGTGCCCCAGTCGACCGGGGGTTTAGCCGTCCCGTCAAGCGTCATGTCCCGGAAACTGCACCCGGCGATAAATAGTAAAGCAAACAGCGCCGCAAGAGTGGTTTTATCATTAAAAATATTTTTCATACCCGCCCCCTACCGCTTCTTATAGACAAGCACGCCGTACTGCGGAAGCCCGATACTGGAGTTTCCGCCGCCGGTTTCAACATAACTTGTCAGATATGAGTTCGCCCATGCGTCCCCGTATGCTCCGCTCGGATGCGCGAATATCAGATCCCATTGCCCCGCGGGGAAATAAACTGAATAGGAGGAATAACTCGCGCTTTTATTATAATTAATAATCACGTTGATATTTCCGCCGCGCGTGAATCCGATCACCTTGCCGGTCTCGTTGACATGGTGGACGTTGATATCGTAATATTTTACGGCATTGTTATTCTGACGTATCCACGCGAGCGCCTGTACTGCCGCCGCGGTCGCCGCCGCGCGCCACCGCACGGGATACCCGTCGGTGCGGTTGTAATAATCGTTATTCCAGCTCAGCGCCTTGGTGTCTACAAAGTAGCGCGAGTTATAGGGCGGCCCCCAGTAGGAGTCGTCGTAGAAGCCCTCGAGGGTCTCGTCGCCCATCAGCACCATCGGTATGCCCTTGCCCATCAGCACGGTCGCGAGCGCGGTCACCATCTGGCACTGCGCGTCGTACTCGTCGTTCCCCCAGCTCCGGACATAGTGCAGGTCGGCGGCCATCCGCTCCTTCCCGTTCGCGGCCTCGTCGTGCGAGCACGCGTACTGCAGCCAGCTTGCCCCGTTGAGACAGCCCGCCACGCTCCCGATACTCATCGCGCCGGGGCCGTCGGTAAACAATTTCTTCAGGGTATGCGCCATATCGGCGTTCCATTGGAAGTGGAAGCCCCCGTCGCCCGTTATCCACGGGTCGGCCGGCAGGTTTTCAGCGATTAGGAGGACATTCGCGCCGCACGGCATCCCTCCCGCACGGGATTTAATATCGCGGGTCATATTATAGAGGAAGTTTCCGCCGTCGTTCGCGGGATTATTCCAATGTATATAATAGGTCGCGTCGAAACGGAACCCGTCGATATGGTAATACTGCATGAGATAGACCGCGCTGTCCGTCAGAAATTTCCTGACGACCGGGTTCGCAAAGTTGAAACGCGGGCCCCAGTCGGTTTTATGCATGTAAAAATAAGTATTCGGGTTGTTCCAGTCGACCGAAGGATCGATAAATCCCAGCACGTCGTCGCTCGCCCCCATATGATTGAACACAAGGTCGACTACCACCGCCAAACCGCGTTTATGGCACTCGTTGACGAATACCTTAAACGCATCGGGACTGCTCTCGGACGCGCAGTAAGCGGTCTCCGGCGAGTAGTACAGGACATAGTTGTATCCCCACGACTGGTCGCCCGCAAACTCGTGTATCGGGAGCGGCTCGACTGCCGTGAATCCCATATCCTTGATATAATTCAGTTTATTCGTCGCGGTATAGAATGTCCCCCATCCCCAGTAGCTGCCCTCGCCGTTGGTGTAGAACGTCCGCATATGCATCTGGTAGATCGTGTAGTACTCGAATCCCGGCTTATTCCACGAGCCGTCCCCCCATTGGAACGCGGCATGGTCGACCAGATAGGACTCGTTGAAAGGCCCGGTGTGCTTGTTCTTCTTCGCGGCGGGGTCGGTGATCCAGTCGGTAAACGGCCCGCCCCATTCGTTGGCGTACTTCTCCACACCGAACTTATACGCGTCGCCCGGAAGGGTGTTCGACACGATCGCCCACCAGAACGTCTTATCGGTCGATAGGTACATCGGCAGGGGTTTCCATGACGAGAACGTCCCCTGAACCTGCACCTTGCGGACATTGGGAGCGTAGAACATGAAACAGGTCACGCCGCCGCCCCAATAATTCGCGCCGAGGTACTGGTTCCACAGCCAGCCGGAATTCTGTCCCGGCGGGTCGCGGAAGAGGTTCGTCTCGGTCTCGAGCAGGTACGGAAACGATTTATACCACTGATCGGGCGGGTACACGAACACCTTGTCGTACGTCGAGATCAGGGATGAGACATAATTCGTGATAAATGTATTCGTACCATCTGTGTTTGTGGTACTGGTAACAGTGTCTTTTATTTTAGTTAAAATAGGCATCTTGATAATCCGGTCGTATTTGTTGCCGTTCTCGGTCTTGATCGGCTCGACGTTCGCCCAGTTGTTGTTATGCACCTTGACGCCGATCCGCTTCTGGATATCGATACCCGTCAGCTTGAAAACCCACCATGTGACATACCCGTCGCTCACGTTGGACAGCTTGGACGCCTCGCCGGTATTCCCGTCCTGATCCCACCAATGCACGGTGGGGACAGTCCATCCGGAGTACGGGCCGGAGTCGACATAGACCCATAGCCATGTCGGAATAGGCTGGTACACCTTTTCCTTCTGCATCCAGTTCGTCGACGTCCATGTGATATTCGTCGCGATTACTATATTGGTCTGGTAGTATGTGTCCGAGATTTTTATAATGTTCGTGACATAGATCAGGTTCGTCCTGGTCGCCGAGTTATTGGATAGAATAACCACATTGGTCTGGTACGGGTTGCCGAGCATATTCTCGAGGTCGCGCAGGCTGGTGCAGTCGGTGAGTTGAAGGCTTATGATTATAGAAAATATTATCAGCAGGTAGTTTCTTATCGTTTTCATCGCGGCCTCCTATTGAACCGTATAGGGTGGACAGTACGCGCCCAGATAGGTCGGATTGAGCTGGTTCACGTTGGTCACCGTCGGGTTCAGCGAGCATTCGGGGATTGCGTCCCATACCTGCTTATTCCCGTTATCGCCGTCTATCCCGGAAAGGGTCACAATCGCGCGTACCTTGCTCCCGGCCGTCAGGTTGAAGAACGACAACGGTACCGCGATCTCGAAACCGTTGGTGCGGATTACCGACATCTGCACTCCGTTCATCGAACCGCCCCAGTTATTCGCGATATTTATCCAGTTCGTACCGGAGGCCTGATAGACCGCCTGACCGCCGCCGGTCTGGATTCGGAACTGTACCTGATAATCGGGCAGGAAGTTATTCGTCGGATTGAAGACGAATACCCCCCCCCATGCGTCCTTCGATACGCCGGAGGAGTCCCCCTTAGTGTCGAGCGTCAGCGCGATACGGACTCCGTTGTAGTCGGACGGGGGTACGGGCAGACTGCCCGCGCCGATCCAGAAATACAGGTTATTCGCGTCGTTCGTCATCCGGAAGTCGGAAAGTTGATAACCGTTCAGTGTCGCGACAAGCGACTGTCCCATGAGCGGCGCGGAATTCCACTTAGCTTCCTTGATACCGTCCACTCCTATCAGCGCGCGGTTTATCATGAAAGAGGGGTAACTGTTCGTGATATTTACCGATGAAATCCCGTGAAGATAGAAGTAATTCATCCCGTATACGAGAGAAAAGTTTTCCGTCCACGTCTTCGAGTTGATCGAATTCGTCCATCCGGTGACGTTCGGCCCGAGGGAGCAGGTACGGATATCGTTGGTCGCGCCCAGACTGGTGACCTGATAGATCACCACCTTCGATACGGTATCGGGCGCGGTGACATACGATTTCCCGCTCAGGTCCACCGACGCCACATTCGTGACAATCCCGTCGAATTTCTTATCGTAGGTGATATAGGGCGAGTTCTTTACACGGAAGTTCAGCGCCATCGAGTAGGAACCGATTCCGGTCAGGTTCGCGGATACCTTGACGAAGATATACGGCGCGGCCTGCTGGAATACGACCGCCTCCCACGCCTTCTTTCCGGGGGTCGGGGTAGACACTTTCCCGTTGGTAATAAACCCGCTGTTCGTGACCGTAACATTCAGCGAAGCATTCCCGTCGGGGATAAAGTTCACGATATCGCCGTCGATCGTACCCATTATCTTGAACGTCGGCTGTACCGTCTGCTCGTTGAACGTATTCGTGATATAGATATTCCCCTGCAGGATATACCCGTCGTTGGTAATCTGTATGTGGTTGGTGATAATACTCAGGTTGGTATATTTTACCAGTTCGATGACCGCGTAAAAGTTCGTGATATTCACATTCGGCTGTATGACATTAGTAATCGTCAACTGATAACCGAGGGAACCCTGTACCGCGCAGGCGTTATAGAACAACGCCGCCGGGATAAATGTGAAAAAAATAAAAACACGCAAAAATAATTTCATAACCGCCCTCCCGGATTATAGTGTCAACGAGGCGTACGCGAAAATACCGACGGAGCCGATATAGACCCCTGTGAGATTCATCCGGTAATCCGCGCCTATCCCCAGTTCGAGCGATTCCATCAGCTGATAGCCCGCCCTTCCGCCTGCACGAATCATCAAACCCGCGCTGGTGGTCGCCGCGCCCCGAAGGGTAAAAATATTGATCGGTACTCCCAGCCCGACGGCGGGATAGAGGGACATTCCCTCGAATAATACGATCCGGTAGCTTCCGGTGATGCCCGGCTCGATAGTAGTGATACCGAACGAGAGCGGTACGAAATCGCAGCCGACCCCCGCCGAAATGAAAAGGTTGTCCGCGATACCGCCGGAAACCGTGCTCCCGAACATCGTCATCCATCCGCCGAGACTCTGCTTAAACGACGCCTGCACGGAAAATCCCATCGCGTCGCCGTACAAGCACACGCCCCCGCCGAAATCGATAGCGCTTTTCGAGTACGATAGACCTGAAATGAATAATACCGCCCCCGCAATCATCAGTAAACGTTTCATGAACAACCTCCGCGAACATCGTGAGATATATGCGCCCCGCAGCCTGCCTTACCCTGACGGTAATGCGTTTGCCGGGCAAAGTAAATTTAGAAACATTATTCCATACTTCGGTAATAACGGTGTTTTTAACCCCGTTGTATTATACCCTGATTTTCATGAAATTGAAACCCGATTTTTAATTCCGGACGAATCTATTTCTATTCGTCGCCGGTGTCGATTTCCAGCGGCTCGACAATTTTATCCTTCCTGATGCCGAATATCCGCGAGTATGAGAAGACCGCGAGAGATATAATCGTGCTCCACCCGAATATCAGGAAAATCCATCCCGCCGCAGTCAGACGGTATTCCCGGACGACCGTGCCCGTATATTCGAGGATTAACGCATCGCCGGAAAAATCGGGCTCCTGCCCTACGCCCACGGAAATGGCGCCGGTTTGCCATACCTCGACCCTGAACGTGTTCGTTCCGGGCTTTGCCACCGGTACTGTGATGGAAACCTGCCCCTGCGTGAAGGAATTTGTCGCAACCAGCAAGTTATCGACAAAAACATGCACCTTCGCGGAAAAATTAGTCTTCAGCGCGGCTTTAATCTGCATATCCTCGTACACGGTCTGCCCGTTGGCGGGGATGTCCAGTCCGACATATTCGTTGGAAGGCTCGCCGTAGGCCGATACGCGGATGAACGCGAGAGCTAATAAAAGGATGAGTTTACTTTTCATATTATTCCCCCTCCACGCCGGTATGGAGTTTTTCGTCGAGCTTATACTTTTTCCACGCCGCAAAGATTATCAGATTGATAATCAGCAGGAATGCGATAAACACGATACGGATAGTCCCGATAAACAGTTTTTGGTCGACATATCCCCCAAGAAACTCCGCCCTCGGGAATTTAGCCACAAGGCCGCGGAAAATATCGCCTATCAGGAAACGGTTCAGTTTTTTCGCCTCGTCCGGATTTCGGGGATGCTTTATATACTCCGCAATCAGGGCGGTTGTGGACGGGTCGAGTATTTCTTTCGGGAAAAGGGTCGCCGTGTAGAAGTTTGTCGATGCAAGGCAATTGTTCAGCCCGTTGAGGAGCGCTGCCTGCGCAGTTTCATAATCGGTGGGTTTGGCGGCAATCTGCGCGACCAATTCGAGAATACCCCGGTGCGTCATATATTCCGGTGTTTTTACAATATCGGGCAGCTTTCCGGGGGTCAGGTAATTGGAGATGGATCCGAGTGAGACATCATCCGCATGCACCGCCTTGGTCAAGTCCTGCTTGAACATATCGTGAACTGCCAGCATCTCCACCTTGAACGACTGAATTATATCGCGGTCGGCCGGATCGAAATATCCGATCATGTGCATCGATAACGGGTCATTGACCCCCTGAAGGCGCTGTATCAGCGCGGCTGAATCTTTAATATCTAACTGGGTGAAATCCTTATAGTCCATTCCTCTCAACGTGATAAAGTCCCACCCTTTGAAAACGAACCATACCGCGAGAAGTATAATCAGATACGTCGGAGTGATATATTTCAGGACAAATTTGAAAAATTTCGGAATCTTGATATCCGCGCCCCTGTTCATCTCCTTCCAGCCCTTGTCGGCGCCAAGTATCCATGCGAAAACAACCGCTTCGATCGTACCGAACAGGATCAGCGCAAAATTGCCCGCCCAGAAATCCATCTCGTCCACCGCGCCGGCGTTCAGCCCGAATACCGCGAGAAGCCCCATCACGAAAAAGATGACAAATTGCGTGATAATCGACTTCCGGCGGCTGTACTTCATCTCATCCTCAAAGAACGAAATGCCCGGCTGGAGAAGCGAGATAGACGATGTGATCGCGGCGATAAAAAGCAGGACAAACCAGAGGGTTTCGAACAGCGCCGCGAGCGGGAACGCCCCGAGCACCTGCGGCATTGTGATAAACCCGAGGCTGAATACACCCGACGATGCGATGGCCTGCGCCTTACCCATCCCCATAATCGCGATCGCGGCGGGGATAACCAGCGTACCCCCGACTATCACCTCGAAGAACTCGTTGGTAGCGTTCGCGGTCAGCGACGACAATACGATATCCTGCTTCCGTTTCACATACGACGAATAGGTCAGGATCGCCCCGATCCCTACGCTGAGGGTGAAAAATATCTGCCCGGACGCGGCGAACCATACGTTAATATCGCCGAGCTTCGACAGATCGGGATTCCACAGGAACGCGAACCCCTCGCCGATATTCGGGAGGGTCAGCACGCGGATCATCATCAGCGCGCTCAGGACAAGCAGTATCGGCATCATGATCTTCGACGCCTGCTCGATGCCCTTTTTCACGCCGAAGTATACTATAGAAAGATTGATCAATAATGTAATCAGGAAAAAGAAGAGCGAAGCGGGTATTCCCGCAATGGTAGTGGTCAGACTGATATAATTGGAAAAGAACGTGCCGATCAGGGCGGGGGATGACGACGCCGGAGTGAGGAGTCCCTGGATGGAGTACCAGACGTAACCGAGAAGCCATGATTCGACATAGATATAATAGAAATTGATGAACATCGGGCCGAATATTCCGAGCGAACCGAGGTACTTCGCCCACGGCTTACGAACTACAGCGTTCAATACACCCGGCGCGCTGCCGTGGCTGAACTGCCCTCCGTAGCGCCCCAGAGTCCATTCCACCCACGCGAGCGGAATACCGAGAAAAATCAGCGCGATGAAGTACGGGATGAGAAACACTCCGCCGCCGTTGACCGACGCCACTCCCGGAAAACGGAGGAAATTTCCGAGACCGACCGCGCTTCCCGCAACCGCAAGTATTACTCCCAGTTTTGACGCCCAATTCTCACGTTTTGCCGACATACGCATCACCTCCAACCCGCAGTTTTACCATAAAACGATAAAATAAAAGGGGTGAAATGTCAATATTGCTTTCTTAATTCATACTGCCCGTCGTTCCCCACCGATAAAGATTCTGGGAGGAAATTCCAATAAAATTTGGCATGTATGCCGAATATCCTTTGAACGAATAAATAATTCGGTATGCAGCGCTTTTTTCGCCAAAATCCTTACCCCGGGCTAAAATTTCCCAAAAACACCCATCTATGCTATACTAATGGGTGTACATTTTGTCTCAATTGCTCTATTGATTTTACGGCAGCATTTAATCTACTTAAAGGAGGTATCCTATGAAGGATCAGGAAATTGCCGACAAAAAAGGTTACGTAAGAGGTCTGGAAGGAATCGCCGTTGGGGAAACCACCATCAGTTATGTCGATGGGGTTAACGGGATTCTTGTATATAGCGGTTACAATATTCACGAAATAGCCGAACGTACCTCGTTCGAAGAAGTCGCTTACCTTCTATGGCACGATCATGAGGATTTGCCCAATAAGCAGGATCTTTCGCGTTTTTCAAACGAATTGATCAAGAACATGCATATCCCGTTCGAGGTAGTGCAGTTGATCAAGTCGATGCCGGATTATTCTCACCCGATGGCAGTCTTGCGTACGGCGGTATCCGCGCTCGGATGCCTCGATCCGAAGGCTGAGGAACTCAGCGGGCGCAGCTTCGATAAGAAGGCAATCACCCTGATCGCGCGGGTGATGACAATTGTGGCTGGAATGCACCGGATTAAGCGAGGCGAACGCATGCTCGAACCGGATACCGATAAGTCTTTCGCCGAGAACTTCCTTTATATGTTCCGGGGCACGTGGCCGGATGAGGAAGAAGCGAAGGTTTTCGATACCCTGCTTGTCCTGCACGCCGACCACGGGTTTAATGCGTCGACGTTTTCCGCGCGCGTGACCACATCCACACTATCGGATATCTATTCCGCCCTGACATCCGCGATAGGCACACTGAAAGGCCCTCTTCACGGCGGCGCGAACCAGAAGGTGATGGAAATGCTTTCCGATATCGGACATGTCGACGAGGTGGAAGAGTATATCGACAGCCTGCTGAACGAGAAAAAGAAGATCATGGGATTTGGTCATCGAATATATAAAACGGAAGACCCGCGCGCCATCCATCTGAAAGTATGGGCTGAGAAACTCGCCGCGAAACGCGGACAGGAAAAGCTTTTCCAGATTGCCACACGGATCGAGAAACTGGTTATGGAAAAGAAGGGGATTCACCCTAACGTGGACTTTTATTCGGCGGTAGTCCAGTATGCGCTTGATATCCCGAAGGAATACTATACCACAATATTCGCGGCGTCGCGCACTCCCGGATGGATCGCGCATATCCGCGAGCAGCTCACAGATAACCGTCTCATCCGCCCCACTTCCCGATACGAGGGTAAACTCGATAAAAAGTGGAAACCGCTCAACGAAAGAAAATAGCAGCTATACCGTTTCTTCGCGGGGACTTGTCCCCGCGAGGAATACAGATGTCTGACTGGTTAAAGTGTTCAGGATAAAAACTTCGAATATATGAAGCCGTCCCTTTGCGGGCATGTTGACAAAATCGGTTACGATATTGCGAGGCGTCATGGTGAGCCGGCCGAACCATAGCCGAGGCAGTATATTTCCTTTAACAGTAATTTGATAAACAGACTGCTTCACCGCGTTGCGTCTCGCAGTGACAAAAAGACCTTAAAGTTTGTCAACCCACCCATCACAGGGACGGCTTTATTTTTGATATTTCTTCAATCATTTCTTATCATATAATTCGGCTGTACAAAACTTTTTTTCTGAGGATCATTACTATGGAGACCCGAAAACTGAAAGGGGCAAACTGCGATATCGACCTGACCAGCGGGGGCAATGTGGATTGGAAGCAGGACGAATGCCCGTGGAATAAGGACGAGGGAATACTGTCCCATAAATGCGCGGTGAAAAACACGTCCATCTGCGAGTACTTCCGCGGATTGGAATATTTGGACACCGTCCTATGCTGTTATCCGCATGCAAATCCCGGCAGAGAATAAGAATATTGAAATAAATATTCCGGTAATTCATGACGGATAGAATGATTGAAATGGGGGTGTCTTCAGTAATGCATCGTATTTCATTATATTTACTGATCGCATCGATATTATCCTCCTGCGGGGTTGTCCCGCTTTATTGGCCTGCGCCGTTCCAGCCGTTTACCTCCGGTTTCGAGGACGGCACTACCGGGAAATGGACTCTCGAGCAGGGATTGCTCGGAATGATCGAGGTACAGTCTAATATAGTCCGCAAGGGCGCATACGCGGTCAAGTTCACGATTATCCCGGGAGTGACATGGCATTCGGGCAACCGTACCGAAATGGCGTACTGCAACTGGGATCCCTACGGCGAGGAAGTGTATTACGGATGGAGCTGTATGCTCGGCGCGGGATATACCGACAACGGAAAGTGGCAGATTATCGGGCAATGGCACGATCAGCCCGACTTTTATAATAACGAATCGTGGTCGAGCTTCCCGCGCAATTCGCCGCCGTTATCGATCCATTACGTATCGAATAGGGTTTTTATCAACGTCCTCTACTCAGGCATCATGGAAAAAACGATGCGGGAGAACGGGGTTGCGGTTTCCTGCGGGCAATGGTTCGATGTGGTGGTGCATGTGAAATGGTCGATGTACTCCGACGGTTTTGTCGAGGCGTGGGTAAACGGTACGAATATGTATTTCGAACGGATATACTGTAAAACCGTTGTGAACAGAGTGGGCAACTACCTGAAGATCGGGCTGTACCGTGACGAGAATGCGCTGGGAACAAACACGGTTTATTTCGACGAGATAAAAATAGGGAAATCCTATGCGGAGGTTGCGCCGTGAAAACACTGTTCATCGTTGGATTGTCGCTCTGTTTTTCCACAATATTCGCATCGACAAACAGCCATGAAATCACCCTTTTACTCGGCCGCTGGAATACTCTTTATTTTACAGGTTCCGCGCAGCTGATCTACCGTTCCCCGGACATCTTCGGGATTCCCCTGCGCATCGGGGCGGGAGTCGCAGGCTACGGCTCGCTTTTGATCGTCTCGGACGGGAGTTACGAACTTTGGGCGAATGCCCAGTACGGATTACATTCCGGTAAAATCTTTCATGTCTACGCGGGCGCGGGCGGGATTCTGTTTCAGTCCTTTCCGTTGAAAATAACGTCGCTCCAACCCGTCGTTTTTGCCGGGATTTCCGCACGGGTAACATTTTTCAATCCAGAGGTTTGCATGCGTTTCCGGTTTTATTCCGACGGATGGATGGTCACGCTTCTACAGGACTATCGTTTTTATGTATCCGACTACCTTTTCCTGACATTGCATCCGAACTTTATTTTAGCCGGATTCTACGATTTCCGTTACGCCGAGATGCGGGCGGAATTTTTCGCGGGTATCGGCGGAAATTTCTGAGGGTTATAGCTATGATAGAAAATTTCAGAAAGTGGGGCATGAGCCCCTATCAGGCCGCGGTTCTGCACGGAGGCCCCGGCGCGAAGGGCGATATGGCGCCGGTTGCGCTCGAACTCTCCGGGAAAATCGGGGTTCTCGAACCCCTCCAGACCGCCGATTCCATCGAGGGACTGGTCTCCGAACTTCACGATGTATTGAAAACCTACGCATCCCTGCCGGTCGTTTTGATCGGCCACTCGTGGGGCGCGTGGCTCGGATGGATATACGCGTCCCGTCACCAGCACTCCGTGAAAAAACTGATCATGGTCGGGAGCGGCCCATTCGAACGCAGGTATGTTTCTATGATTGAGGAGACCCGGATCAGCAGGCTGACCGGACAGGAACGGGAGGAGTTTATATCGGTAATGAGACGCGCATATAAATCTCCGCCCGCGGAAAAAATCCGCCTCTATGAAAATTTCGACGATATTCTGATCAAGACCGACAATTTCGACCCGATCGAGGAAAAATCGAAGGAGGCGGGATTCGATATCGCGCAGTACGATGATATCTGGCCCGAGGCCGCAGAGCTGCGTCAGACCGGGGCGTTATTGGACATGGGCCGCGGAATTCGCTGCCCGGTAACCGCTATTCACGGGGATTACGACCCGCATCCCGCCGACGGCGTAAAGATACCGTTATCGCGCATTCTCCAGAAGTTCAAATTCATCCTGCTGAAGGATTGCGGGCATTCCCCATGGCGGGAACGCGCGGCAAAGGATGAATTCTACGCGGCGCTCCGCAGTGAAATAAGCGAATAGCCATGCTGACATTACGGGCTATATACTTCTTTTCTATACACTGATGGGATCGGGATTAGTCTGCGCAGTACCTTGCCCTTTTTAGCGTTTTACCTTATAATAAACCGTTTATAGAACGGAGGCAACATGTCAAAAGCCATCCTGATGCTGACCAACGGCGAAACCTTCGAGGGTAAGGCGTTCGGGCATACCGGCGAAACATCCGGCGAAGTTGTATTCAACACCTCGATGACCGGATACCAGGAAATCCTCACCGATCCGTCCTACAAGGGACAGATTGTCACTATGACCTATCCTCAGATCGGCAACTACGGCGTCAACCCCGAAGATACGGAATCCGACAAGCCGCAGGCGGCGGGATTTATTGTCCGCGAGTACTCCAAGACCTATTCCAATTGGCGCGCCACCGAATCGCTCGACAGTTACCTGAAACGTTACGGAATTGTCGGCATCGAGGGTATCGACACCCGGAAGTTGACGCGCATTCTCCGGATTACGGGTGCGATGAACGGTATCCTGTCGTCGGTCGATTTCAGTAAGGAAAGTCTCCGCGCCAAGCTCTCGCGTGTCCCGAATATGGTCGGCCTCGACCTCGCAAAACAAGTCACCATCGATAAACCGATGCAGTGGGGCGAACGGCATGCCGGGGCGTACCATGTGGTCGCGCTGCACGCCGGAATCAAAACCAATATACTGAGAATACTCAATCACAGAGGGTGCAATATTACGCTTGTCCCCGCGAACTATACATCCGAACAGATTATGGCGCTCAATCCCGACGGGCTGTTCGTCTCCAACGGCCCCGGCGACCCGGAACCGGTCGATTACGCGATCACTGCGATCCGCGAATTGATCGGAAAAATCCCGATTTTCGGGATATGTCTCGGGCATGAACTGCTCGCGCTCGCTGTGGGCGGAAAATGCTTCAAGCTGAAGTTCGGGCACCGCGGCGCGAACCATCCGATCAAAGACCTCCGTAACGGTAAGGTCGAGATCGCGTCGCACAACCACGGGTTCGCGGTCGACCCCGACAGCCTCCCGGATAATGTCGAGATCACGCATGTCAATATAAACGACCAGACGGTCGCAGGGCTTAGCCTCAGGGACGCCCCGGCCTACTCGGTGCAATACCATCCCGAAGCATCTCCCGGCCCCCACGACTCCCATTACCTCTTCGACGAGTTTCTCGAGGATATGCGGGAATGGAAAAATGCGGAAAAACAAAGAAGCTAAAAGATATTATAGACAACCTTTAAAGGTTTATTACAGTTGTTTTCTTGTCACTGCGAGACGGGAAAAGTCGAAGCAGTCTATTTATTAAAAGATTGCTTCATTAATCCTCGCGGATTAACTCGCAATGACAATTATTCCAACTCTCCGATGAATGAATGCGTTTCATTTTTATGGGAGATAATCGATGCCATACTTAAAATTCACCCTACTTTTCACTCTCATACTCTCGTTTATCCTTTCCTGCAACAAACAAGACGGACAGACCGCCGTTAACAATATCCCCGCCCGTGTAGTCAGCCTCGCGCCGTCATTGACGGAAATGATGTTCGCTATCGGCGAGGGTGACCGTGTGGTGGGTGTGACATCATACTGCGATTATCCCCCGGATGTTACCAACCTGCCGAAGGTAGGCGGATTGAGCGACTTCGATATAGAGAAGACTGTCTCGCTGAAACCGGACTTAGTGCTCGCGTCATGGTCGGGCAACCCGAAGGACAAGGTCGAGCGCCTCAAAAGTATGGGCATCCGGGTGCTCGTCCTCCGGGAGAACAGCGTCGCGGATATCATGACCAATCTCGCGCGGCTCGCGGAGGTATTTGGGAAAGACCCCGCCGGTATCCTCGCCCCCTTCCATGAGAAACTATCGTCATTGGCAGTGATCGGCAAAATTCCATCCGCGATGGCGGTCATCTCGATCAAGCCCGTGTTCAGCGTATCGACCCAAAGCTTTATCGGGGACGTGCTCCGGATCGCGGGATACAGCAATACGGTACAGTCGGCGGCGGCATACCCGATGCTCTCCGAGGAAATGATCGCCGCGATGAACCCGGACTACCTTTTTATCGCGGACGATTTTGCCGGAGAGAAGCCATATTTCGAAAACCTGATAAAAATATTCCGCCTGCATTCTAAAATTGTTTTTATCGACACCGACATTCTGTCCCGTCCCGGGCCGAGGATCGCCGGGCTGATTATCGAATTGTCGAAGCTGAAGGAGGGAAAATGAGAAAACCTAAGATCGGGCGCTATATCAGACTGCTCGGACTCATTTTGTTTCTGGCAGCATGCGATATCCTGCTACTTTTTCCTATTCCCGGAAACATGCTCCCTGCGGCAATAATACTGATAGTCCTTCTCGCAGTGACCGGCGTAATCTCGTTTAAGCTGGTGCGGGAAATCCGCCGGCCGGACGAAAATGTACAGGAGACCGAGGACGATATCACCTCACAACTCAGGCGCGGAATCGGATGGGGCGTATTTCACCTGATTTGGCTGACAGTGGGGCTTGGTATTATGCTCTGGCTGAAAATCGTCATGCATCTTCCCGATCCGTCAATCGCGGAAGTTACAATTCCGTTTGCAGTATTCGCGGGGATTGTCGGGATCGCAATTATTGTCACTGTTATCCGAATAGTATTGAATGTCGGGCGGATGAAGAAAAATGCATCGGGTAAGCATAAAAAGGAATAAAATCTATTTCATTTCCTGCGATATAGATCGAATACTTTATCGGTATAAAGAAATTCTATTTCTTCGGCTACGCATTGCGCATAGATAAGACGGTCGAACGGATCGTTATGATGGAACGGTAAAGAATAGAGAGTTTTCAGATGCGCGGGAGTCACTGAAAGAATAGACCATTCATCCGAGCTTTCAATGAGGCTCAGGGTATTTTCGAAGCCGCGTTTCAGTTCAAGTTTGCCGATAGCAGATTTTATAGCGATTTCCCATAATGAAGCAATACTGATAAATATTACATTGGATTCGGAAGAGATTGTATGAATAAAACTTTCTGAAAGTCTTGAGTCCCCGTCTAAATACCAAAGAAGAATATTGGTATCAGGAAGGTATTTCATTTAGTATATTCCTGAAAACTTTCCAACGGCGCGTCGAAATCATCCGCCATCTTAATCTCGCCCCGTAATGCACCGTATAAATTTTTCCTTGAAGAACCCCCTTCCTTTCCGGAAGTTTTTTCTATGATAACATTAATCTCCCCGTCTTCAATCGGGACGGGTTCTTTCAGTTTAATCGTATCGTGATCCGAGAGTTCACCTTTTAATACAAAGGCCGTTTTCATAACACTCTCCTCATTCACATCAATCGGGCGGTTTTACAGCAGCTCAAAAATCCGCTCTATTTCTTCCCCGCCGCGCGCAGACGTTCGCGGGCGTTCATTAACGCGGCGGCGATCGCGTCAAACTCGCCGCGTTTGATCTGTTCCTTATTGAATACGGTTTCGCCCATCCCGACCGCGATTGCCCCCGCCGCGAGGAACTGCAATCCGTAGATCAGATCGATCCCGCCTGTCGGCAGCATATCTACAAACGGCATCGGGCCGCGTATCGCCTTGAGATATCCGGGGGTCACCGCGCTCGATGGGAAGAGTTTCACAATATCCGAACCCGCTTTGTGAACCGTATATATCTCGGTCGGTGTAAACGCCGCGAGCATCAGGAGCTTATCCTCGCCCTTGACCGCGTCGACAAGGTTCAGCGCGGCAATAGGACTGACAATAAAATCGGCTCCGTTCTTAATCGCGGCTTTCGCGTCGTCGGCATGGAATACCGTGCCCAGCCCGAATACCAGGTCGGGAAATTTCGCCTTCAACGCGGGGATCTCGTCGATTACGCCGGGAATTGTCATCGTGAATTCGATCACCTTGATCCCGGATTGCTGCACCGCGCGGGTAACCCCTTCCAGTTCTTTCGCGCTGTCTGTACGAAGGATGGGTACGACCCGTTCCGAACGTACGAGTTCCTTTAGTTCTTTTGAATTCATATTTACCTACAGTTTGATTACTTTCAGTTTCTTGATCGCATCTATCGATTCCAGTTCCTTCCGGACTTTATCGCTGATCTCGGAATCGATATGCACCATCGACAGCGCGAGCTTGGTCTTGGGGTCTCTGCCCAGCATCAGACCCGCGATATTGACGCTGTTATTGCCCAATACAGTACCGACCTTTCCGACAACGCCGGGTTTGTCGTCGTTATAGATGAACAGGAAAATCCCCTCTGGTTTCAGTTCGAAGAAGTAATCGTTGAACTTCACGATCTTGGCGACATTGCTCGAATAGACGCATCCCCAGAGTTCCATAGTCTCCTTATTGGTACGGACTGTCAGACGGATCAGGTTCGTATATTCGCTGGAGAAATCGGGGTCTTTCTTCTCGACCACGCTGATTCCCTGCGACTGCGACATAGATACCGCATTGACATAATTCACCGATTCGCCCATATAGCTCTGGAAAAGCCCTTTCAGCGCGGCGCGGGTCAGGAGGGAAACGTCCTTATGCGAAATATCGCCCTCGTAGCTCACCGTAACTTCCTCGACCTGACCTTCCACAACCTGTGAAATAAGCGAACCCAGACTTTCCGCGAGCTTGATATAAACCTTGAATTCCTCGAATAGCTCTTTATTGATAGAAGGCATATTCATCGAATTGACGATCACGCCGTGCACAAGGAAATTCGCTACTGTTTCGGCGCTCTCCATCGCAACATTAAACTGCGCCTCTTCGGTCGACGCGCCCAGATGAGGCACGGTTACCAGATTGGGGGCGTCGAGAAGCGGGCTGCGCGGCTCGAACGGGGGTTCCTTGGAATACACGTCCACAGCCGCTCCAGCGATAACCCCTTCCTTCAACGCGTCGGCCAGCGCCTGTTCGCTGATAATCTCGCCGCGCGCGGCGTTCACAATACGAAGGGATTTTTTCATCATCGCGAACTGTTCCTTTCCGATCATACCCCGGGTCTGGTCGGTTAACGGTGTATGAATAGTAATAAAATCGCTTTCTTTATAAATACGGTTGAGATCCGATAAAACAATCCCCAAATCGTTTGCGCGTTCTTCGGAAAGATACGGGTCGAAACCGAGCACATTCATCTCGAACGCCCTTGCGCGCTTAGATACCTCGGCGCCGATTCGGCCGAGACCGATAACTCCGAGAGTCTTGCCCTTCAGTTCGATTCCGTTGAATTTCGAGCGTTCCCACTTGCCTTCCTTCATCGACGCGTAGGCGAACGGGATCTTGCGGGCGAGCGAAATAATCAGGGCGAACGCGAGTTCCGCGGTCGATATGGTGTTGCCCATCGGGGCGTTCATCACGACAATTCCCTTCGCGGTCGCCGCGGGAATATCGATATTATCGACACCTACCCCGGCGCGGGAGATTACCTTGAGATTGTCAGCCGCTTCGATGATATCTTTTTTCATCTTGGTGGCGCTGCGGACTATTATCGCGTCATAGTTCTTGATATCGGCCTTCAGTTCTTCTGGCCCCATCGTGTCCTTCTCGATTACTTCAATCTCTTTATACTTCTTCAGTATATCGATTCCCTCTTTTTCGAGTTTGTCGGTTACCAGTACTTTGAATTTCATCTATTACTCCTTGCATTTTTTACGTTTGGCGGATAATTTTAAAATAAAACGATGAAAAAATCAAAATTCAAAAAATAACAGCATCTCGTTGCCGATTTTATTGAAGAAAAAGGCCTCGGAAAACTTCTTCATAATATAGATACCTCGCCCGGAAATCCTATCCAGCGATTCGTTTCCCATCGGCACCGTGATATTCTCCACATCGAAACCCTCGCCCATATCGCGCACCCACAGACGCATCCCCTTGTAGCCGATCTCGTAGCTCAGAACTACCGACTTCGTGTAGTCAAGCCCGTTCCCATAAGTGATTGCGTTTACCAGCGCCTCGTGAAGAACGGTCTCTATCTTCCATATTTTATCGTAATGATACTTGAGCACTTTATTCTTGACCAGATCGATTGTCATCGACACAGCGTTAAGTGTGGATTTTATCGTGATCGTATTGGATTCGTTAGCGGAGTGGTCGAATACGCCGAGAACCCGCCCGTCGACCTTATGCTTTTTCATCAATGCGGTCAGGTCGCTTAACAAGCCGTATGAAATCCGAGAATCGGAGTATAGAGGCGCGATAACAGCATGCAGCGCGTCATTCGTCAGGGGTTTATCGAACTGCAGAATGGTATCGTCAAAATCCAGCTTGCACTTTTCGGGAGTTCCTTCTGCGATTATCTTGTACTTTTTTTCCTTTCGTTTGACCATCACCCAGAAAAAGTTGACACAGCGGACGGGATTGATATAACCATCGAGCGGATACATCGATACGACATCGGAACGCGCGGGATCGCCTGAAAATACGTCCTGTCCCGCCTTCATCATTTCATCCAGTGTCTCAACCTGCTGGACATGGGGAAATTTTTTATCGACTCCCACTGTCAGGGCGTGGGGGTAATGAATATTGATCGGATTACAGAGCGATTCGCATTCGTGATTGAACGTTATCCAGATATCTTTAGTACAGGAATAATCACAAATCTGCGTCTTGATAGGTACACTAAATTTTTTCATTTTCAGCGATATCCTTATCGACAATTTTACCGATCCTCGACAAATACTCCTCCATCGGAATACCGTCGCCCGGCCTTAGTAACGCAATATCGTCCTTTCCTAAACGACTGCCCGAAGGGATATCCCGTTTCGCATACATCCCCCGCATCGACAGCCCGCGAATCTTTTGCTCAAAATCGGTAATCTTTTTTTCGCCCGGCCCAATCGCCTGTTCGACCTCGCGTACCGCGCGTACCAGTTCGGAAAACTTCGCCTGATCCAGCGAAATCGCGTGATCGGCGCCCGTCCAATTATTATCGATAGTAAAATGCCGTTCGATCATCCGCGCGCCCAGCGCCACGGCGGCGATCGAAAAATAGTTATTCAAACTGTGGTCGGAAAACCCTACGGGTAATCCGTACTTTTTATACAATACCGGGATAAAATTCAAATCGAAATCGTCCTTTCCCGCCGGGTACTTCGATACGCAGTACAGAAGCGCGGTTTTTTTCGCATCCAGTATCGAAACGGCGCGGCCGATTGTGTCCAAATCCGCAAATCCGGTGGAAAGTATCGCCGGGATACCCAGTTCCCTGATACGGTATAATAACGGTTCGGTTGTGATATCTGAACTCGCGATCTTGACCGCGTTCACCGACAGCCCGTGGAGAAACTCTAAAGAATCCATATCCAGCGGGGTGGCGAAAAAACCGATCCCTACCCTTTCTGAAAATTCCTTCAGTTCCCGGAAATCGCCGTACGAGAGTTCGTACTCCTTGAAAATCCGGAAACCGTCGGGCTGCAGCGCCCGGTTATAAAAATTCTCCGTTCTATAAACCTGAAACTTCACCGCGTCGGCGCCGCATTCCTTCGCCGCCTCGATGAGACGCTTTGCCTGCTCAGGATTACCGTTATGGTTGATCCCGATTTCCGCGGCTATTACAACAGGACCTGCGCCGCCTGTAAAAAGGCGTTCAAGCGGTTCCATTCTTATTTTTTAGCGGACAACAGCGAGTTTACATTTCCCATGTTCTTATACAATCCCTGCGCGGTCGAAATATCGAGAACACTCATGATGCTCTCCATATTCTTATCGGGCGTGTATCCCGCAAACACCTCGAGATTCTCGCGTTTTACCAGATAGCCCGCAATCTGTTTTCTGCTCTCATCCATCTTCGACTGCATGGAATTGATTTCTTTCGATACGTTCATCTTCAGGGTATAAAGCGACTTCTCATCGTCGACTTTTGTGCTGAGAAAACCGATGACCGCCTGCCCCTCGAATTTCGTGGAACTGACGATCGCGTTCATCTTTCGGGATACTCCCTGCCAGTCGATTTTTTCAGGATCCTGCCCGTCCATCGAAGATATCAGGGACTGCATATCGTTCAGACCCTTTACGCCGATATCGTTCTTCATATAATCTTTCTGGACTTCCTGCAGACGGAGCATGTCCTTCTCTAAGTTCTTTTCAAATGCGAAACTGTCTTCCCCAACCTGCATACCGTTACCGGATTTTTCGGAAACCGCGGGCGATTTGAATTTTGACTTCTCATAAAGCGCCGTCAGGTTTACATTGCCGGTAATCACATCCTTGATATTCATTGTCCCCTCCTACATTTCAAAGATACAGATTTCCCAATTCTTGAAATATTATAAGGTAAAATAAAAAAATTGAAAAGGTTTTTATGATTATTCTGAAGAAAATCCTTCCTGAATGATGTTTTCCAGTTCGCGTACCTGCATTTTCGGACGGATTTCATTCTGCGCGGAAATGTTCAGGAGGATGCCGACCCCCACCGCCATCATCAGCATCGACGATCCGCCGTAACTGATGAAGGGAAGCGAGACCCCTGTGGTCGGGATAATCCCGGTGGCTATCGCCATATTCAGGATCGCATGGAGGGTGATCAGCGAGACAATCCCGAAGGCGAGTAATTGGCCGAACTTATCCTTACAGTTGACCGCGATCATCATACCCCGGATAAAGAAGAGAAAGAACGCCGACATCAGAATCACCGCGCCGAGAATTCCCGTCTCTTCCGCGATGATGGAAAAGATAAAATCGGTGTGCGGTGTGGGAAGTTTTTTTATCTTCTGGACACTGTTCCCGAGGCCTAACCCGAGCAGCCCGCCGTTGACAAAAGCCTGCTGGGACTGGATGATATGATAGCCTTTTCCGGACGGATCGTCCCAAGGGTTCAGATAGGCGAAGATGCGGTCGAGACGGTATGCTACCCGCACTATGAACATCACCATCACCGGTACGCTCAGTAAAAGTATAGAAAGGAGATGTTTGACCGATGCGCCCCCGATAAAGAACATGATCATCGCAACTAAAAGGAGAAGAACCGCGGTCGAAAAGCCGGACTGCATGAGAATAATGAAAAAGATAACTGCGACTAAAAGCAGCGGGGGAAGGATTCCGAAGGTGAAATCCTCGAGTTTGGACTGTTTTTTAGCAAGGATATATGAAAGATAGATTATCACCGATATCTTCGCGAGTTCGGAGGGGTTAAACAGGAAAAGGCGGAAATCGATCCAACGGCGCGCGCCGCCGCTGTATTTACCGATACCCGGGATAAACACCGCGGCTAAAAGCAGTATGGTAATAATGACTATCGGTTTGACGAAATCTTTCAGACGGGTATAGTCGAACATCATGAAAAAAATCAGCGCGCCCATTGTCGGCAGCGCCCAGACTGCCTGCCGGATAAAGAAATAATAGGGACTCACCTCGTAGGTCTTGGCGGCGTAGAAACTCGCGCTCATCACAAAGATGATACCCAGAAGTATCATCCCCAGTACGCAGAAGAAGATGACACGATCCATCCGTTCCCATATCGTTCCGCCGACCGTTCCCAACTTCGCTCCCCTCAGGCGGACAGTTTATTGCGCTAAGTTCTTTTTCTGCGCAACCTGTTTCAGTAAGCTTTGAACCTGCTGGACTGCTGCCTTCTGCTGGCTCGACGCGATCGGGTCTTTGCCTATTGTTTCAAGGAACTTATTCATATATTTTTCAGCCTCGCCCCATTTCTGCTTCTCAAAGGCAAGTATTCCTACAGTATAATAGAAGCTGTAATTATTCGACGGGGGAGTGACCGCTTCGATATTCTTAGCGATCGTATATGCCTCGTCCTTCTTTCCGAGCTGAAGCGCGGTCTGGAACGCCCAATTATTGAAATTGGTATCCTTCGCTTTAATGGCCACGAGCTTCGCAAACAGATCGCCTATCCTTGTCAGATAAGGTTTGTATTGGGATAAGTTTGCTTTGGTCAATACCGCCCCTATCGCCGTCTTAATCATATCCAAAGTGAGTTTATTAGGCGAGCTTTTCACCATTTCTTCCATCTTGATCAGTTCCAGAATCGAGTTCACCAGCGCGACATTGTCCTTCTGCGCGAGATTTGCCTTCATATCCTTCCCGATAATCGCGAGGAAATTGGTCATATAATCTTCTGTTTCCTTATTATTGCCCATTTCAAACGCGAGACGTCCCATAGTCAGGAAATACCCGGGATCCGCAAACGACGGCATGGCCTTCCGGAGGTTCTGCCCGATCGTATAGAGCAGATCGTTCTTCTGGAACTGCATCGCTATACTGAACGCCCATGCGTCGAAATATGCGTCGCTCTTCTTCAGTTCGACCAGCTTGGCGAACATCTCATCCGCTTGCAGCATATACGGCTGATACTGGAACATATAGCCCCGGAAGAACAGGTTCTCCATCACTATCTTCACCAGATTCAGGTCGATATTATTCGATTTCGCGTTAATCATCTTTTCAAGCTGCGCCTGAGACGCCTGCAGTTGCGAGGTAGGCATATTCATTGTCTGCTGGAGGAAATTTTCCATCCCGGCAAAATTCTTCCATAGCGGGTTTTTGGTATGATCCTCGGTCGAACCTTTATACAAACGCAACTGCGCCTTCAACTGGTTGAGCCATTTATCGATTTCCTTTCTGTCGGCGGCCTCGTTCTCGGGGTGGGTGAGATAATCGCGTATCAGGTAATTAAACATGACCGAGTAGGTGCCGAACGAGTTGGGGTAAAAGGTAAGAGCCTTTTCAAGCATATCGTGGGCTTTCGGGGACAAATCCTCGCCCATCCGGTTATTCAGATAGATTACCGCGATGTTATGCAGTACCGAAATGGAATCGTGACCGTAGTACAGCGCCTCTTCGAAATAATGCAGCGCGTTCGTCCAGCTGTCCATGATAAGTTTCTCGAGTTCCATAACAATTTCCGGACGGGTCTCGGACGATTTGATGACCTGAAGCTCGCTGATTCGGTCGAGGAAAATCTCGCCCATCTGGTAATCGTAGTTGATTACAATTTCACGGGTCAGGTAGTCGAGGAACTGGGCGTTCTTGATCTCCTTCCATCGAAGCAGGAAGTCGCTGAAATAGTCCGTATCGTGGGGGGACGGGTACATTTTTACAAATCTGACCATACCGCCCGCCTTCGCGACATATCCCTGCTCGGCGAGAGAGTCGATCTTATCCATGGTGTATTTCATATCCACGCTTCTATGGAGCCATTCGGAAAATTTCTTCTGAGCGGTGGCAAACGGGATTTCTTGCACCAAGTCGAGGTAATCCACCAGCATATATTCGATATTCTGCACCTTGTACATGATGCCGTAACGGTGATAATAATAGTCGCCGAGCGTCCACGGTTCGGGGCGTTCCCATGTCAGGTACACAGGGCGCTGACCTGTCCAATACGGGATAAAGTAAGGGTCTTTGATATCGCGGATATCTTTATAGAACGGCTCGAAACCGGCGAAAATATAGGTATCGACCATCTTCATGCGGTGTGCAAGGATATCGGGAGTGATATAACGCATGTCGCCGTAGATACGGTTGAATATATTTCCCTTCTGGTCGTACGGCGTGATATCCGGGCGGAGCTTCTCGGCGTAAATAAAGTACACGGTCGCGAACACCTGGTTGTCGCCGCCCTCGGTCATCAGGATCGAGTTCTGCTCGGTGGATATCATCAGGTTCTTACCGTAGTCATGGTTCAGCCAGTTCAGGTGATAATCGTTTATTTTATAATTTTTGACGAACGGGATCAGTGCAACAATGATGATTACAACGGAAACGATAATCGTTATAATATTCCATTCTTTCTTGTCGTTGGAATTCATTTCGGGATAAGACATAACGTTTATCTCCTTTTTTGGGATTTATGAGGTTATAGTTTATATCAAAACCGATAAAAAGACAATAAATCAATCAATTCCGCCCACTGCATGGGGGCTAAACCCGATATCGAGGTAATATGCGCTGTCAATCTCCAGCCCGTGTTGCAGGCTCATTCTTCATTGACGTCGCTCAGCAGTCTGCGCGGTAACATGGATATAAGAGTCGGAATCGCGGAAATGGTTACTTTATCGGGAAAAAGTTTGAAGGGGCGACTGAAGTTGTTAAGCACACTCATACTTCGACGAGTTCAACATGATAATACCGTCATCCCAGTCACAGCAGGCTACAGCCAGCCGAAATTTTTCGCCGTCGTTTTCATCCACTCGCCGACGGTTCCATAGATCTGTTTTCGCTTCTCAATACTCTCCTGATTCGGCGACACTTCCATGAGTTCGTTGATGATGGAATCGATTTGATCCGGTTTGATCGCCTGCTCCGGCAGCAGGTACGCCAGCCAGTCTTTCCGGGGTATGAACGAGCCGTTGACCGCGTACACGAACCCGCAGAAGCATTCGAACGCCTCGTGAAAATTCTGCGCCATCTGTGCGTACGCCTCCCGGTACTCCCATTTATCATAACGGTACTCGCCGCAGAGATACATATATCTCCGGTAATTCTTCATCGCCGCGTCCTTCCGGGACCCCTGTTTCTTAGGAAACAACTGTCTGATGATAGAATCCATCTCGGGATATTTCGTTGTCAGCACGACCGACTCCGAAAGGGCATAGCATTCCGATTCCGTTTTATTCGTGTCGAATATATGCGAGAGGGTTTCCTGCTTGATCTGAAATCCCGTATTCATGAAACGGGTACAGTAATACGGAATACCGGGTTCCGTGTCCGGCCCGTAAATCCCCGGCAGATCCAGATTCCCTGAATCCGAAATAACAGTCAGGTCGACAAGAACTCCCATTTTTCCCATTCTGGCGTCCCCGCGCGCGGCCGAGCCTGTTAGGAGAATACTGGTGACATCAAACTTAGCGTTTATATCCTTAGCAAAAATCTGCGCGATGCGTCTTAACTCGCTGCAAAAATCAGCCTGCTCCCCGATTATTTTCCCTATTGTTTTCATTGCTTCTCCGGTAATTCGAATGTCAATTCCCTCGGGAACCGTCCGCGGATATCGAGCATCGCGCCGAGCGTCAGAACTGTGCTCCATGCCGCGTCCGTATGGAAAAAACCCTTCGTGCCGAACCGGCGGTGCTTATAGTCCCAGTTCGTCTGGTTGACCTGCTCCGGCTGCCACCCCTCGAACTCCGGCCCGCGCCCGAGCCTTTCCTCCGGCGACGATACCAACTGTACGCAGGCGCGCATCATCCCGCGCGCGACATCCCGCCAAAACTCTTCGCCCGACTCGTCCGCGAGACGCAGGAAGTCGTACGCGATGCGCATACCGTAGAAATCGAGATGGTGATGCGCGACCGATACGGAGGTCATCCCGCGGGTCTGGAATCCCAGCTTTCCGAGCGGCGACCCTTCGGGGAACGCAACATTGTAAGTCCATATCCATGATAGGATAAACTCCGCCGCCCTCCGCGCGTAACGGATGTACTTTTTATCGGGGGTGAGTTCGTTGAGGTCGAGGAACGCGGTCAGAACGGCGCATCCCGCTTCCTTGTCGGTGCTGTCCGCGTCGAGGGTGTCCGCGCCGAAATCCATCCGATCAGCGAGACCGCCGTAATAATCCGCCGCCTTCGCGAGCGCGCCGCGTACCGCTTTATCGCCCGGTTTCAGCCGTTCAAACTCCGTAAGCAGGGTGATGATATACGCGCCGTTCGTACCGTAGCTGTCCAGTTCCGCGCCGTCGAGCGTACGCCATCGCCCGAAATTTCCATCGGGAAGCTGATACTTCAGGTAGAACTCCGCGTTCTTCCGCGCGAGGTCGAGATACTCTGGATGCTCGCGCCCCGCCTTCTTCAGGAGCGAGTAGAGCCGGAGGAATCCGGACATCGTCTCGCCGTTCGCGCGCGCGTTCACCCCGTTCTTCCATTCCTCGCGGATGCCCGCGCCGAGATATCCGCCCCATTCCTTGCTCTTGAAGCCGTACATATCCTGGTGCGCGCCGTTATCGAACGTACGGGAGAGGAAAAATCCCGCGATGCCCTCGGCGGTATCGATATCGCCTATGCGCGCATATACAGCCGCCGCCTCAAGCCCGCGTATCAGGAAGCTCCCCGCGGTAAACTCGTAGTAGCTCTGGAATAAGCCGTTCCCTTTGCCCATCTTTATCCATACGTTACCGTCATCGCGTTCTGTCAGAAAACGAAGGTGCGCGAGACGGCGCGAGAAAAACCCTTCATAATCGGGAGTTGTTTCCTCCGGCGGCGCGAACTTCTCCCACGCCGTACGGAACACGGGCAGGAAAAAATCTGCCGATGAGTACGGTTTATCTTCGTCGAATACATAGAATTCTCTTTTATAGGTATACGGGAGCTGATTTGGCCTGATACTGAGGACACGTTCGGTCGGGGCGGTCAGCCCGCCGAGCATAATGCCCTTCTCGGTATAGGTCTTGGGATACTCGATAAACGGGACGCACAGGCGGAATACGGGTATTTCCCCCTCGAGAAAGGTCATCGCGCTCCCGGTGAATGAATCGTCCTGCGCGGGCGACATAAAGACCGCACGGTACCCCGACTCCCCGTAGACTGCGGTGCATCCCGGCACCGGCATCCTGTCTTCCCGGAACGACCATGGCACATCCAGCCCGCCCTTCGGGAATTTCCCCTCGCCGTGAACATTGCCGTCATACATCACCGACGGCACAATTCTATTTCCGAACCCTGTTCCGGAAGTAATGAAATCGAAGTGAAACCGGTAATCCCCCGGCCGCGTCACCCGCCACTCGCGCTCAATCCTCACACCGTCACCCACGTCGGAAAACCGGTCGGTTACAGTCACCCCCGTGAATTTCACTGTCGCCGTCATCCCGTCGATAGTCACAAGTTCCGCAGGCAGCAGTATATTCCGGTTTCGGAGGAGGGTATAACGGATATAGCCGATCAATTCGTCGTCGTACATCGCAATCAGGTTGCGTTTCGGCTGAAGTTCTAATCTCGGCATATCATTCTCCTTGCTTTTCCTGCTTTTGCTTGTTTTTTCAAGTAAAAACTATCATAATAAGGGAGATGAATGCTGTCAATAGTAAAAACGTACCGGAGGCTGAAATGTTCGAGAAGTACCGTATAGAAAAAGAGGTAAAAGTAGATTTGAAGGATTTCGACCCCGGCGAGAACGGCAAACTCGACAAGAAGGAGATGGAGGAAAAGACTGCAAAAAACCTCGAAGTATTGGACGAACTGCAGTATAAGCTCTACGCCGAGGGAAAACGTTCGATCCTCGTCGTCCTGCAGGCGATGGACGCGGGCGGGAAGGACGGCACTATCCGGAAGGTGTTCGGTATCCTGAACCCGCAGGGAGTGCGCGTTACATCGTTCAAGGCGCCCACCGACGAAGAACTTTCCCATGACTTCCTTTGGCGCATCCACCGGAACACCCCCGCGAAGGGCATGATAGGCATTTTCAACCGCTCCCACTATGAGGACGTATTGATCGTACGGGTCAATAAATGGATCAGCAGTAAGGAATGCGAACGGCGATATCGTGTTATCAACGACTTCGAACGGATGCTTGCCGACAACGGAACTGTTATCCTGAAATTCTACCTTCACATATCGAAGGACGAGCAGAAGAAACGGTTTCAGGAACGTCTGGACGACCCGGCGAAAAAGTGGAAGTTCTGCAAAGGCGACCTCGACACCCGTAAAAAATGGGACGAATATATGTTACAGTTCGAGGAGGTATTCCGTAATACAAGCACCGGGAAAGCGCCGTGGTATATCATCCCGGCGGATAATAAACGTTACCGGAACCTTGTCATCAGTTCCGTCGTCAGGGATACGCTCGAAAAAATGCATCTCAAGTTCCCCGAACCGGAGACGGGACTGGAAGATATCGAAATCGAATAGGTGCGTCAATGAAGCCCACTCTTTACCTGATTATTCTCCTTTCAAGTCTATCCCTGTCGTACGGGATCGAGTTGAAAACGAACGCGGTGTACGAAAACTCCTCGAAGGACGCTTATCTGCTCGGATGGAACTTCGACAGCGGGTTTTTCGCGCGGGTACTGAATATTAAGGATATGTCGTTTGTTATGCTCGACGCATACGGAAAGGTGTACGGGCCGTTCGTATCGAACACCCAGACAGCGATCAGCCCCGACTGTTCGAAATTCGCGTACACGGTTGCAGGAAAGGGGGGAACGCAGGTTTATTTCGGTGATAAATTATTCGCGGAACACGAAACAGTTACACATCTCGAAATCATGCCCGACTCATCCGCGCCGGTATTCATCTTCAGCAAAAACGGCAAGGATTATCTGTATTATAAAGGAATGTCGATCGGCGGATACCGTCAGATCTCGGAATACGAAATAGCGGGAGATACGCGGAGCTGCGGACTTATATACCGGGTAAACCGGAGTTATTATCTCCATACAGGATTTACCAACACGGGTCCTTACAAGGAATGTAAAAAGCTGAAACTTTCATATAACGGCGCGTCCAGTATCGCTATCGCTAAAAGTTCCGTCCTGTCCAACTATCCCGCCGCATCGAAAGACTCGGAGACTTCGATCAGTGCGGACGGATCGATGAAAGGCGTCTGCTACCTGAAGAATTGTCTTTATATTGTCGGGATAAACGATTTCGAGTATGGGCCTTATGAATTCGCGTCCGCGCCCGTATTCGGGGACAAGCCCGGGGAATATGCGTTCTGCTATGTAAATGGGGGACAGTCCTTCATCCGTTCCGGCGAACAGATCTACGGGCCGTGGGACTTCGCCTATAACTTCGCGTTCCTGACGGAATACCCTTACTTTGTGTTCGTAATTCAGTCCGGCGGCGATTATTATATCCGTCTCGGCGAGAACGAGACGCTCGGCCCGTACAGTTACGCCGATACCCGAATCGCGGGCGGGAAACTTCATATCCTATCTTGCGCCGGCGGCACCTTCTACTTCTGCGAGATGAAATAAACCTGCCGCCCGGTTAGAAGCCGGGGTCATACTCAGGAGACGCCCTTCGAGACAAGGTATGGGACATATTTCATATCGAGAAACTTGATATGCTTGAGCAGCCAGTCGCGCAGAAAATTCAGGACATCGATCGATACAAGCATCCGGCCTCTGTCGAAGTCCTTCCGGAGCTTACCGATTTTTTCGATAAACTCCAGATGCTGGGTTTTCTGGCCGTCCAGTTCAGGATATTTATACGCCGCCAACAGGTTTTCCTCGTCGTTGAAATGCACCTTCGCATAATTCTCCAATTCGACAAACACCGATTCGAGAACCTGCCCGCCCGTCCCCTGATTCATCGCGTCGTGAAGTTTATTAATAATCCCCACAAGCTTTTTATGCTGATTATCGATATGCGCGATATTTGTGTTCAGATCATCGCGCCATTCAATGAAATTCATAATTTCTCCTCATTTCATATGGATAAATCCTACTTTATCCCCTTTTCGGCGAGATAAACCGCATATTTCTTGTCAGAATCTGCAATATGCGAAACCAGCCAGTCCCTCAGAAAGTTTAACACTTCTATGGAAACCAGCATCTTTCCGGAAATAAAGTCCTGCTTGAACTGATTCACTCTTTTCACGAAATCGTCGTGCTGAATCTTATGCTGGCTAAATCCGGGATACCCGTTATCGCTCAGGATTTTTTCCTCGTAGGTGAAATGCTCTACCGAGTACGCGGCCATTTCATCCAAAATCGTCTCGAGGATATTTTTCCCCTTCCCCTGCTTCATCGCATCGAAAAGCGAGTTAAGGATATCGACCAATTTTTTATGCTGGCTATCGATAGCCGCTATTTTTAAATCGAGACTGTCGCTCCATTGAAGATAACCCATAGTACCACCTCCTTACTGATAACTATTTCTCTTTATAAAAATACTCGGAGACAAAGCGTTCCAGGAAAAACAAATAGAAGATTTATGTTTTTTCAGTTTTTTGAAGACTGTTCTCATACTCTTTATAAAGGATACTCTCCTCGCGGTTGATCCTGTTTGTAAGTACCGCGCATAATGCGCCGAAAGAACGGGCGAAATCGAAACCCGAACTCTCCGCCGTATACTTGGCATAAAAATCTTCCACCTGCTTGACGACCGTATCCATATCCTTCATAAATACGTTCATCGTATTAAGAATCTGAATATCCGACTTGCCGGCTTCCCTTAAAACAGGATAGAGATAAGTGTCCTCGCTTTTCAGATGTTTGACAAGCATATCCTTGATTGAAAATAGGAGTTCTTTGCCTTCCCGTGTGGAAATCCCTTTCTCTTTTACAAGCCTTACCGCCTCCTGAATCTGTAAATGATCTTTCTGAAATTCTTCCAGATGACCCGGCATATTGATACCTCGCTATATACTATCGTTTTCTTTTCCGCAGAAATTATCGCGGAACGGATTTCTACTTCATTCCCTGAGTGTTCAAAAAAGCCCCGAACTTCGTGTCGACCTCCGCGATGTGCGAGACAGTCCAATCGCGCAGGAAATTCATCACTTCGATGGAAAGCAGAATCTTTCCGGCCTCGAAACCCTGCTTGAACTCGGTAACCTTCCTGATAAACGAATCATGCTCGGTCTTGTGCTTGGTATAGCCGTCGTAGGAAAACTTCTGCATGATACGTTCCTCGGCGGAAAAATGCTCCACCGAATACTTGGCAAGCTCGTCTATCGTAACCGAAAGAACATCCTTCCCTTTACCCATCTTCATCGCATCGTACAGATTATTAATCAGGTCGATGAGATGCTTATGCTGGTTATCGATCTCCGATACAGCAATCGATAAATTGTCAGACCATACCATAAAACCCATATATTCCTCCTATCCTTCTTATGATTTCAACGGAAGCGTGAAATAAAACTTCGATCCCGAACCGGGAAGGCTCTCCACTCCGATCACGCCCTTATGCCCTTCGATAATTATTTTCGATATCAATAGACCTAACCCGGTACTTTCCTCGTTCCCGGAGGGGCGGTTGGTTCCTCTCTGGAACTCGTTAAATAAACGCGAAATATCGTCGGGGGATATACCCGGACCCTGATCGGAAATACTTGTCCTGATAAAATCGCCGTCTCTCGCGGCTTCGATAATGATTTGTGAACCTTCATTCGAATACTTGATCGCGTTCCCGATCAGGTTATTCAGGACTTGCAATATCTTGTTCTTATCGAATTCAAACAAAGGAATATCGTCATTTATTCTTAACGTGATGGCGATTCCTTTTCTCGCGGCAAGTATCCGGTTCAGCTGATAATTATGCGTCAGGATATCGCAATAATCGTTGACGTCGATATCCAACGTGAGCTGGCCGCTCTCGATCTGCGAGGAAGTCAGGAGATTCCTGATCAGGTGATTCATAAAGCGTGTCGAACTGATAATCGAGTCGATAAACTCCTTATGTTCGTCGCTCAGCGAATCACCAAGATCTTCCAGAATGAACTTCGCATAGATATCGATTGCGGACAATGGATTACGGAGATCGTGCGCGACAATTCCAAGGAAGCGGTTTTTCGCCTTATTCAGTTCCTCAAGCTTACGGCGCTGCTCTTCCACCTCGCTGATATCGTCCACAATTAATAGCACAGTATCCTCGCCGCTATAATGAATGAATTTTGTCGTGTAGAGTAAGTATTTCATGATCTTTTTCCCGCCGATATAGAAACAGCGGGTTAGTTCATGCCGGAGTATCGTTTCCCTGTCAGAAATTGTCTTCATGATCGATTGACGAAGCTGGCATTCCCCGCAGTAATCGGTGGTTCCGCACTCCATCCCGGTTTCCGCGACATACATGCATTTTATACCGTTACCGCAGAGCTTACCGATAAAATCCAAAGCTTTCTGCCCGAATAGAACCTCGGCGGTATCGTTGACATTAATAATCCTCGCGTCTTTATCGACAATAAAAACGGCAGAGGTCAGGTTATTGACAAGGTTTTGTAAAAATTCTGACGATTCTTTAAAATCTTTTATGTCAAATTTCATATTTCACTTCGATAGATTATATATTATTTAATAATAATAATATAATAAAAAAAAGGCAAGAGACGAATGATAAAACCCGGTACTATTTCCGTCAGAGTATATCAGACACGTAAAAAAAGGAGCGTCCTAACAGGGCGCCCCTTTTTATTAACCGCGTGTACTTATTAACCCTTGATAATAGCTCCGGACGGGCAGGATGATTCGCATGCGCCGCAATCGGTACATGTGTCGGGATCGATCACATAGATGTCGCCTTCGCTGATCGCGCCCACGGGACATTCGCTGATACAGACTCCGCAAGCAATACAGCCATCGGTAATCTTATATGCCATATTGGCCTCCTCAATATTCTTCGAGGCAAACAGTATATATCTTTTCCAACGGGATGTCAAATCGGGATTGGTTTCCTTATTTTTCGTTACTTTTTTATCGATAAGGCGTATGCTATACATAGAACGTTTCAGGAGGAATAATATGAAAAAGTTTTTTAAGGGGTATCTATCCGCCCTCATCGTACTATCGATCGGTTTGATAGGCGCATGCGGGACAGCGGCCAAGGGAGGCTCGCAAAACCCGTCACCGAAGCTGCAACCGCAATCGGTCAATCAGCCCATGATTAAGACTGAGTACAAGAAAACCAAGGAGTTGACGGCGGGAAAACCCGCTCCCACGATGGATTCAAAGGTCATGGTGAAGGACAATATGAATTTTGTGGAGGAGCAAGGAGAAGGTGTTGTTCATAACACCGAAGACTACAATCATATTGTGGAGAACGAATTCCTCGACGCGCTCAAAGTCCCGCTGTCCACATTCTCTATCGACGTGGATACCGCGGCTTACGCCAATGTCCGCCGGTTCCTGATGAGCGGGCAGATGCCTTATGCCGACGCTGTGCGTATCGAAGAACTGATCAACTACTTTACCTACGACTATCCCGAACCCACAGGCGACGATCCGTTCTCGTTCACTACCGAACTGACGGAATGCCCATGGAATCCCAAGCACAAGCTCCTGCTTGTAGGGCTTCAGGCAAAAAAAGTATCGTTCGAGAAACTCCCTCCCAATAACCTGACCTTCCTTCTCGACGTATCCGGCTCGATGTCCGACCCGAACAAGCTCCCGCTCCTTATCAGCGCGATGAAGCTCCTTGTGAACACTCTGCGCCCCGAGGATAAGATCGCTATCGTAGTATACGCCGGCGCAGCGGGTGTGGTGCTCGAACCTACCTCGTGCTCCGAAAAGGATAAAATAGTCAAAGCGATGGAAAAGCTCCAGGCCGGCGGTTCGACCGCGGGCGGAGCGGGTATCCAGCTTGCTTATAAGCTCGCCAAGGAAAATTTCAACAAGCAGGGCAATAACCGTGTCATTCTCTGCACCGACGGAGACTTCAATGTCGGCGCATCCAGCGAGGGGGAACTTGTTAAAATGATCGAAGAGAAGCGCAAGGACGGCATCTACCTGACTGTGCTGGGCTTCGGAATGGGCAACTATAAAGACTCCAAGATGGAACAGCTCGCCGACAAGGGCAACGGCAACTACGCCTATATCGACAACCTGATGGAAGCCAAGAAAGTGCTGGTCACCCAGATGGGCGGCACCCTTCTCACTATCGCGAAGGATGTCAAAATACAGATCGAGTTCAATCCCGCGCTGGTCAAGGAATACCGCCTGATCGGGTATGAGAACCGTATCATGGCCGCCAAGGATTTCGACGACGATACCAAGGACGCGGGCGAACTCGGCGCAGGACATACAGTCACCGTGCTCTATGAGATCGTCATGGCCGACGGTAAGGCTTCGTCGGCAGACCTCAAGTACCAGAACGTGACTGTAAAGGAAGACGCAAAGGCGTCCAAGGAAATAGGCCAGATCAAGTTCCGTTATAAGAAACCCAACTCCGATACCAGTAAGCTCATTGTTTCCCCGATGTACGATAAGTCCATCATGTGGAAAGACGCGTCGATGAACCTCAAATGGGCGTCGGCTGTCGCGGAATGGGGCATGCTCCTGCGCGACTCGAAGTTCAAGGGCGACGCGAGCTACACCCATGTGATCGAGACCGCTAAGGCCGCGATCGGCAAGGACGAGTTCGGATACCGCAAGGAATTCATCCAGCTCGTGGAACTCTCGAAGGGATTGACCGGAAAGAAGTAACTGCTGCGCAGACTAATCCCATTCTCGATGTGATCGCCCTGCGATAAAAGCAGCCTGCGACCGCAGGATACGGAAGCAATCTATCAAGTAAATTCGCAGCCGCCTCCGAAAGGACTATCCGCAAGGGGGCCTGCCCTCGAAGGGTAATCCTTCGGGGGCGGTTTTATATTTGATTGAAATAATGATTATAGCTAAAAATTCAGATAACATTAAAGAGAAATAATATTAACCCATAGTAGATTACCCAATGACAGATATTCAATCGTTATATATTATAAAACATGTTTCTAAAAATATGTTGACATAATTCATAAAAGTTAATACAATACTACAAATTACTTTTTTGGAGTATCCTATGAAAAGAGTACTAGTCCTTATTTTTGTTCTCGTTTCAGTACCGTTGTTTGCTGATAGTTTCAACGTTGATACAATTCAGGGTTTGTTAAAGAACGGACAGTATTTGAAACCGCTCATCAACTATAATATCGTATCCTCGGTTTCTTCGCTTTCCATGGAAGAACGACAGGGACTGTATTACAAATGCGTCAAGAAAGACGCTTTTGGTGGATTCATTTTGAATTTCTTAATCGGATTTGGTATCGGAAATTATGCTATCGGCGATACACAAGGTGGGACAATTACGCTATTCGGATATTTATTATCCGGTGGTATTATTGCCCTAAGTCAGGGTATGGGAAGTTCCATTTCTGTTGGGAAAAGTATTGTTCTAGCTACTGGTTTATCCGGTTTGGGATTTTTCATCATTCGCGGCTGGGTCAGTCCATTTACCTATCAGGCTTACCGAAACGAGGAAATGAAAAAGCTTCTGCTTCTAAACGACAATCTAACTTATAATCGCCAGTCTATGTCAGGTGATATATTTCATCTCGAACTTATGTCGTTTAGTTTCTGAGCAAACAAATTATTTTAGGAGAAAATTATGAAAGCATTTATAGCGATTATTTTCATACTGTTGTCGATTAATTGTTATGCTCAGGTAAATAACGTAGTTCAACTTCAGTCAGGAATTGATAAACAACTATTTTTAGACCCGAATAAATTCGACGGTTTAGCCTCAATTTCATCTCAACTTCCACTCGAAATGCGTGAATTTGCATACAATAACGGGCAAAAAAGCGATGCTGTCGGCGGTTTGTTACTGAATATTTTTCTTCCGGGGTTTGGTATTGGGAATTATGTAATCGGAGATACATCCGGAGGAACATTGAATCTTCTGGGTTTTCTTGCCTCAGCAATAACACTCGCTTTAGGTAGTTCATTAACTGAACCAGGGATACCTCCTATTATCCGTCAAATATCCACTTTAGGTATGGTTGTATCCGGAATTGGTGGAGCCGGTGCGGCTTTCTTTGTTATCCGCGGATGGATTTCTCCTTTTATCTATCAGAACATGTATAATGAAAACCTGAAAAAACTACTCCTCCCCGAACAGCAGAAACTTACACATTCTGCGAATGAATTCGAACTACCGGTACTTTCAATAAGTTTTTAGTAGTTGATCTAATGAGATAAAGTACCGCCTCCGCAGGGAAAAATCCTCCGGGGGCGGTTTTTTATACTCTTCCGCCCTAACAAATCCCCATCCCCCTCCCGGCAATCCCCCAATATTTTCCGGATAGTATCAATTGAACTTTTACTATTTATTCTAAAATTTTGTTGATATTTTTTTCAGGTGTTATTATACTACTAATTAAATAGGTATATTTGGGGTGTAATATGTTTGAATGTGATATTATCAAGGAATGCCCGTTTTATAACGACCGTATGCTCAACATGCCCGCGTTTTCCAATTCCATGAAAAAAATTTTTTGTCATGTGGACAATAGCGATTGCGCGAGGCATATGATCAAGGAAACACTGGGTTTGATGAAAATCCCTCACGATTTATTCCCGAACGAGTCCGAACGGGCAAGGGAGATCATTAAAAACCATACTTTCTAATAGATTTATTTTTTACATATCCAGGCTTTATCTATATATAATATCGCATTTCAGCAGGCGCATCTTATTTCGGATTGCGGGTGCCGACAGGGCTGAAGAAATCATACTCATTTTTCCGGAGTATGAAACGCGACCTCATCACTCAATCCGTATCATTGCTTATTCTGTGATTTTGATAATTCGAACGGCGATGCTCTTACTTCGGAGGATTTTTATTAAACGAACGCTCCCTTATTCCTCGATGATCGCCTCGGTTGGGCATTGTTCGGCCGCTTCATGCGCAAGAGTGCTGTCGTAATCCGTCAAGCCCGTGACATGCGCCTTTCCGTCGTCCTCCATTCTGAATAAGTCCGGGTACAGCCCCTCGCATACCCCGCATCCGATGCACGCATCTTCGTCAATTCTTACCGCCATTTTTTACCTCCATCAAGGTGATACTCAATTATAATCATTTTATTCCCTTTTGTCCAGTAGGATTATAATATTTTACATATCCCGGTATTGTCCAATCCCGATTGGACTTTTCCGCGCCGTTAAGGTAAAATATCGGAGAGATTATTTAATACGCCGTATCTGTTTGATGCCGCACGGATGAATATTTTCAGATGGTTTTAAATCAGAGGATACTTAGAAAAGAGGGGTTCGAGATGACGGAAAATACCGTTACTTTTTCCCGGTTAGGACGTAGTAATATATGAACGGCGAATTTGAGACGGATGTCCGGGCCGACGAAATCGACCAATGGGCCGAAAAAAGCCGGTACGGCGACCGGAAAGCGTTTGCCAAGCTTTACGACCGTTTTGTGACACCGATCTACCGGTTTGTCTATTTCCGGGTGTACAACAAGTGCCTCGCGGAGGATTTAACCTCGCAGACTTTTCTGAAGGCGGTAGAGAATATTGCCGGCTACGACCGAAACAAAGGAAAATTTTCTTCGTGGCTCTACCGGATCGCCCGGAACCTGGTGATAGACTATTACCGTTCGCGGAAAAAGACGGTCGAACTGGATGAAACTTGGGAAATCCCGTCGGATATCGACATCGAGGACGACCTGCACAAAAAGGACTTAGCCGAACGTCTGAAAGAATTGATGGATATCCTTTCCGGCGAACAGCGCGAAATAGTGGTCTTGCGCCTCTGGCAGGAGCTCCCCTATAGCGAAATCGCGTTGATAATGGGTAAAAGCGAGGCGGGATGCAAAATGATGTTCTCACGCGCGATTGTAAAACTGCGTGATGAAGCGGATTTTCTCGCATTGGTGATCCTGTTTCTCGTCACAGGACTGACGGGATAGGAGAAAAAGATGAAACGAAATATAAAAGATCTGATAAACGAATTATTACGTGACGACCCCTCGCTGAAAGGGAAAGAGGCCGAGCTGGAAAGAATTCTTTCCAAGGTCGCCGGGATGCGTCCCACAGCCGAACCCGGGCCGGAATTCCGCGAGCGCCTGAAAACCGAACTGCTCCGTAAATTTCCCGCGCATGACAGTCGAAAAAAAAGCCTGATCTTCTGGCTGATGCAGAAACGTGTCCGCCTCCTGATTGGGAGCGGCGCGGTGATCTGCCTGATCGCGGTTACCGTTATTACCAACCCGATCGCGCAGATGACGATGAAAAACCAGCCCCAGCAGGCGGCGCCTGCGATTCAGCAGATTGTCACTCAGACCCAGGCTAACGGCAATTCCCAGTCTCCCTCCGCTGCTCTCCCCCAAAAGCAGGAACACGTTCTCCAGTTCCCTCCCGCCGACGGGACAACGATAGACATTAAGGAAAAAGGAACCGTGATACTCGATGAAATAACGGAGGAGAAAAACGAATTAAAAAGCGAAGTCACGGTAAGCGCGGAGGCATTGAAAGATACTAAACTGGATGACGCCGGCGAAAAGAAAGGGGATTCGGCATTCAAGGGACTTGCCGAAGCCGATAAAGAGGGTGCGTTTCTCGCGGCAGCCGAGAAGAAAGCCAAGGCAGTTGAGAACGCGGGGATCGCGCTCGAGCAAACCCCGCTGAAGCCCGCCCCGAAAATGTTTACCTATTCCGACGTCAAGGACGAAATAGCCTCCGGAAAACTGCCTCAACCGTCTTATTACGTCAAAACCGATATCATGATCGATTCATTCGATTATATATTGCCGGCCGGGTTCGATAAAACCCAGCCGCTTTATACCGAAATCGCCCCGTGTTCGTGGGATAACCGTTACGCCCTGCTTGTCATGCTTCTTCCCGGGGAGATTGCGAAATCCTGCAATTATCCTCCGTCGGTTCAGACATCCGCCGGACAGAAGGTCGCGGCGAAGTGGCTGAAACTCACTCAAACTCTTTCGGGATCGCGCCCACAGGCCGTATTCGGACTGATCCCGGCATCTGTCTACGGAGCATCAAAAGTGTCGCAGCCGCTGGAAGTAAAAATCCGTTACTTCGAGACATTCGCAGGCAAGACGAAGATTATCACTCAAAAGCTTTATTACCCCGCCGGCGTATCCGCAACCTCGTCCCTATTCCGGTTTATCTCCGCGGTATCCGAGTGGGCGCTTTTATTGAACGATCCCGCGGACGTTCCCGACGGTTCCTATGCCGACGCCCTTTCTCTCGCGGAGAAAGCTCAAGGCGCGGTTCCTGATGCGCAATGGAAAGAGTTTATCGAGGTCCTTAAACTCACAATAAAGAATCAATAACCTTTTTTTCTTGCTTATCCCGCCCGTCGTCATTAGAATACTATACAGGAGGCTGAAATGCTGCGTAAACTGTTTATCATGATTATCCCCGTGATTATTATGTCGTGCGGCGGTTCGAATACCGCGGTACCCGAAAAAGGTGCACTAAAAAATCCGGATGAACCCGCTGCGGTTGAACCGGTTTATCAGACTAAAAAGGCGACCGCCGGGCTGACTAAGTATTCCGAGCTTTCGGTTAACCTGAATAAAAAAATGACTATCGTTGCCGCAAAGAGTACAATGATCATGCAGCATATGATGGCGGGCTCGCCTAAAACAGTCGATAATTACTTCGACCTCGACGGGGGAGCGCAGATCGTGGTCTATTCTCTGAAACCGATTCCCTGCAAGGGTAAGACTAAAATTACCGGAACTGTCGGACAGGTGTCCGGGCCCGGCAAAGGCCCTAACAAAGGGGGCGGTACGCATTCAGAATACTATCTTTCCGCCGATGAATGGGAGTGCATGGAATAAGGGGGTTACCCCATGTGTTTCCGGGTTTCCCGTAAGATGCCGAACGAAGAATGGCTGATCGATTTCCATGTCGAGGAGAAGGATAATACTGTTTCCGAATTGGATATGATGCCGTCCTATAATATCCCGCCCGGCGTCAAGGC
This sequence comes from Brevinematales bacterium, assembly GCA_020059465.1. Classification (GTDB taxonomy): domain Bacteria; phylum Spirochaetota; class Brevinematia; order Brevinematales; family GWF1-51-8; genus GWF1-51-8. The sequence continues at coordinate 236,738 of JAGVBZ010000030.1, forward strand.
GCTCGTAGTCTATAAAAATCCCGTTACCAATAAGATCACTCTCGGCGCGTTCAAATGGGGACTCGTGCCCCATTGGGCGGCGGACGTCACGATCGGCCAGAAGCTCGCCAACGCGCGTTCGGAAACCCTGCTCGAAAAACCGAGTTTCCGCGATGCGTTTAAGAAAACCCGGTGCCTATTCATCGCCGACGGGTTCTACGAATGGGTCACCGACCCCGGTTCCGGGAAAAAACTTCCGTACCATGTCCGCCTCAAGAACGGCAAACCGTTCGCGTTCGCCGGGCTGTATTCGCAATGGGATTGCCCCGATAAGGGCGAAGTCCTGATGACCTGTACGATCATCACCACATCTCCGAATTCGCTGATAGAGAAGATACATGACCGGATGCCGGTCATCCTCGACCCGGGCTCGTACGACCAGTGGACTACCCCGGGATTTTCACCCGGCCTGCAGAGTCTGCTGACATCCTTCCCGTCCGGCCTGATGGAAACCTACCGCGTATCCCCGTTCGTGAATAAGGCCGGAAACGACTCCCCGGAATGCGTCCGCCCTCTGAAGGAGAACGAACTATTCTGATTCGCCGCCGGGCATCGTTCCCATACCGGCAGCCGCGCGAAGCGCGTCGTCATACACCCGCCGGAACGGGATATTATTCGCGCGGGCTAACTCCGCGCAGTCCTCGTACTCCGGCGCGGCGCTGACCCGTTCGCCGTCAAAATACCCCAGCTTGACCCGCACTTTCCCCCACTCAGTCGCCGCTTCGGCAGTATCGCGCCGAAGGATTACCCGTTCTGTCGTACGCACCCGCGCGCCGAGCGTACCCGTCTCGCGGAACAGCACTGCAAGGAGTTCGCCGCGCTGTCCGGGCATGGCGATCACGGAAAGCACGTGCCCCGGCCTCCCTTTTTTCATCAGTACAGGCGCAATGGTGACGTCGAGCGCGCCCGCGCCGAATAATTTCTCCTGAGCGTACCCGAGCGCTTCGGGAGAAATGTTGTCTATATTCGTGATTATTTCTATGACAGTTTCACTGCACGTTTCGGAAGCATCCGCGCTCTCGCCGAGCGTCAGCCTGAGCAGGTTCGGGCGCTCGTCGAAATCCTTACTGCCCGCGCCGTAACCCGATCCGGTCACCGTCATCGGCGGCATCACCCCGAACCCGCCGGCAAGCTCCCGCAGAAGCGCGGCCCCCGTGGGGGTCGTGAGCTCCGATTCGATACCGCCGTCGATCACAGGGATTCCCTCAAGGAGGCGCAGGGTCGCAGGCGCGGGAACAGGCAAAATCCCGTGCGCGCATCTGACGGTACCGTGCCCCGTCGCCACCGGAGACGAATATACCTGATCTATACCGAGCATCGAGAAGCCGAGTATTGTCCCGGCGATATCGTAAATCGAATCGAGCGCGCCTATCTCATGGAAATGCACTTCTTCCGGGGCGATATTATGGATAGCCCCCTCCACCCCCGCTATTTCGCGGAACACCTTCATTGTTCGTTCCTTCACCCCCGCGGGAAGCCCGGACTTCCCTATAATCCCGCCTATCTCGCGGAGTCCGCGGTGCTCGTGTCTATGCCCGCGCTCCGTTATCTCGAAGTATGTTCCGGTTATCCCGTGCTTCTGCACTTTTTTTACCGACGGTTCGCATTCGCTGAGCCCGAGGGAGTCCATCGCGGATTTCCACTCGCCGAACGGAAGCCCGGCATCCAGAAGCGCGCCGACTAGCATATTCCCGCTCGCGCCGGAAAAACAGTCGAGGTACGCGATTCTCATGGCGTTTCTCCGTCACCGGATGAGAGATCGTTGTTAAAGTCGGAAATTTCCTTATTCGCAGAGGATATTTCCCTATCCGGAACAGACGGATTCCCGTTTTTATAGATCAGTCCGGCGGAAAAACCCGCCCCGAACCCGTTATCGATATTGACGACCGAGACCCCCGGCGCGCAGGAATTGAGCATCGATAAGAGCGCGGCGATCCCCTGAAAGTTCGCGCCGTATCCGACGCTGGTGGGCACCGCTATCACAGGGCAAGGAACAATTCCGCCGACCACGCTCGCAAGCGCCCCCTCCATTCCCGCGACCACCACCGCCGCGCGCGCGTCCAGCAGGATATCCAGATGCGCGAGGAGACGATGCACCCCCGCGACACCGACGTCGTACAGGCGAACCACCCGGCATCCGAGGAGTTCGGCGGTCACCGCAGCCTCCTCAGCGACAGGCAGGTCGGAAGTGCCCGCGGAAACCACTGCGATATACGGGCCGTCTTCCTTCAGCGCAGGGACAGCCCCGACAGTCACTATCCGCGCGGTCTCGAAATAATCCGCGCGTCCCCGGAGATACTTGAGCGCGTCGTAAACATCCTTGCCTGCGCGAGTCCCGATCACCAGCGCCTGCGATTCGGAAAGACGTTCGAAGATCGCGGTAATCTGTTCGATGGTCTTACCCTGGCAGAACACCACCTCCGGAAAACCCTGACGGATATTCCGGTGGGTGTCGAGACGGGCGAAACCGAGATCGGCGTAGGGAAGATGTCGGAGCGTGTTCATCGCATCGTCCACAGGAATCTTTCCCGCGCGGACATCCTCCAGCAGGGATTTTATTTTATCTTTATCCATTCATCAGTTCCTTCGGGTTCATCTTACCCTGCCGGTATCCGTCGAGGTCGAGGCAGAATGTCTCGTAGCCCAGCGAACGAAGCCGCTCTATCAGGTCGGCGCGAAACTTGTTATCGGTCAGACGCGCCATCTCCTCAGGGGCTATCTCAATCCGCGCGGTAGGAAACGTATCCCTGACGCGCACGACCGAAAACCCCTGATTGTTCAGGAATTCCTCAGCCTCTCCGATCCGCCTCAGCCGTTCCGGCGTAATCCGTTCACCGTAGGGTATACGGGTGGCGAGGCACGGCGATGCGGGGCGATCCGCGGTAGGGAGATTGAAACGGCGGGACAGTTCGCGAATCTCCTTTTTAGTAAGCCCTGTTTCAAGGAGGGGGCTGCGTATCCCGAGTTCCCGCACCGCGCGCATCCCGGGACGGTAGTCGTTCAGATCGTCGGCGTTCGTCCCCTCGACAATCGTCACATCGCCGGGAAGAGTATCCTTTAGCTTCGAGAACCGTGAAAGTTTACAATGGTAGCAGCGTTCGGGGGTATTCTCGGCAAATTCGGGATTTTCCAGTTCGTCCGGCATCGGTATCACCTCGAACGGCGCCCCGATCAGCAAGGCGGTTTCACCCGCGCTCGTCAGCTCGCCCGGCTTATTGAGCGGGGAATCAACCATATAGGCGGTTGTATTTCCGGGGCGGGCTTCCCACGCTGCTTTCAGAAGGAGCGTGCTGTCGACACCGCCGGAATACGCCACCCCGATCTTCTCCATCCGCGACAGCATTCCCATCAATTTTGCGAGTTTTTTGTCAAGCATACACGTTCCTTATTATAAAGTGATATATCATAAATGAATTCATAAAAAATGTAAACATCCCGGATTTAAGCGAGAAATTTCAGATAAATCGGATATTAATATTGATTAAATTTAATTTCGGCTTATAATGTATTATAAATTAATTTTCCAAATTAGTTCATAGAGTGAAAGGAGCGGGATATGAAAATCTTAATATTGAATGCGCTGAAGGAGTGGATTCTTAAGGCATTCAGTCCGGAAAAATGGAAGGAAATTGCTGAAAGTTCAGGTCTCGGGGTAGAACAGTTCCGGGAAGGCGATAAAGTTTTCTCCGACGACCGTTTCGCCCTGCTGGTGGCAAATCTGTCCCATCTCCTCGATATGGCCGAAACGGAAGTCGTGGAACAATTCGTCCATTACTGGATGACAGATTTCGCGCCGAGAATTTATTCGTACTACCTGAAAAAATCCGCCACCGCAAAGGAATTCGTACTCGGCATATTCCAGATGAATAACCTGCTCTGTAAATTATTCCCCAATAACCACCTTTCGAAAGTCGATTATCAGGAAATCGACCGTTATACCCTGACCGCGGTGTACCCGACCGAAAAGGCGTTGGTCGATATAGTCGCTATCCTGCGCGGCGTCAACCAGCAGTTTACCGACCGTTTTACTATCCGCAAGATCAACCCCCACAGTGTGGAGATCATGTTCGAGAAACGGGAAGAAGTATAGGCTGCGCGGATGCGCCTTATAATCGGCGCCGTTTCCCTATACCAGTTATTCGAATCCTGCCGCTCCGCGTATCTTTCATATTGATATCTTACCGCGCAAAAAAACATAATTATTGGGAAACTCATCATTCTGTGCCATAATGCCTGATCGGGCAGGAACGTTTTTTCGGAGGTATTTATGAATAGAAAAAAAATTCCCTCACCCGCGCTGATCGCAGGAACTATCATACTATCGGTTTTTTCAGTATTAAGCGGAATATCAGCACGCATACCCATGTCGTCCGCGCTCCCGTCGCAGACCCAGTACGATAACGATATACCCGACCTAGAGTACGCACTGCCTGTCAACGCATTCTCGAAACTATCCTCGTCGTCCACCCTGAAGGCGCAGGGGGCAAACAATTACTCGGTCAAGAACCTGTTCGACCGCGACCTTTCCACATGCTGGAGCGAGGGAGTCAAAGGGGTAGGCGAAGGCGAATGGATCGAGTTCGAGCTGAAGGATGATACCGGCATCTATGAAATATGGATAGGCGCGGGATATCTTAAATCTCCCGATACCTATAAAAAGAACTCCATTCCGCTTCGAATCGAGATTTCACTATTTTACGACCACTCGGATAAACCGGACGTCATCTACGCCGATCTCAAGAGTATCGATAATTTTTATAACGATATGTACAACGGCGTACAGCTTTTAAATATGTTCGACGAAACGATCCACCCCTATAAAATCCGGCTGACTATCTTAAAAGTTCTTCCCGGTACGAAGTATCAGGACACCTGTATCTCGGAACTTTACTTCTTCGGCACATTTAATGGAGAATGAATAATAATTAGATTGTTTCAGCGAACCGGAGTATAATAACCCGTCAGGACAACAACCGGGGGAATTATGCAGAACTTCCCTTCCCGAATACGGACGCTTCTTTTCCGTGTCATTCCAATCATCATCCCGTGTATTCTCGCCGCCGATTATTTAACGATTACTCGTCCGTCCGTGATCGGGACCGGCGCGGTACTGATCGATACTCCGAACGCGGTCAAGGTTGAGAAGGCCGTATTCAACCTCGTATTCGGGGATACGTTCTGCGATGTGACCGCCGAGTACACCCTTCATAACTACGGCGGGACTGCATCTTTCCCGTTACATATCCCCGTCTATTATTTTAATGACGGTATCCCGGATAAAAAGTGGGGCGCGGACGAATTCTCCATCCTCGCAGTCGCGGCCGGCAGTATAAAAATTCCCTGCTCTGACGCAACACAGCCCGCCCAGTACTCCCCTGAATATATCCGCGGTTATATCCTGTACAGCTCTGAAAAACCGCCGCTGATCGAAACCTATTATTATACGTTCAATCTGAAAATACCGTCCAAACAACCGTTGACAGTCAAAGTCGCCTACCGCGCCGCCCTGTTCCGCGAAGATCATATCAACAGCCAGTACTCGTTATCCGGCACTTTCGGTTACTCCCAGTTCCTCCTGGATTTCAGGCCGCTTGCGGGGTTCGGCGACGGCGTTATCGGCGAACTGAAGATCGTCGCGGATACCGGCATATTCGCCGGAAAATCGTCCGGGCTGATTCAATCCGTATTCCCCGAGGACGCGCTCTATTCGGCGTGGCAAGGCGGATTCTCCTATACGGTCAGCAATCTTTATATCACCGGCGCGCTTCCGCTGTATCTGGCATGGGACCTGTCGGGTTACCTCAACGCGAGTTATATCATGAAACACACTCTTCCGAAAGAAGCGGTCAAAAAGACGGTCGCGTCGACTATCCTCAACTATAAGCAGGACCCGTTCAAGGAATTCTCGCTTACCTGCCTGTACGACAACCGTCTGGACACATGCTGGAGCGAGGGGAAAAAGGGTTCCGGGGAGGGCGAATGGATCGAGGTCAAGGTCGCGAAAGGATATAAGGTATCGGCGATAGCGGTCGCGACGGGATACCTCAAGACGGAGAACCTTTACAAGAAGAACTCAGTCCCCGTCAAATTCAGGGTGGATTTTATCTATCCGGGCGGAAAGGTGAAAACGATGACCGCCGATCTCCCGAAGCTCCCATACAATAATATGGAACTTTACAGCCATATCCGCAAGCTGGTCGAACTGGACGCGCCGGAACGTGTGGATAAGATTCGGATTACGATACTGGGGGTGTCGCCCGGCAAGAAGTACGATAACGCGTGCATATCGGAATTGTATATATTGGGGGAGAAGTCGAAGGGGAAATGATATTCATTCTAATACGCTTAGAAATATATTGTTTATTGTTTTTACTTTATGAAAATATCATCAGTTCGCTTTCAGTTTTATTATCGGGAATCAACAGCCCTTCCGCTTCCATTCCCTCAATATGGAACTTAATCCCTTCATAAATTAATTCTTCGGTTTCTTCTTTCGTATCGCCAAAAGCAACACAACCCGGAAGGTCGGGGACATACGCGCTATACCCGTCTTTTGATTTTTCAAATAATACCACATATTTTTTCATAGCTTCTCCTCATCAATCTGAGCCTGCTTCATTATACTCTTCAGAGTTAATAATGGGACGTCTTTGGATAATTTATGACAGGCAATTGTTACCAAACCTTTTTTTATCGGATGTTTATACTGCCGATGACTTCCTTTTTGCCTATCCAAGCACCAACCGTCTTTTTCAATAATTTTTATTATATCAGATACTTTATAATTTTTCATCATTCACCTTAGATTATTTTTCAGCAGTCTTCCACATCCCCTTACTTCACGAATATCGAGTTAATCCGCTCCAAGGCGTACATCCGCGCCAACTCGGGGTCTTCGCCCTCCTCTCCGGCGGTCTTTGCCGCCCCGTCAAGGATACCCTGCACGAACGAATGATCCGCCAGTCCCGGCGCGATCTGTACCACTCCCTCCATCGCGAGACTATCCCATTTGATGCCGGAACGGTTCAGCGTATCCTCGAGCACCCTCCGCAGGGTGTCCAGCGATGTGAACCCCGGGGGCATCGTGCCCCGCGCGTTCACCGTAAGCCTCGCGTTATCCTTGTCCTCCACCCCGGAGAGCATCTGTTCGAGTTTCTCAGGCAGAGTCTCGGCGGTATCGCGGATATTCACAGGAAGTTCGATAGTCTGCAGGTATGGGACAGGCAGGTCGATCCGGCGGGTCTTCCACTTTTCAGCGTCGGTGACAAACACCGCGCGCCGCCCTGTGACCGTGTTCGCGGTCGCCCATGCCGAACCCGGATACACCGCAGTCGTCTTCCCGGTGTTCCATTCCCGCGCGTTATGGTAATGCCCCAGCGCGGCGTACCGGAAATACCCGTCTATATCCTCCATGAATACCGGCATATATTTCTTATCGGTCATGCCGTAGAAACGGCGGTTGTCGAAAAAACTGCCGTGAAGCATCAGCACCGAGTTCTTCGGATCGGCGGGGATACGCCCGATCTCCGCGAACTCCTTATTATCGCGGTACGGCACCGCCCACAGCTCGACCCCGTCCATATCCCGTTCGCAATAATCCGCTTCCGGGTTGAGTATCTCGGAATTTTCCGACAACCGTTCGCGCCCCCTGAGGAACTCGAGGTCGTGATTGCCGGGAATGAGGTAGATGAAGCCGTTGAATTTACCGAAGATGTCGGAGACCTTTCCTTCGAGGGTCAGAGGCGCGCGGGGCTCGTCGAAAAAATCCCCCGCGATCAGGAGATAATCGCACTTCTCGAAGTTCGCTAGATCGACTATAATCTCAAGCGTCTTGAGGTCGTCCTTCTCCCTGAGGTGCGTATCGGATGTGTGCATGAATTTCACAGATTCTACATCCCCCCGGCGGTTTCGGTCAGCCCGTCGAGCGTGAACGATGCGTCCGATAACGGATACTCGCCGATCTCGTCGATACCCCATGCCCCGGTGATCCCGTCGATTGCCGATGCCGCGAGAAGCCATCCGTTCTCAGGATGTGCGAGGAACCGCATCATCACGAGGGTTTTCGCGAGGCCGGACGTATTCTTATCCAACCCGTCCGTCAGGATTTTAAATTCCGGTAGGCCGCAGAAATAAAGATGTAGGTATTTCGCTTCGCCGGTCTTCTTGACGTCGATCACGCTAAATTCTTTACAGGCATATCCGCCGATCGTCGTTTGACTGACTACATACTGCATCGTCAGATTCTTAAGAATATCCGACTGAGCGGCTTTCTGCTTGGCGAGCAGGTCGAGATAGCCCTGCAGCCCCTTGAACGGGAATTCGCGGTCGATCAGGAACGCGGTGACGTCGTTGTAGGTCTTGCTCTTCTCATCGACATCGACCATCCTATCGCCGATGACTAGAGTATATTTCCCGGGGCGGTCGGAATAGACCATCTTCAGCTTATCGTGATAGATATAATACTTCACTATTATCGACGGTTCAGATTCGCGGACGGTATACTGGATATAGTATCCGGGGTCGGCCAGCGAGCCGGGTTTCACGGAAACCCCTCCGCATGAAACGACTGCCGCCGCGATAAAAAAGAAAAGAACTGATAATATAAATTTCTTCATTGTATCCCCCTAATGTGAGTACTATATCTTACCACGAACTCAGACTCTTTTCAATAAAGAGTTTATTTGCCGACAGGTAGTTCCTTCATTCCGTCGAGCGAAAACATTGAGGGATCGATCATCGTCTCTTCTACCGCGATAATTACAAACTTCGATCCTTTGAAACTCGGTTTATACAAGGGGTTTTCTCGCGACGGTTCCTCGATATTTTCATACTTCATCAATATCCCGAACTTTGGATGTTCGAAAAATATAGATTTTATCATCGTATTCGCGAAATACTCCGTGGAGGAATAAATATCTGCAAGCATTTCCTTTAATCGGGGGTCTTGCGAGAAATAGAACTGCATATATGAACCGTCGGACGCTTTCCCGACATACAAGTCGCATTTGAATCCCGCGGCGGTCACTTTTTTCCCGACCGACTTCGGGTCCATCTTTTCTATCAATTTCATTTTCAAATTATAGATGTTTTGCAGGTATTGCTTATCGCCGCCTGCCTTGTTGATGGGATGGTAATCCGTGATATCGTAATAAGATTGCGGGGGTATTACATGGAAGCACTTTTTCTCTTGGTATATTTTATACGGTTCGTTTTTCATAGGCGACCCGTTTCCCATATAGAACATCTCATACATCCGGTCGCATGTAACAAAATAATTAAAATTATGCCATGTATTCGCGCCGTAGTATTTAACATACCCGCCGGAATACGTCCCGTATTTGATATGATATCCTTTTACTGTCTCGGCAAGCAGTTGCAGATTGATACCTATAATAAGAAATAGCGCCCCAAAAACCGGCCTCATCTATCCTCCGGTAAGGTATGCACTGATTTGAAGGCCTGCCCCAATTTCTTGTGCTCTCTACGCCGTCTTCGCCTCTTCGGCGCCTTCCTTCAGTATCTCTAATATCTTGTTCGTGACATCGGTTCCGTATGGGGGCTTGCCCTCGGCGCTTTTTACGCCGTCTTCGCCTCTTCGGCGCCTTCCTTCAGTATCTCTAATATCTTGTTCGCTGCATCCGTTCCGTATGGGGGCTTGCCCTCGGCGGTATTTACGCCGTCTTCGCCTCTTCGGCGCCTTCTTTCAGTATATCCAGTATCTTGTTCGCTACATCCGTTCCGCAAAGGGGGCTTGCCCTCGGCGGTATTTACGCCGTCTTCGCCTCTTCGGCGCCTTCTTTCAGTATCTCAAATATCTTGTTCGCCACATCGGTTCCGCAAGGGGGCACGCCCTCGGCGGTATTTACGCCGTCTTCGCCTCTTCGGCGCCTTCTTTCAGTATCTCTAATATCTTGTTCGTGACATCCGTTCCGTATGGGGGCTTGCCCTCGGCGGTATTTACGCCGTCTTCGCCTCTTCGGCGCCTTCCTTCAGTATCTCTAATATCTTGTTCGCGACATCCGTACCGCAAAGGGGGCTTGCCCTCGGCGGTGTTTACGCCGTCTTCGCCTCTTCGGCGCCTTCTTTCAGTATCTCTAATATCTTGTTCGTGACATCGGTTCCGCCGGGGGTGCACTTCGAGTGCGATATTTTATCCTCGACTATCGCGTCGGCATAACCTGCGCACCCGGGGTATCCGCACGCTCCGCAGTTATAGCCCGGCAATACATGCTGAATTTTCTCGATCCGGGGGTCGAGCTGGACATGGAATACCTTTGCGAAAATCGCGATCATGATTCCCAGGAATACGCTCAATACGAGCATGAATAACGCGGAGTATAGTATTGTCATTTTCGCCCCCTTAGCCTAATTTCACTATGCCGAGGAACCCGAACATCGCAAGCGACATCAGCCCAGCGGTGATAAACGCTATCGGAAGGTCTTTGAACGCCTTCGGCACTTCCGCCGTATCGAGCCGTTCCCGAACACCGGACATCATCACGAGCGCAAGCGTAAAGCCGATACCCGCCGCGAACGCGAACACGAGGCTTTCAAGGTAATCGAAGTTCTTCTGGAGAACCAAGAACGCCGATCCGAGAATCGCGCAGTTTGTGGTAATGAGCGGGAGATAGATGCCCAGCGCCTTATACAGGCCCTTGCTCAGCTTTTTCAGCACGATCTCCACCAGCTGGACGAACGCCGCGATCACGAGGATAAACACGCTGATCTGCAGGAACTTGTCCAGTCCGAGTGGCACAAGGATATATAAATTGATCGGGTAGATAATCATAATCGACATGACCAGCACGAATGTCACCGCGAAACCCATCCCGATCGCGGAATCCATTTTCTTCGATACACCGAAGAACGGGCAAAGCCCGAGGAACTGCGAGAGGATGAAGTTATTGACGAAAATAGCGCTGATGATAATGACAAAAAGTTCGTTCATTTACCGCCTCCTACGCCGCTTTATTCGCGGTTTTCGCCGCGGCGGCCATTTTTTTCAACGCTTTTTCACGCTCTTCTTTTTTATTCTTACGGTACTTGATTACCGCGAGCATCAGTCCCATCAGGAGAAATCCGCCCGGAGGCATAATCATCACCATAGCGGGGGATGTCAGCACCTGCGCGACATTGATTACCGACGGGTCGCCCAGCACGGGCGCGCCGAAGTTGTAAATATTTCCCATTCCGGCAAACTTCAGTGTAATAGTCGCGCTCCCGACCAACTCACGGATCAGCCCGATGATAAACAGCGCGAGGGTAAATCCGACGCCCATCCCAAGCCCGTCAAGCGCCGATTTCCCGACCGTGTTCTTATTCGCGAACGCTTCCGCGCGGCCGAGGATGATACAGTTCACCACGATCAGGGGAATAAAGATACCGAGCGATTTATTGATATCCGGGGTAAACGCCTGCATGACGAGCGAAATCAGTGTCACGAACGACGCGATCACCACGATATAGCTCGGAATACGTACAGCGTCGGGGATAAAATTCCGCAGGAGAGAAATAATGATATTCGAACAGACCAGCACGAATATCACCGATACGCCCATGGCAAGCCCGTTAATCGTCTGAGTGGTCACAGCAAGAGTCGGACATAAACCGAGCACCACAACGAATATGGGGTTTTCCCGGAAAATACCCTTGACAAACTCATACCATCCGCTCGTCTTGGGAATATTAGGAATTTTATCAGCGCTCATTTAGTGCCTCCCTTTTGCGTGTTCGTGTTCGTCATCGCCCCCGGTATTCCGACCGGAGCCACAGCCTTGAGCTGTTCGAACGCGAGCTTGAGATTGTCCGCGACAGCCATCGAGGTGATGGTCGCGCCGGTGATGATATCCAGCCCGTACTTGCTGAAATCCGCCTTCGAGCCGGGGACTTTATCCGCTGTCAGGTTCGTGAACTGGGACTGCCACGCCTTCTCGGTACATTTATTCCCCAATCCGGGGGTTTCCGACGCGGCGCTGAGGACAAAGACACTATTGATCGAACGGTCCGGCTTGACCCCGACAAGAGTGACCACAGGGCCGCCGTACCCGATTTTCGCTTTCTTAAACACATATCCCGCGATATTCTTCTGCGAGTCGTACCCGATATAGTACGGCTCCCCGGTATTCGTGATTTTCTCGAACACCGCCGCCTGCGGAAGTACCGCTGTCAGCGCGTCGTTCTCTTCTTTCTGTATCGTTTCGTCGATCTTCTTTTCGAGAAGCTGATAGGTCATACCGAGCGCCGCGCCGAAAAACACGGCTATGATAACTAAGGGATAAATCGTCTTGATTAAGTTTTTCATTTAGCGCCTCCCTTCATCAGAATAGCGGCTTTGCCTTTGCCGTAGATTTTAGGCTTCAGGTAACGGTCGAAGATCGGCACGAAGAAGTTCATGAATACGATGGAGTAGCTCACTCCCTCGGGATACCCGCCCCACAACCGGATAATAACGGTCAGGGTGCCGAGCAGGATACCGTAGATAAGCGTTCCCTTGATAGACATCGGCGATGTCACATAGTCGGTCGCCATAAAGAACGCGCCTAGGAACAATCCGCCGGACAGGATATGGTACAGCGCGTCTCCCGCGAACCATCCCAATCCCATCGGGAGTCCCCCGAATATCCACACGAGAAGCGCGGCGGAACCGATATAGACAATCGGGAGAATGGGGATCAGCACCTTTCGCCACATCAGGTAGATCGCGCCGAGCAGAATCGCCAGCGCGGAGGTTTCCCCGATACAACCGGGCACATTACCGATAAACAAGTCCCAATAACTGTACGCCATCGCCGGCGCGACATGGGACGCGTGGCTGACCGCCTCGACCGCGTTCGTCGCCTTCGACATCGTCTCGTACATCGATTTCAGGCTTCCCAGCGGGGACGCCCCGGTGATCATATCCACCTTCACCTGATTGGTGAGTATATTTGTCTGGATTGTATTGGAAATCTGCGATATCTGCGAATAGACCTGATTGGTGACATAAGGCACCTTTTCGATTATCACGTCGCTCGCCTGCATAAAACTCAGGCCCTTGCTCATCATAGTGGGAACCGTGGGCGACCAGACGTTGACCATCGCGCCCGACCACGCGGCGAGAACGAAAATACGTCCGCCGAGCGCGGGGTTCATGATATTATGCCCGAGGCCGCCGAACGCCCATTTCACGATAGCGATGGCGAACATACTCCCGAACACGGTGACATACCACGGCGAGGACGGGGGGAGGTTGAACGCGAAGAGGATGCCTGTGATGACCGCGCTCCCGTCGGCGATGGATATCGGCCGTTTCAGTATAAGATTCATGATAAGTTCCGTGATAACTGCCGTCCCGACGCTCATGCCGATAATCACCGCGGCGTTATAGCCGAAGAAATAAATCGCGGCGGCGGTCGCCGGTATCAGCGCGATGACCACGTCCCACATGATGCGGTGCAGTGTCAGCGGCGCGTGAATATGCGGCGAAAAAGGCGCTGTTGCCGCCTTTCCTCCTTTAGCCTTAGCCATTATGCCCTCCTGGGTTCATTACTCTATTAATTATCCCGCCTGCTTTGCGGCGGCGGCCTGTTTACGTCTCCAGAATCCCTTGCCGAACCGGAACATCGCCACAAGCGGAATAGTCGACGGGCACACGAACGAGCACGAGCCGCACTCGATGCAGTCCAGCAGTCCGCGTTCCACCGCCTCTTCCAGCAGACTCTTATCGACAAGCGTCTTCAGATACCACGGCTCCAGCCCTATCGGGCATACGAACTGACAGCGGGCGCAGCGGATGCACGGGAAATCGTTCACCGCGTAGTCGCGCTTCTTCGGGAGCACCACGATACCGCTAGTGCCCTTTGTGACAGGGAACTGCATATCGGTCAATTCAAGCCCCATCATAGGCCCGCCCGCGATCACAGTACCATGCTCGGCCGGCATGCCGAGCTCGTCGATCAGCGCCTGTACCGGCGAGCCGATACGCACTTTATAGTTGCCGCGTTTCTCGATCTGTTCTCCGGTGTAGGTCAACCCGCGTTCGATCAGCGGCTTCTGGAATACCACCGCCTCGTAGATCGCGAATATGGTCGCCACATTCTGCACCAGCACCCCTACGTCCGACGGAAGCCCGCCCGACGGCACTTCGCGCCCGGTGAGCGCCTGTATCAGTTGTTTTTCCCCGCCCTGGGGATAACGTGTCCTGAGCGCGTAGATTTCGATGGAAGAATCACCCTCCGACGCCTTGGATAATGCCTCGATAGCGTCGGGCTTGTTCTCCTCGATACCGATCATGACGCGTTTCACGCCGAGGATTTTCTTGATAATATTGACGCCTTCGATAATCGCGTCGGGTTTTTCCAGCATGGTTCTATGGTCGATCGTGAGATACGGTTCGCACTCGGCGCCGTTCACTATGAAAATATCCATCGGTTTTTCTTTCGGGGGGGAGAGTTTGACATGGGTGGGGAAAGTCGCGCCGCCCATTCCGACGATGCCGGCGGCCTTGATCATCTCGAGCAGTTTCTCGGGGGAGGTTTTGGAATAGTCGAACTTCTTGTCGTACCAGTTCCGGATACTCCCGCCGGTCTCGATGATCACATGATCGACTCCCTTCGCGACCAGCGTATCGCCCTTCTCGACCGCGATTACGGTGCCGGATACGCTCGCGTGGATATTCGCCGATATAAACCCGACCGCTTCGCCGATCAGTTGTCCTTCCTCGACCTTGTCGCCCGCCTTGACCAATACCTTCGCGGGCGCGCCGATATGCATATTCATCGGGATACGGATCTGTTTCGGCAGGTGCGCGTTCGTGATCGGCATATCCGCCGTGTATTTGGAATCATGCGGATGAATCCCGCCCTTCTTAAAATACTTTAATTCCATATCGGCCTCCAATATTACTAGAAATCCGGTACAGGTATGCTGATGGTATTTCGGTTACCCGTATATGATATTTTCATTTTAAAGATTAGTCAATTTTTCAAAAGATTGAGATTATGGAAAGGAATTACCCGATAAGCGCCCTGAATTTAGATTCGATCCCGTCCCGCAGTTTCTTCCATTCGTCCCAATCCTCACGGGTTTCCGCATCAATCCGTTCCCAGTCTATCGTGATATGCGAACCGGGCGAGTTTCTTTCCGCAATACTCCGTCTGATAAGAGCGTCGTTCACTTCTATATTATCGATCTCCTTCGCCGCCTCGCGGTACGCGTCGCGGAACGGCATCCCGTCACGGACTTTAGCGAACGCCAGATCGGTGGCGAATATACCGGGGGTCATCTGCTGGCGAATCCGTTCCGGGTCGAACCTGATATGACCGAGTATCACCGCCATCGCGCCGAGCGACTCCGATGTGATATCCAGCGCGCGCATCACCTGTTCCTTGGTCTCCTGCACGTCGCGGTTATACCCGGAGATAGTCCCGGACACGAGAGTCTTGAGCGCGGTCGAGCACGCGAGCACGATATTCGCGCGGCCGCGTATCAGTTCGAGCGCGTCGGGATTCCGTTTCTGCGGCATGATCGAGCTTCCGGTCGTCACTTCCGGGCCGAGCGCGATATACCCGGTTTCCTCCATACTCCAAAGGATGAGGTCGGACGCCATCCTCGAAAGGTCGTGCATCACCGACCAGCATGCGTCCGCGATAAACGCCTCGATTTTCCCGCGCGAGTTCTGCGCGTAGACCGGGCTGTCCTGCACCCCGCCGAAACCGAGCAGATCGGCGGTCATCTTCCGGTCGAGCGGCAGCGGTACGCCGAATCCGCTCGCGGTCCCCAACGGGTTCTGGTCGGTAAGTTGATACGCGGACTTCAGTATCTGATGGGTGTCCTGCCCCGATTCGATAAACGCCGCGCACCACATCCCGACGGTCATCGGCATCGCCTGACGGGTATGCGTGTAACCCGGCAGAACAGTGCCGCCGTTTTCCTTGTTCAGGTTGAGAAGCGAATCGGTCAATATTTTTAGCTGTTCCGCTATTTCAATCAGTTTATCTTTTTCGAACAGGCGCAGAACAGTAAGAATCTGGTCGTTCCGGCTGCGCCCGGTATGGAGCTTTTTCCCCGTATCGCCGAGACGCGCGGTCAGCAGGTTCTCCAGCTTGGAATGGATATCCTCGTCGGACACTTCGAGAACGATAGAATCGCCGTATTCTGTATGAAGTTTTTTTATTTCATCGAGAAGGGAATCCCGTTCGGTATCGCTGAGAATCCCGATTTTACCGAGCATCGATGCATGCGCGGCGGACGCGGCGAGTTCGTAACGGAATAGCCTGCGGTCGAGAATGTAATCGTTCCCGACAGTGTACCGTTCGATCACCGGGTCGAGTTTCGCCCCGCCTTTATCCCATACTTTCGCCATATTTGCCTACCGCATCAGTTCGTGCATGATCGCTTTCTGCGCGTGAAGCCTGTTCTCGGCCTCGTCCCACACTACCGAGTTCGGCCCGTCGATCACCTCGGCGGCGACCTCTTCCCCGCGGTGCGCGGGAAGGCAGTGCAGGAAGATATAATCGGGCTTCGCGAGCGATACCAGCTTCGAGTCGATACAGTATCCCGCGAACGCCTTCAGACGCTGTTCGGACTCTTTCTCCTGCCCCATCGACGTCCATACGTCGGTATATACGACATCGGCGTTCCTGATCGCCTCACGGGGGTCGTCCGTAATCAGAACTTTACAACCCGTCAGTTTGGAATTGGAGTTTATTTTCGATACGACTGTGGATTCCATCTCATACCCGTCCGGCGTTGCGATCGCGAAATTCACACCGAGCTTACTGCATAACAGCCCCAGCGAATGCGCCATATTATTGCCGTCGCCGATAAACGCGAAATTCAACCCGCCGATCTGCCCCTTATGCTCCTGCACAGTCATCATATCGGCCATTACCTGGCACGGATGCAGGTAATCGGTCAGCCCGTTGATAATGGGAATCGTTGCATGTTCAGCAAGCTGTTCGACATCGGAATGCGCGAACGTCCGGATCATGATGCCGTCGAGATAACGCGATAATACCTTTGCGGTATCTGCGATAGGTTCGCCGCGCCCGATCTGGATATCGTTGGTGTTCAGGAAAATCCCCATCCCGCCGAGTTCGTATATCCCGGCCTCGAACGAGACCCGCGTACGGGTGGACGATTTGGTAAATATCATGCCGAGCTTCTTCCCGGACAGGCTGTTCTTATAGTCAGCCTTCGACTTCTTCATTTTAATAGCCAGACGAATCAGTTCCATCAGCGCTTCCCGCGAGAAGTCGTTAACGGTGAGAAAATCCTTTTTTCCTTCGATCATCGCGTCCTCCAATGAAACAATAATCAAGAAAATAATTGTATCATACTCCTTTAAAAAAGAAAAGTCTCTGAATAGCGAAGCCGCGACAAAAAAAAAGACCCGTGCGCAGAATACCTGCCACGGATCTATAATTCTAACTTTTTTATAACCGCTCTACCAATGATAGAGATATGCAGTACCCTGATTTGTTGCGTTGTTAATATCGGCGTAATCCGCACCGATCAAACCTTCCTTTCCGTCCGATGATATCGCTATGGTATGTCCGAAATAATCGCTATTCGCCGCATCGTACGCAGTAATCTTTTTCGACTGCGTCCACGTAAAATTATCGTTCCTCTGGAACAGATAAGCCGCACCCTGGCTGGAACTTTTAGCATAAGCGCCGATAAGAACCCAGCCGCCGTTTTCCGATAAGGCGACGCTGTTTCCGAACATATCGCCTGTCGCGGGGTCGGAATGGGTAAGCCGCACTTCCTCCCACGATCCGGTTCCGTTATACCTGTAAAGATACACTTTTCCCTGGTTGTTAGTTGTACCATTGTCGTCATTCGGCGCGCCAACGGCGATCACGCTGCCGTCAACCGAAATATCCAGCGAGATAGCAAAGGAATCGTTTGCGGCGCCGTCCGACGCAGTCAGATGATTAGCTTCCGAATATGCCGAACCAATCCATTTATATACATAGGCGCTCCCCTGAAAACTGTTCGCGCCGACCGTATCGTTATACGCACCCGCGACTGCCGTTGATCCGTTTGCATTGACGGCAACCGAATAACCGAACCGGTCGTTGCCCACTCCGTCGGACGCAGTCAGGATATACTCCGTCCAGCCGGATCCGTTCCAACGATAGATATATGCCTGTCCCTTCGAACTGTTTTTGTACGGCGCTCCTATTACAAGCGTCAGACCATCGTCTGAAATATCTACATCCTTTCCAAAACAATCGCCGGCGGCGGTATCGGACGCAATCATTTTTGTTTCCAACCATTCCGCTCCGTTCCATTGATATAAATAAGCTGACCCGCTCTGGGCGCTGCTCCCGATATCCGCATAATGAGCACCGATCAGAACGGATGTTCCGTCGCCGGAGATCGCCGATGATCCGCCGAAGTATTCATCGAAAACCCCGTCCGAGGCGACAAAGGTTTTAATTTCCATCCATCCTGCGGAATTATCCCACTTATAGAGATAGACTTTTCCCTGATAATAATCCCACCCGATTCTCGCTGAACTGGCGCCGACCAGGAGATACTCCCCGTTTCCGGAAACCGCAACCGAACTACCGAACATATCGTAAGCCTTTCCGTCCGATGCAACCAGCTTCTTCATTGCCGGCTTAGATAGGGAGGCACTTCCTGAAGGTTCTCCGGCTACTTCCAGACACCCGATTGTTAAAAAACTCACCGCTAAAACTAATGATATTCCCAGATATTTCATGAATTCCTCCAATACTTGATATGTATATATTAACATAAGCACAGAATAATACAAGTAGAATTTTCATATCACGATGCCGCAAACATTCTGATAATATTTATTTCGAAACAGGATAGGTAAATAGAGGCGGACGTTTCCGCCCGCCTCGATATATCTAATGAATTTACTGATTCGTATACTGCTGGATTACAACCGCTGCAGTATCGACCCCCGCGACCGGTGTAACCTGTATCGTCGCCGCACTGTCGATTCCCGCAATATTTGTGGATACCCCGTTTACAGAAGTGTTTGCCACAGTTAAAGACGCGTTACTCATAAAGGCCGCGCCGGGCAGTTCGCCGTTAGCGTCGAGCTTCAGCACCCAAATATCCGAGAAACTCGCGCTCCATGAGTAGGAATAGCCCCCGATGATATAACCCCCGTCCGATGTCTGACGCACCGATTGCCCCATATCGTTATTCGTCCCGCCGAATGTATTCTGCCACAGAATGTTTCCCAGACCGTCGATTTTCAGCGCGAGAACATCCGCGCCGCCCTTTCCAAAGGAAGCCGTATTCCCCGCGATAATAAACCCTCCGTCCGACGTCTGCTGAATACTTTTAGCATATTCATCGGCGCTCCCGCCGTATGTCTTCTGCCAATTCGTCGTACCGTTGCTATTCAATTTGAGAAGCCAAATATCGTAGCCGCTCGCGCCGAAGGAAAGAGTATTGCCCGCGAGGAGATATCCGCCATCTGTGGTCTGCAGGACAGAGTATACGCTATCGGAATCAGCGCCCCCGATTGTATACTGCCATTCTGCAATCCCAGTACCGTTAAGTTTTAATATCCATATATCACCGAGGCCCGCGCCCATGGATGCAAATCCGCCAACAATATACCCGCCGTCCGACGTCTGCTGCACCGTCATAGCGCCGTCTTCAGCACCGCCGCCGTAACTTTTCTGCCAGTTCGTCGTACCGTTTGCATCGAGTTTCAGCACCCAGATATCGCCGCCGCCCGCATCGAAAGAATAGGTACTGCCTACGACGATATATCCTCCGTCGGAGGTCTGCTTAACATCCGTCACTTCCTCGAAGGAAGTGCCGCCGAATGTCTTCTGCCAGCTTGAATTTCCATTCGC
Organism: Brevinematales bacterium; assembly: GCA_020059465.1. Taxonomy (GTDB): domain Bacteria; phylum Spirochaetota; class Brevinematia; order Brevinematales; family GWF1-51-8; genus GWF1-51-8. The sequence continues at coordinate 256,609 of JAGVBZ010000030.1, forward strand.
GTCCAGTTTCAGTACCCAGATATCGGCACTACCCGCGCCGTAGGAATAGGTATAACCCGCGACAATATATCCCCCGTCGGACGTCTGCTGAACAGATTGCCCATAATCATTGTTGCTCCCCCCGAATGTCTTCTGCCAATTGGTGGCACCGTCCGCATCAAGCTTCAGCAACCAGATATCCGAATTCCCGGCGCCGAACGAATCGGTTTGCCCGGCGATTAGATATCCCCCGTCGGATGTCGGCACTATGTTACCCAAATAATCCGGATTAATGCCTCTGTACGATTTCGCCCATTTGACGACAGTTACGCCGGTAGGCGGATTATTATCCGCAGGAGGCCCGCCGCAGCCCGCCAATCCCGTCACTATTGCCGTAGAGACGGCAACTACAGAAAATATTCTGTGAAAATGTTTCATAGTCCCTCCTTAATCAGTTGTTACTATTATACACCCATTTATCGTTATGTCAAATATTTTCCGCAGACTGCGGTAAAAATATCAACTATTCAACTATGTACCGGTGCGGGATTACTCCCGTGCGATAGGCACAGCGCTGTCTTCGACGCAGACTGACTGCCACTATGCTGGCATTTCTATCGTAATGGGTTTTGCCTGCGCAGCAGCAGCCAATACACCCGCGCTGTCTTCGACGCAGGCTCGCTTCTTATATACCTGTCTTTCAAACGTAATGGGTTTAGCCTGCGCAGCAGTTGCGTTTTTTAGCGTATAGAATTAAAATAAAGCTGTCAGTATTCCGGAGGAACCCATGAAGGTAGTGACACCAGAATCCCTGCGAATGTACCGCAGGTCCTTAGCTGAAATCGATAAGAAGATACTCGACCGCGTCGCTGAGATTATCGACGAGGTACGCGAACGCGGCGACGATGCGCTGATCGACTTCACGCGCGAATTCGACCGGGTTGAGGGAGATTTCCAGATCGAGGCAACCGACGAGGAATTCGACGACGCCCGCGCCCAGGTACGCGCCGAGCACGGCGATATCCTCCGTTATTTCCTCAACGCCGCTGACAATATACGCCGTTTCCACGAGCGCCAGCGCGAATCGTCGTGGATGTATACCGATAACGGCAACCTGTTCGGGCAGATGATCACTCCCATAGACCGCGCCGGGGTATATGTCCCGGGCGGTAAGGCGTTCTACCCGTCGTCCGTTCTGATGAACATTATCCCCGCGAAGACCGCAGGAGTACCGGAGATAGTGATCTGCACGCCGCCGCTGAAAAACGGCTCCGCGAACCCGATGGTACTGACGCTCGCAAAGGAACTGGGGGCGGAACGGGTGTTTAAGGTAGGCGGGGCGCAGGCGATCGCCGCGCTTACATACGGGACTGAAACCGTACCTTCGGTCGCAAAAATCACCGGGCCGGGAAATATTTATGTCGCGACTGCGAAACGTCTTGTGTCCGGGATGGTGGGGATCGATTCGATCGCGGGGCCGTCCGAAGTGGTGGTGCTCGCCGACCATAGCGCAGACCCGGAGCTTGCCGCTATCGACCTCTGCGCGCAGGCAGAACATGACGAAAATAACGCCGTGTTCCTGATCTCGCCCAGCCGGAACTTTATCGACCAGGTAAACCGCTGCCTCGACAGCATTATTCCTACGCTGGAACGGCGTCATATCATAGAAGCATCGCTCAACCTTCATTCGTTTGCTGTTGCGGTCGACGACCTCGATCAGGCGTTCGATATCGTGAACAGGATCGCCCCTGAGCATATCGAGGTCATGATGGATATGGACTCGACCGAGATATTCACACGAATCCATAACGCGGGCGCAATCTTTATCGGAAATTTCTCTCCGGTCGCAACCGGGGATTATTACTGCGGGCCGAACCACATCCTGCCCACCAAAGGCACCGCGAGATACTCGTCGCCTCTTGGAGTGTACGATTTTATCAAACGCAGCAGTTTTCTCAGCCTGTCTGAGAGTTATCTGAAGGAAAAAGGCGACGAGATCGAACAGATTGCGCTTTTCGAGGGATTCGAGGCGCACGCGCTGTCGGTCAGGAAGCGTCTGGACGGGACAAAGGAAGGGTAAAAATGAACGACGAACCCTCGCCCGGTTCCGATTCGACCCATATCGTACCGCCGTGGAGTTCGACGATTTTCCTGCAGACAGACAAACCGACGCCGCTTCCTTCCACTTCATCATAGGTAACCAGACGCTGAAACGGCTCGAATATTTTCTCCCAATATTTCTCGTCCATCCCCACGCCGTTATCGGAAACCGTAAACCGATAGAAATCCCCGGTTATTTCACAGCTTATGTCGATTTTCGGAGGAGTATCGGGTTTGGCATACTTTATAGCGTTACCGATCAGATTTTGGAACAGACGGGAGATTTGGGTGATATCCCCGTATATTTCGGGCATTTTCCCTGCCGTAATAACGGTGTTTGTTTCATCTATCAGTATCTTCAGGTTTAGCAGCGTTTCCTGCAACGCCGCATCCATCGAAAACACGGAAAACTCTTTTTTAACTGTGCCGATCCGGCTGTAATCGATGAGGTCTTTTATCAGGGTATTCATCCGCTTCCCGGCATTCAGGGCAAGTTCGATGAATTCAAGCAATTCCTCATCCCTTACCGGATTTCCTTTGATTTTCCCCGATCAGGCCTAAAAATCCCGACATCGTATGCAGAGGGGCTTTCAGGTCGTGCGAAACCGCATATGCAAACTGTTCGAGATCTCGGTTACTCTCTTTTAAGAGTTTCTCCTGCTCCTTCTGCCGTGAGATATCGATAATTAATCCTCTGATACCGGATATTATGTCATCGTCCATTATCGGCGTACTTGAAATCAATGCGGGGATTTTCGTATTTATATCCATTGCCGCTTCGCTTTCCAATCCTTGTATCCTCTTCTCACGCATCATGGATAATATTTCAGTATCCCCCGCTTTTATCAGGTCCTGTATCCGCAATTCCTGGGGATGTGAGGCCGCGTACAGACGAAACATCTCTTCAAGAGATTTATTATAGTAAACAATTCTTCCGGAAACATCCGTCTCGAATACCGAAATAGGCAGAAGGTCGGAGAGTTCCCGAAAACGTGTCTCGCTCTGCTTCAGCTCGCGGAACAGCAGACGATACGGTTCGCTCAGCCCCGTTTTTATGATCGCGCGGTAGATCAGGTAAAATGAGAGGAGTTTGAAATAATGCCCGATAAGATTGGTAAAACCGTAATTATCGGTATAAACCGTAAAGAATAATTCGGCCGCAATAGTAAAAACGAGGGAGAACAGGAGCAGCAGGAAAATATTTTCATCGAATTTCTTTCTGCGATAAACAAGCGCCCCAATTCCTGCGGCGAGAATCCCGCAGATAATGTATTCGCTTATTATTTTAAATTCCGTCTGACCAAGGCCCTCGACAAAACAAACCGGAAAGTTCTTCCAGATGAATATCGATGCAAATAACAGGATAGTCGCGGCTGAAAAACCCAAGATCGTTAAGTGCGGGTGTTTCAGCTCTTTCTTTTTTGCAAAGAAGATGCCTGCAAACAGGCTGATGCTCTCCATAAAACGCCCGCCGATCCAGAGCTGATTAGCATAGTAGTCGTAGTCGGTAAATATATTCATTCCCTTATATGAGAGGGCGTGGAGAAGATCGATGCCGCCGATAAAAAGATAAGCTATCCCGATGAACACCAGATACCCGTTGGAAATGATTTTCCGGGTATTCCATGTGATAAAAAAGATTGTTACGGATACAGTGATACTGAAAAATTCTATTAACGAATGGAAAAGAAGGTAATTATAACGGCTCGAAAGATATAAGCCCCCAATAATAAAAAGCCAGAATACGGAATATCCCGCTTTATTTATCAGATGTTTCCCCATAGTCTATTTTAGTCCCGCACCCGCCTTCTGTCAAATTATCCCATAATTCCGGCGGTTGCGTAATTCTATGGCATTCTTTACAATACTGCTGCAGGCGGTAAAATATGAAAACTGCTTTTTTCGCATATCTGGCCGGGATTCTTTTATCAGTCAATCTTATCAATATTTTCGGGCTGTACCCGGTTCTGATGATATATTCCGCCCCCGCCGTTATCCATTCGATTATTCGTCTCGCCCCCTCTTTCGATAAGAAAAATTTTTTTCTCAGCGCGCTTCTCCTTTTCGCGGGGATAGGCGGGATACTCTCCGGATGGCTCGCCGACGGAATTCATACCGATTCCGAAAAGCCGGATCCGGTCACCGCGCCGGTAACCATCGAGGCCGTGTTCACTATTACAGGATTCCCGGATGTCCGGGAGATTGCGCCTAACGGAAAACTTGTTTTTTCCGTCCGCGCGGGCGGATACCAAATAATATCCGAAGATGCGGGAAAACTCTACCCGTCGATGTCCGTAACCGTGCACGGCACGCTTTACCCGTACGGCGGAGGCGGGAGTATATACGCGAGTACCAACGGTATCGCTGTTCAGGAAACGGGAATCGCCCCGTTATCGTTGATCGCCGCCCTGAGAAACAACACCTCCATGCACTTTGTCCGCACAAAAAATCCCGTGACACGCGCGCTTTTATTCAGCCTGATTACAGGAAACCGCGCGTTTATGAGCTATAGCGATCTCCAGTCGTTCCGGATGAGCGGGATTGTCCATCTCCTCGCGCTGTCCGGGCTACATGTCGGGCTGATCAGTTTCGGGATAGTATTCCTCCTGAGGCGGGTTATGCGTGAAAAGACCGCATACCTGATCTCATCGTTCGCCGTGATGGGGTATATGGCGCTCGGGGGAATGGGGCCGTCTCTCCTGCGGGCAGGACTGATGTTCGTACTGTACACGTTTCTTCGGGGGATAGGGCGAAAGCCAGATTTTATCGATATTCTTATATTCAGCGCGTTCGTCCTGCTGATGATCGACCCCCTTCTCGTCAGGAACATCGGATTTGTCCTGAGCTATGTTTCGACCGCGGCTATTGTACTTTTCAGCGGGCCGGTCCGAAGCAGACTCGGTCTGAAAGGGTACTACGGAAATATTTTTGCCGGGACTCTCGCCGCCAATACCGCCACTCTCCCCTTTCTGTTCTATTATTTTCAGGGGGCGAGCCTGATCGCGCCGCTCACCAATCTCCTTGTGATTCCGGTTTTCGGGGTAATACTGGGCTTAGTGTTTCTCCACTTTCTGCTGAGCTTATTCGGAATATTTTTCGTCGAGGCGGCGGTTGATGCGTTATGGTCGGGTATCGGGGGATTCTCGGATATCCTGACCCGGCCGGGATTTGTATATATCCATATCGACGGTTTCAACTGGCTGTGCCTGATTGTTTCGCTCCTGCTGATCGCCGGGATATTTTTCGTTTATCCCCGCATCAGGTATCGTTCTGCGGCATTTCGGGACAAATCTGCATAAAAATATACCTGAAACAGCAATATACCTATTATTACCGTCGGAATAATGAACAGTATTTAACCACTTCAAATTTCCTGCCTATATAATAACCACGTTTTCGCATAAAATTATTTCTTCCGCGGAAACATAAAAATATACGAAATCTATAATTCTTTATATTATATATACATAATGATATTCCTTCCTGTTTTTTATCCGGAATGAACTGTTTGGCACTTATTTTGCAATATACATATCAGGAATGAATATTCAAAGCATATTGAGTAATTATTAGGCGTTATTTTATACGATTTCGCCTAAAAAACGGTTCATCGAACGGATGATGAAACAGTACAAGCATTGGAATATATACAAGGAGAGACCGCTTGAAAAAGCGGGTGTTACCGGGGGCCCGTTTCGGCGGGTATGATAGTCAAGAATACTTTTATAGGAGGAGAACATGAGAGTTCTTCGGAATGTTGCATTGACGGCGGTATTGGTGATGGGCATGATGATCGTGATGCTGGATAAGGCGCACGCCTATTCCTTCAACGCATGGGTGGGCTTAACCGGCGATAAGACAATCGCAATCAATCCGTTTATGTATGGGAATATCACCCCCGGTTCTTTCAGCTCTACTTTTGAAAATGTGGTGGAGTTCGGTATCGGCGCGAACGCGGATTTTTTCATCAGCACGATGGGCTGGGGAATGGCTCGTTTCGGTTTGGGTGATCCCAATCAGATCATCGCCTTAAAGGCCACGGCCGGATTGGGCGACACAAACGGCGGTTTTGGAACGTTTGGCCCTCAGTATCACGGCGTCTTTAACTTCGGGGATACTTTCACCCTCGAAGCCAACCTGTGGTGGGATTTGTCCTACATGAATTTGGCCGATATGACGATCACCGCGGTTATCGCTCCTGTTGTAAAGTTCGACAAGGACGCCACTGTGGCCGTGTTTGTTGAGATCGATCCGGTGCTCACATTGTCCGGCGGGTCTTCCGCTTTTGCCCTGAACATCGTACCCGGATTGTCTTTTCTTAACGGTACCGTGAGTGTCGGTCTTACGATCGGCGGTATCACCGGCTCCGCTGTCACGCTCGGTTACGGCGCGTGGCTATGGGTTCCGTTCTCTCTCGGAGGCGGTACGCAATAAGTAAAAACGCTAGAGGTTAATACCTCCAGATCTCTCTATTTAGCGGCGTCCCCACCCCCGGGGATGCCGTTTTTTTTACATTTTCCTTCATTGCGATATAATTATCAAACAGATTGACAAAATAAAATGAGTCCGATATAATGCTAATTATGTTAGAAAAGACTAACTTGGAGGTATGGAATGCGCGGTATGAAATTTATCCCGGCAGCGCTGGTTTCGTTTATCATGACGGCTATGATAACGGTCAATCTGAACGCTTACTGTTTTTCTGCGTGGTGCGAGAAGGTTCCTCAGAACCAGATATTTCTCAATCCGGTCTTATCCGGAAAGCTCGACGGTGTTTCCTATACCGACTGGGAATTTATTATCGGATTCGGCGTCGCCAAAAACATCGATTTCTACTTCAGCACCGATCAGTACGGTATCATCCGTTACGATTTTAGCGGAAACGATATGGCTATCGTCGGATTGGAGGCCAGCTCTGCCGATTTTGCCCTGGAATTTCACGGGGTATATCCGCTCGATCCGTCTATCCTCATCGAGTTCAATGCATCCCTGACCATGCAGTACGGCAGTGTTTTAGAGACACCGGTTTTCAATTCGATCGTCGCCCCCGTATTTAAACTTTCCCCGGATTTTTCACTGTTCGTCGAATTTATCCCCACCTATAGCTTCGCGTCAAACGGCGGTCTTTCCATGCAATTCGTTCCGGGAATCACCCTTTTCGACGGCGCATTCACCTTCGCGGTACCGATTGAACTCACAGGCTCAGAAATCCAAATCGGATACGGCGCAATGATCGGTATCGGTTTCGATATCCCGCAAACCCCCGAAGAAACGGAAGAAAAATAGAATGAAACAGGGATGGCGCGCCATCCCTGTTTATACTGCATTTCCCGTTAGAAATAAAAACCGAGCAGGCTCCTGAATTCAGCACCCGGACGGCTGGGATCGAATATCTGGAACGATGCGCCAAAAGTCCAGCGAAATCCGCTTGTTCCGATCAGCATTGTCGGCCCGGCATATAGTTTTCCTACTGTCCCGGACTGGGCAAACTCCGCCGATCCCCGGATTTCTCCCGATAATGCTAACCACGAGGTCAGGCGGTAACTGATACCCGCACTGAATTTTATACTTTGTTCTGTTAAGATGCCCGATCCGAATTTTACCGCGTAATACGGGTTTAGGGAAATATTCAAGTCCGGGGTGAAATCCTTAGATAAAATGAACTTCACCTCCCCTTCGAACCGGGAAACATCCGCGCTGCTCTTAAATTCAAGGTAAAGTATAGGATCCATAAAAAACTCGTTCTTTCCGGCAATCGCAAAACGTGTCCGAATCTTAAACGAATCATATTTCAATCCGGACGATTCAACAGGTGATTGCTTGAATACATGATAAATCGCGATGTCACAATAAGGGGTTATCCCTGTCTCAATTTCCACCATGTGGACAAGAGAGACTGCGCTATAACCCGAGTACAGGTCGGATACCGAATAGGTGAGATAATGCTCAAGTTCGACTGCTCCCGGGTGACCCAGCATATACGGATATGTCCATACATAGGGGCGTTTATCCGCATAACCAACGTTTGAAATACCGATCAAACCTAGAAATAGTAAATATACCTTCTTCAACTTTCTCCTCCAAATAGATAGTATTTAATAACTATATTAGTTTAGTCTAACTTTTACTTATTGTCAAGTATTCATATAAAATATATAGTATTTATCTTGGTTCCGCTGCCGCTTGCGTAATTGCCGGCGAACTGTTAGAATAACCGCAGGCGGACTGCAATTTTGATGGTGGAAATAAACAATCTGAGGATACTGAAAATGACGACTACCGATATAGCCGTACGGATGCTTACGGTACTCGAAGGCGAGTTCCCGAAATGGAACGCCCCGGTCGCACGATTCCATGCCGGGACGCGGGATACTCCCTATACGACTCTGATATCGACCCTGATGAGTTCGCGTACCAAGGACGAGACCACGTCCGCAGCGTCCGCGCGCCTTTTCGCGAAGGCGTCGACTCCCGCCCGGATGCTCGAATTATCCGCCGCCGGGATCGAGGAACTGATTTACCCCGTCGGGTTTTATCATGTGAAGGCCGGGCGTATCCTCGAAATCTCGCGGATACTTCTCCGCGACTACGGAGGCCGGGTCCCCGATACGATGGAGGAACTGACCGCGCTCCCCGGTGTCGGCAGGAAAACCGCGAGCCTCGTACTGACCGACGGCTACGGAATCCCCGCGATATGCGTGGACGTACATGTCCACCGTATCATGAACCGTTGGGGATATGTGCGTACAGACACCCCCCGCGAGACCGAGTTTGCCCTGCGGGATAAGCTTCCGGAGGAATGGTGGATAACCGTGAATTATATATTGGTCGGATTCGGACAATCGATCTGTAAACCTGTAACGCCCCACTGCGGAGAATGCCCTGTAGCGGGGGACTGCCCGAAAACCGGTGTTAAAAATCGACCCCGATCTGCCAGACAGTGACCCATTCCGCGAGCGGGGGTATGAAAAACCCGTCGTACGGCACCGCGAAATCGACCATCAGTTTGATCCCCGGTATCAGCACCATCCGCAGCCCGAATCCAAGCCCGATCTTCAGGTCTTTCAGGTATAAATCATAGCCTTTGTACTCATACACTTCGTACGAGCTTCCCAGATTCCACGCGCTGCCGATATCCACAAAGAACGTCCCCCAGATTATCGGGAGAGGTATCGGGAACGGCAGTCCTATGACCACATTGATCAGCAGGGGGAAACGGAATTCGAAATTCAGCAGAAACATAGTATCCCCGCTGAAACTCCAGTTATCGTACCCCCGTATCGAATTGAAACCCCCGATATAGAATGGATAGGCGTCCTTATCGTATCCCATATTCAGGCCGGCGACCCCGCGGAACGCGAGGCTGTACCCGGGCGTAATCAGGAGATACATGCGCAAATCTGCAAGAAATCGTTCGAACGAGATGGAGGTCGGAAAAATCTTGAATCCCTTTGTAAAACTGACATCGCACCGGATGCCGTCCACAGGTCCTGTATAATCCCATAAAGTGGAATCGTGCACATACGCGATACGCAGCAGATCCCGGTGCTGATAGCTGAGATTATAGACATAGTTCGACCCGACCACAGTGATACTGTCGATGAACGCAAAGTCCTTCTCGCTGAACGAGGCCTCGAACCGGTTGAACGTATCGAACGGATACTGGTAGAGAAACGAGAAACCCCATGTCTGACGGTATCTCTTTTCCATTTCGAAAAAGCTCTGGAAACTGCTGAACTCGTAAAAATAATTGCTGTACAGGTAGACCCGTATCCCGAAATCCGAACGGTACTTTAAAAAGTAATACGATACGTCGAAATTGATATGCTCGAGGACGTTCGTATTCAGGCTCAGCAGCATATCCATCAGTATCTGCATCCGGTGATTGCCCAGCAGATCGCTCACATTCATCACGCCGAGGATCGCCGCCCCAGCGGCGCTGTTGAACGTGATGAGCCCGAACAGGCTGTCGATGGACAACTCCAGCCCGTAGTTCTTGTTCGACACGGGAAGGCCCACCTGAAAGTCCGGGAGAGCCTTGAATGTGAAAGGCCCCGTATCCGGTCTGAAGCCGCTCGGCGCCTTCAGAACAGGCTTGTATTCGTATATATTGAACGTCGAATCCTGATAATAGGTGTAGACGAGCGAGCTGTTGGTGCCGTTTTTCCCCCAAGCCGGGGAAAATACCCCTCCGTCGGGGATAAACTGTTCATATATCCGGTCGTTGGTAATACAGTATATCATCAGCGTAGGATGGATCGTATTCATGATAAAGGCGATCTGCGTCCCGTCCGGCGATACGGACGGGTAATTATCGGCGTATCCGGTATCGATCGATTTCAGAAATTTCCCCTCCGCAATGCTGTAAATAAACAGGTCGGTTCCGTTTTTATCCGCGCGGTCGGAGACGAATACGATGGTATTGCCGTCAATCCAGCGAGGCTGGGTATCGTAGTATATATCGTCAAATAGCCGGTTCAGCGTACCGTCGGCCAGAGTATAGATATAGATATCAAAATGATCGATTTTCGACGCGGAAAAAACTATCTTCGAACCGTCCATAGATATTTCCGGGGAATTGATAATCCGCATGGGGAGATCAAGCGTGGTGACTTTTTTCGCAGACATATCGTAGATATGGATCACATCCTTCCCGCCGCTCCGCGAAATAAAGCAGAGTTTTCCGTTCGTACTGATTGACAGGTTGTTCCGGGCGCCGTAATGAAATTCCAGGTAATCCTCGTCGAACCCGCCCTTGATGATTCGTTCGAGACTCCCCGTCTTCTTGTTGTATATGACTATCGACGGGTAGATCATGCGGTCGCTGATAAACGCGATGCGGTTCGAATCGATATAGACGGGATTCATATTGAAGTAACTGTTGAAAGGCATCAGCTTGCTTCCCGCAATCTGCGCGGGCGTCAGGTTGGTTACAGCGGGATAATACTTCTTCCGGAGATAGTCCATAAACTCTGCGTTCAGTGTATCCATGTCCGTTTTAAAAACGTTGGTCATGATCCCCTGCAGGTCTTTGTAAACGCCGATAGCGTGCATCACAAGCGGAATAACTTCCTTCCCGTACTTCTCGACGGCAAACTGATAAAATATCTGTCCTTCTTTATAGATAAAGTAGTACTGGTTCTGTTCAAGCCTCCATTCCTCAGATAAATCTTTCAGCGACGGTAAAGTCCCGTTGAGTATCCCTTCGGACACCATCATCTCGCACTCGGGATCGACCCCTATCGACACATATTCCGCGGCCCCCTCGATCATCCACAGCGGCACCTGAATATCCCTGATCAGGTACATCGAGATCACACCCTCGCCCCATATCATCGCCTGGAACGCGTGGCAAAGCTCGTGCGCGAGGATATGCCTGAACAGGCTGAAATTCCCGGAGTACGGTATAACCACCCGTCCCTTGATGAACTCGGTGAATCCGCCCGTCCCCTCGCCTATCCACGACTCGGAAATATTGTTCTGCTGGAAATCGATCTGGTTATCGTACATGACGATCCTGATTTTATTGACCGGATTGTATTGAAGCACGATGCAGTAGTTCGAGAAGATTTCTTCAGCGGTGAATACTATCCGGTTGGACAGCGCGGTCAGGGCGGATGACATATAGATCTGAAAATGCGGGGTCTCGATTATTTTCCAATCGGAATCGTAGTAGTTGATTTTATTTTTACCGAAGGAGTATCCATAATTAAAAGCGGCAGCGGCTAAGATGATAAGTAAAAAAAGTTTTTTCATAGCTTCACACTGTTTTTTTGTATAATAGTTTAACCTGAAACAATAGGAATATCAAGTACTCATTGCATGCCGGTAAACCCCGGAGAAATGCTTCGGCATCCCGCACGTCTGCGGGACAAGCGCTCACGCTCCGTCATCCCGAGCCGGCCGAGGGACAGGCGCTCACGCTTCGGCAGGCTCAGCGTGACATTTGCGTCATCCCGGGCCGGCCGGGGGAAAACGACCCCCATTTTATTAATTCTAACATATGCATGACAACATTTAACATCTCCGCGCGATTAAGGACAGTAATTTCAAGGAGGAACCTATGGAAAACAACGTGAATATCCTGGTACTCCAGGGCGGAGTGGTACGCGAACCGGAACTGATGTACACCGCGAGCGGGCTTGCGAAAAGCTCGTTCCCGATCGCGAATAATTGCGTTGCTTTTAAAAACGGAACCAAGGAGCAGGAAGTGAATTATTTCGACGTCGTCGCGTGGGGGAAACTCGCGGAAATATGCGGGACATACCTCAAACGGGGCACCCGCGTGATCATATCCGGTAAGCTCCGCCAATCCCGCTGGAAAAACGACGAAGGGAAAACGAGGACGCGGGTCTCCATTATCGCGCAGGATATCAAATTCCTTCCCGGAAACAGAAAACCCGGTTACTCTCCCCAGAGAGAAAAGGCCACCTAGGCCAAAAAAATCGCCCCGTTTTTAACGGGGCGATTATTATTATAGTGTCCTGCTAAATTCCCATCTGGGTCTCGAGACCGTAGGTATCCTTCGGTACAACCGTACCGTTGACATCCTGATAGAATCTCTTATAGGTCAGACCTACATAGGTGCTTTCCGCGATTTCATAGAATACCTGCGCGGTCAGTACCACTCCGTCTCCGAGGAATTCGGTGAAGAATTTCTCAGCCGCGAAGTTCTTTCTATCGTACATGATCTTTCCGTACGCCTTCTTCACGAGACACTTATCCACATACAATTCCAAGTGGATGAAGTTGTTCGGAGGCAGGTTGCTGGTGACAGCGCTGAGGGACGGATACATCTGCTCGAAGCTCAGGTACACTCCGCCGACCTTTTCCCACGATTTCCCGATATACAGGAGGAAACCGTTATAGGAAGGGTTCAATCCCGACGTCAGCATCAGGTAGTTGGCATCGCGGGCGCCTCCGTCATACAGACGGTCGACATAATGCCCGACGAAACCGTTATTATACGAACGGAATTCGAAGCGGTAATCGAGTATAATCAGGTTTCCGGTCAAACCGGCTGATAAGCCCCATCCTATGAAATGCCTCGGATCGTTGACAGTATCCCAGTAGCCGAGACTCGCCACATCGGCAAATAATGTCATACTGAGAATACTGATATCGAAAAGCGGGAAATCTACGTCGAAGCTGTATCCGTATACCATCGCTTCCGATTTCGAGTATGCCGCGGCGTCGAGGAACGACGAGATACCGAAGCCGAGTTTAGTGCCGCTGAACGGACGGACGACAAAACGTCCCGCCATCAGCTTGGTCTCGAACGCATCGGCCATCATGGTCTCAAGCCCGACTACGCCGAAGTCGAAGTTCATCTGGAAACCGACCTTTCTCTCGGCGGGGAACTGCAGGTCGTTGGCATAACCGTCGACCAGAATCCCGTGCCCGATCTTAAAGTCGGGGATACTGCCGAGTTTGAACAGGAAGTTATCGGTCTTGATGCCCATATAGCGGATCTTCATCAGTAAGTCATGCAGTATATCGTAGACAACATCACCCGCTTCGGGATCTTTCATCGATGTGCTGAAATCCCAATCGGTATAGTTATACCATTTGCGGTTGTCGCCGAGATCGTCGAAATTCTGGAAATAAATGGGCAGATAGAGGGAAAGAATAAACTTGCCCTCAGCGAATTTAAACGTCGGGCTGAGCAGTACCTTGTTCCATACCGTACCGTCGATCGACTCCGAGCTGACGGACCAGTTCAGTCCCTCGCTGGAGCAGTCGTCGGACTTCGAGGGGGTGAGCGCAGGCTGAGGTATGCCCGACTGACTCTGCGTATTCTGTGTTTCCGTCGGGATTACCGGAATCTCTACCGGTTTGACGACAGTACCGTCCTTTCCTTTATCCTTATCTTTGTCTTTATCCTTATCTTTATCCTTGTCTTTCCCGGGCTCGGTATATTCCTCGAGCGGGGCGGGCGGAACAGCCGGCTCGTCGAACGATTCGAAGAGTTCCTGAGGCGCTCCGGCAGGCGGTGTTATACTTCCGGGTTTGAACGCGGAATAGTTGCCGGGGGTGATCAGAACCGGGGAGAAACCTCCCTTCGGGTCGGACACAGCCACCTTACCCTTGAATACCACGACGTTTCCGGAACTATCGCCGGCGCTGTAATTGACGCCGAACGATGTACCGCGCACCGCGGCGACAGCCGATTCTGTCTCGACCTTGAAGTCCTGCGACTGCCCGATTTTTACGTTAGCGACCACGCTTCCCATAATGAGCTTGACGCCTGATTTCAGCTTGCCGCCCTTCTGATCGATGATATCCTTTACTTCAATCATCGTCGTGCCGGCGAGCTTGATCTCGCTGCCATCGGGGAACTGCAGAACAAGATAATCGTTCTTCCCGTTCAGGCGAATCTGCGCCTTTTCGGGAATCTCCATATCGGATACAACCCGTACCCATTCGCTCTGCGGGGTAGCCCGCATTTCGATATTGCCTGCCCACGCCTGCACCGTCAGCGATGTCTTCGCATAAAGCCCCGCGTATAAGGCGGCGACCAGCAAGACTGCTATCGCGAATAATTTTCTTTTCGATTTCATTTTTACCTCCTACCCTAGATTAAAATGCCATCTTGGTGGAAATGGCTGTCGACACAAATTCCTGCGGAACACCGTTCGCGTCGAGTTTAAAGGTGCGCTTGTAATTCAGGACGATCGCGAGGGTATCGGTGACATAATACTCTATATCTGTTAACAGGATCGAATCCACACTGACGTAGGAGAAAATATCGCCGAATTTCTCTATATTTTGGCGGATCCACGCGAATTTAAACGCAAACTTCTGGAGCAATTCCTTCTTGACCAGCAGCTGCGCCGTCAAGATCGGCTTGGTCGTATCGCCGAACGAGTCCTCGATCTGCAGCGTCAGGACGAGCTTATCCTCGAAGAGGGACACACCCGAACTGAACAGCCATCCGCCGTACCCGTTGGTAATCGTATCGAGCATCGCGTATTTATTCGCGCGTTCCCCGTCATAGAACGTATCGAAGTAGTTCGGGACGAACTTCGGCTGTAAGATGCGGAGTTCGAAGCGGTAGGGGATAAACGAAATGACCTTACCGATAACACCGAGGAATTCGCCGGTGCCCTTTCCGGAAATACCCACAAAATCGACATAAGTCAGCATATCGATCACGGGATTGGCGAGCACAATCAGGCTGGCGTCGAACCCGTATACCGACAAAGGAACACTGAGGGGCGAATCGGTAAAATCGTAAGGCGTACTTGCGGGCGGAACAGGATCCTTGGGATCGAGGTCAGCCGACCATGTCGCGCCGATCATCAGGGTATCCAGCATCGGAATACCCGAATTATAAAGCGGCCTGCCGAAAACACGCATTCCCATCAAGTCCCAGTCGAATATATTCCCGACAAAGCTCTCGAAGCCCACATAGCCGAGATCCATATCGAACGCGAGACCCATTTTTTTAATATCGGGATAGTTCAGCATATTCGAATAACGATAGACCGCCAAACCGTGCCCGAGAGTAAAATCGGCAATACTGCCGATCTTGACAAAAACAGGGTCGGTGGCGGGATTCAGCGCCGCTTTTTGCCCCCAGCGGATATACAAAATCTTCGATAAAATTGACTGCCATGTGCTCCATTCCTGAGTGCGGAAATTCCCGGTCGCGTCAAATTCAAAGTTCAAATCCAATCCGACGCCGAATTTACCGATAGAAAAATCAGGCTGTAAACGGATCGAGTTGTAATTGGTCCCGTTAATCATCATACTTCCGAACTGCAGGCCTGTCGTAAACGCCGGAGCGCCTTCGGAGGACGCCGGGGCGGTATCGTTGGTTGCCTGAGCGTTCAAAGGATATGTTAACGCCAGTACAACAAACGTGATAATCCCACAAGATTTCATTTTCATTCAAAAACCTCCTTTTTTATAGCAACATTGTATGAATTATGATTTGCGCAGAACAACCCCACATTACATATTAACATAGAAGTATAAAATTTCAACTAATTAGGTTAAATATTTTCGTCTTTTCATGTTATAAAATAAAAAGTTAACGCGCAAATATGTGTTTTATCTCCGGCATCCTGAAGTAATGATAAAAAAACACGCTAACAGTTGAAATATTTCAATTTTGTATTAAAATATATACAAGAGTGAAAAGTTAGGAGGACACGATGAAAAAGATTTTATTAGTCATCTCAGTGTTAACGATGGGTGTGAATCTTGGTTTTTCCAAGGTGGTAATCAATTTATGGCACGCATACCGCGGGGCGGAGGCGGACGCTATCAATAAAGTTACCGAGATGTTTAACCTTTCTCATAGCGATATCGAAGTAAAACTTCTCCCGGTGCCGTTCGACGCAATCAATAACAAGCTCCAGACCGTCATCCCGGCTGTAAACAAGGGACAAGGACAGGAGGAGGGTCCCGATGTGTTTGTGTTCGGGCAGGACTTTACGGGCGACTGGGCGGAACGTCAGTTGATCCTTCCTCTCGAAAACTTTATTTCAGCCGATGTGGTCAAGCAGTATTTTAAAAATACGGTAGGCGCTTTTGCCGATTACATGTATGACGGCGCGTTATGGGCCTTGCCGGGTTCGTTCAAGAATATCTCCCTCTTCTACAACAAACGCTTCATCGCCAATCCCCCGAAGAAACTTGGCGAACTGATAGCGATCTCGAAGAAATTTACCAATCCCGGAGATAAAAAGTGGGGCTTTTCCTACGAGACGGGAAATTTTTATTATCATACCATGTGGGTGCAGGCATGGGGCGGAACCATTTTCAGAAAGATCGGCACGACCAAAAAGGGTGTCCCTATCTTCTTACCCCTGCTGTATTCCCAGCCGATGATCTCCGCGGCGGATTTTGTCGCGAAGAAACTTAAAGACGGGGATTTCCACGGCGCGGCCGAAGCGGAAATCACCTACTCGTTTAACAATAACAAAACTCTTTTCGCCATATCCGGGCAGTGGTTCCGGGGTGAAATCGCCGCGAATATCGACTACGGTGTGGCCGAGCTTCCTATCGTCGACGAAATCGGCGTACAGGCTGTGCCGTTCCTGACAGTGGAAGGTTACTTTATGGCGTCCTGCACCAAGGATCAGGCCGCATCCGCTGAAGTAATCAAATATTTCACCAGCGCCGCGATGGGACGCTACTTCGGCAAGATCGGAAAGCAGACCCCCGCCAATAAGGGAGCCTACCAGTACTCCGAGGTTGCCAACGATCCTATTTCCAAGGTATTCATGGGCGCCGCCGGCAACGCTATCTCGATGCCGAATAACCCCGAAATGGCGCTGACATGGGATCCCGCTTCCAGCGGTCTTTCGGCGATCCTGAACGGCGGAGTTTCCGCGCAGATTTGGAAAGAACAGCAGATCCGCCTGATGAAACTGATCGAAAAGGAACGCAAATTGTCCTATTCCAAACTCGGCTTCGATTATAACAAATTCACCACTCCTCTCAGCGTTAAGTAAAATTCCTTACCATCATAAGAAAGGGCTGCATGCAGTGCGGCCCTTTTTTTATTTCCCCATCCAAAGGCAATAATCCGTCTTTTTCCCTGCAATTCTAATTTTTATTAAATTAAAACAAAAAAAAAGTTCAATTTTTTTCGTTTTCGATATACAATATAATTCGATTCTGGAAAATCAGTATTTTCTTACAAGTCCTCTTTCCAATACAAACCAAAAGGAAAGGGGGCAAGTCCTCTTTCCGATACTTCACTAAAGGAAAAAGGGCAAGTTCTCTTTCTAAAAGAATTCAAAGGAAAAGAGGACAAGTCCTCTTTCTGATACAAAATAAAAGGAAAAGAGGACAAGGAGGCGGTATGCAGCGTTTCTTTCTCAGGAAATTCCGTTTTGAAAAGGGGAGTGCGTGGAAGAACCCGTTTTTTGCGTTATTGATTTCAACGTTGATATTTCTCATCTTCCTGATCGGGTTCTATAACTACCGTTCGTCGAACATGTATTATGACGTGAACCTGAAACAGGGAAAATCGGTATGCGATACGATCGGCTTTTCCGTTCTGAAGATTAAAAACGAGATTCTTGCCACCAACTTCGCAAATCCTACTCCCGAAACCATCAAGGCGTCGGAATACAACAAGAAGTTGGCTTCGGAGATCACAAAGATGATTGCGCCTATCAACTCCTATATCGATAAGGGATTGACAGGTACGATCACCGCGTCGAACCTCCGGTCGCTCGTCTCGAATTATTCCATATTAAAGGGATATATCGAATTAATCGCTAAACAGACCGGAGAGTATATCGATAAGAACCTCCCCCGTTTCATCGACGATCTTGCGAACGCCGCTTTAGTCCTCGACCCGTCGGACGAAACTATGTACCTCGGATCGCTGCAGAACAGCTTCCAGACTATCGCCCGTGAGATGGAGTTTGCCATTTCAAAGATGATCTATAAAATCACGAAGGACGATTTCACCGCTAAAGTTTTCGATAGCATCGGCGAAAAGGTCTCCAAGGAAATGATCAATAATTTCATTCCCTTGCTGCCCCCTCTTAATCCTGACGAAGCGCTCACCCGGGAACAATCGAAAGAGCTTTTCATGCAGCTGAAACAGCTTATAACCGCATTCCTGAAAGATAATTCATCCCAAATCTCGCTGCGGGCGGAAATCGAGCAGGCGCTCAATTTCCTTGCCACCAGAATAAACAAATATATTGCCTCCGATTTATCCAAAGGAAAATCGGATATTACTAATTCTATCTCGAAGATCGCCGCAAGTATTGAGAAACATATCGTAATGAAAAGCGCCTCATTTTCGGCGCAGATAAAAATCTCGGATATTTCCGCCGACCTTGCCGATCCTAAGCTGTTTTCGGAATACCTGAAACAAGCCCTGGATCTCATGAAAGCCGAACTTTCGGATTATATCAATAAGAACGCCAAATTTTTCCTCTTCAACCTTACTATGGACGAAATCATCAACGGGATGGGTAAGGCCGACAGGTCGGTATCGGAAATCCTGCTGTATACCGGTATCGATCTCCAGAATTACTATCTCCAGAAGGGCTTGAAAGTAAAAAATTATCTTTCCCTGCCCAACGCCCATCAGCTCGCGCAGCGCTCGCTGGAAAACGATACCGTCCTCATTCAAAAAGCCGAAACGGCGGCGATAAAAACCCTGATTAAAGCTATCAGCTACCT
Source organism: Brevinematales bacterium (assembly GCA_020059465.1). Classification (GTDB taxonomy): domain Bacteria; phylum Spirochaetota; class Brevinematia; order Brevinematales; family GWF1-51-8; genus GWF1-51-8. The sequence goes on from JAGVBZ010000030.1 coordinate 275,848, forward strand.
TTCCAAGGAAGCCAAATTCGATATGGGAATGGTTAAGAAAGAGTTCACTTATACCTTCTCGCTGGGATCGAAACTGCTCTTTTTCCTGATGATTTTCATTGTGCTCTGCATAGGTATTTTCTTCTTAGTGAAAAAGGTGGAAAAACCCGTGCTCCAGCGGATACTGCTCTTTGTCAGCTTCGGGCTTTTCACGGTACTCTCGCTCTTCCTGGCAATAAATTTCTCCACAGCCGACTATGAAATAGCAAATCGCGATACCGCGAGTTACGCTAATAACAATCTTCAAATCGCCCAGAAGTCGTTCGCCGCCAACCTGAACTATAACTTCACGGAAAGCGATATAGACGAACTGGTCAGTCTGTATAACCGCGACAGGTATAACGATGTTACGGAAGGATTTGTTTATCAGAACGATAAAATCCTCGAAACAAAGGAATCGCACGATGTGAGAACGCAGGAGAACTCTGTGTTTATCTTCCTCGGATGGTTCATCGGATTGGTTCTCGGCGCGCTGGCGCTGTTAAAATTCACGAAGAACAACGGGGTCGAGCGTTTCCTGAACACCGGGTATAATTATACTACCGGCTACATCTTCGTGCTTCCCGGTATCATCAGCATGTTTGTTCTGGTTTTTTTCCCGCTTATCTTCACCTTTATCTTAGGATTTACCGCCCTGCCTAACCTGTTGGAGGATCTGAACCTCGCGCGGTATTTCACCGGATTCTCGAACTTCGGCAGAATTCTGGGAGTATTCCAGCTCAGCGATCCCCTGAACTTCTACTACACACTGTTTTTTACAATATTCTACACCGTGGTCGCCGTCATTATAGAAGTTGTTTTAGGCGTCATGATCGCTATCATACTGAACGAAAAGGGATTACAACTGAAGAGCGCCTATCAGGTGATATTTATCCTGCCGTGGATCATCCCGACCTATATCAGCGGACTTTTGTGGAACTACTTCTTCCAGCCGAACGGTATCCTCAATCAGGTACTCTCGGTTTTTGCCGGCACTGCTGTGGAAACGGTTTGGTTTAACGATCCTCTGACGGGCTTTTTCATCGTCTCCTTCATCAGCGCGTGGTATGCCTTCCCGTTCATCATGCTGGTCACTCTCAGTACGCTCCAGACCATCGACCCGAGCATATACGAGGCGGCGATGATCGACGGCGCGTCCTGGTTCCAGAAGATGATCCATATCACTATCCCGATGATCCGTTCCACCGTGCTTCCCTCGGTACTCCTCACATCCATCTGGACGTTCAATAACTTCAACTTGGTGTATCTGGTCACGAGGGGGGATAACCGTTACGATATACTGGTCACGCGAATCTACGACTATATATTATATCCGCAGGTCGCGGCCCAGCAGGGATGGACATACGGATTTGCTTCGGCGTACTCGACTCTGATATTCATAGTCCTTTTGGTCTATATATTCATATTCGCCAAAGCGACTAAGATAACTGAAAAATCCTTCTAAGGAGAGGAAAATATGAAAAAATTCTATTTCCATATATTTCTGATAATTCTCGCGCTGATCATCCTGATGCCTATTATCTGGATGATCCTCGCTTCGGCGGTAAAGAGTACGCAGATACCGTTCCTGTTCGAACGTATCTTTAAACCGGAGAGTTTTTCCTATAATATCGAGGGGAATTCCCTCAATTCGTCCTATAAACTCGAGGGGATGAGTTCAAATATCACGTTCCGTTTCGACGCCCCCGAGCTGGCGGATCAGTACATCATCGTACGTCTCCAGCCGAATTTACAGACTTATCAGGAGGAATTGCAGTACGAGGCGGCTTCCGCGGATCCGATGCTCGAACCAACCGAGAAAAAACTTTGGGTGATGTACTTTAAGCTTGACGCGAATAAGAACATCATCCGGGAGTCCGTCAAGGTCAACAATCCTTCGATCCTGAATTTCATGAATATTCTCACGTTCGATAACTATAAGGACATCTTCCGCGACCGCGGTTTCCGGAACTGGCTCGCGAACAGTGTGATCATCTCGCTCCTGACCGGTATCATCAGCGTGCTTCTGGGCTTCTTCGCGGGGTATTCCTTCTCGCGTTGGAGATTTCCCGGGCGTAAGGTCGGGCTGATGTGGGTTCTGACGACCCAGCTTTTCCCGCTCGCCATGATGCTCGTGCCGTTTTATATCCTCGCGACCAGCGTATTCCCCGAAGTTATTCCCGGTCTGCGTCTGACGAACTCGATATTCGGTCTGATTATCATCTATTCCGCGACCGCCTTGCCGTTCGCAATATGGATGCTGAAGGGATATTTCGATACGGTTCCGGTCGACCTCGAGGAGGCCGCCGCTATCGACGGTGCTACCTTATTCCAGTTATTATTCCTGATCCTGTTCCCGCTGACACGTCCCGCTATTTTTACGGCGTTCCTGTTCTCGTTCGTGCAGGCGTGGAACGAATATGCTATCGCGAACCTGTTCCTGACGCTTGCGGATAAATACACATTGCCCGTCGGTCTGCGTACCCTGCTGGATAATAACAATATGGCAGGTTTTGCGACCGCCGCGGTTATCGCGTCCACCCCTGTCGTCATCCTCTTCCTTTCGATGAAGAAGGAGTTGGTGGAAGGCGCGACTTTGGGCGCGGTCAAGGGATAAGATTCAAGGCAGATATTGTTTTTGAATAGATTTTTATGAATCCGTCTATCTAGAGAGAAATTTAATTTCGGGAGAACGTATGCAGACGGGTGACAACCTGAACGGTAAAATCATCGAGCTATTGGATGCGGATTTGGAGCGGCGTGAAGATCTGGTCGAGATGATCCGCAAGCTTTCCGATGAGTATAAAAACGAGGGTGAGATCTGTAAACGTATTTTCCAGATTCTCGCTCATCTCGACCTCGAGGAAAAGGAGGCAATCCGGCATTGGAACGCCATATCCCGGCATAAGAGCGATATGGAAAACCGTCTGGGGCGTACCGTTGCCTTCCGCACCTCGCTTCTCGATTATTTTCTCACGGAAACCACCCTGATAAAAGCCCCGTCCATCGTGGAATTCTATATCTACGAGAGCGCCAAATACAATATCATGATCGACGACCTGACAGGACTCTATAATCACCGTTTCCTGCGCGAGTTTCTATGGAAGGAGACCAAGCGATCCCTCCGCTATCATAAATCGTTCTCGATAGTCATTATGGATATCGACAATTTTGAGGAAGTGAATGCCAATTACGGTTACCTGGCCGGGAACGAGATTCTGCATTATGTGTCGAAAGTGATCGAGGCGAATATGCGGATCGAGGATATCGCGGCGCGGTACGGCGGGGACGAATTTGTGCTGATTCTTCCGGAAACCGCGGGGGTCGGCGCGCTCTCGTTCTGCGAGAGGATCAAAGAACTGATCGAATCGGGCGACGTCCAGTACAGCGACCGGACAATCGAAGTCCGCGTCAGTATCGGGTATACGACCTATCCGGCCGATCATGAAGACCCGGTGGTGCTTCTGGAATACGCCGACAAGGCGCTGTATCACGCTAAGTTCCTCGGCAAAGGACGGATTGTGGCTTATTCTAAGAACGATTTCGAGATATGACGGCGGGCGCTCTGAAACCCGTCTCTACTTTTCTTTGGATTTTGTCCTTTTCTTCTCGCGGTACGCAGCGATCACCACTATGACCGCCATCAGGAAGAAGATCACATACACCGCAAACGGCGGGAACTCGTCGTAAAACGTATTTCCCATCAGGGTCTGATACAGGCCGAAACAAAGCATAATGATCAAAAACGCAATAGAAATAACTCGTACGGAACGCTTCATAATCTCCCCGTTATAAACTCTTCATAATCGCAGACAGTTTCTGCCTGTCGAACAGATCGACCGGACGGTTTTCGGAATACCGCATCGCCTGCGGTACGAATTTCCCGGTCGTAATATAAATAGACCGTATACCGTGCTGCAGTTTTGTCCGTTCCACCAGCGCGGCGACCTCGTCCTCCATAATATCGTTATTGCTCCGCGATATCACCACAAGAACCTTTCCGCCCCGCACGTTCCTCCATTTCTGGGATTTCTCCACCCCGACTATCTGCACCGTATCGTCTCCGAGCATCGTGCTCTCGATCACTTCATAGCCCAGCCCGCCGACTACCTTCTGGCAGATATATTCGTACGTGGTGGGCGTCGCGGTCATCAGGTCTTTCAGTTTATCGTCGATGCGAAGGTCTTCGTACTGGCCGAGTTTCAACTGCACATCCTTGAAATTGGGACGCATCTGCGCGACCTTTTCCCATTGCTCGACAGCCTCGAGCAGGCGGCGCTGTTTTTCGTACGCCAGACCGAGAGTGTAACGAATCGATATCATCACATTGGTATCTTCGGTGGAATACTTGAGCGAGCGCTCGAAATCGGCGATCGCGTTCTCGACATCCCCCATCTCCAGTTTGCAAAGCCCCTTCTGGAAGATGGACTTCACCTTCAGCAGACTCTCTTTCGCTTTTTCGGATTCGTCGAATTCGGTTATCGCCTTCCCGAAATTTCCCATCGCCTTGAGGATCATCCCGACATAGAAATGCGATTCGGAGTTCTTCGGCTCGAGCTTGAGACAGTTCATAAACGCGTTCAGAGCCTCGGTGGGATGGTTCATATCGTAATAAATCATACCCAAAAGGAAAAAGCTCGGAGCGTGATTATGGGTGATTTTCTGGACACGTTCGAGGTACGCGAGAGCCTGTTCGCGCATCCCGCGGTCGTAGAATATTTTCCCGATGCTGTACAGGTATTCGTAATTGTGCGGTTCGAGCTTGATCAGCAGGAGGTATTCCTTCTGCGCCTCTTCGAACTGCCCGAACTTCATATAGATATCCGCGAGACGTTTGCGGATTATTTTTTCAGTCGCGCTTTTATTGAACTTACCGGACGAGAGCACCTGCTTGTACTCGACAAGCCCCATTTCGAGGTTTCCGCTATAATAATAGCTTTCCGCGAGATAGAGATGCGCCAGCGGATTATTTTCCTCGGTTTTCAGGAACGTATTCAGGGAGTTGATCGCGTCCTGGTACTTCCCCGCTTCCATCAGCTTCTTTATGTTATCCAGCTTATGGGGACTCACCAGGGCCTTCGTGAGATAAACTAATCCCAGAACGACCACTATTAAAATGAACCCGCCCAGTATGATAATATCCATTCCTAACTCCCCGCGTCATGAAATTCGGGGGCTTTACAGCCCCGAAAGATACGAATCCACTTTTCCTATATTTTCATATTTCGGGAACTTTGTTTTCAGTTCCGAAAAAACCTTTTTCGCCTGATCGTTGTTCTGCTGGAGAATATAGCATTCCCCGAGACGGAAATATGCGTCGGGACTCTTTCCGCTCGACAGCTTGATCGATTTCTCGTAATAATTGATCGCGTCGGGATAATTCTTCAATTTATAGAAGATGTCCGCGAGCGCAACCATTGTCTCGATATCCGTCGGGTCTTTATCAAGCGCGTTTTTGTATGAGTTTACCGCATCGTCAAAAATCTCGCTCTTTACATAAGCGTCGCCCATTCCCTTATATCCGGTGCTGGAATAAGGGTTCAGGTTCACCGCCTCCTTAAAATTCTTCAGCGCCTTGTCATAATCGCCGCGTTTCAGGTAAAGTGTGCCTAATCCTATATATGCATCGGAATCTTTAGGGTTAAATTGAAGTCCTTTGTTGTAAGAAGCCTCGGCATTCGCATAATCTTTTACCGCGAGGTAACTATTGCCCAGATTGATATGGGATGAGGAATAGTCGTTCTTCAACGATATCGACTGCTGGTACATCTTGATCGCGTTCTGATGATTCCCGAAATTTGCGAGCATGCGGCCGTAATTGTATGCCGCGAGGTAATCGCCGCTGTCCATATCGTATGCCTTTTCGTAGGCTTTCAGCGCTTTATTGTAATTTTTCAGTTCCTCGTAGGCATTCCCGAGCTTCTGGTAAGCCTTCCCTGTCGGGTTGACATCGATGCTTTTCTCGAGAAAGTTCGCGGCCTTCTGATACTGCTTATTGTCATAGTAAAGGTATCCGACGTTTAAAAGAGGTTTATAGTTCTCCGGGTCTTTCTGGATAGACTGCTCGAAGTACTTGAGCGCGTTATTGTTGTCGTTCAGCTTCGAATAGGTGAGGCCGAGATTGTAATATACTTTTTTATAACCGGGGTCTATATCGATGGTCGTAGTAAATTCCTTCCGCGCGGTCTGGTAATCCGCTTTCAGGTAAGCGATCACCCCGAGCATGAAATGCGCGTCGGCGTTGTTGGGATTGCTCTGTACCGACTTGTTCAGTTCGCTCCGGGCGTCGTCGTATAGCTTTTCGTCGAAGAATATCTTGCCGAGCGTATAGTGCGCGGTCGGATGATTCGGGTCTTTACCGAGCGCCTGACGCGCCTGTTCCATCGCCTTCTGTTTGTCGCCCTTATCGTAGAAAGTCAGCCCTTCCTCCGCCCATGCGTCGGCGTTATTCGGGTCAAGCTTCTTGGCTTCCTCGAACGAATCAACCGCCTTATCGTAATACCCCGCCTTGCGGTACTTCACACCGTTGGCGATCAGCTGTTTCGCCTTATCCTGCGGAGAGAGTCCGTCCGACGGGAGTGTAACCACCGGTTCGGGCTTCTTCACCGTATCGACCGGTTTCTTCCCGGTATCGATACCCGTGTCTATCGGCGTCGTATTCTGGACAATGATAGTCGGATTCTGCTTGAGAGCTTCTATCTCTTTCTTCTTTTTTATTATCTGTTCGCGCAGTTCTTTTATCTTCGGGTTATTCGGTTCAATATCCTCCGCTTTATCGACCTGGTCCAGCGCCCTATCGAATTCCTCCAGACGAAGATAGTCTTCCGCGCGGGCAAGCAGTTTCTGCACATCGGGATTCTGGCTCGTGTCCTGGATATTGATAATATTCGTCGCACCGCCGTTCCCCCACGGGTTCGCGGGATTGCCGGCGTTGAGGATAGTCATAACCGTGCCGAGCAGAAGCCCCAGTATAAGAACCGCGTACCATATAAATATCAGCCTGCGGTCTTTTTTATCGCCCTCGTCCTTATTCGCAGCGCCGGGATTCATATAGCTCGTGATATCCTCGGACGACGCGGTCATCCATACCGGTGTATCGTCCGGCTTTTTTGTCGTATGCGGGACGGGTTTTTTCGTCGCCGGGGATGGTTTATGCGGGGCGGATTTTATTTTTTGAGGCTTTGCATTCGATTTTACGGATTCTTTTTTCGGCGACGGCGCGGGTTTTTTTATTCCGGCTTCCTTCGGTTTCACTGCCGCCTGACTGGTTTTCGGGGGCGTCTTTCCCGCGGGTTTCGCAGCGGGCGGGGAGACTTTTTTCTTCACGGGAGCTGTCGCCGCTATTTTAGGTGAAGATTTCTTCGGCACGGGCTTCGCCCCTTGTTTATCCCCTTTGGAGGACGGGGCAGAAGGTTTCTTTTTATCTGTAGCCATAAATTCTCCCCTTACATTTCAATTTCTTCCATCTCCGAATCTTCGCCTTTACCCTTATCGCCGGGTTTCACATCGCCCAATACCCCTTCGATATCCGGAAGCTTGGTCGTCACCTGCACCGACTTATTCGTGGACTTCGAGTTCGTCCCCATCGTGAGCAGATCGACCCCGTCGGGCGGGAACTGAAAATTCGTCGCCTTCAGTATCTCGATCGCTTTTATAATATTGGGAGTCTGCGGCCCTGCCGGCGCTAACGCGACATAACTCTCCCATTCCCGTATGACCGATTCCTTATCGCGGAGACGGTAATACGCCATCCCTTTCGCCCAGTACGCCTGTGTCAGACCGGAGTTCAACGCATAGGACTTGTCGAAGTAGTTGATGGAATTCGTATAATCCTTCTTCAGGTAATATGCATATCCCATCTGGTACATCACAGTCGACTGAAAATCCGCCGATCCCGAAAACTCGTACGCGATCAGGTAATTATCGAGGGCGGTATCGTACTCCTTGTTGTTCAGGAACAGGTACGCGTTGCCCAGGTAAAAATACACGTTCGCGTTATGGTACCCTTCCTGTATCGCCTTCTTGAACGAGCCTATCGACTGAAGGAACTTTTTCTGCTTATAAAACGCCATCCCCGCCTTGTAGTTGGGGTTTTCTTCCGCACTGTAGACAATCGCCAAGCCCAGAAGCACGATGAACAACGCCGTCACTATACGGGTCATTTTTCAGCTCCTTACGGGCATCCCATTTATATTACGCGATTCTCATTCTGTTATAACAATCCGCGCAAATTCCGGCACGCCCATAGTATAATATATCCCGTATTCTTATTTTCGGCAATATATCGGCCGGCATAAGCAAAACAGGGTGATAACCGGAGTATTATTAAAACCGTCAAACCTCTCCCTATATATACGCTCCCGCTTAAAAATAAAATGATAAATTGCGCGGGAAAATATTTGCCTATATAATTTTAGCCTTAATCCGCAATAAAGTCAACTGCTGCGCAGGCTACTCCCGATATCAGGGTGAATCGATAGTATTAATATACAGCCCGTGTTCGAGATTTGGGGATCTCCCTTTCGCATGGAACTGCGCAGGCTAACCCCGATATCAGGGTGAATCGATATTTTTAATATATAGCCCGTGATCGAGATTTGAGAATATCCCTTTCGCATGGAACTGCGCAGGCTAACCCCGATATCAGGGTGAATCGATAGTATTAATATACAGCCCGTGTTCGAGATTTGGGGATCTCCCTTTCGCATGGAACTGCGCAGGCTACTCCCGATATTAGGGTGAATCGATAGTATCAATATACAG
>JAGVBZ010000016.1 GCA_020059465.1 Brevinematales bacterium
AAAAACGCCCCCTTGCGGAGGCGTATGAGCGGGAAACGGGATTTGAACCCGCGACTCCCAGCTTGGGAAGCTAGTACTCTACCACTGAGTTATTCCCGCGTTATCTGACGGAATATTATAGCATATCCCCGGCGATTTATCAAAAAATATCGTCCGCGCTTTAAACTTTACTCTTGTATTCCTTCGGAAGGTAGTTGTTCAAATATTCGATAGCGTCAGCCGGTTCGCTAGCGATATAGTAGAGATCCCGGAATATATCGTCGATGAAACGCTCGCGGAACAGTTCGTCGAACAGGTCGTGCAGGCTGTCGTAGAAACCGTTGGTATTCAGCAGGACGATCGCCTTGTTATGATACCCGAGCTGTTTGAGGGTGATGACCTCGATAATCTCCTCGAGAGTGCCGAAACCGCCGGGCAGTCCGATAAACGCGTCGGAGCGGTCTTCCATAATCTGCTTACGTTCCCCCATTGTGGGAGTGACGACCAGTTCGTCGGGATGCTCGAATACGATACCCTTACGGTTGAGGATGACCGGGATAACACCGATGACGCGGCCTCCGCGCGATCTGACCGCGCGCCCGATCGCGCCCATCAGCCCGATATTCCCCGCCCCGAAGACGAGGCTGTCCCCCCCGCGCGCGATCAGCGCGCCGAGTTCTTCCGATTTCTGATAGTAGACATCCGATACATGATCGCTGGATGACGCGAATACGCAGATTGTCCGGTTCATTTTTCCTCTCTCAAACGTAAGTATTGGTAGATATCGATAACACCGGGAATTGCCGTTTGCGGGGTTAAAGAAGCCCCTTGTGTTTTTCACGGAGTATAGATTAATATATGCAATACGGTCTGTCAATAATTTCCCCATAGGATTGACAAATCATCTTATTGTATTAGAATATATGGAACGAAAGGAGGACACTATGCGAACGGCAGTACTGTTATTAACCGCACTGTTTATGCTATCCTGCGGGGGAAATCAGGCAAAGAAGCCCGACGGGAATACCAACTCGGTTTCCGGCGTGGAAACCGGCAAGACGGGTAAAAAGATCGAATATATGGACGAACTCGTACTGGTGAAAGAAGGCACCACGAATGAAGTAAAAATGAGCGAAATCAGCCAGACGGTCGAGGGAAAGATCGACGTGTACGATGACGGGAAAATTTATCTGACGAAGCTTTGGGAAACCAAGTCCGCGGTGAGCTTCGAGGTAGTCGAAGGCCCGATCAAGGAGCTTAAGAAGCTGAACGGGAAGATTATTACCGCAGAGGGGAAGGTAAATAAAACGGGCCCGTACAGCGGAACGATCAAGATCAAATCGTACAAATTGAAAAAGTAACGGCTGATAACGATGCCGCAGAAAAAACCGACCGCGATCCTGCTTCTATCATGTCCTGACACCAGGGGAATTGTCGCCGAGGTGTCGAAGTTCGTTTTTGAGAATAACGGAAATATCATCCATTCCGACCAGCATACCGATTCCGAGACCGCGACCTATTTCATGCGGATAGAGTGGGAGCTTGACGGATTTTCCGTACCGGCAGGGGAAATCGCTGGGATATTTGCGCCGATCGCGGAAAGGTTCCGGATGGATTGGTCGCTCCATCTCTCGGAATACCGTCCGAAGATGGCGGTGCTCGTGTCGAAGACCGACCATTGCCTGTACGATCTTCTTCTGCGGGTCAAATCGGGCGAATTGGGCGCTGAGGTGCCTGTCGTGATCGGGAACCATGTCGACCTGAAGCCGGTCGCGGACTACTTCGGGACTCGTTTCGAATGCTTTCCGGTCGATCCGTCGGACAAAACTGCGGCCGAGCGCCGTGAGATCGAACTGTTCAATTCTCTCGGTATCGACCTGATCGTTCTTGCGCGTTATATGCAGATACTTTCTCCCGAATTTGCGGAAACCTATAAAAACCGTATCATAAACATCCACCATTCGTTTCTGCCCGCGTTCGTGGGCGCAAAACCGTATCATCAGGCATACTCGCGGGGGGTCAAGATCATCGGCGCGACCAGCCACTATGTGACCGCCGACCTCGATCAGGGGCCGATTATCGCGCAGGATGTCGCGCAGGTCAGTCACCGCGACAGTGTTGAGGATTTGATCCGCAAGGGAAAGAGTCTTGAGAAGAACGTCCTATCGCGCGCCGTACAGCTCCATCTCGAGCATAAGATCGTCGTATTCGGCAATAAAACCGTCATATTCGACTAAACGCTGCGGCTCCCATGGACGGGGGAAGTGCAGGCGCGAAGGCAGGATACGGAATCCCGATCCTTGCATGATGCTTGGAATAGAGAGTTAGCCCGCGATGAAGGGGGCAAATCCCGATTCGGCGTCATGGTGAGCCTGCCGAACCAGCCTGTGCATCAATATGATTCCTGCAAGAAGGCGATAGCCCGTGATGAAAGGAATGTATAATTCGTCACCCTGAGCTATGCCGAAGGGTTGTTATCAAGGTAGCCTGTAATGCTTACTGGTTCGTTTCGCCTTGGATAGTTTCGATTTCCTGAACAATATCAAGCTGGGTATCTATGGGTTTAAGCGGCTTATCGAGCGGCTTATCGGAGATCAGTGATTTTGCCGCCTCGATCAGCGCGTATTTTTTCATCAGCTTGAGTATAGCGTCGGTGTACTTTTCATGCTTAATTCCCTTGGACACCTTGAGGGCGCGGTCGAGGTAAAGCGCGGTTTTATCGGTCTCGTCCATTTCATAAGACACCATAGCGAGCTTGATCAGGTCTTCGATGATACCGACCGAATTCTCGACCAGTTTATCGTTTTCCAGCGCGAGCTGGTAATACCTGAACGCGCTGTCCCATTTCTGCTGCTTGCGGTAGATTTCCCCGATATTATAATAATTGTCGGCGAGATTATCGCTCACGCCGTACATTTTATTGATCTTTTGGGCGATTTCAAGGGTATAGAGAGCGTTTTCGTCGTCGCCGTTCTTCCGGTAGATGATACCGAGGTTATTATAGACTATCGCTTTCTGAAGCTCCGACTTTGTATCGTTCAACGCCCTGTGGTAAAACTCGATTGCTTTGTCGACCTGTCCAATGGTGTTATAGAATTTGCCGATGGAAATATGGAGCTGGAAAAGGTACTTTTTACTTTCCGTGATGATCGACAGGTTTTCAGCGGTAAACAGGTAATTCGACGCTTCGGTTATATTCTTGAACGCCAGATGCAGTTCGGCAAGGTTCACCATCGCGCTGATCTGCTCGTCGATATTATCGACCGAATAAGCAAGCTGGAGCGCTTCCTCGAGGAACCCCCTCGCGTTTTCGTAATTTCCCTTTCCGTATTCCTCGACTCCGATGGCAAGGTTATCGGTGATTCGTTTCAGCACATTGGTCTTGACCAGCGGAGCTACGCTGCGGGTACATCCCGCTAATCCGAAAAATATTATCAGGGCGATTATTTTTCTCATTCTCTGTCACCTCCGATGATGGATGTATCGGGCTGTTCCTTTTTCCCGCTTTTCGAACCGATTCCGAACGGCAGATTCTCCATCACCTTTTTCAGTTCGATCATATCCTCTTTCAATAGAAGGATCACCTTCTTCAAGTCGGACGGCATGCCCTTAAGGTCGGACATCATCCCGTCGATTTTCTTCATCGTCTGGTCGGCGTTATACGCCATACTGTCTATGTATCCGAAGAGTTTTTTATTATCGTGGATGAACGCCCCGATGGAGTTCTTTTTCTGTTCGATTTCGGCCATAATACCCTTCAGACCGTATGTCATCGAACGGACGTCGTCCAATATACCGATTATTTTATCCGATGCAAGCGCCTTATCGGTACCCGCCAATCCTCCCATGATCATCTTAAAGCTGTCGGACATATCCCGCACGTTGAGGATAGTCGTATAAAGCACAGGTCCCATATTGTTTACCATATCGAGAATGTCGCCCACCTTCACCATCAATTCCTCGGGGCCTCCGGTCGGGATGCTTATATACTGAGTCATCAGGGTCTGACCCTGCGGCATATCGGATGAAAGGAGAAGAGAACCCGACAGCAGATTATTGGTCGGATTTTTATCGGGATGCGTCATCAGTTCGAGGCTTGCGCCGCCCAAAAGCCCGCTTGCGACCTTGATAACACAGTTCTTTTCCATCAGGCGCTGGTATTTATCGTAAACAATCAGGTCGAGACGAATCGTATCATCGGTCTGCAGATCGATACTGGTGATTTTTCCGATGATGAAATCCTTGTATTTTACGGCGGTGCCGGGCTGGAGTCCGTATCCCTTATTCAGGAATGTGTAGTAGCTGCTTTTCCGCTCGAATAAATCGCTGCTCTTCCCGATCAGGATTAGGAACGTGATCAGTATGAAAATCGCGATAACTATAAAACTCGCGACCGCCTTCTGAGCGGCTTTAAATGTAAACGGCATGGACTCCTCCTAAACTCTATGACAATAGACTGCGGGTAACCTCGTTCTCCGATTTTTTCATCTCGGCGGGGGTCCCGCTCTCAATAATTTTCCCGTTATAAAGAATTCCCACCCTATCCGCAAGGGGCAGGCCGAACTGTATGTTATTGGTAACCAGTATCATAGTCTTCCGCTGTTTCTTGAGCTTGCGGAATATTTCATCGACCTTCTTTGCGGTCAGGTTGTCTAGGTTGGCCGACGGTTCGTCCCAAAAAATAAAGTCCGGGTTATGCGAGATCGCGCGGATGATCGATACCAGAATCCGTTCGCCGGTACTGAGCATACTGGGGCGGAGTTTCAGGTCGTCGTCCCAGTTAACCTCTTTTAAAAACGGCTGGATACGCTCCATGATTTCATCGTCTTTCATATTCATGTGGTACTGGTAGAATAATGCGAGATTTTCGAATATATTCAGATTGCTGATCAATGCGGCGTTCTGGAATACAAATCCGGAATTTTTATGAAGTTCGAGCATTTTTACCTTTGAGAAACTGAAAATGTTCTTTCCGCCGATAATTACCTCTCCCTTTGAAGGAAATAACAGCCCGGAAATGACTTTCAACAGGGTGCTCTTTCCGCTTCCCGAGTATCCGAGAAGGACATAAGTTTCCCCGTCCTCTATCCGTTCGCTGAGATAATCGAAGACCACGTGTTCCTGAAATTTCAGGCAGATGTTTTTCAATATAATTGCCGGCATCCTTACCCCATATAAAACATAATCGTAATAATTATATCCAATAAAAACATCGCGAATATAGAACTGACGACCGCGTTAGTAGTCACTACGGGTACCTGGGTGGACGCGAACGCCTGAAACCCGTGATAGATCGATATGGTCGAAATGAAGAACCCGAATGTCATCGCCTTAAACGTCCCGGCGAGGATATCCATCATGGTAATCGCCTTAATCACATGCGATAAAAACACGTCGAACGTGATCCCGCCGAGAAGATTTCCCACTACGAATCCGCCGAGAATTCCCACTCCGATAAAGAAAATATTGAGCAGTACGAGGCCGATCACCATACCCGCGATCCGGGGAAATATGATCATTTTCAGCGAGTCCACCCCCAGCATTTCTATCGCATCCATTTCGTTATTGATATTCATAGTGGCGATTTCGGCGGCAATAGCGGTACCGGAACGGCTGATGACGATCAGCCCGGTGATGATCGGGCCAAGCTCACGCACGATTACCAGGTTCAGAATCTGCCCTACAAGGTCGAGCGCGCCGAAACGGGACAACTGCGTGAAAAGCTGGAGAACGGTCACCGCTCCGAGGGCAAGAGCAACCAGTCCGATAATTTTGATCGCCATATTCGCGGTGAAAAATATCTGCATGAGCCAGACCTGATTAGCGATCTTGCGTCCCTTCGGATTGACGACATAGTCCGAAATAGCATAGACGAACAGGGCAGTGATACCCCCGTAAAATTTGAATTTTGCCCTAACCCATTGAAATAGAGCGCTAACCGGATTCTTCATTTTCCGTTACTTCGTCTCTTTTTCGTTTTTTTTCGGGATAAACAGATTATATACGATCGCGAAAAGCGACCCGACTATCACACCGTCAACGAACGAGAATATCGACAGAACTATCACTTTCCAGAGATTCTGGATGAACGGAACGGACTTAGAAAATTCCAAATCGATAATAGTCATCTTTCCGTAGAACGATTCCATCATCGCGATGATTTCCGCGCCGTATCCGGTAAGCGAATACCATAGACTGATTAACAATGTGATCGCGGCCGCCATAATACCGGCGGATAGCGCTAGTGCCTTAATGTCCATTTTCATCTTCTAACCCCTTGTGAATCGAATTCTTCAACTGATCGTCCCAATATTCTCCCTTTAGTTCAAGTTCATCTTTACCCACTTTTTCCGCGAGAATACTCTTAATCTTCATCAGAATATTATCCACTTTTTTAGTTGAAATATCAAGACTTGATGCAATTTCCTGATAGGATTTTTTATCCAGATACAGTTCGAGCACATTTTTTTCCCGTTTACTAAGCTTCAGTATCGCGTTCTTTAAATCCTCGGAAAATTCACGGATGATTACATCCTCTTCTGGTGAAAAATCCACCGGTACTTCCTCGTCCTCGCCGAGAAAACCCTCGTTCCTTTTTCGCGTCCACATGGAATTGACCGAATTGTAGATGCGGTTCTTGATGCATACCGACGCATAGGTTGCGAATTTTACCCCTTTCGACGTATCGAACGTCTCAATCGCGTTGAAAAGCCCGATCATCCCTTCCTGTATGAGGTCTTCCCGTTCGAGGGAATTGAGGCGGTGTTTCCGGATGAAGTACTTCACTTTATTCTTATAACGCTCGTAGAATTCGTTTTCGGCGTTCTTATCGGTCTTAATAATATTGAGCAAATCCTCGTCGGTAAGGTCTTTATACTGCTCGTTCTGGGACATTGAGGCCCCCTCGATACATGTATCGGAATCTTAGTCCTGAAACTTCGCGGACTTGCGGAAAATGAGCGGAAAAATCAGGAAAAGAGGCAGGACGGCGGGAATAATCAGCGCGCCCCTGTATTTGAAAAGCGACGCGACCCCGCTCCCGATCAGCGAGAACACGAGAATGAATACCGCAGTGACAGTGTTGTTCACCGCGTAGATCACCGAACGCCCGTCGGGTTTCACTTTATCCACTATCGCCGTCATCGTGACCAGGTACGCCGCGTTGAAGAATGTCGCGAGGAAGAGGTTGGCGGCGATCGCGGTCACATAGGTCGGGAACAGTATCAGGGTGAAGTTACAGAGGCTGAGCGCGGCTATCCCGACTATCGACGTGTACCTCTGTTTCAGGCGGTGCGCCATTTCGCCCATATACCACGACGACAGCCCCATCGCGATCAGGAACGACGTATTATACCAGCTCAGGAGCATCCCGCGCGATTCTTCCGGGTACAGCGCGATAATATTATCGATCACGTACGGCGACATATATGCGTTGGTGATACGCGACACTCCCATGATCCAGAATATCCCCAGAAAAAAGCGGAGGTCGGTGTTTCCTATAATAGTTTTCAGGCTCTGCTTGACATACTGAACGAATCCGAGTTCCTTATGAAGCGGTTCGCGTTTCATAGGGTAGAGCACGCTCAGGAACGGGATTGCCGTGGAGCCGCCGGTAAAAAACACTCCCGCGATCAGGAAAAGGTATCCATAGTTCCACGGAAACACAGCGAGGGAAAGGATGAACGGCAGCGCGAGCGACGAGAGTATGCCGATAAACCGTGCGACCATATCGCGTTTACCGATGAACGACGCGAAGATATTGTCGGGTATCGTCATCGAGAGCGTGTCGATCCAGTGCGGGATGGACAGCCCCCATGAGAGATTGGAAAGGATAAAGAATATATAAAAACTGACAAGCGAGAGCGTAATGTTATGCCCGAAGAGGAGTATCGATACACCGATCATAATAAAACTCAGCCGGTGGATACCCTCGAAGATAAAGTAGCTCATCACGGGGTTATGCGACTGGCGTTTATGGGTGAAGTAGAGCGAGAATAGCTGGGGTATGTAGCTCCCGCATTCCCAGATGATCGGGATGAGCGCCAGAAGGAGGGCGCTGTTTGTGTACGATTTGACATACGCGGGGATAATTACCCCGAACGAGCAGAGGCTGACCCCGATAAAAAAACTGCTCGCGTCGATAGTATGCAGGACCGAGTTCCGTTTGTGGTAGAATAGAGTGCTCATAGACCTTCCTAGAACTTTATGACAAACTATAAATATCATTGCCTGTCTACCTTCGTTAGAAGGCCGGCGAGCTAATCCGTAAGGATTTGCGAATCAATCAGTAGAAAAGAATTCTATTGTTAAATAGACTGCTTCAACCGCGTGTCTAAAGGCAAATTCTTTCGCGGTCTCGCAGTGACAAATGCATGTGTAACTTCCGTTTTTGTCGGTGCGCCTTCCTATGAAACCTTGCGCATCTGAAATATTGCCAGAGTTCGGATAAGAGCGGCTGTGTCCGGCGACTTGATGAGTTTCAGCAGGATGTCCGACGCCTCCTTATTCTTGCCGTCCTTCATCAGCAGGACGCTTTTCTTATAAAGGATGAAATCGCCGATAATCTTCGACTGCGGGATTTTATCGGGAATTGTCTGCCCGGCGGTATACGCCTGCGACAGCCCGACTCCCGGCACTCCCTCCGAGGGTTGTTCCAGCAGGTTGTCGCGGATGATATTCGCGACCGCCGTCAGTTCGGAGGGATTGTTGTAATAGGTGAATGCGAGGAGCATCGCCTCGAGAGTATGGGCGTGCGCCGCCTTCGTGTCGAACAGGTACATCTCGATATCCTGTATCCCCTGATTGGTCTTGCCCTCGAGGAATCCGACAAATCCCTTGATAAACATAAACGTGTCGCCGTTCTTCATCTTCGGCATATTCATCTTGACCTGTTTATAATCCCCCATCCCCATATAGCAGAGCGTGATAAAGCGGAAGATGTCGTAGCTCCACGGCTGATAGACCTTCCCGATAGTATCGAGAGCCTTAGCGTACTGCGCGGTACGGAAATACGAATAGGCCGCGAAATAGGGCACGTCTATCTGGTAATTCATCATCAGGTTCTTCGGGAACGCGTCCGGCTGGGATATGTAACGCTCGATAATCTCGGCGTACTTTCCGTTATTGAACAGGGAATAGACAAGGAATCCCTGCAAGTCTTTATCGTCCTGAAGGCCGTACGCGGTGATCAGTTTTCCGACATCTCGAGGACGGAATTTCCAGCTATCGAGAATAAATTTCTTTACCTCGGCGGGCAGAACTTCTTTACTCTGGTGCGCGATCAGGATCGTATCGAATTTCTCAGGAACGTACGCGAGAGTCAAGCTCCGTTTGAGTATCTCGAAAAATACGGGATCGCCGATCTCCCCGGCGAGCGCGGAGGAGGCTTTGTCGTCCGCGATGCTCCGGTAATAGGAGGTGATCAGGACATCCTTATCGTAGAACTTGAGGTAGTCCCGGATATCGTCCGCGAGGAAATCGTAGTACGAGGTGGTGAAGTCCTCGGAGATGATCTGCCCGATAACCGGTTTTTCCTTCGGCAGGAGACGGAGAAACTCCATATAAAACCCGTAGTATCCGCGTTGAGCGAGCATCGAGCGTATTGTGGTGATTTGCCCCGACGCAACCTTATAAAGATTTGTCATAATAGTCATCGCGGCGGATTTATCCTTGACATACAGATCGATCGCCTGATTGACCTTGTCCTCGACAACGCCGGCGTAAAGCGCGGACGCGGAAATCACCAAGGTGAGCGCCAATGCGCGGATTAAATACCTCATAATCACTCCATAAATGGATTAGACATAGTATTATAACACAGGTACCGGGGAAATAAAATATATTTACCGAAGGCGGATTTATATCATTTTATCTTTTTATAGAGGAGTTCCAGATAGGGTGAAAACCCCATTTTTTTCCAGAACGACGATGCCTGAGTATTTGCGGGTACGATAAAAAGCTGAATCTGTGAAATGCCCCGTTCTTTGAACCATGCCGCCGTTTGCTGAAAAAGCAGTTCGCCGATTCCGTGACGCTTCCATTTTTCCGATACGGCAAGGATTTCCACAAATCCGAAATCAGGTTCAGGGAAAACGGGGTCTTCCCTCTCTAATTTCATCAATATAAATCCCGCGATTTCATTTTCAAGAATTGCGACAAGTATGCCGGGAACCTCTCTGCGAAGTCTTTCCCTGAGCATTTCTCTGAATATATTTTCAGCATGAGGTATTTTTGCTTCGCGCGAATCCAGACCCGCGTGCAATTCGACAAACTCTTTCCATACCGGAATAATCCCGTCGATATCATTTTCGACTGCCTGACGTACGAGAAAGTCTTCTTTCATATATCCCCCGTTCGATAAAAATATTTACCGTAAGCGGATGGCGTCCGCCGGGCAGACCTCGTGACAGCAGTAGCACCGGATACATTTTTTATAATCGGCGGAAATCTTCTTACCGTATTTCGGTGAATTATCATCGACGAAACATAGCGCGTCCGACTTACAGATTTTTATACATTCCCCGCAGCGGATGCATTTATTATGAAGGAAGCGCGGTTTCGGGACAGTAATGCTCCGGATCAGTTTGAACAGGCCGGGAAAGAGCTTATTGATAAATCCCGCGTCATGGAGCACCTTGACGAGTTTAAAATCCTTCACCCGTACGTCCGCGACAGTTTCACCAGCCGTCACGATCTCGCTTTCGGACTTCAGCCAGAATTCCCGTGAGAGCGCGTCCGACATAATAGGAATTTTATGCGGGTCGTACCCGATTATCCGGCACACGGTCATATCGAGCGCGAGAATATTCTTCGACGCGAGAATCAGGCCGGTATTCCTCGGATAGCCGCTTCCGGGGCCGGGCCCTTCCATCGCGATCACCCCGTCCATAATCGCCATCGCAGGCTTCAGGAGGATATTCAGGTCGACGATCATCGCGGCGAAATTCGCGCGTTCCGGGAACCGCACATGAAGCTGGGCCTTGGTCAGTCCCGGTATCATCCCGTAAAGATTTTTCATCGCCCCGGTGTAGTACATCATCCCGTGCGTCTTCAGTTTCGGGAGCGACACCACCGTGTCGACCTTTGAGAATATTTCCGCGATAGGGAACCGTTTCACCATCCGTCCGCCGGGGTTCGGGGTATCGATTCCGTGATGGAAATCGACCCAATGCGCTCCGGCGTCGGTTACGGCTTTTGCGATACCGCTGACACGTCCCGCCATATGCGGGGGATGCACTCCCGGGGAATCTCCGGCATAGACCTCGGCGCCGGCCTCGATGAAATGACGGCACACCGCCCCGACGAACGCGGGGTGAGTGGTGACCGGACGGTCCGGGCCGACGGCGAACAGGATATTCGGATTCAGCAGGACTTTTTTCCCTTTGAATTCTGAAAGTCCCCCCGCGAGCGAAACAGCCTCGCCCACCTTATCATATAATAATTTATCGTTATATTCCGCGCATCGGACTATCGATACTTTTACGTTCATAATTATTTCTCCCTGAGGTATTCCGCGAGCCCGTCCGCGACAGTCTCCGCGATATCGGGTTCGACAAAGTTCATGGTACCGATGGAAATAAACGACGCTCCCGCGAGGAGAAACTCGATCGCGTCGCCGGCCGATGCGGCGCCCCCCGACGCGATAATAGGGATTTTGACTTTCTGCGCGACCCGGTAGACATTATAAAGCGCCATCGGTTTGACCGCCGGGCCTGAAAACCCCGCGACCTTGTTCCGGAAATACGGCTCGCCAGTCTTCCGGTCGAACGCCATACCGAGGAACGTATTCGATATTGTGAGGGCGTGCGCTCCCGCGTCTTCGGCGGCGATCGAGTTGCCGAGGATGTCCTGATTAGGGCTGAGCTTCACAGTGAACGGAAAATCCAGCCGTGCAACGGAAGATACGATCGCGCGGACATTGGCGCAGTCGGAGTCGAAAGTCGCCCCGCCAGCGTGGATATTCGGACAGCTCAGGTTGAGTTCGAGCATATCGATATCCCCCGCGCCGATCACCGCATCAGCCATCCGCGTAAAGTCGTCCGCCGTCTCGCCCGCGATACTGAATACGATATTCGTATCGTACGCGCGGAACGGGTGTTCCGATTTTATGATGCGGATTACTTCGTCCATACCGGGATTCTCGAGGCCGATGGAGTTGAGGAGTCCGCACGGGGTCTCGAGGATACGCGGGGGCTGATTCCCCGAACGTGGGCGGGGAGTCACCGTTTTCAGGGTGATGCCGCCGAGTTTGGAGTAATCGGTTAACCCGTCGAACTCGCCGCCCATCCCGAACGTACCCGATGCGGTCAGCACAGGGTTGCGGAACCCGAGGGTGTGGATAGTGAAGTTTTTCAATTTAGTATCCTTATCAAATAAAAACGGCCGGGTTTCCCCGGCTTCTTTTGATGACAAACTTTATTATGTCATTGCGAACAGATCCGAAGGATAGGTGAAGCAATCTGTTTGATCGTCAATCATACGGAGCGGACTGCTTCGTCACTTTATTCCTCGCAGTGACGGAATCATATTAAATTCATATCTATTCAGGGGTTTCAGCCGGGTTTCCCCGGCTTCGTCTATTGGTTCGCGTCGTTCTTGTTCACGATCATCGCGGTCATCTCGGCCTCGCAGGAGACCTCGCCGTCGACCCTGCAGTATCCCTGGAATACCCCGATCTTTCCGCGCATTTTGGTGATCGTGATCTCGTAGTCCAGACGGTCGCCGGGGCGTACCGGTTTACGGAACTTGACGCCGTCGATCTTCATGAAGAAGATCACATTCTCGTCCGGGTTAAACTCGCCCTTATCGGTGAGGGATTTCATCACGATATATCCCGCGCATTGCGCCATCCCCTCGACCTGCAGTACGCCCGGCATTACCGGGGCGCCGGGGAAGTGCCCGTTAAAAAAGTCCTCATTGATGGTGACGTTTTTATATCCCTTTCCGCCGTCTTCGCGCACTTCAGTGACACGGTCGACCAGTAAAATCGGAAAACGGTGAGGGAGAACCTTCATTATGTCTACGACATCGTAAAATTTTTTATCCGCCATACCGGCAACCTCCGTTTATTGACTGGGAATATTATAAAATAGACGGCAAAGTTTGTAAAATTAACGCCTATTACGCCCCTAAGGCCTGATTCCATGCGGTAACCGTGAACTCGCGGTCGATCTTTTTCACCAGCCCGCGGATAACATTGCCGAAGCCGCACTCCACACCCTCGGTCACTCCCGCCTTCCGCATATTCAGTACGGACATCGTCCAGAGCACGGGGCTTTTCATCTGTCGGTACAGCATTTCGCGGATATTGGACTCGTCCTCGAGTTCGGCGGTGACATTGGATATCACCTTGCATACCGGCTTTTTGAACTCGATATCGGCAAGGAACTTTCCGAACTCCTCGGCGGCTTTCTCCATCAGGCGGGAGTGGAACGCGCCCGACGTATTGAGGACGACCACGCGCATTGCGCCGGCTTCCTCGAGCTTCGGGATCGCCGCGTCGATACCGCTCTTCAGCCCGGATATGACGACCTGTCCCGGCGAATTGTAGTTTACCGGCTCGACATATTCGGTCTTGGAGACCTCCGCGCAAACCTGTTTGACAATGTCGTCGTCGAGACCGAGTACTGCCGCCATACCGCCCTTTCCGTCGGGATCGGCCGCGGCCATCAGTTCGCCGCGTTTACGGACGACCTTGAGGGCGGTCTCGAAATCGAGCATCTCCGCCGCCACAAGCGCGGAAAACTCCCCGAGAGAATGGCCCGCCGCGTAGTCGGGTTTGATACCCTTCTGCTTCAGGAGAACCGTCGCGATATAGTTATATGTCAGAATCGCGGGCTGCGCGTTCTGGGTGAGCGTCAATGTCTCTTCGGGGCCTTCCATACTGAGATTGGAAACCGAAAAACCCAGCACCTCGTCGGCGCGGGAATAAATCTCCTGCGCGGCCGGGAATTCCTCGATCAGGTCTTTCCCCATCCCCACTTTCTGCGATCCCTGTCCGGGAAATAAAAACGCCTTCATATAATCGTACCTCCGATATATTGAGTGCAATAGGATAAAAGAATACGCGAGATACGTCAAATTTTCTCGGAGGCCGAATAATAACATATGTTGTAAAATTTTGCGTAAATTCAATCA
Source organism: Brevinematales bacterium (assembly GCA_020059465.1). GTDB lineage: Bacteria > Spirochaetota > Brevinematia > Brevinematales > GWF1-51-8 > GWF1-51-8. The sequence goes on from JAGVBZ010000016.1 coordinate 14,116, forward strand.
TATGTCAGTCATTTAACTCTATTACCGAATGTTAATTAGAAATATGCTTGACTTGTTGAAAAAGTGGGGGTAAACTGAAAAATGGGGGTAAGGGAGAAAAAAATAACCATTTTGGAGGTGCAAAATGAGTTTTGGAAGAAAGGGTTTTCCTGTTATCCCGGTTCTGATTTTAGCGGTCATCTCCTGTGCTCCCGCTGTGGACAATACTGCTCATCAGGAGGATCAGACTCCTCCGGTATTAACCATCTCTTCCCCGGCCGACGGGGTTGAGGTAGGCGGGCCGTATATCCTGCGGGGATATGCGTCCGATGCCGGGTCGGGTATCAAGGCTGTATATGTTAAAGTTGACGGAGGGAATTATACGCCTGTGAGTATGTCCGGTAGCAACTGGAGCACCAATATCTCGATTGCGGCGTACGGAGCGCATACGAACTACGTATATGCCGAAGATATTGCCGGGCTGAAGAGTGAAGTCAAATCGGTCTGGATTCTGCGCGGCGCATTCCCGGTGCTTGAGGTGTTGTCGCCGTTGAGCGGGACATATACCAATACCTCGAATATTCAGGTAAAAGGAACGTCGTCAATCGACGCACCTTATAATATCACATCGGTAGAGGTGAAACTGAACGCCGGGGGATGGATCACTGCCGCAGGCATCAGTTCATGGTCGAATATTATTGCGCTCGCCGACGGAAGCAATTCGATCTATGTGCGGGCGATCGCGGATAACGGCAAGACCAACACGTTGCCTGCTATCAGCATCATTCTCGATAAAACCGTGTATGTCGCTCTCTCCGGGAGTGACGGAAACTTCGGGACGTTAAAGTCTCCTCTGCTGACTATTCAGGCAGGAGTAAATAAAGCCAAAGCATTGGGAATCGATACGGTCAAGGTCGCTGTCGGGGATTATATCCCAGGAACCGGATTAAATGTTTCCGGGAACGGGATAACGTTAAACAACACAACGGGATTGAAGCTTTACGGCGGCTACAGCACGAATTTCACCGCACGAAGCGGGTATTCCGGACTGAACGGTATGTATACGCTGAAGCATGTCGTATGGTTCGAGAATGCCACGAATACACTTCTCGACGGATTCTATATATACTGGGGGAACGCGAGCGGCGCCGGCGCTGACGGCGCGGGCGGGGGAATATATATCAAAAACTCCGCCGGGATCATCGTCAGCAACTCCATGATCGCAACAAACGGGGCGAACGAGGTCGGCGGCGGGATATATATTACCAACGGCGTCAATCATGTGATCCACGGTACGATTGCCGCGAACAATGCGGGTAACGCCGGGGGGATTTATATTTGCTACGGGAGCAATCACACAATCAGCGGTACTGTTGCCGGAAGCAATACGGGGTTCAACAGCGGCGGGGTATATATCAAGGGCGGATTCGCGCATAAGATAAGCGGTACGGTGTCCGGGAATTATGCATCCGCCGGAGCAGGGGTATATCTCGATAACGGGACAAATTTCCTGATTAACGGGACGATCAGCGATAATCACGGCTATACCGCAGGCGGGATGTGGGTCTACGGGGGGCTGAACAATACTATCAGCGGAACCATTTCGGGCAATACCGCCAATAGCGGAGGCGGGATATGGGTTTATGCGGGAGTAGGGCATATATTCAGCGGAACGGTCTCAAATAATACGGCCGATTCGTCCGGCGGCGGTTTCTACACTTTTCAGGGTGTAGGGCTTACATTTTCGGGAACCATAGCATGGAATACTTCGGTAAGTAACGGCGGCGGAATATACATGTATAATCCCGGGCCGGGATTTAGCTTCTCGGGGCTGATCAAGGCGAACTCGAAATACGGGATCACTACGAACTCCGGTCTTGCCCAGAATTTCAGCGGCGTAACATGGGGAACAGGGGCTGAGACCAATAAACCCGCCAATGTGGGGCAATAAATTACAGCCAACATCTGATTCGGTAATCATACGGAAAGGCGGGCGCATTCCCGCCTTTCTTTTATTATACCGTGTGACGGCGTCAGGAATTGCATTATTCTTCCTTTACCGCTAAACTATTAGCGGTGTTGGAGGGAGTCATGCCGGGTTTTCCAAAGTTATCCGACGATCTTCTTATTATCATACTCGCGGTCATTGCCGCGCTTTTGGTCGGGCTGATCGTTTTTGTCATCCTGCGTCTTTTTACGACGAAACGTACCGATCATGAAATCAAACAGCTCGTACAGGATAAGCGTTTTGACGACGCTATCGCGGTCGGCGAGGAATACCTGAAACGGCATAAGCCCGACTTTGCGATTTTGGTGGCAATGGGGGAGGCGCACGATGCGAAAGGCAGTCTCCAATCCGCGCTTAAATATTTTACCGACGCGAGCCTGATGGTTCATGGGAATAAGCCCGTATATCATTCTATTATCATGCGGATGGCGCGTGTGTGCGAGGAACTCGGACGGCATAAGGACGCATTGTCCTATTATCTGATGATACTCGAGAGCGACGGGAGCAACGCGGAGGTATTGTACGAGATCGCGGTATACCATTACGATCACCGGAACATGAAGAAAGCCCGCGAGTTTCTCGAACAGCTTCTGAGAATCAAGCCCGGCCTGATCGACGCGCGTTTCATCTACGGGAAAACATTATTCGAGACCGGCAACCACGCAGCCGCGATTAAACAGTTCGAACTCCTCGAAAAATACGATCCCGCAAATTCCGAGGTTTATTTCTATAAAGGGCGATGTCTCGAAAACCTGAAACAATATCATGACGCGGCGGACTCCTATGATACATTCCTGACGTTCGAGGGACTTGTGCCGGAGCAGAAGGAACGCGCGATGATTGCGTCGGTGCAGATGATGCTCAAGGCGAAGGAGCATAAGCCGGCGGCGGCGAGAGCGCAGGGGTTTCTTATGGGCGAGCTTTCCGAGGGGGCGACTAAGGAACTGCTTTACCTTTTAGCGAACCTGAAACAGGAACTCGGCGAGGAATACGAGGCGATCACGATTTTCGACCAAATCGCCAAACTCGACCCCTTATTCCGCGATGCCGGGAGTATCGCGCAGAAATATGAAAAATTTCTCCCTCATACCGTGTTCAAGCATTACTTTGTCAGCGACGAGGGTAAATTCGACGAAGTCTGCAGGAAGATGCTGGATGAGAATAACTGCCGTATCATACATAGAAGCGTCGATCAGTATATCTATAACAGCGAGGGGAGATTTTCCGTGTTTTTCCGGCACATCGATCCGATAAATTATATCCAGATGAGCGCGATAGAGAGTGTGATAACCCTGCAGCGCGAGGCGTTCGGAGGATGCGAGATTTACTCGGTTTACGGGACCGATTCGGATACTTCGGTGCACCCGTGGAGGAAAACATCCGCGCTTACGGAACGGGAATCGTTCCTGCGGATACTGAAAAAAGCCCTCGAATCTTAAAAGTATTTCTTTAAAGATAAATATTTCTATGTTATACTAACTCTGCGGGTACTTTATTTCGGCAGGAGAGTTTCTGGCGAAAAAACCGTGTTAGTCGGGGCCGGAGGTCGTTATGAAAAGAATACTGATCGGGTGGTTATCGGTTTTGTTAATCGGGCTGGCATTGTGGAATACCCGGTGCTCCGACGGGCTATTCGGGCAGACCGACATGATGAAACTGGTCACCAACTGGGAGACTACCGAACTTGTGCTCGCGCTGAAAATCACCTACATCGGATCAAACACGAACGATCTGACGAACTATTCCGTAACCAATCATCTGAGCCGTCTCACCAATTCGCAGGTATTCTGTTTCAGACCGTACGGTGTTTTCCAGTGGTACGGTTATTCAAATAATGTTTCCATCAGCACCGATTCCGGGAGCTATATTGTCAATCAGGTTTCCGATAAAATTACCATCTATACCGGCAGTTCGAATCTCCGGATATCCTATGCGTTCGGAGATAGTAACTCGCTTCAATTCTCCGATTTCAGGATTATTACGAGTAATACGAATCTCCCGTTTTTCCCGCTTTATACGCAGGCTCAGGGCGGGGATAAATACCTGATTCTGAAAAGCTACTACTTCAAGCTTGTGAAGGCGGCGAATTAGTATTGTTTCCCTCATTTTTTAACCGTTCCATACTTTTTGACATTAATCCGTATTTCGTCTAAAATATTCAAAACATCCATTCCGGGAGAATCATATGGAATTCGGGATTAAATCGCTGGGAGAACCAAAATACGATTCGCCGCTGCTGACCAAGTTTTTATCCCCTAAGACCGTTTTTATATCCGACGAACAGAAAGTGCTTTACGAGGCAGAGTTCGATTCCGCAGGATATCCCGCGATGGATTTCGACCATAGTTTTGAGCTTGCGGGCCCCCGCGATAAAATCTACTTCGACCCGTCGAAGGTCAACAGCGCGGTAGTGACATGCGGCGGGCTTTGCCCCGGCCTGAACAATGTCATCCGTTCGATTGTCATGCAGTCGCATTACCGGTACGGAGTAAAATCCATCCTCGGTATCCGGTACGGCTATAACGGGCTGAACCTGGAGAAGGGATACGAGCCGATGAAGCTGACACCCCAGAATGTCCGAAATATCCACGAGATGGGCGGAACGGTGCTCGGCTCGTCGAGGGGCGGGACAGAGGATATCGGGAAATTAGTCGATACTCTTGTCAAATGGAAAATAGATATTCTATATACCATAGGGGGAGACGGCACTCTGCGCGGGGCGAACGCGATTGCGGAGGAGGCGGCTAAACGCGGACTGGAACTTGCGGTCGTAGGCGTACCGAAAACGATCGATAACGATATCAGTTATATCGACAGATCGTTCGGGTTCCAGACGGCGGTTGCGGAAGCGGTGCATCCGATCTACGCGGCGCATGCCGAGGCCGAGGGGGCGATCAACGGTATAGGGCTGGTCAAGCTGATGGGACGGCATTCCGGGTTTATATCCGCGAGTACGACCCTTGCGAATAACGACGTCAATTTCTGCCTGATACCGGAAATTCCCCTGAAGCTGGAGGTATTTTTAGAACTTCTCGAGGAACGTGTTACCCGGCGGTCCCACGCGGTGATCTGTGTCGCCGAGGGAGTGGGACAGAATCTGATGAACGATGGCACGGATCAGGTCGAGCGTGACGCATCGAATAATGTCGTTTTCAAGGATATCGGGCTATTCCTGAAGAAAAAAATCAACGAGCATTTCGAAAAAAAAGGTATCGAGGTCAACCTGAAATATATCGACCCGAGCTATATGATCCGCAGCGCGCCGGCCTGTCCTATGGACGCAATTTTCTGCGCGCAGCTCGGCCAGTATGCCGTCCATGCCGGAATGGCCGGGAAAACGGAGCTTGTCATCGGGCGATGGAACAATATGTTTACGCATGTCCCCATCGATCTGGCGATATCAAAGCGCAAGTTTGTCGATGTCAATTCCCTCTACTGGAATAACGTCATCGAAGCGACCGGCCAGCCCGTCTCGTGGGATTCCGAAATCACCCGTTAAATACCGTTTTATCTCACCCCCGTCTTTCGTAAAAAATATTTTTCACGAAGTACTTGACTCGCGCCCTCCCCGGTGATATAATTAATTAATTAGTTAATTAATTAAGGAGCGAAAAATGGCGCGGCCGAAAAAAGACGAGATAGAAAGCGGGGGGATCAGCGCAAAGGATAAAATCATGGACGCTGCGGAGAACCTGTTTGCCTCCAAGGGATACGACGCCGCGACTATCGGCGAGATCGGGAAACTGGCGGGGGTGAACTCCGCTCTTCTGTATTATTATTTCGCGAATAAAGAAGCGATCCTGCGTCAGTTGATGGAAACCGCGATTCAGGAAGTCACGCGCATGGTGGATGAAAGGTTTAGCAAAATAGTCGAGATCGATTCTGAGGCGTTCGAGCTGTTTATCACGGATATACTGGATTTCCTGCGGAGAAAGAAACAAATTCTGATTATCATGATGGGAGAGGTTTTACGTGCGGGGCGGGAGGATCATTCTATCTTTGAGCTGCTTTCCCCGGTGTATGATAATGTGATTGCCAAGCTGAAGGAGCTGAATGTCGATGTCGGGGATATCAATTACCTGCGTATCAAATTGTTTTTAATCTGTACGTCGCCGCTTCTGATGAGTGTGGTTATCGGCGAGGAATGGGCGGTGTACAATAAGATCGACGAGACGGAGTACCGGTCAAAATATATGGCCGCGATGAAAGAGCTTTCGACGTTATTGGGATTTCCCTTTATAAAAAAATAAGGAGTCTTTATGCGTTACTTTATTCTGTTGGGATTGCTTACGGTTATCACTCCCCTGCTGTCCGCCAAAGACGCGATATGGACAAACTGGAATTCTCCGGCTGGGGCGCAGTCGATTATCAGTTATTACCAGAACCATTATGAGACGAAAGGGGATTATGATTCGTGCTGGAAATATGCCGAAGCGTTAAACTTTTACGCCAAGATGTATGTGAAAAAGGAAGACCGCAAGCCGTATTACGAAAAGGCGGTAAAAGCATGCGAAAAAGCGGTAAAGCTCAAACCGAATGGGCCTGAGGGGTATCTTTGGTACGCTACGGTGTTCGGCAGGCTGACGGAAATGAATAAGGATCCGTTCGGCGTCCCTAAAATAATTGAGCTTACAACCAAGCTGATAGAAATAGACCCGTCCTTCGGGGGAGGAGCCGGATATCTGATCCGTGCGCGCTTATATCACAAAGCCCCCGGATGGCCGATCAGTGTCGGCGATCACGATAAAGCCCTCGCGGATTATCAGGCCGCGATGAAATACGGGAAAAAGAATAAAGGTGTCTACCTTTTCTACGCCGAGTTCCTTGTGGAGAAAGGTAAAAAAGACGAGGCGCTGAAGGTGATCGAAAAAGGGCTTGCGATCAAACCCGATCCGGACGAACCGAGGGACGATACGGCCGACCAGAAAATGAAGGCGTTAAAAGAGAAATGCAAATAGCTGAGGAAGGGAGATACTTTCTATGAGAAAATTTTTCGACCGCTTTGCGGAATTTACGACAAAGAACGCGATATGGATTATTATCGGGACTATTCTGCTCACTTTTGGGCTTGGCGTTTTCATACTCAGACTGGAAATGAATAACGACCTTCTCAATCAGGTATCCCCGGAAAGCGAGATCGGGAAACTTCCCCATCATATCAACGAAACATTCGGGGGAGTATCTCCCCTGATTATCGTGCTTGAGACTGAGGATGTTTTTACCCATGAAAACCTGAGCCTGATCAGGAAAATTACCCGCACTATCGAGACAAATGCAGAGATCGACAATGTGGTCAGTATTACGGAAACCAAAGATATGTCCGCCAACGAGTATGGGATATTAGTGGACGATTTGTTCGGCGGGGATATTCCCACAAACGCGGACGAGATCGCGGCGAAGAAGAAATATATCATGGGTAAGGATATGTATCTCGGGACGCTGGTATCCACCGACGGGAAATACGCGATGATACTGGTAACCGTGAAAGGCGGCGGCCGGATCGATAAAATCACCCGTACAATTCGCTTACAGGTGGACGAGCTGATAAATGGGAGCAAGGTTAAAATCTACTACGGCGGCACACCGGCGATATTAAACTCGATTTTTGATGTGGTGATCGGCGACCTCGTTGTGCTGGTTCCCTTTGTTATTTTCATTGTCGCGCTTATCCTGTTCCTCTCGTTCGGTACAATTCGCGGGATACTGCTGCCCCTCCTGTCGGTCGGAATGGCGACTATTATGGCGATGGGAGTTATGGGTGTATTTATGATCAATTTCAGCATGATCGGCGCGGCAATTCCGGTTGTTCTGATAGCGGTCGGCAACGCATACGGTATCCATCTGCTGAACAAGTACTATGAGGAAACCGCTAAGGGGATAATCGACCCGAAACGCTTGGTGCATAACAGTTTACGCGATGTCGGAATCCCGATAATCATGGCGGGAATGACCACATTTTTCGGATTTATCTCGCTGATTTTCTCCGATCTGACGATGATTCAGGACTTCGGGAAAATTACTGCGCTGGGAGTGGTTTTAGCGCTGCTTATAGCTGTGCTGTTTATCCCCGCTCTGCTGTCCAGGATGAAGCCTCAGAAACAGCGTATCGGCGGAACCGACGGCAAACACCATCATATCGGGAAATTCGCGGTGTTTTTAACGGAAGCGCTGATAACGAAAAGGGTGTGGGTGTTCATCGTTTTCGGGGTAATCTCGATTGCGTGTATATCCCAGTTCTGGAGGCTGTATCCCGAGATGGACTATCTTTCGTTCTTCAAACCGGACAGCGAGCCTGTTACTGTCAGTCATGTAATCAACGATCATTTCGGCGGTTATAACGCTTTTTCAATCTATCTCAAGGGAGATATTTCGGATGCAGGGATTCAGAAACTCATGACAGTGCTCGAAGAAAAGACCAAGTCGTATAAGAAAATCGCCTCGGTAGGCGGTGTGCACGATATGATCGCGGAACTGAACTTTCTATGGACGGGGCTAAAGACAGTCCCCGAGACGACGGGGGAAGTAGAGAATTTATGGTTTTTTCTCGACGGGCAGGAACAACTCAAAAGTATGGTAACCAAGGATAAAAAGGAAGCGGTCATTACCTTCCTTCTACCCTCGGTATCATCGGGCTTTGAAAAACAAGTTTTCGATCCCCTGAATGAACTGATTGCGAAGTACCGGGATGGGGTGAAGATGGCGCCGGTTTATTTTACCAACAGTATGCTTGTTGAACTGGTCGCGATGATGTTATCCAATGCTTATGGAAAGGACGGGGATATTTCGATAGACTCGCAAAAACTGAAGGAAACGGTTCAGAACACCGGGTTAGCTGTTATCGGGTATAAACCCGCGTTTCCGGGGGATATTCTGATAAAGTATATGACGGGCGCAGAATGCGAGATAACTCTCACGAAGCCGCAGACGGCCGGGATTATCGCGAAAATGAAGGGGCTAAAAGACTGCTCGCCTGAATCCGTTTATTCCGCGATAGCGAAAATTGTCCCTGTAGGGAACGGATATACTTCAGAGGATGTGAAAATGCTGGCGGAGAGCCTGTCGATCCGTTACGATGAAAATATTCGGGTGCAGCAGTACCATTTTGCGGCGGATCAGATCTATAGCGCCCTCGATAAAAACATCGACCGCGAGCGTCTCATGTATGCTATCGGGCCGATGTTCTGGAAAACAATGCCCGCGGGGAGCGCCTATGACGGCCCTACCGCTGTTGAGAAGAAACTCGATGTAATCGAGGTCAGCGGTTACGCCTACTTATTATCACAGACCAAACAGAGACTGCTTATCAATCAGGCAACCAGTTTGATTTTCGCGCTTCTCGCCGTGCTTATCCTCAATGCGTTTACCTTCCGGTCTTTCGCAAAGGGGATCGTTTCTATTACTGCGATCATATTCACGCTGCTTGTCAATTTCGGGGTGATGGCCGTATTCGGGATACCGCTCGATCTGGTCTCGGTGACAATCGCGAGTATCGCTATCGGAACAGGTATCGATTATAGTATTCACTTTACCAACCGGTTCTCGCTTGAACTGGAGCGTAACGGGGGCGACGAGAAGCAGGCGATTGCCGGAACGCTTTCGACGACCGGTATAGGAATCCTTGCCAATGCCGTCTCGGTGGGACTGGGGTTTGTCGTCCTGATGTTCGCGAGCCTGGGCCCGTTACGGACGTTCGGTATGCTTCTCGCGATCAGTATGCTGGTCAGCAGTATCGCCTCGCTGACTCTGCTTCCGGCGGTATTTCATGTGACGGGCGTGTTTAGAAAAAAAACAACAGATTAGGAGGATAATATGAAGAAAATGAAGGGGATTATTACAATCCTGTGTATTGCTGCCGGGCTTTCCTCGGGATACGGTCTCACAGGCGCCGAGGTTCTCGATAAGGTCGAGAATGCGCTGACCGGGCCGCAGGATGTCGAATCGTTGAATATCCTGACCCTCGCGAATAGCGACGGAAGCGGTAAGGAGATCCGCGAGATGAAGATGTACGTCTCCGGGACGGATATGCGGGTAGTGAAATTTACAAAACCCGCCGGTGTCAGCGGAATAGGGCTTCTGGTGACCGGTGAGAACCAGATATGGATTTATCTGCCGGAAATGAAAAAGATAAAGATGATACAGGGGTCGTTCAAGAACGACAGTTTCCAGGGTACGGATTTTTCCTACAACGAAATCGGGAGCTATGAATACAAGAAGGATTATTCCGCTTCGATTAGCTCGGAGGACGATAAAACATATGTCCTTACCCTTATCCGGAAACCGGGGTCGGAGAAACCGTACGACAAACTGATGATGACTATCGATAAAACCACATTTATCCCGTCCAAGGCGGAATTCTACAACGGTAAAACACTGAAAAAGATTATGGATATTCTCGAAGTGAAGAAGTACGGGAAATACGATATCCCGGTGAAAATTAAGGTCGAAGACCTTGAAAAAAAGCACTATACGGAAATGAATATGAAGGACGTCAAGTTCGATCAGGGATTAAAGAACAAAGGGATTTTTACCCAACAGTACCTGAAGAAAAAAGAATAAGGGGGAAATTATGAAAAGGTTATTTCTCGCGCTGACGATTGCCGGTATTACTGCCTCTGGCGGATGGGGTGCGGAAATCCTGGGGAAGGTAAAAACGGAACTGCGGGTCTCTCCCACCAACGGGGATATCGTATTCAACGAACTGAGCGGAAGCCTGAAATTCGATACACAGATCAACGATAATTTTTACGGGATGGTCAAGCTCGGGTTCCGGTATTCGGGACAGCCCAAAGGGCAATCCACCCTGAACAATATATTGATCCCGCAGGAACTCGCGTGGAGCAGTTCGATGCTTCCGCTCGATATCCTGATCGACGAGGCATACTTCACGTACGATAATTTTATTTTCGACGGATTGGAATTCACTGTGGGGAAACAGCGAATCGTGTGGGGTACGGCGGATTTATTCAATCCGACCGATATCATCAATCCCGGCGATTTTTACGATCTGCTGAGTTTCGGGAAGAAGTCGGCGTCTGTCGCCGTGAATACGACGCTGCATTTTAATATCGCGGAAAGCGAATCGGGACTTCAATTCGTATATCAGCCGCATAGCCCGATTGCGCAGATGAATATTACGATGATCGCGTTGATGGAATCAGGGATTTTGCAGAACATCGTCGCCGGGATACTCCCGAACGTGACGTCGTTCAGCGACGGCTCGCCGGGATGGACGTCGCCGGCCGCCGAGACGCCCGAACTTTCCATCTACAACGCCTCGTACGGTCTGCGTTATAAGATCAATCTCGGCCCGCTTGATATTTCCGCCAGCGCGGTCAGCCGTATCAACGACCTGCCGTTTATTAAGAATATTTCTATCCAACAGCAGACGATTATCGATATGGGCGGCGGTACGACGAACGTGACGCTGAACGGCAAGAGTTACACGCTGGCCTATTACCGCGAGGCCGAAGCCGGTCTGGATTTTTCATGGAATACCGGACTTTTCGTAATATGGGGCGAGGCGGGAGTCACGTTCCCGGAAAAAACGGTATCTGTCATGCGGAGCGACGCTGAAGTGATTGTTATTCCGGTGATGATAACCAATAATGTTACGACGATCGGAGAACAAACCTATATCTCCAATCAGCCGTACGTGAAATACACTGTCGGCGGGGACTGCCTGTTCGACGGCGGATGGTATATCAATTTTCAGTTCGCCCACGGATTTTTCACCGAACGCGGGCTGACCGGCGCCGAACGCCTTCAGGATTATTTTATCCTCCGGTTTGAAAAAAACTTTCTCGACGATAAAATCAAGCTCTTTCTTACGGGGATACTGAACGTAGACACTTTTGGCGATGCGTTCGAGAGCTCCGATTTTGGCGCATACTTCAACGACCATTACGGCGCGGTAATGCAGTTCGGGATATCCTACAAGCCTACGCCCGGGCTGGACATCACTCTGGGCTCTATGTTATTCGACGGTGCGCCCGGATGCACGGTCGGACGGATGAAGGATTACGACCTGATTTATACATCGTTCGAGTATGCGTTCTAAGGATTGATTGATTTTTATTCATCAGCCCATTTGTGTAAAAAAAACACGCAGGAGTGTATTTAAAAAAGTACACTCCTTTTCTTATTTATCCCGATAAAACGATAAAAAGGCGAATTATATGGAAAATGTTCAATTTGACAGGTAAAACAGTGCGGTTTTCAAGAAATTTATGCATTATTAATAGGTTTCTCCTTGCCGTTTTTTGGTATGTTGGCACAGTTTATGCGATATATATTATGAGGTCACACAAAGGAGGAAACTATGTGCCCATTAAGAGAAAGTTGCGGTTTTTATAACAACAACGATAATAAGAAACTTTCCGACAATGAAGTCGGCCTTATGAAGAAGGTATTCTGCGATTCCGAGCTGTTTCTGCTCAATAAGGACTGCAAGATATTCCTGTATAAGATGCACCAGAAGGCCGCACGCCCCCGTCCGATGCATATGCATCCGCTCGGGTAACGAAATAAATTTTAGTGCAATGCCTCCAAATCATACACGGATTAGGGGCGCCGGTAAGGCGCCCCTTGTCTATTGATAGGGTATCAGTATATCACCTTTCCGTCCTTGACAGCAGAACTCACCCCGTTAATGGAGACTGATTTCACTCCCGCCGGTAAAACGAATATCATTTTACGACCCGGGTCGTACGCGCCGTCGGTTTTGACTGTTATCGACGCTTTATCGCCGGACTGCCGGAAAGTGACTCCTGTCAGCAGGTAGCCGCCGTGCATAAAGCTCCAGCTATTCCCGTCATCCTCGTACACTGCTCCGTAAGCGTATCCGGCCGAATCGGGATACACTGTCATTGTTACGTCACGGCCCTTCGCGAGCGCGGCGGTGTTTTTCATCTTGAATTCGTAGGTCGGCAGGATCGATCCGCATCTGATGAATACGGGAATGTTCGTAATGGTGACGTCAAGGGAGAATTTCCCGGCGGAGTACTTCTTCCCAGTCCAGAAGTCGGTCCATTCGCCCGGAGGCAGTACCGCGTCGAACTTGGTCTGCCCTTCCTTGATTACCGGGCAGATCAGCATATTGTTCCCCATCATGAACTCGTTGGTGACCCCGCAGTAATTGTACCCGTACTCGAAGAATAGCGGGCGCGCGATCGGCGCGCCGGTCAGCGTAGCATGATAGACCTGAGTGTATATATACGGTAAAAGACGGTAGCGCAGGTAAAGGTAGTTTCTGATTATCCCATGATATTGCTTGAAATGCTTCGCATAGGGTTCCTGAAACAGGGTTCCCTTGCCGGTATGGTCGCGCATGAACGGGATAAAAGTACCGAGCTGAATCCATCGGGTGAAGAGTTCCGCCGACGGGCTTGCAGAGAATCCGCCGATATCCGAACCGGAGTACGGCATCCCGCTGAGGCCGAGGTTGAGCACCATCGGTACGACGTGCGCGAGATGTGCCCATGACGCTTTGTTGTCGCCCGTCCACATGAACGCATACCTCTGGATGCCGGGATACGCCGAACGGGTCAGCAGAAAGACCCTGTTCGAAGGGTCTGCGCTGTAGATTCCCATAGAGGTCGCCATCGCCATCGTGAGGCCGTAGACGTTATGAATCTGCCAGTCGGGCGCGCCGATGCCTTCCCAGTCGCGGAAAGCGTTCATATCCATCCCCCATCCGCTGACTTCGGTTTTAAATACGCTGGGCTCGTTCATGTCGATCCATTGGCCGGATATACCCCAGTCCTTAAGGGTTTGATAAAGCCCCGCCCACCAGTCGCGGGCCGCGGGATTGGAGTAGTCCGGGAAAACACACATCCCGGGCCAGACCTTCCCGATAAAATGATCTTTCCTGTTCGCTTTATACATGAAGGCATCTTTCTGCATCCCGCTGTCGTAGACCCAATAGCCCGGTTCCTGTTTTACTCCCGGGTCGATGATGGTTACCGTTTTGATGCCTTTCGCCGATAGATCGGACGTGAGTTTCTTCAGGTCGGGGAATGTTTCCTCGTTGAAAGTGAAACACTTATATTCGTCCATATAATCGATATCGAGCCAGATCGATTCGACGGGCATGTCGTAGGTTTCGAAGTTTTTCGCGACCGCCCGGACGGCGTTCTCGTCCATATAGGAGTACTTGCACTGATGGAACCCGAATGCCCAGAGGGGCGGAAGGTACGGACGCCCGGTCATGGAAGTGAATTTTTCGAGGATCTCCTTCGGCGTGCCGGTATAAATATACAAGTTGAAGGTCGTTCCGAAAGTCCCGAAACTGGAGGCGAAAGATTCGTCCTTGAAGACGGATTGGTATCCCTTCTTTATGTCGGGGTCGTTGAATGAAAAAACAGAAAACGCGGGACTGTCGAGGAATACCCCATAGGAGTATCCGGGACTCATCGCGACATACACCGGGAAGGAGGCATAATATGGATACCAGTCTTTGTTGTAATTGCCGAGTGTCATACCGGTCAATTCTAAATTAGTCGACTGCCCGCCCATCCCGAAAATCCGTTCGCCGTAATAATCGTAATCCACGCAGAATCCTTTATAGTTAGCGATAACGATACCCGACGGTTTCGCGGAGAATATGACCTTTCCTTTCGCGGTCACAGAAAATTGAAAATCCTTTTTCACTATCTTAACCACAATCCCGCCCGCGTCGAGGAGAATGCTATCCCCGTTATCTTTTACGAACGTCTTCACGGTATCGTTCGTATGAATCACCGCATACGAATAATGCGGTACCGGCTTATCCCCGTACTGCCCGTAAATATGCACGATGCCGTTGGAGAGTATCCGCACATGGAACGTTATGTCAGTATATTCCAGCGCGGCGGAATTATTGGAGACTGCAAAACCCTTCAGCTCGCCCGCCGGTGCGATCGTATTTCCGCCGGCGGCGGATAAGTTGCAGTGCATACCGAAAAGTGCGGCGGCGATTATTAATAATTTGATGTAAACTTTTTTCATTTTATCCTCCGGTTAGAAACGGCACCCATTATAATATCATGCGTGTTTAAAAGTCAAAAACGGTTCGGAAATAAACAACAAATACTACTATAGTTATGAATTATTTCCCATTCGCCCGGAAGTTATTCCAGTACCGCCTTGCCGTCAGTTACTGCGACCGCTTTGCCGTTATAGGTCAGCGCGGTGATGCCCTTCGGCAGTACGACCGTGAGTTTCCGTTTCAGCGCGAAGCCGCCTTCCTTGACCGAGGTGATCGACGCGGAATTACCTGACGACTTATACTCGAACTTGGTGTAGACATACGCGCCCTTCTGGTACGCATAGCTGACCATATCGTCCTCGAACAGGCGTCCCGATGCGCTGCCCGATTCATCGGGATATATCGTTAATGTGACGTCGCGTTTCTTCTGGAGCTCCATTGTGCTCATGTAGTCGAAGGCGAACACAGGAATAATGCTTCCGCCCCGGACATAGACCGGGATATCCTCCATCGTTACCGGCAGGGAGTAGTTCCCCGCCTTAGACACTTTCCCGGAGAAGTAATCGTACCAGATACCTGTGGGCAGTATGACTGAAACGCTGTCCTTTTTCTTCAACGGATCGAGCACGGGCGCGACGAGGATACTGTCCCCGAACAGGAATTCCTGATCGATATCCAAGTATTCTCCGCCGAACTCGAGGAACAGCGGGCGCGCCACGGGGATTCCGTCGCGGGATGCCTCGTACGCCATCGTGTAAAGGTACGGCATGAGAGTATAACGGAGTTTCATGTATTTTTTGATGATCGGCAGGCTTTTTTCAAATACGTAGGGTTCCTGATACTTGGTGCCCTTTTCGGAATGGTCGCGCATGAACGGGATAAACGCGCCGAGCTGGATCCATCGTACGAAGAGTTCTTCGGCGGGGCTTCCGGTATACCCGCCGATATCCGCGCCGCTGAACGGCACCCCGGATAATCCGAGGTTCAGCACCATACTGACGTTCATAGCGAGGTGTGTCCAATCGGCGGAATTATCGCCCGTCCATACGAACGCAAATCGCTGGACACCCGCGTATCCCGAACGTGTCAGGATAAAGACCCGTTTATCGGGCTGTATCGCGCGCATCGCGGCAAAGGTCGCGGAGATCATGGTCAGCCCGTAGATATTATGCAGGTACATATGCTCTGTTGGCGTCCCGTTATTGTCCTGTACTGCATCGCCGGCCATCGTACCGCCGGGTACGTTAAAGACGCTCGGCTCGTTCATATCGTTCCAGAACCCGTCGATGCCGAGATTGACGAGGACTGGGTGATGGGACTGCCACCACTTGAAGGTTGCGGGCTTGGTGAAGTCAGGGAATGCGCAGAGTCCGGGCCATACGCTCCCGGTATAGATCTTCCACGGCGATGCCGCGGACTTGCTTTTATTCGTAATCATGACGTACACGCCGAGATTGGTGCCGGAGGTGTAAACCCCGTATTTTTTATCGGTCTTGATACCCGGGTCGACAATCGCGACAAGGCGGATACCCTGTTTTTCGAGGGCGATATCCATCCCCTTCGGGTCGGGGAACGCCGCCGGATTATAGGTAAACGCCATATTATTGCTCATAAACCCGATATCGAGATAGATAGAATCGATGGGAAGTCCGTTTTTCAGGAACTTTTCCGCCACGCCCAGCACTTCCTTCTGGCTTTCGTAGCTGTAACGGCACTGGTGAAAACCGAGTCCCCACATCGGGGGGAGATTGGCGAACCCGGTGAGCGAGGAATAATTCTTGATGACGGTTTTAGGGTCGCCGGGGATTATGTAAAAATCGATACGGTCGTCATACACCGCCTGCGAGTAATCGTCCTTTTTGAAGCTGAACTCGGACCGGGCGGGATTATCGATAAACACCCCGTAGGAATATCCGCTGCCGATAGCAAGATAGAACGGGATCGAACAGTAGACCGGGTCGGTGGTGAAACCGTACTTATAGGTATCGGAGTTGTAATTCTCGAATTTCCTTCCGGTAAGCTCGAGTTTCCCTGTTTTTTCACCCAGCCCGAAATAGCGTTCTTTTTCCGCCGGGCTGACGAGATACAGTTTTTCCTCTTCATCGTCTTCGACCAGCGACGTCTTGAAGATCTGTTTACCGTTCTGGAGCAGCGACACGCCGAACATGCCGTCCTGCGGGACGCGCACTTCATAGTTATTCCATCGGATGATATACAACTGGTTGGACAGGAAAAGAATCTTGTCCGCGCCGCCGAGCGGTTTTTCCGACACGACCGCGTAGGAATAATGATAGGGCAGTGCCGGACGGTACGCCGCGGACACCTTTACGACCGGCCCGTCGAGAATCTCCACGACCGCGGAAAGATTATCATAATTCAGGACAAGTTTTCCGTTTTTATAATCGTAGGATATCAATTTTCCCATCTTGCCGGACGTGCCGGGTCTGACGGACGCCTGCTGGCACAACGGTACGGTCAGCAGGATGAATAAAACAGTAAATAAGGCAAAAAACTTTTTCATATGCGCCTCCGGGAATTATTATGAACCTCTATCGACAACGACGGGTAAGAACACCCGCGATTTCGGTTTATCCTTTTTAGAATAATTCGCGACGGTCATCGCCCCGTCGTAACCCATCTCGAATGCGGGCTGGCGGACGGACGATAAGCCGAGGTACTGCGAAGCGGGAGCGTCGTCATATCCGATAATCCTCGCGCTGATACTTTGTTCCTTCATGTACTGCATGACCCCGTACGCGATGCGGTCGCAGAAGCAGAATACCCCGTCGATACCGCCGGATTGAAGGACTGCGGCGGCCGCATTGTAAGCGGTCTTTTCGTCGATATGGATATATGTCTCGTTTGACAGGGTTTTCCCGGCGCGGGAAAGCTCCGTGCGGAAGCCGTGGAGACGGTCGTCCTGCTGCTGGCTTTCGCCGCTGTCGCCGATATACGCGATTTTCCCGCACCCCGCCGATACCAGGTACTTCGCGGCGAGGCTTCCTCCGAGCATGTTATCGATCCAGAACGACACCGCATGATCCTCGTGCCTGTCGAGAAAAACGACGTTCGTATTCTGGGCGTTCAGGTGCGACAGGCTGTCATGTGAAATCCCCGCGGCGACGACTATGATCCCCGCGAGGTTCTCCTTGGCGATATGCCCGACCACCAGTTCCTCGTAAGCGCCGAGATTGAACACCATCATGTTCTTATCGATCTCGCTGAACGCGGAATGGATGCCCCGGAGGATTTCAAAATAGAACGGGTGAATGATGCTGGGCAGTACGACCCCGATTGTAGTGGAGGAGAACCCTCCGCGCGCGAGCTGACGCGCCGCCTCATTGGGACGGTATCCCAGCTTCCATGCGACAGTCAGGATTCGGTCGCGGGTATCGGGTCGGATATTCGGTTCTCCGTTCAGCGCGCGGGAGACTGTGCCCAGCCCCACACCCGCTGCTTTCGCGATATCTTTAATTGTCGTCATCGTTTACTCCGCGAACAGTATATTATGGAAACGCTTCCATGTCAAGAGTTTTCTCATTTCCCTCTGCGATTTTTTGGCAAAACTATGGCAATAACCGATGGGCTATATATACCAATGGGAAATGTGTGTTTGTCATTGCGAGCAAATCCGTTTGGAAAAGCGAAGCACTCTGTTTCATGATAAAATACCAAACTGTAAAGACTTCTTTGCCGCTAGCGTCCCGCAGTGACAGCGTAATTCCCTTTTTATAGGGTTGATAAAATGAGAACCTATAACATTCCGGGGCCGGTTTTTACCTTGCCGGGGCGGTCTAACCCCATGAACCAGAAATCGAAGCCTATTCCCCATCGGTAATCGAACTGATTGTTATTGACCGCGTAGTACACCTCGAAATACCCGTTGAGATTGAGGTTTGCGAACAGGGCGGTTTCAAGGCTTACCCGCGCGAATACGGATTGCAGGTATTCCGGCTCGATCCATGCCGCGCGGTATCCGGTCACAAGATAGAACCGTTTGAAATAGACCGGGATAAGTCCGGGGCCCCATTGCATCTCCCAGTTAAATACGGGAAACGACAGGTTCCCGCAGAGGTAATAATTCCTGAATCGGGTGTATGACTGGTATTCGTAGAACGCCGGGTAATGGTTGCCCCAGAACACGGAGTTTACCGACGACGTATTGAAAAGCGCCGTGCCCGAATATGCCCCGTAGAGATTAATCAGTATCGATAAGAAATGGGGCGCGATTTTCAGGCTGAATTCCGTCTTGGCGATATTCCTCTGGAAATTGTAGTCCGCGAATACGGCTGCAGTCCATCCCCGGTACTGGAAAAATCCGTAGAGCGGGGCAAGTGTCGAGACCTGCGCGTATACGGTCGCTGTGGTGACATCCTGGGTAAAACTCCAATTATACGGCGAACGGTCGATAAGATTATCCCACGCGATACTTGTGTGCGAAACATATCCGCCGAGCGCGAGGGTGTTGCATGCCGGGGTGAACTGGTAAACCCACCAGAGCGAAAGGCTCGCCGAGGTCTGACGGTAATACTCGTCGTAATACCTCGAGTAATTCAGCCAGTCGCGGAGGGATAATGTGAAGTTTACCGGAAGCGCCGTATTGTCCCAGTCGATCGAGAAATCGGCGAACGGTTTCACTATGTTGATCATGAGGGTGGGAGTGACGGACTGATTGTTCCGCACCGGGTCGGCGAGAAAGCTCAGCACACCGACCGCGTCGAGTTCCCCCTTCGCGTTGATGTCGAATGCGGGCGCCCATACATGCGGGATAAGGTACCCGATGGGATAGTACGGTTCCGTCTTGAACTCCGTTTGCGGGCCTTCCGGCTGGGAAGGGGGGGCGGGAGTGAACTTTGTCATATTCACTTGAGCGGTATATACAGGGATTTCCGCCAGCGGACATCTCATCAGCTGTGCGCCGTCCGAAAAACTCGCTCCGTAATAAAGCGCCCCGCCCACAGGCATGGGGTAATAGATTCCCCCGGAATATTGGTTCGTCTGGATAGCCATTGTCTCGAGGTCGGTCCACCCCGCGCGGTAAAGCGACCCCATTTTTCCCGCCGAGAAATAGAGTTTGCCGTTTTGTACCGACATATCGTGGATAAACCCGGTCTCGATTCCCGGCGCATCAATAATGGAAATTCCGCCGTCACGGAGATCGAAGACCGCGAGCGATTTCTTACCCTTCTCGTTCAGGATGAATACGATACGGTTCTCGTCCCACTGCACGGGATGCCCGTAATAAGTGTCGGCGTCCCCGGAGAGCAGTATGGCGGTCACGCCGTTGCGGATGAGTACCAGATCGGTGTAACGGTCGAGTATCCGTATCGCGGCAACATCGGTATCGGAACCGCCGGGAGTCCGGAAAAACGAGGCCTCGCGGATACCGGGATATTTCACATCGAGAACGGTATTTTTCGCGGTATCGTAAAATTCTGCGAACAGCTTGGGTATCCCGTTGATGTATTTCATCCGGTTCAGCACGAGCAGTCTGCCGTCCGGCGACGCGTTCAGTGAAACGATATCGTTATAGATACCGAAGATGTCCCGGATTTTCCCGTTCGACGTGTCGTACTCCCGGAGAAGCTGAAGGAAATAATCGACGTAATAGATTTTATTTCCCGCGAGCGTGAAACAGTAGAGTCCCCCGGATAAGGGCAGGAGTTTATTCGAATTAACAATTATTTTTTCCTTCGGCGCAAACTCTGCCTTGAAATTCTCCCATTCGTCATAAATCCATACCCCGTACACCTCGAGAAAACTCCCCGGCAGGAGCGCGAAGAAATTGCCGTTGCCGGTAGTCCGCCAGAGCTGGGCGTATTTTTCCATCCCGTACTTTTTCTGGATATAGCTGCTGAACATTCCGCCGTAGAAATAGGGAACCTGCCCGGCGGGATAGATATCGTACGGCCCGGACGCCTGCGCCGTATCCTTGAATTTCCCGTCGATAAAGTCCTGCATGAGCGAGGCATGCACATAGGGATTGTTCACCCGCCCGAACCCGTCGAGGCTCTCGAAGCTCACGGTGACGCCCTCGACCATGAACCACGGGGTCATATATATCTGCGTCTGCAGCCACGGGCCGAACAGGTACGACAGTCCCTGGAAGAACGGCGAACGGATATTGAGCGATACCGCGTGCGTCAGTTCATGGATGAACAAGTCTTCGAGCCATGCGCGGTAGTTCCCGATGGAGGATTCGAATTCCGGGGGATACGCGTACAAAAGGATATGGTTGTACGGCACCGTACGGCTGAACCCGTTGGCGTCGAAATAGTCCGATGTAACGACTACGGTAATCCTCTGCCGGTCGAGGGTCGGCAGGAGGTTCGTAACCCTCTCGAACATCGCGTCGGCGAACCCGGCAAGCTCGTACGCGGCCGATTTAGAATTATCGGAATAGATAATATCGAAGTACTTGGTTTTCAGGACTGTAAGCCCGCTTCCGGGGTCGAATATTTGGGCGCGGAGGCTGACCGTAATCAGTGTGATGAAGATGAAAACAGCGGGAATCTTTCTCATTCGGGCCTCCGTATGGGGAATATAGTTTACACGGCGGGCGCGTCCCCGTCAAGTACTGCGTACCCTAATCCCATTACCATCCGAAGTACCGGCATTGATCGTGAGGCTGCGACGATACCGCGCGCAATTCCGGCGTCAAGTACTGCGTACCCTAATTACAACACCACAATATAAGAAAACAGAAGGAATCCATCCGTGATGATGTCAGAAAAAATATATATAGGGCTGTTTGACTTCTATTTTTCCACCCGCTAGTATGCCGCGATTTTTCCCAGCAAAACGGATTTTCCGCGAAGCGGAAAAGAAACGCCGTTGTTTGACGACTCCGCGATGCGGAGAAGGAGTTACGGCATTTCACGTTTTGCGGTTTTTCTTCTTTTAAGCGGCATTATAGCGGGCAGGCTTTCTTTGCTACTTTCTTTCCCCTGCGGGAAAGAAAGTAGAGGCATTCCCGTGATGACGCGCGTCTGCTAACGGAAACGGAGCCCTGAAGGACTCCGTTTTATTATTCAGTGTTTTAATCAACGGGCGGTGGGGCTAATGATACCCATTCCCAACCACCTCCATCACTTAAATTCCAAAAAACAAATTGATTTTTTTTATCTTTACTTATAATAACACATGAATATGTTATTTTATGAGAGTTTATATTTGTTTTTTCTCTATAAATTGTTTCTCCTTCAAAAACATTTATTAATTCATGAATATTTATTTTATCTATTATTGGTTTTGTAATTTCATTATAATCAACATTTGTCATCCTATTCTCTGCAGTTGTAAGATAATAGGGAGGATATATATAATTCTCATCGGTATAGAATTCTAAAATAGGAATACCACGACAAAGCTTTTTTAATAAATTATAATTCGTAGAGTATAATGAATCTTTTAATATTTTGCTATATAATTCCCATGCCTCAATAATATATTCTCCATATCGATTTATTGCAATTTTTCCATATTTTGTATTAGTATAACCTGTTATTTCGTCTCTATATTTTGCCCAATATATCGGATTAATATTACTCAATTCGGTTTCTTCCTGTTTTAATAAAACAGTATTCTCTTGAGTATTCATATTTGTTTTACCATCATATTTTTGATTA
>JAGVBZ010000003.1 GCA_020059465.1 Brevinematales bacterium
AAGAAAAAACCCCTCGCGAACAATGCGGGGGGTTGATTTTAGGAAAGTTTTGTGACATACTATTTGCGACTTTTAGGACAAAAAAAATACGGGACAATAATCCTCCTAAAGGATATATTTTTTGATATACTTGCAAAAAAAACATGAAAAACGAATACCGATATGAATATCGTATCATAACACAATAAAAAAAACAAGGGGTATAAATAATATATTTTTAACAAGAAAGACCCCGCCTAAGCGGGGTCGATTTAGTCAATAGGGGGAAAAATACGTGTTTCCTTTCCTCTTATTGATGATTCTTAATGTAGGAGACAGCATCGCCGACAGTGCGAAGTTTCTGAGCTTCCTCATCAGGAATGTCGATACCAAATTCCTCTTCCAAAGCCATGATAAGATCAACGATATCCAGAGAATCCGCGCCAAGGTCTTCAATAAAAGCCGCCGGTTCGTTTACCGCAGACGCTTCTACACCAAGCTTGTCTACAATGATTTCTTTCACCTTATCGATAATATCCGCCATATGAAGATCCTCCTTTGTGTTTCCTCATGTCTAAAATTATTATAACTAAATTTTATAACCCGTAAATATTTCTGTCAAGAAATCACCTTTTCATTTTTTATTCCGATATTCTTTACAGGATAAATGTAAGCACAGGGAGGAGAAAATGAAACACTATCTCGTCGGAGCGTCTATTTTAGCCTTCGTCATGACGGGTTCTTTAAGTTTATATGCGAGCGACGACTTTATTATAGACGAGCCAACCTATGTCGATCAATCGGGATACTCCGCGGCGCCCGTAAAACAGTCCAAATCCCCCGAAATCGCGCCGGCTATTTCCAGAATTCCGTTCATCGGGTCTGTTCCCACGACCGATAACCTGATGCGGGGTGATTTTCTTTCGGAATTCAACATGTATGACAGCGGCGGGGTGAATATCAGGCTTCTTGTCGGCATATTCGGCATGCTTTCCATCGGGGTATCGGAGAATTTCGACGGGCTGATCGGTACGGGTAAAATCACAGTGAATATTCCGGTCGCATATATCAAATTCAGCCTCTACGAGCAGTCGCAGTGGATGAATTTTTCCATGGGGTTCGACCATTTCGCGTACGGGCATAACGGTACTTTCTTCGATCCCAACGGGATATCGGCGTCTATCTACGGATTCTATGCGAATATCGGCCAGAATTACTACGTATTCGGCGAAAAAAATATTTTCACATTCGGACTGCGTATTCCGCTGCTTCCCGAGGGAATTCGGAATATGACAAACTCGACGTTCTTTTTCGGCGCGACCCTGAATACCCGTTATCTCCATTTCGGTTTCACAGTTGAAAATATTTTTGCCGATTTTACTCGAATCGACCATATTCTGCCTTCGTTGATCATCGCGTTCGTACCGATCCCAAGTTTCAGGCTCGGTTTTACTTTACAATATGAGTTTTTCAGTTTATCCTTTAATAGGGTATTATCCTTAGGATACACCGCTAAGTTCTAACAGGGAAAACTCTATGTGGTATAGGATCATTGAGGGAATCAAGCTGCTCTTCCTCACTTTTGCGTCGTTGTTTTTTATCCGTTCGATTCTCAGTTTCGAGACGCGCGTCGATCTGATATTTGCGATCGATACCGCATTTTATACCACATTAGCGGCGATCCTCTTTCATTTTCTGGCGCTGATTCGCAAGGAGACCCGCGATATTTCCGCGGCCGCGATGGGCAATCTCGTCTGGTTCGGATTCCTGAAATTTATCATCCCGATCAATATCTTTCTTTCCGGCGACCAGATGCTCTATCACTCGGATTTCCTCATCATTCTTGCCCTGCTGTCGATGTTTTTCCTTCTGGGGTACTTTTTTTCCACTTTCGGGATTATTTTCCCGCGAAAGAATACGCCGAAAATCGGGTCTTTTACCCTGATCGCCATATCGTTCGCTTCGATTATCCTGCTCGGAAGCATGCTGCTCTATCTGCCGGTTTCACGCGCCCAGCCGGAAGTCCCGTTATCGCTCCTTGACGCTCTGTTCACCGCAACTTCTGCGGTATGCGTCACCGGTTTGATCGTCGTGGATACCGGAAGCTTTTACTCCCGTTTCGGGCAGACCGTCATCCTTTCGCTGATCCAGATCGGCGCATTGGGAATTATGACGTTCGCGGGATTCTTTTGGACTATCATCGGTGAAAAAATGAGCCTCTATAACCGTTTTACCACCCAGAACGCGGTCAGCGAGCTGAACACGAAGAGTACGGGACGGTTTTTATATTCAATTGTCCTCAGTACGTTTATCATAGAATTATTCGGCGCCGGACTGTTGTTCATACGCTTCGTTTCGATGATGCCGCTCGGAGATGCGGTTTATTTTTCCGTCTTTCATTCCGTTTCAGCGTTCTGTAACGCAGGATTCGCGCTTTTTTCCGACAGCCTGATGAAATTCCGCGGCGACTGGCTGGTCAACTGGACGGTTATGACATTGATCTTCCTCGGCGGTATCGGGTTCGCAGTAATGGTCAATGTTCTCCGCAGGATGCGGAGCAAGGATCGCCGTCTGTCTCTGCATTCGAAAATCGTTCTTTTAGCGTCGGCTTTTTTGATTATTTTCGGCGCGGTCGTTTTCTTCCTGCTCGAAAACGACAATTTGTTCAAGAATATGGGAATCAACGATGCGTTCCTCTCGGCGGTTTTCACATCGGTGACCACTCGTACCGCAGGGTACAACACCATCGACTTCAATCTCGCCAAGGATGTTTCGCTCCTGTTTTTATCGATACTGATGTTTATCGGCGCGTCCCCCGGCTCTACCGGGGGCGGTATCAAGACATCGACCTTCGTCATCATTATCTACACTATCTTCAATACCCTGCGTGAACGCCGTTCGATCACCCTCATGAGCAGGGAGATTTCGCTCGTTACGGTTCGGAAAGCCCTCGCAATATTCTTTCTCTCGCTGATCTGGGTCTTTTTCGTTATTATTGTCGTTTCGTCTATCGAGCGCCTTCCCGATGCGACCGCGAAATTCCCGCTCTCGAAGATCATATTCGAATGCGTCTCGGCATTCGGCACAGTCGGGCTGTCTGCGGGGATTACGGCAAAACTCACTGACCCGAGTAAAATCATGATCGTACTGACCATGTTCCTCGGACGGGTCGGGCCGTTATCGCTTGTGTTTGCGCTGGGATTGATCGGTAAGACGACGCGCCTCGGATTCCCCGAGGAGAAGGTCCTGATCGGGTAGGTTGTGATTTATTCCCCGGCAGTCAAATTTCCGCTTATTACTCTCAGCTTCTCACTTCTTCTGCGATAGTTCCACGATCTTGTGGGGCATATCGTCCAATGGGACAACTTCGTCTGCGGCTCCCATGTCGATAGCGGTTTTCGGCATACCCCATACTATCGACGAACGCTCGTCCTGTGCCACCGTATAGGCTCCCTTCTGCTTCATAGCGAGAAGTCCCTTCGCTCCGTCCTTCCCCATTCCGGTCAAAATAATCCCTATCGCGTTCTGTCCCGCCTCGCGCGCGACCGATTCGAAAAGCACGTCCACCGACGGTTTCTGGAAATGCACCTTTTCGGTGTCGGTATACTGGGTATAGAGAAGCGCGCCCTTGCGACGTATAGTCAAATGCATCCCGCCGGGAGCGATATACACTGTCCCCGGGGCGATCAGGTCGTCTTCTTCAGCTTCCTTCACCTCAAGCGCGGAAATCTCGTTCAGCCGGTCGGCGAACTGCTTGGTGAACTGGGGCGGCATATGCTCGACCACTACAATCGGCGGCAGGTTCGGGGGGAGGTTGCGGAGGATATATTCAAGCGCGACTGTACCTCCGGTCGACGCCCCTATCGCGATCAGTTTGTCCGTTGTGGCGATATTGCTGAGAATATGCGGGTCGTAAACGATTTCCGGGCGCTTGACTAATTTCCCGTCCAGCGCCAGCCTGCGGTTGACATAGACATCCTTGACCATCGACGCCTGACGGATCTTGTAGGCAATTTCATCGATAATATCGCTGACTGTGATACTCCCGCCCGGCTTATTGACCACATCGAACGCCCCGATCTCGAGCGCCTTGATGGTCGCATAGGAATCTTTGGTGGTTACGGAACTGACTATGATTACGGGGAACGGGTAATAGGTCATAAGTTTCTGGAGGAACGTCAGCCCATCCATACGGGGCATTTCTATATCGAGGGTAATCACGTCGGGCTGTAATTTAATGATTTTATCGCGGGCGATATAAGGATCGGGAGCGGTGCCGACAACTTCGATATCGGGGAACTCCGCGAGTTTTTCGTCAAGCAGACTCCGGACGATCGCGGAATCGTCGACAACAAGTACGCGGATTTTTTCCATTACACTGCCCTATTTAACTTTCAGTTTCAACAGCTTGGATTCCATCGTCTCCACTTGTTTCTTCAGCGCGTTAAGCTGCTCCTTCGGCATAGTCTTGAAATCGAGGTTGAGTTTTGACAATTCCTCGATCAGCAATATCTGATTGTCAAGTTCGTTCAACGCCTTATCCAGTTCGCTCAACGAATAGTTTTTACTCTTGAGCGAGCTTTGATCGGACAAGCGTTTCTCGTAGGTTTTTATTAACTCCTCAATATTCTTCTGCTGGTCTGCAAGCATTTTCTCATACGCCGTTTTCTGCTTCTGAAGCGCAGCCTCGTATGTTTGCTTGGTCTCCTCGATCTTCTTGGGATCGACCCCCGGTTGTCCGGTATTGGAAATAACCTGCACCTTAACGGTCTCGAAAGGCTTTGTCTGCTTTTCCATTTTTTCGACCAGTGCGGTCAGTTTTTCCATCAGCGCGAGCTGCGCCTTAATCAGTTCGATATCGGCGGAACTTCCTGTCAGTACCGGGACTTTCGCGTCCACCTCGGCCGAAGCGACCATATCGGCGTTCGCTTTGACGGGCTGAATATTCGTCGCAGGCTTCTGAACAATCATGTTAGTCGGGCTCGGATTGGTGGCCGCCGCGGCAGTCTTTACGGTATTGGTGTTTGTCAGGGGTATAACCGGCGCTGTATTCGTGTTGCTCGCTTGAACAACTACCGATTGGATGGAGGTCACATCGCTGTTGAAAATATCGTAAGTGAATACCTTCCGGGTTAAAATGCACCCGAAGTTGACGGTCTCGCCGGGTTTGACATAGATCTTCTCAAAAAACACCGCAACCGCCGCATCCTTATTCGCGAATTCGTTATACTTGAATTTCCCCTGCGGAGCGACCGGGTAATCCATCTCGTTCTCGTCCAGTTTTTTCCAGTTTCCTATGATGATTCGGGTCGGATGCAGCAGATTCAGGTAGGAATAGATAAACAATCCCTCGAGCTTTTCGGGATCGTAGATGCCTGAAAAAATATATTGCGGAATACTTGCCTCGTGAAGCAGGCGCTCGTAGTTTATTTTCTCGCCGCTTGCGAGGAAAAGCTCAGGCTTCCCCCACCTCTCGTTATAGAACGTATCGAACAGCAGACGCGCTCCCACATTTACCTGTGTATCCCCGGTATTTTTCACGCTGACCAGGCATATTATTGAATCGTTCTCTTCCTTCGCCTCGGAGTTAGTGAGAAGGAAAGTGATGGTATATTCTACACTTTTCAGGGAGTAAACCCCCGATATCTTCGACCCTTTTTGGGTGAACGGTTTTTGTATTTTCAACTGCCCGTCGTTTAAACGATACGGCTTTCCTTCATAAATTAATGTAATATATGACGTGGGCGGATTATCCTTGAATAGCAGATTTTTCAGTTCCGTTTCAGACGGCGTGGGATTTTCCACATAGAAATGACCCGAACCGCTATGGAGAAAGAAACCGATTTTCTTTCCGCTCAGCGCCAGATCGTTCGCAAAAAGCACCCCGCATAAGCCCATAAATAAGAATAGAACGAAAGCCTTTTTTATCATAATTCCCGCCTATTTATTGGTCGAAGTCATAATAATCTTCTTCTTCTGGTTCAGCGTCTTTTCCTTCAGATCGAGAAGTTTCGCCTTCATTTCGAGAAGTTGTCGAAGCCTGTCGATTTCTTCCTGCGATTGCGCGTTTGCGGCCTTGATCGTCTGTATCTGCACGGTGTTGGAATCGAGAGACTGCACTGCCACATACTGGGTCACGACCAAAACTTTAGTGAGTAGGTTGGTCAAGGTACAATGAATATAATTCGTAAACGAGTTTGTGAACGATGTGATCACATAATTGGTTACCGTGAGCTGAACGTCCGATGAGGATGTCAAAGCGCCCGCAGACAACAGGGTGTCTCCGAGTTTGACATGCGCCGTGTTGCCCTGCTGTAATAAAGGTTTGATCTGCCCCGGGGGCGTGTTCGAGCCTTCTTTTCCGTCAGCAGGCTTAGCGGCCTCAACGGGTGATGTATTATTCGCGGGTTTGGACACGTCAGCGGACTGTTCCGGCTCAGGAGTGATATAGTCCTCGAAATCGACCTCGTTCAGGCCGGGATCCTGCTTCTTGGCGACCTTCGGCCCGTCCGCGATCGGTTTTTCCTTTTTGGAATCATAGTCGTACGGACTCAGCTGTACCGCCTTTTCGAGGGCGTATTTATAGTACGGGCTTAACGGATAATAAAACGCGATCTGCTGGTAATGCGCGAGGGCTTTATCGATTTTGCATAACGCCTCCCAGCATCGGGCGGCGTAATAATGCGCGGCGTCGATGACGGGTGAGTTTTTATAATTTGCGGCAAATGTTTCGAAGTACCCGACCGCTTTAACGTAGCTTTTCAGCCCGTAATACGACTGGGCGATGCCGAAAACGGCCTGCCGCATCTGTACGTCGGTCTCCGCCTTCCGCTCGAGTATACCGTAGTAATACAGCGACTTGTCGTACCATCCCTTGGCGTAGTACGATTTCGCGCAGTAGTATGCGGACGCGATGAAGTACGGGGAGTACGGGTGCTTCGCGATCAGCGTGTTGAACTGGTCGACCGCCTGCGAATAATTCCCGCTCTGATACATCTTATATCCGAGCTGGTAGATCGCCTCGTCGATGGACGCTGCCCAGGCGCTTACCGTCAGTAATCCTGTAACCGCGATGACGCGGATTGTGTTTTTTATCATAATTCCTCTCCCTGCCGGGAATTTTTAAAGCGCCGCCCGCATGTAAGGTTCAATTTCATATAAAACGCACCCCGGCGAATCGCGTACGCTATATATATTATCAGCATTTAGGGCTTAAAAGTTAAACGGCGGGCGGGGTTATTGATAAATTCCCTCACTATTAATATACACCTTTTATTCCGGACATACAAGGGGTGTTGATGAACACAGAACTTCGATTGTTATATCTCGCTGAGACGCGCAATGCGGTGAAACTGTCTGCTGCATTCCTGATGCGCCTGTAAAATAAATTGCTTCGGATCATGCCTCGCAAGGGCAGTATCTTTTTGTCAACATGCCCTGTCATGAGTATTCTTCGGAATATCCGCAAAAAAGCGGATCAATCATTATCCCGGAAACTTTTTCTAGACTATTCATCCCGTCGTGTCCGTGAAAAACCGTAAAAAATGGAAAGAACATCGATTTCCGGTTATAATATACCGTTACACTGAAAGGAGGCATACATGAAGGTACATCCGTTTCGGGGTATACGTCCCCGCGCCGATCTGGTCGAGAAAGTGAACGTCCCCCCGTACGATACGGTCGAACGCGCTGAAGTCAGGCAGTTCACGAAGGGAAATCCCCATTCGTTCTTCCATGTCAGCCGCGCCGACGGGGATTTCGACGACTCGGTCGGGGAATATGAGGACAAGGTGTACCGTAAGGCGAAGGATAACTTCGCGCGATTCCTCCATGACGGCATTTTCAGACAGGATAAAGAACCGGGATATTATCTCTACTCCCAGACATGGCAGGGACGCACCCAGAACGGCATCTATATCGCGGCGTCCTGCGACGATTACGCCGAGGGAGATATAAAAAAGCACGAACTCACGCGCAAAGATAAAGAGGAAGACCGCACCCATCACCTCCTGACCCTCGGTATCAACACCGGCCCTGTTTTCCTGTTTTTTAAGGATTCTCCCGTCTATGAGGAAATAATTTCCGATGTGCTCGCTACTCCGCCGGAGTATCATTTTACCGACGAGCACGAAGTTACCAATAAACTCTGGCATATCGGCGATCCCGAACATATCCGCAGGTTGAGCGAATTCTTCACGGGTTTACCGTGCATGTATATCGCGGACGGGCATCACCGCGCCGCCAGCGCATTCAACGCCCGCAAGAAGCTGGAAGCCGACAATCCCGCGCACAACGGAACCGAGGAGTACAATTTCTTCCTCGCGGTCACATTCCCCGGATCTCACCTGCGTATCCTCCCGTATAACCGCCTGGTGACCGGTCTCAACGGGATGACCGCCGACGAACTGCTGAAGAAAATCGGCGAGCGTTTCGACATATCCCCGACCGAGAAGCACGACCCGGAAGCCGGGAAATCGTTCGTGCTGTATATGGATGGAAAATCGTACCTCATCTCGCCGAAAGCGGGAACCTACGATACAAACGATGCGGTCGGTTCTCTCGACGTATCCATCCTGCAGACAAACCTGCTCGCGCCGATATTGGGAATTTCCGATCCCCGTACCTCAAAGCAGATTAAGTTCGTAGGCGGACGAAAGGGTTCTGCAGAACTCCGGCGCGCGGTGGATGCGGGAGAGGCGGCGATAGCGTTCTCGATGTATCCCGTGACTGTGGAAGAACTGATGCAAATTGCCGACAGCGGGATGATAATGCCGCCGAAATCGACATGGTTCGAACCGAAACTCCGTTCGGGACTTGTCCTGCACGGTATCGAAAAAACAGGATAGGAAATGGGTATCGAGTTAAACGATGACTTCCGGCGCGCGCTCGACCTGATGGAGAACGGCGTGGGAAATCTTTTTATCACGGGTAAAGCGGGCACCGGGAAATCCACCCTCCTTTCCTACTTCCGCGGCATAACGAAAAAAAACATTGTCGTGCTTGCCCCGACCGGGGTGGCCGCCCTGAATATCGAGGGACAGACGATCCATTCGTTCTTCGGATTCCGCCCGGATATCACGCTCGATAAAATAGTCAAAGTAAAAAGGAACAGCGATATTTACCGCGAACTCGATATGATTATCATAGACGAGGTATCGATGGTGCGCGCGGATCTTTTGGACTGTGTGGACGAATTCCTGCGGAAGAACTGCGATCCGGGTAAGCCGTTCGGCGGGAAGCGGATGATTTTCATCGGCGACCTCTACCAGCTTCCGCCTGTCGTAAGCGCGCACGAGGAACCGATATTCAAGGAACATTATGAAACCCCGTATTTCTTCTCGTCGGACTCTATCCGGAATTCCCCGATGGAACTGGTCGAACTTGAGAAGGTCTACCGCCAGAGCGACGAGATGTTCATCTCCATCCTGAACGCGATCCGTACGAACATAATCCGCCCGGAGATGGTCGAGGAACTGAACCGCAGGGTCGACCGGGAATTCGAACCGCCCGACGGGGAATTCTATGTATCTCTCACCCCGTATAATAAGAACGCTCATGAAATAAACGCCCGGCATATGGATAAAGTCAAATCGAAGGAATACACGTTCCGCGCGGAAGTCCTCGGCGATTTCGAGGAAAAGAACTACCCTGTCGAGAACCCGCTCGTTCTGAAGGAGGGCGCGCAGGTTATGCTCCTCAACAACGACCCGATGGGACGATGGGTTAACGGATCGATGGGTAAAATTGCGGGTATAGATACGGACGAGGAGATTATTCATGTCCAGCTCCACGAGGGCGGAACGGTTGAGGTCGGTAAGTTTCAATGGAGCCTGTTCCGTTACGAATACGACCCCGACGCGCGATCGATACTCTCCAGCCCGGTGGGCATGTTCACCCAATACCCTATCCGTCCGGCGTGGGCGGTCACTATCCATAAGAGTCAGGGGAAAACGTTCGATAGGGTAATCATCGATATGGGACGGGGCGCGTTCTCGCCGGGGCAGACCTATGTCGCGCTCAGCAGGTGCAAGTCGCTCGACGGTATCGTCCTGCGCGCGCCGCTGCGGGATACCGGTATCTGGACGGACTGGCGCGTCACGAAGTTCATGACCAATTACCGTTACGGTATCGCCGAACAGGAAAACCCGGCGGAGGATAAGCTCCGGGCGATACAGGACGCGATCAAGGCGCATAAAAAGATCGAGATCGTGTACCTCAAGACTGACGATACGAAATCGACGCGGTTAGTCACTCCCGAGTACGCCGGCGAAATGGAGTACAACCGCCGGACATATACCGGACTGCGGGGATACTGCCATACCCGGAACGAATCGAGGACATTCCGGATCGACAGGATTCTCGAGCTCCGGGTACTTGATTGACTGCCGCGCTTATAACAGAATCATAAGCGGCATCGCAATGACGAATAAGTCTGTCCCTGCGAAGCCAAAGCGGTGAAGCAGCCGGTATAATTCTTTTAACGATTATATAGATTGCTTCTACCTCGCTTCAATATATAATTGTAGCGCGGCATCGCTATGACAAATAAGTCTGTCACTGCGAAGCGCAGCGAAGCAGTCTGTGATAAATAATAAAATAAGGAAAATATTATGATCGTATACGGCAGAAATTCCATCGAAGAAGCGTTAGACGAGGGACTATCACTCAGGGATATCACGATAGCGAAAGGGAAAGAGGACAAATTCGCGGGGCTAATGCGGAAAGCGCATGAGAAGGGCGTGCCTGTCAAATTCGCCCCGTTTGCGCAGATCGAACGCGACGCGAAGACCTCCAAACATATGGGCATCATGGCGGAGCTCGAACTCCCGCCCAATATTATCGACGACCCCAAGATGGACCACGACTGGAGCGCGTATAACCGCCTCCTCGCCCTCGACGGCATCACCGATACCGGAAACCTCGGCGCGATCGTCCGTTCGGCGCTCCTCCTCGGTGTCGACGCGATAGTCCTTCCGAACGACAACTCCGCGCGTATCACCCCCGCGACCATTAAAGCGTCAGCCGGGGCGATCTACCGCCAGAACGTCATCTATATCAACAGTCTGAACCGTTTCCTGCTCGAACTGAAGGACTGCGGGTTCTTCAGCTACGCCCTTGTCGGGCATGACGCGACCCCGATCACATCGATGAAGTTCGAGGGGAAGGTGTGCCTCGTCATCGGCTCGGAACGCGAGGGTATCCGCAAATCGGTACGGCATAACTGCGACGAGCAGGTGTCTATCCCGACGACCGGAAAGCTCGACAGCTTCAACGCGTCGGTCGCGTCGGCTATCGCGATGTGGGAAGTATTCCGGCATGGTAACAAGTGAAAGGTAACAAGTAACAAGTCGAAAGTGTTACGTGCATGGTTGGGAAAATGGTACTGCAAATTATCCCCTTCATCCCGCCGCCTAATTTGACCAAAACCGCCCGATACATTAATATATACGGTTATGATTCCATTAGAATAAGTTTCCGGAGGAACTCAATTGGATATTATAGGAATACTGATAGCGATACTTGTTTTGGGTATACTAGTGACCGTGCACGAATTCGGGCATTTCCTGATGGCGAAGATTTCCGGTATCGGGGTCGACGTTTTCTCGATCGGCTTCGGTAAGGAGCTGGTATCGTGGAAATGGGGCGAGACGAAGTACCGGATCGCGCTCATCCCGCTCGGAGGATACTGCAAGATGCGCGGCGACGAAACGAAAGACCGCAACCCGAAGGACGCGCCTGCCGAGAAAGAGGAAGCCCCCGTACCCGCCGAAAAAGACCCCAAGGCGATGTATAACCGTCCCCCATGGGCGCGCGTGCTCGCGGTAGTCGGCGGATCGCTTTTCAACTATATATTCGCTATACTTATATTCTTCAGCCTGTTCCTGTTCGGGTATAAGGATAATGTCATAACCCCGAAGGTATCGGTTGTCGAAAAAACGGAGGACGGTTCGCCGTCGCCCGCATATGCCGCAGGGCTTCGCACCGGAGACTGGATAGTCTCCATCAACGGCAAACCCGCAGAGACTTTCTCCGATATCGCACAGTCCGTCCTGCTCGGCGTCGGCGATGAAAAGACTCTCGTCTATGTCCGCAACGGGGCGACCAATACCGCGATCCTGACCCCTGTCCTGAGTCAAAAGACCGGCGCGGGATATGTCGGAATCGGGCCGTACGAACTTCCCGTCGAACCGGTCATCGGAGGACTGGTGAAGAACCGTCCCGCTTCGGACGCCGGACTGAAGGTGAACGACCGGATCATATCCGCCGACGGTATTGAAATCACCTCCTATGCCGGACTGACCAATTTTATATTCGCCAACCCCAATAAAACCGTCACATTCAAGATACAGCGAGGCGACCAGACATTCGACGCCACCCTCAAGCTCGCGGCGATTGTCAGCACCAATAACGGCGCAGTCGTCGAATCGGGACTCCTCGGTATCTATCCCCTTGTGAAATACGAAACTGTCGAGAAGGAGATCCGCGCGGATAATTTCTTCCACGCCATCGCGCTGGGGTTTATGGAGGCGAACACCTCCATCGTGCGTACATGGGACGGCCTGGTCGTGATGATCAGGGGAAAGATCGACGTGCAGAGGCATATGTCCGGCCCGCTCCGCATCATCCAGGTCACGAGCACGATCGCCACCCACGCGAACTTCGTCAAGTTTCTCCAGTTCATGGCGATGATCTCAGTCGCGCTCGCGTTCTTCAATATCCTGCCCCTACCCGGACTGGACGGCGGGCACTTCCTGCTGAACCTGTTCGAATGGGTCACGCGGATCAAGCCGAGCGAGAAAGTGCTTACCGTGATCGAATATGTGGGGCTGTTCTTTATCATATCGCTCGCGGCCATCGTGTTCGTTAACGATATCTTCAATATCATCCGGGACGCCACGGCATGAAAATAAGACTCGCGGTACTGGTTTCCGGGCGCGGGTCGAACCTACAGGCTATCCACCGCGCGATCGGGAACAAGGTGTTCGACGGCGAAATCGTGCTAGTCCTCGCCGACAACCCCGGCGCGGCCGCGCTCGGCTTCTGCGCGGATAACGGTATCCCGTCGAAGTATATCCATCCCGGCGACTTCAAGACCAAGCTCGAAGGCGCCGCCGAGCAGGCGTATATCGCCGCCCTCCGCGCCGCCGCGCCCGACCTCATCGTGCTCGCCGGCTTCATGCGGGTGGTCAAGCCCCCCCTCATCCGCGCGTTCGAGAACCGGATCATCAACATACACCCGTCCCTTCTCCCGAAATACCCCGGCCTGCACACCCATGCCCGCGCCCTCGAAGCGGGAGACCGTGAGACCGGATGCACCGTCCACTTCGTCAACGAGGTAATCGACGGCGGTAAACGCATCATGCAGGCGAGAGTCCCGATCCGCCCGGGCGACACAGAAGCGTCCCTGTCCGCGCGCGTACTGAAAGTGGAGCACCAAGTGCTCCCCGCGGTGATAAAAATGTTCGCCGATGGGAAGATCGATTATAAGACGTTTCCGGCCGAGCCGATGATATTCAGTGCAAAGTGACAAGTTACAAGTAAAAAGTGAAAGTCAAACAGCCGGAATACAGTATTTATCCGCGAATGGACACGAATGTACGCGAATAATATATTTGGATGACCGTCCTTCGCCCGGCTTAGGAAGATGATGACCGCGCCTCGATACACCGCCTTCGGCGTTTACTCGGCAATCTACAATACACGTTGGGGAATGGAAATCCCTTAATCTTTGAAATATTTTTAAAACCGTTCTATTATATAGCCGATTAAGAGGTAAACGATATGGGAATTGTCAACGCCGCCCTCGAACTCCGCAACCCGAAAAAGCCCGAACTGTCCCCGGTCACTGTCAACGCGCTCGCGGATACCGATTCGGTCTATCTTTGCATACCCGAACATGTCGCGGTTCAACTGGAAATCGAAAATGTCTCCGAAAAGGAAGTTACCCTTGCCGACGGTTCGAGCAAGCTGGTTCCCTACGCGGGGCCGGTCGAAATCCGTTTCAAGAACCGGGTGGGGTTTTCCGGCGCGCTCGTCATGGGCGACCAAGTCCTTCTCGGCGCTATCCCCATGGAGGATATGGACCTCGTCGTTATCCCGAAAACCCGCACGATAGACGTCAACCCCGACAGCCCCAATGTCGCGCACGGGATTTGTAAGTAAGTGGGAAGTGACCCTTCGGCTACGCCCCCGCTGCGTCCCCTACGGGGACAAGCGAGGACAAGCTCAGGGACCGGCGGCAAACAATCGTAAGTAAACAGCCGGAATAGGCGGATTGTCACGGAGGGGAAAAGGGGATTGTCAGATTTCATCGTGACTAGTTCACTTTAGAAATATTCTAGATAATAATCTTAATAATGATTTATGAACTTTTCATAGCTTCTAAACTAATTTTGGGGGAAGCTCTCATTTTATCTTTTCTTGACTTATCATCTTTATTTCCAGGTTCAATTTGATCAAATTTTCTTAATCTTGTAAAATCATATAATCCAACATCAAGAATATAGGCTTCATAATGTTTTCCATCACTTGGGGCTGAACTTGTGTTCTTATCTATCAAATGAATAAACCTCATATCAAATAAATCTCTAATTGCATTTTTCTCCTCCGGGTTTCTATCCAATTCTCCTTTATCAATTAAAAAACAATTTGTACGTTCTTTGTTCAGCACTTCATCTTTTAAATAATTTAAATATCGTTCTAGTCGCTCATAGTTTTTTGAAACCTCTTGTTCAAGAGATTGAAATTTATTTGTCATATATGCTGCAGATTGAGAATTAACTATCTCTTTTCCAATTTTCTGCCCGGGATTTACTATCATTTCATTTATACATTTTGATAGAAGCATTAAAAAATCTCTTGTGACTCCACCACTCGCAATGCATAATTGTTTCAATCCTGCTCCTCCAAACATGTCATTCTCCGTTATTGATACATGAGCGGCTCTAAATATTTCGATTAATAATTGAGAGTAGAATTTCATTAATAAATCCATGTCTTCTAATGAATAATCTAAATCGATTTCGATTGCATCATGTCCTATTTCTATCCCTTGATAAGTATCTTTATCTTTTATATAAAATATACTTCTATGTTTTATAGATGCAATTTTTTTATAAATATTAGTATCTTTTGTGAGCACATGAAGAACATCTGCTAAATATGGTTGACTATCAATGCGAATAAAATAAAAATCGTCAAGGAGTATATACAAGGGTTTATCAATATAAATAAATTTGTAAGATAGCGTTAATACATTTTTATATGATATTAAATTCTTCCTAATTTTATCTAATTTTGCGAATTGCATTTCTCTTGAAAGAGTTTGTTCTGATTTATCTAAGGTAGATATATCTGCGCTAGCATTAATACCATTAACTTTAATATTCGCACCCTTATGTTTTTCACTCGTGCTCATGTGTGTCAAGCTTGAAACATATGAGTCTTCTTCTTGATAAAGTTTACCTAATTCATCTAAAATTGCTTTTAAATCTTTTAGAAGTTTTGCTTTTTTAAAAATATGTATGGTTATTCGCTTCTTTACTCCATTTTTTATATACTCAAAAATTTCCTCTAGGATTTTAATTATTATATTTGGAAAAGTAATATTTTTATAATTCTCAAGATTCATTTCAATATGATTTACTTTATTTTTTTTTAATTCTCCCAGAAGAGTTGATTTTCCTGAACCTCTTCTTCCAAAAATAATATCGTTCTTCTTTGCAAGTACTGATCTTTTATTATCATGCAAATCAATATAAGGAATACCAGAAGTTGAGGTTTTCCTTAAATTCTCTTCAATGTATGTTCTTACTTTTACTAAATCATCTTTTAATCTTTCTTCATCAATCATATTATTTCCTTTATTTTAGTTCTATTATACATTTTACTATCTTTTTGTCAATCCCTACGCGGAATTTCCGTAAATAAATCAGTACAAAGTGACAAGTGTAAAGTAAAAAGACTGCCCGAAGATGGAAAAATGCATTTCTCCGTGCCTCCGCGGTAATATTCAACCGCCTCCCCCTTTTTCCTGCGGGGCGCAAATCTAAATCATCTGCATCATCCCCGTTCCATTCGTGCGGTTTCGTGTTCATTCGTGGATAAACATTGCCTTTCCTCCGTGCCTCTGCGGCAATCCGTAAAATCCGCGTCCATCAGTGTGATAAGGGGTCGGTATATTGCACCATTCGCCTGCCCTCGCTAGTCACCGTACTCGTGATGGAGAAGTCCCGCGACGGCATGGATGCCGAAGCCGGCTGTTTACTTTCCACTTGTCACTTGTCACTTCTACGGAAACGTTTCCATATTTCTCTTGCGTTTTTTTGCCCGCGCGGTATAATATACCCGAAATATTTAATACTTCGGAGGCCGTTATGAAAAATCTGATCGTATTTCTCATCATGTTATCCCTCGCGTCGTGCGGGGGGCGTATCGTCAAGTTCACGGTTACCGACAAGGACACGGGCAAACCCATCAAGGGCGTGAATTTTGTCGCGGGCGACGTGATCGCCATCACGGGCGAGGACGGTACCGCCGAGGTGGACACCGGAAGCATCGACACCGACAAGCTCCAGATATCCAAAAAGGAGTACAAGTTCGTCTACATCGGGTGGGACGACCTCGAGGCGAACTCCGAGATGAAGATCGCCATGATCGAGAAGATGCCCCCCGCCGACGTCACCGGACTGCGGATCGAGTTCGAGGGCGCGGATGCCGTGCTCAAATGGAACCCGTCCCTTTCGGACGACGCCGCCTATTACGATGTTCACCGGCAGTCGGGGCTTAATTCCGCCACGGTACTGAAGAAGAAACTTGACGGCTTCTCGGTAAAACTCGGTAAAATCGAAAAATACCAGGACTTCGTGTTCACTGTTTTCACATACGACAAGAACGGCAATAAAAGCAAAGGAAAGACGCTCAAGTATTACAAGGGGGCGGAGAAGATGGAACTCAAGAAGAACGCCAAGCTCGGCGGCACGATCACCGGCGGAAAGGGCGAGCTTTACGCGGTGCTGTACCCTGTCTATATCAGCGACTACGAGGAGTACGATTTTTCGCCTGTCACGGTGAAGTGCGATAAGAACGGTAAATATTTATCCGACGCTGTCCCCGCGGGCAAGTACACCGTCAAGGCGTTCGCCGACCTGAACGGCAACGGGGTCTGGGACGGCAGTTGGCTCGGGAATACCGCCGAACCCGTATCGGTCAGGAACTCCGTATTCCTCGCGCCCAACCAGACCTCGATGTGCGATATCACGGTACGTCCGGCGGGCACGGGCTTGCCCGAGGTGATCTACGACGAGAACCCCGGATATGTCGAACTGTATAATAAGGCGTGGGAATTCGCGCGCGAGAAGATATCCAAGGGCAACGTCGCCAAGGGATTTGTCGCGGCATATATGGACGAGGGCTTCAACGACCATATCTATCAATGGGATACGTGCTTCATGATGTTCTTCGGCGTATACGGCGGCAACGAGTTCCCGGCGATGTACTCGGTCGATAACTTCTACCTCAAGCAACGCGAGAACGGCTATATCTGCCGCGTCCAGAGCGAGACCACCGGGAAGGACTACGACCCCACCCCGGCCGACCCGCATGTCAATCCCCCGCTTTATACATGGGTGGAATATAATTACCTGATGAAGACCGGCGACGAATCGCGCCTCCTCCCGGCGATCTACCATAACCATAAATATTTCCAATGGCTGAAAAATAACTGCCGCACTCCG
Source organism: Brevinematales bacterium (assembly GCA_020059465.1). Classification (GTDB taxonomy): domain Bacteria; phylum Spirochaetota; class Brevinematia; order Brevinematales; family GWF1-51-8; genus GWF1-51-8. The sequence goes on from JAGVBZ010000003.1 coordinate 17,715, forward strand.
GAGGGATTCTACTTCACGTCGAACCTCGGCTCCGGTATGGACAATTCCCCGCGCGAGGGTTCCGCATACGGCTGGATCGATATCACCTCGCAGATGGCATTGTTCGCCATGTATATGGACAAGCTCTGCACATTCGCCGGGAATACAAAGCTCGCCAAGCAGTATAAGGACGAGTACGAGGCGCTGAAGAAGCTCATCAACGGTAAGATGTGGAGCGCAAAGGACGGGATTTACTACGATGTGAAAAAGAACGGGTCGTTCCACGCGAAAAAGACGATCGCGTCGTTCTGGCCGATGCTCGCCATGCTCGCGTCCCCGGAACAGTGTAAACTCCTCGCGGGTCACCTGAAGAATCCCGACGAGTTCTACCGCCCGCACCTTTTCCCGACCCTCTCCAAATCCGAGCCGGAGTACGATCCCAAGGGGCATTATTGGCTGGGCGCGGTATGGGCGCCGACCACATTCATGACAATCAAGGGGCTTGAGGCGAACGGATTCGACGAATTCGCCCGCGAGGCCTCTCTCAACCATATCCAGAATATGTACGAGGTCTACGCGAACTTTGTGCCTGATAAAAAGAAGCTTCCGTACAAGCAGAACAATATCCCGTTCCCGCCCGATCTCGACGGCACCAAGCAGATATGGGAATGCTACAGTTCCGAGTTCAAGGAGCCTGCGACCCGTTGGGACAATATTTTCTATGTCCGCCCCAAGTTCGTGGGGTGGTCCGGCGACGGGCCTATCGCTCTCCTGATCGAGAACGTCATCGGTATCCGGCTCGACGCCCCCGCGTCGAAGATCGTGTGGAATATCTCGAGCGATAAGAAGCACGGTGTGAAGAATCTCCCGTTCGCGGGAGGATCGGTCGACCTCGTGATGGAGAAGATCGACGGCGGCAAGCCTGTGATCGTAGCTTCATCGACCCTGCCGTTCAATGTCACGCTGGAAGTGAAGTATAACGGTAAGACTATTACCCAGACGATTAAGGGGAAGTAACCCCAGTCACCGCGAGATGTAAGCGTCATCCTGAGCTTGCCGAAGGGCGAACATCGAAGCGCCCGGTGCAATAGATTAGAAATGCCACAGAGACACCGAGAAAAAAGTTTGTCGCCGCGAGCTTGTCTACGTTCGCAGAAAGCAGGCGGAATGACGCGGTCTGCGGTTGGATGTCACCGCGAACGCAGTGAAGCGGTCTGTCGAAACTAAGAAAATGAATACAATATTAGCCGGGGATACGCGATGTGTCCCCGGTCTAAAATTCGTGAGGAATATAGAACTGGTTTTTATCTGAAATTAATTTGCAAAAATCAGAATCTATGTCCCGCCCAAATAATGCTTCAACTCTTTCCTTAACAGACTCATTTTGATCGGCACATTGAATGTATATCTTTTCTAGATTTGGCATATTTTCAAATATCTTTTTATCAATTTCACGGTTGAAAAATGGAAAAGAGTATCCGATTACTACCACTATCTGGGTATCTTTTATAGATTCATAAACCTGTGGAAATATTAATTGAGTATATTCATTATCTTCCCATGCAAAGTTTAATAATGATTTTTTTAGATAAGTTTTATTATTAATGAAACTATAATACTCATTTGTGCTAGAAAGAACACTTCCGGGGTTGGAAGTTTTTATATCAAGAGTGCTTTGAAAGGTTTCAGATTCAGTATTATAAAAAAATTCAAAAGACCCATTTAGATGAATTATAGAGAATTTATCCTTATCAATTGAAATAGAATAATCTTCACCATTAGGAAAAGATTGAATTTTAGTTCGGGCAACTTCCTCCCCATCTCTTGTATCAATTTTTGAATAAGCAACTTCAAATTGCGTATCATAATTCCAAGTTAATATTTTTAAATTATCTGGAATTATGATTTCTGTACCTACTCTTTCAAGAATTGAAGCAAGAAATTGATTATACCTTTTATCAATTCCTCTAAGTCCTTGATAACCATATAAAAAGGCTGCTAATGCATTTTTTAACCTAACTAGTTTATTAACTACTCCAGATAATAAAAACATCTTTGCCATTGTATCAATTGAAGCGTGGGATTTTGATTCCTCAACAAGCCATTTTAAATCATTGTAAAGCGGAATACTTACATCCCTTTCACTATTATGTCCATTCGGGAATAAAACCGTATCCATTAAATCCAGATATTTATATATTTTTGAAGAAAAATCTTGAACTAATGGCATTGTATTACAACTCGCCCCTGCCCCGGTTAAATAGAGAATTTTCTTAGACATAGTATTCCCCTTCATTTTTCCGTTTCAATTATACCCATGAACGCAATTCCACGCAAGTTTCTCGTTTTTATTTCCAAAAACCAGACCTCTTCGGATGGTAAATCGATACAGATTCCTCTTTCTTTCTATCGCTAGAAAGAAAGAGGCAAAGAAAGAGCGCCCCTCCTGTATGCCGCTTAATAAGAAGAAAACCGCAAAACGGGAAATGCCGTAACTCGCTACAATACCCCATTAAAAGCAAAAGAGAGTTAGGCTCAAACAACGGCATTTCTTTTCCGTTTCGCGGGGAAGAAGCGCGGCATAAAGTCGGGGGAAAAAGCAAAGAGAGAAAATAAATTGCTGGAGAAAGTACAAAAATATTCCAAATATCCCAAATTGGTTTCAGGCTATTTTGTTTTTACCCCGCGTTTTTGAGCGTTTTTACTTCACACAATAACGACAAAGGGTGTTTGTCCGACGATTGAGTATTGCGAGGAAGGAGTTACGCCCAACTCGTTATTGTGTGCTCTTCTATGAAGCGAAATCTCGCGGGGAACCTCTTTGTTTCTTTCTGGGTTCGCAGCTTGTCCCCAAAGAATCTATTCTGAGGGGGAAAGAAAGTAACGGGCTTTATACAGGGATGAATTGATAGACATGGTACGAGAATATTTCAGTAAGGGAGAAATGGATATGGAGCTGGTAGGTCATACCGCCTGCGGTGGCGAGCATCCTGTCGCCGGATATCTCGATCTCGCACTGTTTCAGGAGACTGCTGATATTCCACCCGGTAAAATCCTTTCCCGCGATCTCAAACGCGCCGCGGTTCATATACAGGATACGTTTGAAGTGGTTGGTCACGATGACGGGGGTGTCGAGGCTGTCGATCACCGGGGAGACCGAGAAATTCTCGATAAACCGGTCGAAATGGAAGTGGCTTTCGAACTCCTCGTACGAGATGATCTTGTTCAGGTTGCCGACCTTGTCGATCACAGGGATCACGGTATCGGACGAAACCTGCTGGGCGAAAAGCACGGTCGCAAGTTCCTCGGCGCGGAGAGTGCTGATATTCTCGAATAGCCGGAAAGTGCCCTCACGGATACCCATCTCGATATCCCGTTTGAACACCACCCCGAAATACTCGTTATCCTCGAAAACCAGGAGGGCGTTGACAAGCGGGGCCTTAAAGAAGAAGGAGAGGAGTTTCTGCGCTAATTCTATTTCCATACTGCTTACTGCACTTTTATTATTTCGAGCTTATTCGTATTCACATTGGTCTCGGGGTTCACCGGTACCAGGAACGTCTCCGGGGTAATCTTGAAACGCGCGAGGATATCGGCGTTATTGATAAAAATAATGCCCGGCAGGGACGGCGTATACGCGTAATGCAGCTGCCCGTTGGTCTTCCCGCTGATATAGACCTCTTTCATCCCTTCTTCCGGGATCGACGAGTACGCCTTTACGATAAATTTCGGCTTATCGAGACCGCACATCTTAATCAGTTCAGGGGTGCGTTCGTAGAACGCAAACTGCACGAGCGGCATCGCGGTAAACTCGAGGATTTTACGCTGGACGGCGTAATTATCGACATCCATCTTCTTCGGCTTGTAGAGCGTCCATTGGCTGCCGGAATACCCGAGATAATAGTCCCTACCGTCCATCGCCCGGATCATAACATTGGTCACCGCGGTCGCGTTCATGGAGAAGAAGTTCCGCTGGATATAGATATCCGCGTAACGCTCCGACGAGGAGAACATATAGGAATAGACGATATAGATATTATTCGAGTCGTGATTGAGCATAGTGTAGTAGTAGTTATCGACAGGGGCGAACCCGCCGTTGATGATGTTAATCTTCTTGCCGTCGGCAAGATAGACGTCGATCACATCGATAGGCTGATCGAACCCGAACTCCTTGATTTTATCCGGCGTGACATTGGTCAGTATATCGTCGCTTTTCAGTACCATGAGGTCGCCGATCAGTTTCTCGACCTCGGCGGCGTATGCTAAAGTTTTATACGGGTGCATCACCGCCCATCCGTTGGTCGAACGGTTCAGCGCCACCCCGAAAGTGTTGGACAACTGGGTGAAAACGATATCGATTCCGATGATATCGTTTTTATCAATTCCGGAAAGGAGCTGGATTTTTCCCCAGTCTTTTTTCTTGATATTTTCGGGCTGTACGAAGAACAGGTAAAACCCGCCGAGTATCAGCAGAACCCCGAAAAGGAGCACCAAATTGATAATCAGCTTTTGCTGTGACTTTTTCATACGGCCTCCGGAACCCTTAAAATTTAACGGTATATTATAAATCCGAAGGCCTAAGATGTAAAGAGAATTAGCCCCTAAAAATCCAGAGAAATCCCCACCCCCAGCATCGGGTGAATCTTATTATCGATAAACGAGTATCTGGCTTTAAGATCGATGAAGAAATTCGCAATATCGGTCTTCAGTCCTATTCCCGGCGATACGGCAAACGAGGAACTCCCGCTGGTCGTGAGAAATCCAGTACCGAACACGCTCGCCGCAAGCGATAACGGGAAACCCTGTACCCGCATGAAATAGTAACTCAACTCGAGATCGAACTTCAGCAGATTATTGATCGACGAACTGGTCAGTCCTCCGACCGCAAGCCTGGTTTCGTAGAACATGATACCGAAGAAAAGTCCCGCCTTAAAATCGGGGGTGATTTTATAGTTTACCCCGATGGACAGCGAAAGACCTCCCTCAAGCCCCTTGAGCGCCATCCCGAACTTCCGCTGGCCGACAGCAAGGTCGATATTTGCAATCGCGGTTTCGCCCTCTTCGAGCGTGATATTCATAGTCCCAAGTACATCGCCTTTAGCGTTCACCACCTCCAGCTTATGCGTCTTGGTAATATCGACGTTTCGTACCTGAAACGGTTCGCCCTGAAGAACGTCCCACACTTTCTCGCCGTTCCATTTCAACTGGACAGGCTCGGCGACATTCAGCACGGTTACAACAATTTTTCCAGCAGGAAGATACTCCACCTTTTTTTGCTCGTCCTTTTTAAGGGTGAATATTTCACGGTAGACTTCCTTCATGTTTTTGGAATTTACTATCGTCATCTCGTTTTCTTCGCCGGCAAATACTTTCTCGGTAAACGGCTGCGTCATTGTCGCCTTCCCGATATATTTGCCGTTGAGATATACCCGGTATTCCGTGTTGTCGGACTTTATACTGACAGTCAGGGACGCGAACTCGATCTTTTTACCCAGCACCACCCCCGCGATTTCCTCGGTGATCCGGTCTATCGTATCGAATACGTCCAATCCCGCGATACCGGAGAAATCGCGCTGGAACTTGATATCCGCGGTGACCACGTCGATACCGAAAACGGTCACTGTGAGCTTATTGCCCGAAACCTTGTAGATACCGAATATGACCAGCCCCGCTCCCGTCTGCTGTGCAAGTTTGGTCATCGCGGCGTTCAGTTCCTTCCCGTTGGTGATAGTAAGTATTCCCTTTGCTTTTGCCTGTTCGAGCGAGTCCTTCGGCTCGACGAGATCGCTCCCGGGAATTTTCGCAAACAGGTTGTAGAGCGACCTCGCGGTCAGCTCGCCTATATTATCCTGCTTCTTATCTCCGAGGTTGACAAATCCCCCGATCATGGTTTTGACCGCCGACGGGGCGGAAAACCCCGCAGAGACGGATAGGATGAGAATGGCTGCGGTTAATAATAAAGACTTTTTCATTGATGTCTCCTCTAATTTGTTGTATTGCCGGTCACGGAATTCGGGGGATTGTATCCCGAACTATCAAGATTATTTAAGCTATCGATATCGTATATATCGCCCCCAACATAGTCGCTATACAGCAGCGCAGAGTTAATGAACCTGTTATACTTTAACGACGAAGGGTATGCTGTTGAATAACCCTCATAAACCGTTCCCGGATTATTCGCTCTAAATATGTTATAGTCTATAATTAACGGAATTGTAGAATTATCCAGATGTATGCCAGCGCCGCCGTAATTATAAGTTGCTGTATTTGAATTGAAGGAGATCTGGTTGCTGATAATTTTCCCCCATGAAAGATTTGCAAGCATAATTGCACCCCCTTGCGCTGCATATATTGAATATGCGGAGCTTTTAAAAAATATCGACTGTATGACGGAGAAGTTTGTGATAGCCGAAAGATAAAGCCCACAGCCGCGAATCGCAGTGAAATTCACAGTATTACTGGAAATATTATTACTGAAAATACAACCCGTCATATTTAAAAATCCGTTGGCAAAAAACGCGATCGCACCATATACATCTAGACCATCGGGTGCGTGCGATAAAACTCCGGAATGGATCAGCGAATTATTCAGCGTAAACAAACCGTTATCGAGATAGATTGTCCCCCCGGATTTTTTAGACACGGACTTCGCGATAACGGAATCATCCATCGTAAACGACGCGATATTCTTCCCGTATATCCCCCCGCCGCTCTCCGCGAACGTATTCGATATTACGGTGCAGTCGATATCCGCCTTAGATACGTTATAGAAGAAGCACGCGCCGCCCTGAGACATGGCGATATTCTGGCGGATGACGCTGTTTGAAATTGTGACAGACCCGTCCATCACATAGATCCCGCCGCCGCACTGAAGGGCATAATTACTTTCAATAATACAGTTCTTTATTACCAACTCGGTGCCCAGCACAAGAATACCGCCGCCGTGCTTATTAAACAGGAAATCGTTATTCGCTATACCCCGGCTGATAATCAGCCCGTCAAGCGTGCATTTCCCCCCTTCCACCGCGACTACAACATGATAAACGTTTCCGGATAATCCGTCTATTCTTGTAGGATAGAGCGCGGGATCATTGTTCATAAACGTATTATCGTATCCGCCCTTGAGAATCATTCCCGGCCTCATGATGACACATGTATTATTGATAAATTCATCGTATATTCCTGTCGCGACGCGAATTTCTGCGGCGCCCTTTTCCTCGTATAACTGCAACGCTTTCAGAATCGACTTGACCGGGGCGGTGTTTGTCAATCCGGAATTGGTATTATCGCCCCATTCCGCGACATAAACCGCTTCATTCTGGAAAATCCGTATACTGACATTGAATTGTACGGATTTCCCGTACTCGTTGACCGCGTTAAAAATAATAGTGTGACTCCCGGCATCGACGGTTTTGACCCATACTTGATTCGACCATATTTCACCCGCCTTCTCCATGCTGACGATGCCCAATCCGATAGAGGTCAGGTCTGCCTCGACCGATACGATCTTCGCGTCAGTCCCCGTAACCTTCGCAGTTAAAACGAGATTGGTATAAATCTTCACCGAGTAAAGGTCGGGGGATACCGCCGCCCAGTTAAACTCGATAGTTCCCTGCGCGCTCTGGAGCATATTTCCGATATCGGTGTTATGAAACAGGTCGCACGAAACAAACAGTCCCGCGATAATAACGATGATTAGTTTTTTCATCTGCCGCCCCCTACCAGTTCGTCACACGGTTATTCGTGCTGTTCGGTTTATTCTTTAACAGTATTGGATTATTGATATTCACCCAGTCGCTATTATTGGTAATATACCGACCGCCGGCATCCAAGAGTAAATAATCCATTGTATTGATAGCAAAAACATTAGCAACAAAAGTGTTGGTCTGACCAAATCCCGGAGATTCGTATATTGCCGCCTTGGTCGTTCCATATCCAGGATTGAGCACAAACAAGTTCGATATGAAAGTATACCCGCGAACCCAGTCCCATGCGCCGTCGAGTTTAATGATTGAATTAAAAGACCCGCTCGACCAGCACCCGATAAATTTATCCTGAATATTCGTCGTAATAGACGAACTGCATTCAATCGCTCCGCCGGTCTGCGAATAATTACTCATCCAGACATTATCATTCATCTTAATAAACGACTGATAGCAGTACAACCCGCCGCCGTCATAAAAAACATGGTTATTCTTAATCTGATTGCTGGCAATCGTATTGGAAGACGACCCCAGATACAACGCTCCGCCAAGGTTATATGCATAATTTCCATCGAATAGATTGTTCACAATATATCCCTTTGAGAACTTGGCCGCAAAAGCCCCGCCTATCGCATTATATGAACCTGCGCCGTTATTGATAAATTCGTTCCTGACGACCTGATAACTACAACGGATGAAATATACAGCGCAGCCAAAAAAGTCCGCGCTCATATACCCCTGATTATAATTAAACTGATTGTCCTGAATAACCAGATTGCCGCAGTTGGTGGCGATTATCGCTCCTCCTCCCTTCCCATATCCGGCAGTATTAGCATTGAACGTGTTATAATGGAATTCCACGAGGTACGGGCAGTTCTTCATACCGACCGCGCCGCCGCCGAAACTACCGTTCAGATAGGCTGTATTATACGCAAACGTATTCCCGTACAACACAGCGTTCGAGCAGTTATTCAAAAATACCGCGCCGCCGGATTTGGGGGAATTATTGTAATAAAACATATTGCCGTAGAGATTGACAAACGATCCGATATAATGGATTGCGCCGCCGAAAGTAGAGTTATAATTATTACTGAAGGAACAATTCGTAAAGTACGGATTGGATGAATTTGTGATAAATACCCCACCGCCCTCAAGGGAATTATTAAACATGCATCCCGAAATCTGGGGATCGGACTGGAAAACAGACAAACTTCCGCCGAAGTCCGCGGAATTACTGATGAATTGAATATTGGTCATAAATACCGTCGACTGGCTGATCAGCATTCCCCCGCCGTTTTTCGCTTTACACCCGATAATATTCACATTCCGTAATGTCGCAACCGATCCCAGCACCAGAATTCCCCCGCCCCGGGTATAAAATAGATCGATAATATCGCTGGGGAAATCGTACCCCCGCACCGTAATCCCGTCGAGTAAAATGTTCTGGCATCCGATTACCGCAATACCGGTGTTCGGGTTGTTCCCTTTATCGATTACGGTCGGATATGCGGCGGTATCCCGCACGGTAAAATCGGAGTTCCATCCCCCGTAGAATGAAACATTCGTCAAATCCTCGAGCCGCATATTCACATAAAGCGTACTGTATACATCGCCGTAGTTTCCGCCCGCAATATAAATGACGGGTATCCCCGATTTTTTATTCAGGTTTAGCGCGGCGGCAAACGATTTTACAGGCGCGCCCTTCAATGTCCCGATATTCTGATCGTCGCCCGCCTGCGAAACATAGATAATCTGTTCGTTGGACGACACGGTCACGCTGAGCATATTAGTTTTTACCATACCCTTGCTGTTCAGGGCGATCAGGTAGATATTTTTTATTCCCATACTGCCGGGCGCGACAAATGTCAGCGAACTCCATACCGAGCGCGTATAGTCGGGATTTAGCTTGAATTCGCCTCCCCCGAGTTCGGAAAGATTCGCCTTGACTTCGAGAATCTGTTCTTTCGATGTGGTTTTACAGTTTATTCGTATGGATTGGTTGGTTCCGGAAAGAAAAAATGTCGGATTGCAATCCGAAGTCTCGAATACAATGTCCCCCCAATCCTGCCGTATCAGCAGATCGATGTCCGACGGATGGAACAAAATGTCCGCCAACGAACAGGAAGATAAGAATAAAAACAGGCAAATACCCGCTATCCAAGTTTTCAATGTTTACCCTCCAAAATATATTACCATATGTTAACACGATTTTCATGAAATAAAAATATTTCAAAGAAATATTTTTACTCGAATTTCACCTTAACCCGTACGCTGTAATGAAAGAACCCGTCCTTTAGGCTCTGTGACGGTATAGTTAAAAAATATATCTTTCCATTGCAGTCTTGGGGAAATTTCGTCCAGAACTGCCGCTTCAGTTCGGATACGACGATCTGCCGGAGGAACTCGATATCCATGTTTCTCATTTTATCGATGAAAAACGGGCTCCATTCGCCGTCGCAGTCCCGCATCGGCAGATCGATCCCGACATTAACCGCCTCGATATCATGGAATTTTTCAGGTTCGGGAGATCCGTTCACATATACCTTCGCTTTAATATACATCAGTTTCCCGCCGTATAGGCCCCCTTCTCCGTACTTAACAGCGACCCAATTCGTGCCTGTAGTAACAGCAAAGCCCTCGAGATTGATTCCGTCATATCCCATTCCGGCAAAGCTGACCGCTTGGCCGTATAACGACGCCTTACAAAGCAGGGAGGAATAAAGATTTTCGCTTGTTCCTTCCTTCAGGATATAATTCTCAAGATCGAATGCTTCAGTATAGTAGAAAAGTCTCATTTTATTGGATTTCGATGAGTACATTTCTCCATGTGTCTGCCGGCCGACAATTCCTTGAGAAAACCAGATGTTTACCGCTTCGTCAAAATCAGCCGACGATTGTTTACCTGCACATCCTGCCAGAACTAAAAGATACCCGAAGAGTAATGATACCCGCCGCATGATTTATCTCCCTAAATCAGCTTAGCATAAATTTGTTGTTTCCACAATAAAAAATTTAATTCGGGCTACCCGTAAAAAAATTCCGATTCCTTCCGAAAATATTATAGGGCGATTCAACTAACGGGCATCCTATCGAAATACGAATGAGCACACCGATCGCCGGCAATCAGGTAAACAGGCTACTATCATAACGCAAACCGGAGGGGAATATGAGCGAAATCGATTTTATCGATATCTTTCCCGAAACTAAACATAACGATCAACCCGCTAAGAAAGAGACATTCTCGAATTACGGTTTCGACGAGTCCGACGCCGGCCAGGGCGAACGGATAAAAATCAGCGATTATAAACATAACAGCGCGTTCCATCACAGGGGCGGAAACGCCTATATGCAGGAACCTGCCGCGCACGAGGCTAATTACGCGCCGGTCAAACCCCAGAAAAAAGCTCTCAACCTGACGGACGAGAAAATTGTATGGGCGGGCGCGATCTTCGTTTTTTTCGGCGTATTTATTTTCCTCATCGGCTACTGGCTCGGCAAGACTACTATTAAAAACGTCAATCTTTCCAGTTCGGAATATATCACCCAGATGGACGAGAAAATCCATGCCCAGCAGATGGAAGGGCAGTATGTCAAGCAGAACACTCCCGGCGCGTCCGCTCAGGATTCGATGACCCCTATTATTCCGCAGGTTACCGCGCCTCCGGTCGGTGTGAACGATACTGTAAAAAAGGAAACGGTTACCCCTCCTTCAATCGACGAGGTCAAGAAACCCACAGTCCAGAAGGCGGAAGTCAAGCCTATCGATAAGCCCACGCAGGATACCCCGGCGGTCAAGCCGAAGGAAACCCCTGCCGTAAAACCTGCGGCCGATAATGTTGCCGGGAATTTTACGATTCAGGTATCGGCGCATACTTCGCTCGATAAGGCGCGTGTGATCGAGAACGAGCTGCGGAATATGGGATATCAGGCATATATCGTAGAAAGTATAGTCAACGGAATCCGTTACTACCGGGTGAGAATAGGAAAATTTACCGATAAAAACAGTGCGTCGGATGTACTCTCGAAACTGAAACAGACGCCCATCGGAAAGGATTGTTATATTATCAATATGAATTAGGGGATAGGACGACAACACAGTATAACCACGATGACCCTCTAAATAAATTAATAACGGAAAGGCGCAGGCGCAGCGCCTTTTTTTTATTTTCGGACTAACCCCGCATTTACTCTTTTCGGATAATGAAGCTCAGAAGATTAATCTCGTTTTCCATATACCCCATATCGACCAGTTCGTCGCGGGATTTCCCCTCGCGCAGGAGCGCTTTCAGGCGTTCGCTGCGGGACAACGGTTCGGGTTCCGGCTCGGCCTTCTTTTTTTTCGGCGCCGGTTCCTTCACGATTTCCGGTTTTTTCTCGGCAATCGGGGGTGCCTTCTGGGGCTCGGGTTTCTTTATCTCACGGACAGGTTTCGCCTCTTCCTTCGGTTCTTCACGGCGGCTTCGAATCTCTACCCGGTCTTCCGCAATCTCCGCGGGGGCGGTTATCATGCGCTCGCGCTGCGGTTGGACTTCGGGCGCTTTCCCGACTATTTTTTCCACCAATATGGGACGGTTCACCCGTGCGACCTGCTCGTCAAGCTGCGCCATTTTCTGGTTCGCCTTCTGCAGAGAGGTGTTGAGCTTCTCGATCCGGTCCTCGATCAGGTTGATATTCCGTTCGGCGACACGGTTGAACTCCGCGATCAGCGCACCCATTTCTTCGCGGGCTTCTTTAGTGATCAGGTCGTCTTTTATCTGTGCGATCTTCCGGTTGGTAATAATAAAAAAATACAATCCCACTCCGAAGATGACTATGGAAACTAGAATCGGCCCCATTTTTCCTCCCGAGAATATTATAACGGAGACTCAAAACTAAATCAAACTGCCGCGCCCACGCATCGGGTTGCGGTTTTTTCGTAATTATGTTAATATAATAAAATTTTCTGGAGGAAGTGAATATGAGGGTGCTTCACACATTGTGTTTATTGCTGATCATGGCAGGTTCTATTTCCGCTTTGGATGTAAAATTCGACGGCGATTTCCGGACACGTTTCTACTCCTTTATCAATAAGGATATGGATTTTACCCGCAACGCCGATTACTGGTCGGTCGATTCCCGGCTGCGTCTGGGTATCGAACTGGAAGTTACCCCGACTTTCACAGTGTACTATAAACTCGAAGTCGGTAACCTTCCATGGGGCGAACTCGCGGTCGGCGGAGGATTAGGCGCCGATAAATGGAATCTCGAAACCAAGAATATGTATTTGGATTATAAGGATGTATTCTGGCACGGGAAATTGGGGATTTTCGGTTTCAAGACCCCGCTCGGATCGGAACTTGACGACGACTTGATGGGATTGAAGATCACGTTTACTCAGCCTATATTCGAGATAGATGTCATGGTCTCTAAGCTCTTTAACGGTACGAACAACTCCATCTCCAATGTGAACGACGATAACGATTATTTCGAGGTCGAGAGCTGGACCGATACGTATCTGTACTTTGTCAACGGACAGATCAAGCTCGCCCCGATAAACGCGCAGGTCTATTTCATGCGTGTCGTCGACGACCGTTTCGCCTTTAAGTATTCGCTGAACTGGATCGGCACCTACGATACGTTGAAAATCGATCCCCTCAAGATAGACCTCGGTTTCTCATATAATATGGGCACGGTCGATAACCTCGGGACAACCATCGGAGTTTCGGCGTTCCACCTGTACGGGAAAGCCGAATTCGAGTTCTTCAATTTCCTGAAAATTTTCGCACGTGTTAATATGACGACCGGGAACGATACAAACCAGAACGGGATCGAGCAGTATCAAGTCGTGGGCAATCACGGAAACTTCAAGTCCGATCTGGGTATCCTGTTCGGGGGCGGCCCGTTCAGCCAGCAGTCTTATTTCGATTACCGCGTCGTTTCGGCCGATTCCCGTAAGAACCTGACCCGGGGCGCGATCCGCTTCGACGATCCCGGACTGTTCGTGATCGAATTCGGCGCAGAGGCGAATATCAAAGATATCGGGTTACAGTCGAAGTTTGTCGCCGGTATCGCCCAGACCACTGTCGCGGTCGGTACAAATAATGCAACCCTGCTCGGTATCGAATTCGATCTGCATAACCGTTTCAAGCTTGATAAGAATGTATATTTCTTCCTGAGCGGCGCGATCCTGATACCCGGCACCGCCCTTACCCCTGTGTATAATATGAACCATTCGACTATCAACCTCGGCACAGATATGGCGTTCAAGGTCGACGGCAAAATCGAGATCGAGTTCAAGTAACTTCCCGGTACATTCGCACCGAATAAAAGTAACAATTCAGGTATACAACCGGCCCCGTCGATATGACGGGGCTTTATTTATCGGTCATTATTCTCTCTTCGCCCTCTCACCCATCCTGTGAAAATTCCGATAATTTCTATAGTACTATCCATCAGGAGACTTCTATGAAACACTGTCCGCTTATCCAACGCGACTGCCTCGGGAAACGCTGCGTATTCCAGCGGGTATCCGAACTAAACTCCAGCACCCCCGCACCCACCGCCGATACCTGCGCGTTCCTGCACGAATGGGTCATGGGGCGTTTTACCCGTCAGGTAAAAAATATAAAATCCCCCGAACTCGCCATCGGAGCGTAAATTTTCAAACTCTTTTCCTGATATCTCCCGCTTTCTCCGCAAAATACTGTTTATATTCATCCAACATTTGACTTTCTATAGATTTCTTTTATAATATTCGCCGAAAATGTAAGCGCTTACAGCTTATTTACGGAGGATATTATGAAAAAATGGTTCTGGGGCATTATTTTATTCTTATCCGCCCCGCTCGCGGCGTTCCCCGCCGCGGGTTCTGTTCCCCTTTTCTCACCGTCCATCGACGGGTTTAAGGATACCGGATGGGGGAGCACTCCGACCGCATCCAGCGCGAATTTCCGGGCTCTGACTATCTCGGCAAATTCCGCGTTCCATGTGCAGAACGCCTGTCAGGACGTATATGTCACCGACGACCCGCAGTACTTATACATCGGTTACTTCTATAACGGCGATGTGCTTAATAACGGCGGCAACGCTTCGTCGCGTATCATCTTCGGGTTCATCACCAATTCCGGCGGCACAACAGGCGGCCCGTTCGACCCATGGGAGAACGGCACTACTTACGGCTCCGCCAACAAGCCCGACTTTCTGCTCCGGCAGTGGACCGAAGCCCCCTACGACGAACGGATGGAATTCGGCGGCGCATTGGGTTACAGTTCGCTCACCAAGGGGGTATCCGAGTTCCTGAACTGGAACGGTTCCTCATGGGTCGGCGCGGGATCGGTCGTCCACTTCGAGCGTCTGACAAAAATATCCAATAACATGAAGGTCTATTTTTACAAACCCGCCGGATGGGCGGGAGTTCCGCGTATCCATTACTGGAACGGCGATTTCGGCGCATCGGACTGGGCGACACGTCCGTATATGACCCCCGAAGGAGGAAACCTTTATTCCTACACCTTCAGCGGGTACGGCACTACGATGCTGATGTTCTCGGATACAAATAAGACCCAGTTTACCGCAGACCTCACCCGCACCGGAAGCGGGACATACAGTAATACCGCGTGGCTTACCGGGGATGTGAACCTCTCCACGTACGCGAACAACTGGGCTGAGATAAAGATACCGTTATCTGCGCTCGGCCTCGTGACCGGGGGTACGGTCAAGGTGTTCATGTACTACCGCCCGGATATGAGCAAGGCCGGATTCTCCGACTCGGTACCGTTCGACCCGAACGCTTCCGCCGACGGCACTACCGCGGCGACCCTCAACTCCAATTTTACCTATATCATCCGCTCGGACAATATCAAGCCCGTGCTCTCGCAGTTCTCGCCCGCGCAGTTCACCAATAACCAGAACCGGAACGTCAACATCTCGTTTCGCGTGGTCGACAACGTCAACTTCTCATCGACGAATATTAATGTTATTATAGAAGGGAGCGACGCGATCAAAGCCGGCGTATTCCAGCCGGGCTTTACCGGATCGATCGTACCGAATTCATCGAAAGACTACACGGTCACTATCAATCCCGATCAGGACTTTGTATACGAGCAGAAAGTGGATATCGAAGTCACAGTCAGCGACGCCGCGGCGAACGTCCTCCAGACGGGATACTACTTCTTTGTCAAGGCCGACACGACCGCGCCGACTTACTCGTCGCTCAACCCCCTGCCCGGCGCGGCAGGCGTAGCGCGCAGTACCACAATCTTCTTCAACGTCAACGACGACGATCAGGTCAAGCTGAGTTCCATACTTGCGGCCGTAAACGGTACCGTCGTGCTGTCGAATAACTATAAGGCCAACGCGTCCAGCCAGCTTATCCCCACCGGGAACGGGTATAATGTCACTATCGTCCCGGTCTCGTATTTCAGCTTCGGGCAGACCGTTACAGTAAGCCTGACCGCGAAGGATAACAAGGGCAACACGAAGGTAACGAATTACTCATTTACGATAACCCCCGACGATATCAAACCGACTCTCGTCAACGGGAGTCCGGCAATCGGCGCGAACAACCAGCTTCCGGGTGTGAACGTGAGCTTCCAGCTCGACGACAACATACAGGTCGCGCTCGCGCAGATACAGGCAAAGATCGGCGGGACGAACGCAATCGTCAACGGCGTGCTTCAGGCCGGCTACGGCGGGAGTATCACCGTGAACGGCAGCGGATACAATGTGCTGATCAACCCGAATACGGACTTTAATTATAGCCAGGCCGTCAACGTCTGGACTCAGTTCAAGGACAATCAGGGCAATACAACGACGACAAACTGGGGATTCACCGTGAAGGCGGACGATATCGCCCCCGGCATTTCGAACCGCTCGCCGGCCCCTGCGGCAGTCAACCAGCTCCGTTCGGTCAACATCCTTTTCGATGTGTATGATAACGTCGGAATCAACCCGTCCACCCTGAATGTGACGGTCAACGGCCAGAACGCAATTATCGGGGGCGTTTCCCAGTCCGGTTACGGCGGAAGCATCACCCCATACACGAGGGGATATCACGTGATGATTAATCCGGACACCGATTTTAATTACGACCAGACCGTGTCGGTGCAGGTAAACGTGCAGGACAGTCAGGGCAACCCGTTATCGACATCCTACAGCTTCAGCATTAAGGCCGACGACGTCAAACCGACTATCAGCGGGCTGAACCCCGCGTCCGGCGCGACGGGTGTGGATATTACTAAAATGCTGGCGCTTAACGTACAGGACGACAGTTCTGTCGTCAATTCCAGCGTGATCGTGAAAATCAACGGGGCGCTCGCCCTATCCAACGGGTCGTTCTACGCGCCCTATAACGACACTCTTTCGTCGATGAGCGGCGCGGCGGGCGCGGTCTCGCTTGTTATCGATAAGACGGGATATTGGACATACGAGAGCGTGAATACGGTCAATGTTATCGCGAAAGACCCGCGCGGGAACACCCTGAATACTAATTATTCCTTCACGATAAAATCCGACGATATCGCGCCGTTCCTGACCAATATCGCCCCGGCAACCGCGGGCGCGCCGAAATCCTCCGATACGAATATCACGCTCGATATCGCGGATAACGTAGGCGTCCCGAAGAGCAGTATCTATATCTATATAAAAACCAACAGCGGCGCGAGTCCCGCTATGACCGCATACACCAACGGTTCGCAGCAGCCGGGATTCACGGTCTCCGACAATCCCAACGGTTTCAACGGGTATAGCATGCTGGTCGATCCGTCGTTCTCGTTCCATTACGGTGATACGGTATGGGTATATGTGTCCATGAAGGATACTAAAGGAAATCCCGGTTCTTATAATTGGTCGTTCACCATCCAGAGCGGCGACACCACCAAACCGGTCATATCGAAGGCGAATCCCGGATACGGTGCGGCCGATGTCGAACCGGAAACCCATATTTACTTCGAGACCTCGGATAACTCGCAGGTGGTCAGGGAAAAAATCAACGTCGATGTCTTTATCGGCGGGATGTGGATAGACGCGGTCACGAACGGAGTATTTGTCGCGCCGTTCAACGGGGCCGCCGGGAAATTCGTATCGAACGCCAATCACGGGTACGATGTCACAGTCGATTATGTCTCCGTATTTAATTATACAAACACCTATGGAATCCGTGTGGC
Organism: Brevinematales bacterium; assembly: GCA_020059465.1. Taxonomy (GTDB): domain Bacteria; phylum Spirochaetota; class Brevinematia; order Brevinematales; family GWF1-51-8; genus GWF1-51-8. Next base: position 35,539 of record JAGVBZ010000003.1, read on the forward strand.
GATAGAGGACGACAGCGCCTCCGGCAACGCGGTCACGAACACGTGGTACTTCACCGTCCGTCCGCCGGATACCACTCCGCCTGTCATCGCGAACTTTGTGCCCGCAAGCGGTTCGGTCGATATTCCGATCGCGTCCACGTTCTCGTTCATGGTGATGGACAACTACGGCGTGGAATCGAATAAGATCGTCGTACTTCTGAACGGGAAGGTTATCCTGTCGAATGCTCAGTTCGCGGCGGGATATGACGGTTCGGGGAGCAGTATGTCCGCAAACGCCCAGAAAGGGCAGAACGTCATCATCGACCCTGTAGGGGATTTCAACTACGGCGACGTCATCACGTTAATAGTGACCGCTGTAGATACGAGCACAAATATGACGTCGGTGACCAATACCCTGCTGTTCCAGCCCGTGGCACAGGCGTCCGCGCTGACCAGCATCATCGATCCCCAGAAGGGCACGTCGCAGATTGTCGTGAAAATGAACCGCAGCGGGAACGCGTCCGCATCGGTCTACACTCTCGCGGGCGATAAGGTCGCAGTCATCCCGGAAAAGTACTATAACGCCGGGGACCATCTTGTATGGGACGGGAAACTGAACGATACCGGCGATACGGTCGGGAGCGGGTGGTACTTCATCCATATCGAGGGCAGCGAGTTCAATATTGTCGTTAAAGTCATCGTAATCCGGTAGGGGGCGTAAAATGAAAAAATTATTTATTATTACCCTTTTTATTGCATCATTCGCCGGGCTTCTCCGGGCGGAATATGGGATGTCCAGTATCCCGGTGTTTATGATAGAGAATTATGTCCCGCGCGCGCTGGGAATGGCAAACTGCGGGCTGACAGTCAAGGGCGACGTGAATTTCATCACGGTCAACCCCGCGTCGATGGCGCAGGTCAAGCTCATCAGCTTCGGCGCGTCGAGGATGCAATGGCTATTCGGCTCGACCTATAACGCGTTCAACTTCGCCCTGCCGATACCGTCGAAATACCGCAGCGCGGGAGTGATCGGACTGACTGCGGCGCTTTTTACTATCGACGGGTTCGACGCCTCAATCAACGGGATATCGCAGGGTATCATGAACGCCGGCGACTTCCTGGTGGGGCTGTCGTACGCGAACAACCTTTTCGCGCCGTTCGATAATATCCTCGCCGATCAGCAGCATCTCGATATGGGATTCACCGTCAAGTTCGCGCAGGCGCAGCTTGCGAATTATATCGCGTACAGCCTCGCGTTCGACGTTGGTGTGTCGTATTCGCTGAGGGTGAAGAATTTCACCGACCTCCTCGACGTCCGCCAATTCAAGAGTGAAACCAATATTTCCGATACTTTAACGTTCTCCGCGGCGTTGAAAAACCTCGCGGTCAGCCTGAAGGGATTTACCGATAACGGGCAGATCCAGTCGCCGTGGTACTTCGGATTCGGCGTGTCCTATATCGGGTTCGACAACGACCGTCATATGGCGAAGGCGACAATGGAAGTACGCAAACCGAGCGATAACGAATGGATGCTCGCGGCGGGCGCGGAATACTCCTATAAGAATACGATTTTTGTGCGCGGAGGGTATAAGATACTCGGAAAGGACTACGAGGGCTTCAGTTTCGGACTGGGGCTGAATTTCGAGGTGACGAGCACGCTGGCGTTCACCGTGGATTACTCGTTCGCGCCGCTTAATTACCAAGGGCAGACGGATGCGTTCTCGCTGTCCGTCGTGTTCTGACCATAAACCCAATTAATAAGGGAAAACCCCCGGTCTGATGGCCGGGGGTATTTTTATATTTTAGGGCGTAAAATTACTGAATCTTTTTCACGTTATAATTCGTGATAATCTCGGCATTGTCTTTCTTAATCTGCTCGGCTAAAATATACGCCTTTTCCGCGGAATACGGATAATGGAAAACAAGCTGAAGTTTCCCGATCTTCACCTCGGCGAGCGTCAGCTTGACTTTGAGGGTTTTCAGGTATTCCCGGACAGCGTTCATCGCGTCGTTATCCGAGCAGACCAGTTCTATTTCGGATATCTCCATCTTGAACACAGGGATATATTTCAACGCAAATAAGAGGGGCAGGATAATCAGCATCGCAATCATGGAAAGCTCGAAGAAGCCAAGACCGGTCGACATCCCGATAGCCACCGAGAAAAAGAAGATCGCGGTATCCTTGGTATCCCGCAGGGTTGTACGGAAACGGATGAAGCTCATCGCGCCGAAAAGCCCCACCGCGCGCGCGAAACTGTCCCCGATCACGTTGATGACCATCGCGGCGACCAGTGTCACGAGGATCTGCGCATGGAGGTTCGATTTCTCGAATTCGCGCCCGCTGTAAGCGATATACGACACACCCCCGATAATCAGCGCGAATCCCAGCGCCGCTATCATCCTCCAGAATATCACCTCCAACCCGATCGGGTTTCCCATCGCGATAGGAGAAAGACTGTCGAAAAATTTCTTTAAATCCATGATTGTTCCTTATTGAGTTATTTACTGTACAGGTCTTCCAGATGCATACCTTCGAGCATGACGACATCGAGATGATTGGAAGACGAGTTAAAAACCACCCTCCGCCCGCGTTCCCCGCCGGTATTGGTTGCCACTACCCTGATATCGTTCTGCCGGAGAAGCTGCTGGGCAATTTCGATATTCCTGTCCCCGATAAAAAATATCTCGGATTCGTCGAAAATAATAAATGCTCCCCCTGTAATAGTCGCTTCAAGAAACTGCTTCTTCGACCCTTCCTTAATAAATTTATTCAGCAGGGTGGGAATCGCAATATCGCCGTATTTCGTACTGATACTGCGGTTGGATGATTCGGGAAGCAGAAAATGCACCATTCCGCCGAATTTATTTACTTTATCGTAGAGCGTAACCGCGACACAGGATCCGAGAACAGTTTTAATCCGTATCGGATTTTTAGTGAATATTAACTCGCCGGGATTTAAAAAATAAAGGGGTAAATCGCCCGTATCCATTCTTTATTCCTTGTTGGAATTTATATTTTCTGATAGATCGAGTTCCGGTTGATCTTAAAACGATGCTGCAATCCCACCAAGCTTTCCGATAAACCGAGTATCAGATACCCCCCCGGCTTGATATAATCACCGATCTTATTAATTATATATTCTTTTTCCGTATTTTCAAAATATATCAGGACATTTCTTAAAAAGACAACGTCAAAAAGCTTCTTAAACGGGAAGGCTTCCAGTAAATTCAGGTAACGGAAGCTGACAAGGTTTTTTATGGACGGCTCGACAATAAAGTCGTTATTCTCCTTGTCAAACTTAAAGTATTCTTTGAGAAGTTTGTCTTCCAGATGCCCGCGTACCTTGGTGTAATGGTATACGCCGTTTTCGGCCAGATGCAGCATCTTCTGCGAGATATCAGTCGCCAGTATCTTCGTATCATATGCGGCCGGGTCGTTCAACGCCTGCTTCAGGGTTATCGCCATACTATAAGGCTCCTCGCCCGACGAGCATGCCGCGCTCCATATACGGATAAAATCTTCCGTCTCGCGCGCCTTTTCCAGATACTCCCTTAGAAATTCGAAATGCACCGGCTCCCTGAAGAAAAAGGTAAAATTCGTGGTCAGTACGTTGAGGAAATCCGAGACCATTTTCCCGCTCTCGTCGTCCTGTAACGCCTGATAATACTGCTCGAAACCGGGATACTTTTTCGAAGGGCCGACATATTTTGATAAACGGTGGATCAGGAGATATTTTTTATGGTCGTGAAGTTTAATCCCGCTCAATTCGAACAGCATTCGGGAAAACTTTTTAAACTGTTCATCCGTGAGTTGAGGGTAATCCAATTCCATAGTGTTTACCTGATTATCTGATGTTTATTGAAGCAGATCGTCTTTCCCGTAAGTGCATTGAAATATTCTACCGTCATTTATAAATTATATCAAATTACTTTAAGGATTCCCAACCTCGTATGATCCTTCTTACACAGCTTTTTACTTATTTACGTTATCTTCTTGCCTTCCTGTACGTAATAGTTATAATATTCATAGTGAAATTAGGAGGCTGTAATGAGAAAGTTTATTATGACGGGAATGATGCTCTTATTCGCGCTGTCACTTCATGCCCAGCCCGGCAACGGTATATGGAAGTTCAAGACCGGGGATTATGTATTCTCGACCCCATGCATCGTGGGGAACTGGGCTGTATTCGGGAGCCGTGACGATTACCTTTATTGCCTCGATATATATAGAGGGAAAGAAGTATGGAAATTCGAGAGCGACGGCGATATCGCGGCCAGCCCCGTTCATTGGGACAATAAAATATATTTCGCGAGCGACGATTTTTATATCTACTGCCTGAATGCCAAGGACGGTAAAAAGGTATGGAAAACCCTGACCGAGGGCACATTCTTCGGCAGCCCTGTGATCGCCGACGGGAATCTTTATATCGGCGGAAAGGACGGATACCTCTACTGCCTGAACGCAAAAACCGGTAAAATCATATGGAAAACTCTCACCGGCGAATCAATCAGTTCCACTCCGTTCGTAACCGGCGGAAAAGTCTATTTCGGCGCAGACGATAATAATATATACTGTCTCAACGCGAAAGACGGCAAACAGGTCTGGAAGTACGGTACATCGGACGATGTGCTCTCCAGTCCATGTGTGGCTGACGGTAAGGTCTACGCGGGCGATTATGCCGGGATTTTATACTGTATCGACGCCAAGTCCGGTAAGCTGGTATGGGATTTCCAGACGGACGACGTGATCTTCTCCAGCCCTTTTGTAGCGGACGGAAGGGTCTATTTCGGAAGCTGGGATAATTATTTTTACTGCCTGAACGCGAAGACCGGCAAGAAGATCTGGGATTTTGAGGCGGATGATAATATCGAAACATCTCCGGTTGTTGCGGACGGACTCGCGTTTTTCGGGAGCTCGGACTCGTATGTGTACTGCGTCGATATCAAGGACGGTTCGCTCAAGTGGAGATATAAAACGGGCTATGTGTTCGCAAATAATCCCGCGGTTGCATTCGGTAAAGTACTGATCGGGGGATGGGATCAGTACCTGCACTGCATCTGGGCCGGAACAAAACCGAAGACTGTCGCCTACCCCGTGATCAGCGGGATGTTCCAGATGAAGAAATAACCATTGACTATAAACAGCCGCGGAACATAATCTCCGCGGCTTTATTTTTTACTATTTTTCCTGCTCTTCCAAGTACTTCTCCACCGACCACGCCGCGAGGGCGCCGTCTCCGGCCGCGGTAACCACCTGTCTGAACGGCTTACTGCGGCAGTCTCCAGCCGCAAACACACCCGGAACATTCGTTTTCATATCCCCGTCGGTCACGATAAAACCCTTATCGTCAAGGGACACCCCGATGCCGGATAAATATTTCGTATTCGGGTCGCCCCCGATATAGAGGAAAATCCCGTCCACCGCGAGTTCCGAAAGCGCCCCGGACTTGACGTTCCTGACGGTCAGCGCGTCGAGCTTCTTATCGCCATGAAGCGAATCGATCACCGTATCCCATAGGACTTCGATCTTTTCGTTCTTCAGGGCGCGTTCCTGCACTATTTTCGACGCCCTTAGCTGGTCGCGGCGATGGATCACATAGACCTTGCTGGCAAACTTCGTGAGAAATACCGCCTCGACTATCGCGGAGTCTCCCCCGCCGATCACCGCGGCTACCTTGTTCCGATAGAACGCCGCGTCGCATGTCGCGCAGAACGAAATACCGTTACCGATGAATTTTTCCTCATCGGGCAGTCCGAGCCGTTTGGGGCTTACCCCGGTGGTGATGATGATAGTACGCGCCTTATATGATTTATCCGATATGTCGATTGTAAAAAGTTCGCCGTCCTGCGAAACAGAATTCACCTCGCCGTACTCGAACCATGCCCCGAATTTTTTCGCCTGCTCGTCCATCTTCCGGGTCAGTTCGTACCCGTTAACGCCCTCCGGGAAGCCGGGATAGTTCTCGATCTCGTCGGTCAGCGCGGCCTGTCCGCCCGATCCCACCTTTTCAATGACAACCGTCTTCAGAAGCGCTCTTGAGGTATATATCGCGGCGGAAAGCCCTGCAGGGCCCGCGCCTATGATCGCCGTATCGAAGATGACTTTATCGGGCATGGATTTCTCCTTAATATTTATCATATCATAATATAATATTTTTCAACCGGTTCGGCAAACGAAAACATATTATAATCTGCAGGCCCGAATAATTCAATAATCCGATAGCAGGCTAACAGTGTTTGTAATCGTCTATCTATGGCGGAAACGGGAATAATCTGTTGACACAAGCTTGCCTTCGCTTATAATACTGCATTGCGATTCACATCGGAGGGTATAATGAATAAAAACACTCGGATTTTCGTCGTTTGTGTATATTGGCTGGGCGTCGTCCTCGACGCATTCACTACGGTACTTTTCCTGTTCCCTGAGTTCCTATTCTCGACTTATGGGCTGAAAGTGACACCGGTCGCCCCGGAGACCCGTTTCTCGCTCTATCTCGCGGCCGCTATGATGCTCGGGTGGACAGTTCTTCTCGGATGGGGTGCGATGAAACCTATTGAACGGCGCGGGCTGCTTCTATTGACCGCATTCCCAGTAATCGCGGGATTGATCGCGTCGGAGGCAGCGATAGTCATCATGGGGGCCGTTCCTTCGGGTGCGCTCGCCGGGACATGGGTGTTCCAAGGATGTCTGATTGTACTGTTTATTACGGCGTATATTTTCGCATCGAAACAGGCCGGCGACGGGAAGGGATAGACAAAAGGGAAATCCCCCGACAGGCTCGGGATGACGTCCCTTGTCATACTGAGCTTGCCGAAGTATGAGCTTGCCGAAGTATGAGCTTGCCAAAGTATGAGCTTGCCTGCCTTCCTATCTACCTTCGCTATCAGGGAGAAATGTCCCGCAAAAACGGGATGCCGGAGGAAAAAGCCTTATCCCGAAGCGTGTTCGCAAAAAGGTAATGGGGCAGCTACGCCGTGGCGAAGCTATTGCGGAGTACGGACTGGATCGCCGTGCGGACGCGAAGGCTTTTTTCAAGGTTGAGGATTTCACGGAGTGTGATCATCACGCGCGCGGAACGAAAGTACTGGATGCCGCGCAGGATTTCGAGCTTTACTTCCTCGGCGATATTCGAATGCAGGATACGCAGGAGGTCGTTCGCGGCGTATTTCTTTTTCTTCGCGAACAGCGCGCGTACCGCGTTGATCTGAACATAAACATTGGTGGAATAGATTACTCTTTGCAGAAGGTCCTTCACTTCGAGCGATGTGACCGATTTATCTATACCCGCATAGGGGTTCGAAACCTTTTTATGCCCGAACAGGGATTTCAGGAAACCCAGCGAGAAGAGCCATGCCTTGAATTCGCGGAAACCGAAGCGGGGTCTGGAACTCCGTTCGGGGGATTTTCCCCTGTTCTTCAGCTTCTCCTCGTATTCGGCGCGCTTCTCTGGGTCGATCAGAGTGTTATAAGCCTGCGTGATCTCCTCAAACGCGCGTTCGCCGTCCTTATTGATATCGGGATGATAGAGTTTGACAAGTTTCCGGTACGCCTTCTTGACCGTACTCCGGTCGGAGTCGCGGGGAATCCCGAGGATTTCGTAATACGTTTTCACGCGATCTTCTCGCTATCCGTGTAACTTCCCGCCTTCAACTCGGTGAATATGAATTCGAGACCGCCGATCGCGCTTTCCATTTTTTTAACATCTATCTCGATCACCGCTTCTTCGACAGTGCGTAAAATCTCGGCGACTTCCTCACGGATAAGATGGTCGCGGTATGCAGGCGGAATCGCATTTTCGATTTTTACGGCAATCGACTCCGCTTTGGTCTTCATTTTCAGTACATTCGTCAGGTGTTTACGTTTTTTAATTTCCGGCCCGAAGTTTTTCTGATGATTTTCCTTCATTTTCTGAAGCTGATCCTCGGTCATCCTTGTATCGTTGACAATCGTGATACCCTGCGCGGACTCCGAGTCAAGATCCATCGCGCGCACGTTGAGAATACCGTTCACATCGAGTTCGAATGTCACCTCGATGCGAGGATCGCCCTTCCGCGTCTGACGGATACCCTCCAGACGGAATTTACCGAGGGTGATATTATTCGATACATACATACTTTCGCCCTGAAAGATGGATATATCGACACTCTTCTGGTTATCCACAACTGTGGTAAATATCCGTTTCGCGGATGTCGGGATAGGCGTATTACGTTCGATAATCGGCACAAAGTATCCGTTCTCCACCTCGATACCCAGCGATATCGGCGTGACATCGACCAGCACGATTCCCGAAAGGTCGCCCTGTACGATTCCCGACTGTATAGCCGCGCCTCTGGCGACCACTTCCTCGGGATTGAGACTGCACTCAGGAGTCTTACCGAACAACTCGTTCACCGAGCGCCGTACCATAGGAATACGCGACGAACCGCCTACTAATATCACTTTATCGATTTCAGAAAGTTCGAGCTTTCCGTCGGACACCGCCTGCTTAGTAAGCGTAATTGTCCTTTCTATATAATCGCTGATCAGTTTCTCAAATTCGTCGCGTCGTAGCTCAAAATCGACGTCATGCGTCCCTTTCTCGTCGGCGGTGATGAACGGCACCTTCACACGTGCAGATTCTTTTGCGGAGAGTTCGATTTTCGCGGACTCGACCGCGTCATAAAGCTTCGACATCGCAAGGGGGTCGGTCGTCAGATCGATTCCCGTCTCATCCTTAAACTTCTTGACTATGACATCCTGAATCCTGCGGGTGAAATCCTCCCCGCCGAGTTCGTTATCGCCCGCTGTGGAAATCACCTCGAATATCCCGTCGGCAACATTCAGCACGGATATATCGAACGTACCGCCGCCCAGATCGTACACCACGATATTCAAGTCGTCGTTCTCGCTGATCCCGTACGCGAGCGACGCGGCGGTCGGCTCGTTGATGATACGCAGGACATTCAATCCGGCGATCTTGCCTGCATTTTTGGTCGCCTGACGCTGGTTGTCGTTGAAGTATGCAGGTACGGTAATCACGACATCTTTGATTTTATCGCCGAGCGCTTCCTCGGCGCGATTTTTTATCTCTTTGAGAATAAACGCGGAGATTTCTTCCGGGGTATACTTCCTGCCGTTCAGTTCGGCGGAGTGTTCGGTTCCCATTTTTCTCTTAATCCGGCGTATCGCAGTCGATGCGAATTCGTTTCGCTGAGCGGATTCGCCCACAACGATCTCTTCACCGTCGTACGCGACTATCGAGGGAAGAGTTTTTTTCCCGTTGTCGAATTCGATCATTCCGGGTCTACCGCTCTCGTCTAAATAAGCGATAGCGGAAAAGGTAGTCCCGAGATCAATACCGACCATTTTTGCCATAATTCTCCTCCGTTCTTCGAATAAGTCTGACAATCGCAGGGTAAGTAAGAATTTCATCTATTTGCCAGTTTTCCAGATGAAATACACCCATCAGACGCTGAAATATAAAAGCGTCCATATGTATTTCGGAAGATTTGCGAATAATTTGAGATAGAAGGGCTGATTTAGTATGAGGCAACCGGAATTATACCGGATCGGCGCGGCTTAGAAAAAATCGTCAATATCATCATCGTCGTCGGCCCAAACCAGGTCGTCGGCGAAATAATCTATCTGCGCTTCGGGAGGCTTATCCAATTTAAAAAGGTCTTCAATAATAGACAAAGCTTCGTTATCTATATTGGGTAACGAATCATCGTTGATATAACCGGTATTAAGCTTATGCTTTCTAACCCCTTTCATACAACCTTCCCGGCGATTTTTACACACCCCAACCCCGGAAAAAAAGTGCCGGAGTCACCCCCGGCACTGAAATTGAATAATCGCTTATTTTCCGCCGATACTGCCTTTATAATAAGCGCAGGCTTCCGCGATATACTGAATCGCGTTCTGTAGCGCCTTCTTATCCAGCGCATCCAAACGGAACTTAATATTATACTGGATATACCATGTGTCGTCCTCTTCGCTATTATACAGCGAGAAGAAACCCCATTCACCGTCTTCAATATTCAGCTTAAGAAGTTTAAGTAAGATTTCCTCGTCAGGCTGGGATGATTCAGCGATAACATCGCAGTACATCACCACATTCTTATCTTTAGCATTCACCACATCGTCCGCAATCAGGAGAAAGATCGTGTAGTCTTCGTCTCCATAATTATAAGTAACTCTCCATCCGGAATCCTTATCGGTTTCCTTATCGTACGAGTAGTTATTAAACTTCAACCCCTTCAGGGTCTTGCCCACATCTTTAGCGGACATACTGAAGCCGATCGAAGCAGCAAAGAGCACCGCACACACAATCATAAATAACCGTTTCATAAAATCCTCCTCATGAGATTAATTTTAAGTTTTGTTATATAAATATAGTATATCGTATCGAGTGAATTTTTCAAGTTTATTTTAGAAAAATTAAGTTATAACAGAGATTATTTTTCCCGTAAAGATCCCTAACCGTAGGCTCGATATTCCCCGATGTGCAAAAAAAAGCTGCCGGAATTTCTCCCGGCAGCTTATTCGTTAATCATGTTATACTAGTTTCCGCCCAATGATCCCTTGTAATAGTCCGCCGCTCCGGCAATATAATCGATAGCGGATTTTATTGCTTTTTCATCCAACGCATCGAGGCGGAACTTGATATTATACTGGATATACCAAGTATCGTCCTCTTCGCTATTATACAGCGAGAAGAAACCCCATTCACCGTCTTCGATATTCAGCTTTAAAAGCTGAAGAAGGGTATCTTCGCTGGGCTGGGAAGAATCGGAGATAACGTCGCAGTAAATTACTACGTTCTTGTCTGCGGAATTCACTACATCGTCCGCAATCAGGAAAAAGATTGTGTAATCGGTACCGTTGTAAGTATAAGTAACTTTCCACCCGGCATCTTTTTCAGTCTCTTTCTGGAACTTGTAGTTCTTGTCCTTCCACCCCTTTAACGCCTTACCAACATCCTTCGCGGATATACTGAAACCGAAAGACGTGGTAATTAACAACACACTCATCATCAATAAAACTCTTTTCATAGAATAACCTCCTATGGTTATAAGAAATAGTATACTATATAAAAATAAATTTACAAGTTTTTTATAAATTTTTTATTCTTGTATCCTACTATTTATATTCGTTTCCAAACCGTCCCGTCGGGAGTATCCCGTACCTCTATCCCTCTATCCAATAATACCTTGCGTAACTCGTCGGCGCGCGCGAAATCCTTCCCCTTCTTCGCATCCGAGCGCTCCGATATCATCTTATGTTCCTCATCCGTCAGATCGTCCGCTTTCCCAAAATTCAGGAATCCCAGAACAGAATCCGCCTTCCCGAAAAATTTCAGCACCCGATCCGCAAAACCCTTAGTGACCCTTTCCATCCCCTCGTTGACCGCGCGAATCAGCTCGAACAGCGCGCCCATACCCTCCGCGATATTCAGGTCTTCGTCCAATGCCGCCTCGAATTTCTCCGTCTGCGTTGTCAGCATCCGGACAAATTCAGCGTCCTCCGCTCCCTCGCTTTTGATATTTCCGAGCGTAAACAGAAAGTCGTCTATCCGCTTCAGCGCGGCGTCCGCCCCCTTTATGCCGTCGAACGTAAAATTCAGGGGCTTGCGGTAATGAGTGGTATAGAGCAGGTAACGTATCGAACGGGCGGAGTAGCCCTTCGCAAGAAGGTCGCGCAGGGTAAAGAAATTCCCTTTCGATTTCGCCATTTTCTCGCCCTCGACGATCAGGTGCGCCGAGTGGAGCCAGTAGCGGGCAAACTGCTTTCCGGTCGCGGCCTCGCTCTGCGCGATCTCGTTCTCGTGATGCGGAAACATATTATCGATACCGCCGGAGTGAATATCCAGTGTTTCGCCGAGGTACTTCATGCTCATCGCGGAGCATTCGATATGCCATCCCGGACGGCCTTCTCCCCACGGCGACTGCCATTTGACATCCCCGTCGGACGGCGACCATTTCTTCCAGAGCGCGAAATCGGACACGGTTTCCTTTTCGTACTCGTCGTTGGCGACACGCCCGCTCGCCCCGGCGCGGAGCGAGTCCTTATCGAGGTGCGCGAGCTTCCCGTATCCGTCGAACGCCGATATCTTAAAATAGACCCCGTCGTCGGTACTGTACGCATATCCCTTCTCTATCAGCGTCCGGATAATCCCGATCATTTCAGGAATGTGGCCGGTTGCCGACGGGTAGACCTCGGCGGGCGCGACATTCAGCGCCTTCAGATCCTCGAAGAACGCCTTTTTGTAGATTTCGGTGAACTCCGACAGGGGCATTCCCTGAGCGCGGGAATCCCGGATCGTCTTATCGTCGATATCGGTGAGGTTCATCACCTGCCGGACATTATATCCCCTATAGCGAAGCCATCTATGAAGCAGATCCTCGAACAGGAATGTCCGCAGATTTCCGATATGCAGAAAGTTATAGACCGTCGGCCCGCAGGTGTACATGGCCGCAGTCCCCTTCTGGACGGGGGTGAATTCTTCAACCGTGCGTGTCATCGAATTATAGAAGCGAACCGGCATAATGTCCTCCTGTGTCGGTAACAACTGAAAAGTTAAAAGTGAAAAGTATCGTGGACTGAAAAAGCTATGGATAGATAATAACTCCATACTTTTTTGACCGCAATAATATAATAGAAAATCATGAATTTGGCAAGGGTACGCGGTACCCGCTTATCCCGATATCAGACTGAAAGCCGCCATATCTACATAGCCCGTGATGAAAGATGACAAACCGTTGTACAGTACTCCGCAGTACCCGCTTATCCCGATATCAGCCAAATACTTATTACCGGCAGATAACCCGTGATGAAAGATGACAAGCCGCTGTACAGTACTCCGCAGTACCCGCTTATCCCGATATCAGACTGAAAGCCTCCATATCTACATAGCCCGTGGGGATTCATCGTATGCCCCAGTAATGGGTTAAATGTACGCAGTTCACTCAACCCCTTCGACAGGCTCAGGGTGACATCATCACGGGCTACTTTCATCTCCGGGTAATCAGCTCGATATCGGAGTTCGCGTACGCAGCGCCTACCAGCTCGAGCCGCCGCCGCCCCCGAATCCGCCGCCGGAGCTTCCGCCGAAGTCGCCGCCGGAACTCCCGCCCGAGCTTCCTCCGAAACTCCCGGACGATCCCGACGATCCTCCCGAGGGTTCCCATCCCGCGGAATAAGTACCCCTGAACGCCGACCACGAACTTTCCATGTCGCGCCGGAACATATCGATATCGTAATCCTTACCAACCCCTTTGCCGGACATCCATGACGGCATCGCAATCTGGATGCCGCTGAATTTTTTTATCCACGCCCCGGCCATCCCGAACGCCACCGCGAAGGGAAGCGTCATCTCGAAATAATCCACCCGTTCGTCCACAAGCTGCCTGAGCTGGTCTTTCTCGGCTTTTTCGATGAATTCCGCGAAACCCTTGACCTCACGGAACTTTTTCATCCCCTGGCTTGTCTTTCTGAGCATAATAAACTTAAACCCCCTGCACACGGCGGCATTCAGGAAAAAGGAGAGAATCATCGGCCATGTGATGAACGACCCTAAGAGTGTATACAGAAACATAAACATCAGGGTAAATAGAAACGAATAAATGATCACCTGAATGACGAAATAGATCTTTTTATATACCGGATGATTACCGCCGAACATAAAGAGGACTGTACCCCCAATAAACAGTACACCCCCCAGAATCGCTACTTCCCACATGATACTTGCATACCGCGCCATAAAGCAATAATTCAGCATAAACATGAGCCAAACCAAACCGAACCAGAAAAACACATGGCTCATTGCCCCGAGAAACTTTGACAGCTTGTTCATCCCAGGTGTGTAATACTTCGCGTTTTTTATCGTTTCCTGCAATTCCTGCTTGACGTCATACATCACACTGCTCAATTCTTTACCAAGTTCTTCCACCTTGACATATTTCTTAGCGTAGAAAATCCCCGTAAAGAGAGTTTTTTCATATTTTCGGGCGTCCTTCAAATCCTGGAGTTTCCGCAGGGCGAACCCGTCCTTATCTTTCTCGATACGGATGCATTTTTTTACCGCCCAGAAATAGATCAATGAGAGGATATCGTGCGGATCCATTTTATCGTCATAAAGAATACCCGCCTCCGCCGGGGTCAACCCCCTCGGAGGAAAGAATTGGGTAGCAAGAGAGCCTATCCGGTCGCGTCCTAAAAAACACCACAGGAGGAATACGATCAGGAGAATCGCGCCGGGCATAATGAACCACTGATAGAACCGCGGGGCTATGCCCATCATGGATACTGCCAGTGACTCGATCTCCGTCCACAATCCTGAATGCACAGGAACGAAGTACCCAGCGGGAAAAGTGATCGTGACCGTCATGCCCTGATTGTCATATAAGGTAGACAAGGCTTTCCCGCTCACTATTTTCCCGTCGCAGACAACGGTCGCGTTCTTGCCTTTGTCGCCCGCATTCCCGGTATACACCCGCATATCCATTGAGGACAGCTTGATTTCCGACGGGAGGGTGATTTTATACGACACTTTTTTTATTTCGTTGTCCCATTGATTGCCGATTACATTCCAACTGAACAGGAAATTGTTTGTCATATCGAGGATGGCGTCATATACCCGATAGCGGATAGTATACAAACGGTCGCCGTCGATCTCCGCAAAAACAGTCCCGATCCTCAGCGTTTTATTCATTTCCGCGTACTTGACGGGTTTCCCGAAAGCTACGGCGAAATCCTCGGGAATATTGATCCAACCGATTCCTGCCTTTTCTTTCTTGCTTTCGTTAATCAGGAGATCGGTGAACTCGAAGAAGCAATCGTCTACCGCATGCAGTCCGCTGATAAATATAGGTGACTTCCCGTATGTTAAAACAGGGAGGAAACGCGAGATCCCGTGACGGGGCTTTGTAAAATGCACGAGTATTCTTTCTTCGACATCGAACGAAGTATCATGGTGGAGTTGAATATCAATCTGATAATCTTTAATATAGAAGTACTCCGCGAACAGAGGCGCGCTGATCGACAGAAACAAAATAACCATCGCTTTTTTCATAACATTCCCCCTTGCCTGTAAGGTATTATAAACATACAAAAGCAAAAAATACAGATTATCTGTCCTATTTCTCATATTTTTTATCAAACAGATCGGCTCTTTAAAATTTTCCGGTTCCATGTTACAATATTTCGCAAGGAGAAAATATGACCGCGCTTTACAGCGAATCGCACGTATGGATGCGGATGGATCAAAATATCGCGACTCTCGGTATATCGAAATATATTTCGGGCATGATGGGAAAGACGCGCTATGTGGAACTCCCCGATATCGGCGCGAAACTCGACCGTGACGGAACGCTCTGTACGGTCATCGCGCAGATTATCCCGCGATTCCACGTGCTCACGCCGCTGACGGGAA
This sequence comes from Brevinematales bacterium, assembly GCA_020059465.1. GTDB lineage: Bacteria > Spirochaetota > Brevinematia > Brevinematales > GWF1-51-8 > GWF1-51-8. The sequence goes on from JAGVBZ010000003.1 coordinate 50,931, forward strand.
AGGTGATCGAGATTAACCGCCGCCTGACGACGTTCCCGGAGATACTGAACGTCGACCCGGAGGGTGACGGATGGATCGCGCGCCTCGAAATCCCGACCTATATCCCGCGCCGTCTCCGTGAAGAACTGGAGGCGCTGATGGAGGAGCATGCCTATCATACGCATCTTCTCAGGAAAGATAAATCCCCGGATAAAAAATAATCCCGCCCCGATCAAAATTCATCCCCCCTATTCTCATCATTTCCGCTAAAATTCCGAAATTGAATATAGAACTTTCATTTTCGGAGGCCGAAATGGCACTCGACCTGTATACGCAAGTCATTCAGAACAAGCAAACGGAGAAACCTGTGTTCCATGAGGCGGGTCAGACAAAAAAGACCGATAACTGGAACGGACGCGAACCCGTCAAATCCGATGAAAAGGACCAACCCAAATTCGGCGAAGTCCTCGAGAAAGTGCAGAACGAAAAGAACGGGAAATCTGCCGAAAAGCAGAACGAATCCGCGAAGAAAACCGAGCTCCGCGGAAAGGCTGAGGAATTACTGACTAAGATCGCCGCTATGAAAGACGATCCGAACTCGATCCCGCCGGATGTGCTGGAAAAAATCAATGCGGTACTCAACCAGCTGATGGCGGCTCTGAGTCCCCGTCAGAACGCAAAGAGTATGCCTGCCGCCGCACAGAACTCCGAGGCGCAACCGGTAACAAATATTCTTGATATGGTGAAAAGCTTCCTCGAGCAGATCGATAATATGCTGGAATCGAAACCGGACGCCCAGACCTTTGTTCAGACCCTCGCGTCTATGGAAAAAGAGATCGCCAAACTGCAGCCCCAGAGTATGAAGACCCCTTCTGAAAACTCTCCCGTTAAACTCGAGATCGGCACTGAAAACAAAATCACCAACAACCCGGGGCCGGAAAAGGTGAAAGTGGTCGATAATCGCGAACGCGATGCACAGCCTGTAGAAAAGGCGGACGGCGCAAAACCCAAGGACTTTAAGGAACTGATGCCTAAAGATAAATCCCAGCCTGCGGTAAAGGATACGGACGCGAATAAGATCGCGCATACCCGTACCGAAAAAGACGCGGCCTCGCAGACCGCGAAAACCGGCGCGGAGACCCCTGTTGTTAAAATCGACCCGAAAATCGAAGCCGGCCCCGTAGCCCGCCAGTATAACACCTTCGCCAATCCGGTCACCCGGGCGAATATGGAATCCATCATGCAGGGTGTTGTCGGAAAAGCGGTGGTTGTGCTTCAGGACGGGCGGAGCGAGATGAAAATGAACCTCGTGCCCCCCGAACTCGGCAAGATGCGCCTGAGTTTTGAGCTCGAGCACGGCGAACTGGTCGGGAAAATAGTAGTATCCACGCAGGAAGCGAAGATGCTGTTCGACCAGAACCTCGGCAATCTCCAGCGCAACCTGCAGGAAGCCGGGGTGAATGTGGGATCGCTCGACGTCAGCCTCCAGCAGGGAGACGGCGGAAACCCCGAACAGGCTCAGCCCCAATACAACGCGGACGGCGAACTGATCGCGGAGGCGGCGGCCGATTTATTGTTCGAGCCTTTGTCGCTCTATGAATCGAGCCTCAATTTAATAGCATAGAATAGGAGGAATCCATGTCAATAAGCATCGAGATGAGCAAAGCGGAACTGAATCAGGTGAATCAGAAAGTCAACGATTTCAACACCAAGCTTAAAGCGACCCAAGAAATTGTGAGTAAATCCGAACTGGGTGAAGCGGACTTCCTGAAGATTCTGATAACTCAGCTAAAAACACAGGACCCGACCAAGCCTATGGACGATAAGCAGTTTATCGGGCAGATGACGCAGTTCACATCGCTCAAGCAGATGAACCGCCTGACCGAGAACATGGTCAAATTCACAGAGGGCTTTACGTTCACCAAAGCGGTCGCGTTAGTCAATAAAGAAATTTCGTGGATCGACACATTGGGTGCGCTCCAGACCGGTACTGTTGACAGTATAAAAGTTAAAGCCGGACAGACCTATCTCAATGTCGGCGGAAATCAGGTTACGATGGAACAGGTCACCGAAGTACGTATGCCCGGCGAGGCTCCGTTAGCGGCAGACCAGAAACCGGCTCAACCGGTTATCATAAATGAAAAGATACAGGGCGATAGTCTAGTATCGGAGGGGAATTCGCAGAGCGGCGCGGGGTTGGAAAATCAGCCCGGCGACCAGCAATAATTAACAGGAGATGAGACTATGATGAGATCATTGTATTCCGCTGTTTCCGGTTTACAGAACCATCAGACTAAGATGGACGTATTGGGCAACAACGTAGCGAACGTCAATACCGCTGGTTTTAAAACCGGACGCGTAACCTTCCAGGATATCCTGTCGCAAACCATTACCGGAGCTGCGAAACCAACCGACGATAGAGGGGGTCTGAACCCCAAACAGGTCGGGCTGGGGATGAGCATCGCCAGTATCGATACGCTGATGCGTCAGGGCAGTGTTCAGACTACCGGTAAAAACACGGACCTTGCCATACAGGGCGAAGGGTTTTTCGTGATGAAGAAAGGCGACCTGACCTTTTACACCCGCGCGGGAAACTTCCTGCTCGATAAGGACGGGGGACTTGTGAACCCGAGCGGATTGAAGGTGCAGGGGTGGAAATCGCAGGAACTCGAAAACGGGGAAATCTATACCAACACTAACGGTCCTATGGAAGATGTAATCATCCCGATACAGGGCAAGCTCGAGGCAAAGGAGACTCAGATAGTCAAGTTCATGTCCAACCTGAACGCAAATATCCCGGTTCTCGCGGAGAACGCCACACCGAGTGAAATGCTGACCCAGACATGGGACGCCCCGATCGACATCTACGACCGTTACGGCAATTCCAAGCAGATGGTGGTCACGTTCCATAAAACCGATCTCAATCAGTGGCAGGCCGCTGTCAAAATTGCCGGGATCGCCGAACAGGATATCAAAGTAAGTATCGGCGCGCCGAAGATCGACACCAATAATACGTTCAATATCCAGTTCAATACCAACGGAACGATCCAGTCCGTAATCGAAGCGGCAGGCGCTAATCCGCAGACCGATGCGGAGGGCGAACTGAATGTCAATATCACCTATAATTTACCCGACGGCACCCAGCACTCTTACAACATGCTTCTGGGTACTTCCGGACAGGTGGCCGATTCGATCACACAGTTCAGCGCTAAATCATCCACAAGAGCGTATTACCAGAACGGTAACACGATGGGATACCTGAGCGCCTTTAAGATCGATGATTCCGGTACGATTACCGGGGTGTACGATAACGGTGTAAATAAGGAACTCGGTAAGATTGCGGTCGCAACATTTGTCAACCCGATGGGTCTCGAAAAAGCCGGCAATAACATGTTCGTCGAGACCAATAACTCCGGATACGCGAACGCCGGACAGGCGGGCACTATGGACCGCGGTATCATGATCGCCGGCGCGCTCGAAATGAGTAACGTCGATTTGTCCGAAACATTCGTAGACATGATAGTCACCGAACGCGGATTCCAGGCAAACTCGCGTGTAGTGACAACAAGCGACGATATGCTGAGAGAGATACTGAGTTTGAAGAGATAATGATATAGGAAGAGGAATGTTATTATAATTCCTCGGCTACGCTCGGAATGACGAATTGTCATGCTGAGCCTGCCGAAGCATGAGCGCTTGTCCCGCTTTTGCGGGATGCCGGAGATTTTGGTAATGTTATAGGAGCCACGAATGATCGACCTAACCCGTTTAAACGATACTCATATCTCGATCAACCCTTTTATGATAGAGATGATGGAGCAGACGCCCGATACGGTCATTATGTTCAATTCCGGGCGGAAGATAGTAGTCAAGGAGAAGGTCGAAATGATTCAGCTTCAGGTTCAGAAATACTTTTCGCAAGCGATAGCGGAAGGGATAAAAAACGCGAAGAAGGAATAGGATATGGAAAAAGGGACAGTATTCGGTGCAATCGGGGGTATGATACTCCTCATAGCTGGAATGTGGGTCGGTTCAGGCGATCTGACAATATACGGAGATATTTCATCCGTATTCATCACATTCGGGGGATCTATCGGTTCGCTCTTAGTCAGTACGCCGTGGAAGCATATCGGAAATATGACGAAGTTATTCCAGATGGTGTTTAAAGAAAAAACCGTAGACCCGTCGGCGACCATCGAGACCTTGGTCACATTCGCGGAAAAAGCCCGTAAAGAAGGCGTACTGTCCCTCGAAGAAGACGTTGAGGAAATCCCGGATATCTTCCTTCGCCGCGCAATTCAGCTTGTTGTTGACGGTACCGATCCGGAAATCGTAAAACGTATCATGTATAATGAGATAGACCAGATGGAAGGGAGACACGCGGAAGGAAAGAAAATCTTCGACGACTGGGGTTATATGCTCCCCGCGTTCGGAATGATCGGTACACTAATCGGACTGATCGCCATGCTGCGTAATCTCGACGATAAGGCGTCCATCGGTAAAAACATGGGTATCGCCCTCATCACGACATTGTACGGAGCTATCGCCGCCAACCTGTTCGCCATACCGATCTCCTACAAACTCCAGTACTATAACGGGATGGATGTGCTGATGAAGGAAATAATAGTCGAAGGGGTTCTTTCCATTCAGGCCGGCGACAACCCGGCGATCCTTCGTGAAAAGCTGAATTCGTTCATGGCGGTATCGCAGAGAACACAGCAAGTCAAGGATTAAACAATGACTGATGAAGGAAGAGCGAAAAAATGTCCCGTCCCCGGAGCAAGTACTCCGGCATGGATGACCACATTCGGGGACATGAATAGCCTCCTCTTGACATTCTTTATCGCTATGCTTACTACCGCCGAGATCGACGGGCGGCAATTACGCCTGATCCTTTCCGCGTTCGAAGGGACGTTCGGGATGATGGACGGCGGTATGACGCTCTCGCAGGGAGACCTTGCGGAAATGGGACAGAATATCGAAAACCTCCCTTCGCCCGATGTCGGAAGTCAGCTTTCCAAAGCGATCAAGCAGATCGCCGAGATCCTCGAACCGGAGATTAAGTCGAAAAAGGTACGTCTTGAGAAAGTAGTTAACGGATATAAAATCACGCTGGTCGGAGATGTTTACTTTAAGCCGGGGAGCGCGGAAATAGAGTACGACGAGGGAAAAAAGATCCTCGCCCAGTTAGGGCTTGCGCTGACAAAACTTCCCGCGCAGGGTTTTAAAGTTGAAGTCGTCGGGCATACTGATAATAAAGCAGTTCCCGCCGATGCGTCTATACCTGCCAAATACGCCAGCGCATGGGAACTGTCCACCGCCCGGGCGTGTACTGTGGTAAAAATATTTCAGTTCGCGGGAGTTAACCCGATGCTGGTAACTGCGGTAGGGCGCGGCGAACAGGAACCGTTAACCCCCAACGATACACCCGAAGGCCGGGCGTATAACCGCAGGGTCGATATATATATTACGGAAGAGTAAGAGGAAGGAATGGCCGACAGGAATAAAAAATGTCCGGTGCCGGGCGCGAGTACTCCGGCATGGATGACCACCTTCGGAGACATGAACAGTCTTCTATTAACATTTTTTATCGCGATGCTCACCTCGGCTGAGATCGAGGGGCGCGAGCTTCGCCTTATTCTATCCGCGTTTGAAGGCCAGATGGGTTTCCTCGAGGGAGGCTCCACTCTCGCGCCCGGAACAATCCCGGAGATGGGCTTTTCAATAGAATCATTACCTTCCCGGGATAAGGCTGATAAACTCGCCAAAGCGGTTAAAGAAATAAACATGCTTCTGAAACCCGAGATGAAGGATAAGAAAGTAACGATAGTGGAGACAAAGAAGGGACTGAAGCTTTCCATATCGAGCGACGTCCTGTTCGGGCCGGGAAGCGCCGCGATCGACTACGACGAGGGGCGCGAAATCCTGCGAAAAATCGCCGAAATGATTAAGGAAATAACCGAGAAGGGGTTTAAAATCGAAGTGATCGGGCATACCGATAATACGACTATCCCGCCCGAATCCACGCTCTACGCAAAATTTCCCAGCAACTGGGAGCTTTCCACCGCGCGGGCGTGCTCGGTAGTCAGTTACTTCATCGATTTCGGGCTTGATCCATCCCTGATGTACGCCGAGGGAAAAGCGGAATACGAAAATCTTTTCCCCAACGATACCGCGGAAGGGCGTATGTACAACCGCCGCATCGATATCTATATCACTCTCGAAAACCTGAAGAATTAATCTACTTTTAGAACTAATTCATTCTTTTCAGAAATTATTTTTTTAAATTCAGGCGACGCCTTAGAATACTCTACTATATCCACCCGGAAGGGCAAATCCGATTCCTCGAATTCTTCCTTTAATAATGTATAAACCCTGAAATCGATACCTTTGTCGCCCATTATAACCAGGTCTAAATCGGAATAATCCTTCGCATTCCCGATATCCTCGATCCAAAGGCGCGTATTTCGCTATTCGGAATATACTTTTGCAGAATCTCACGGACTTTTTCGATAGCGGTCTCAGAAATATCAATCATTTTTCGCCTCAATCGTTGAATAAAACTTTCTCGCATCGATAATAAAATCCAGCGCGATATGATATACTTCGTTCGCCATTTCTTCGTTATAGGTATGACTGATGCTGTTTCGCGCCTCATGATAGATCATCCAGTTTTCGATACTCTCTATTAATTGGGATTCCCTCGCAAAACGAAACAATTCACGGCGGCTGATGCCTTCGATATAAGCCCTGCCTATATTCTTTTCCAACCATCGTCTCATCATCTTCCAGCACAGTTCATAGGTGAACTCGAAATTCTGGATTACCCCCGAGCGAAGGCCCTTTCGCGTAATTTCATCCATTCCGCTCATAAACTTATCATCGGTAACTTTCCCGGCAGGCCCTTCAATCGAATCTATTGCGCGTTTTAATCCGCTAAAATCCAGCATTTTTCCCCGAATTTCTTTATTTATTTAGTATAACGGATACGACTGAAAAGTCAAAAGGAATCTGTCGCTGAATCCGATTAAACCAGCACTATTCTATTTACTGTAACCGTCCTATCGCCGATTTCCGCGAACGCATTGATAAAATGCACCCGAACAAACAAACCGAGATCGTCCGGGGTAATCCTGCCCTCGGCGATAATACCTTTATCGAGCAGCCGCGCGCGCATAGTCCCGCGTAACAGCGGAGTATCCGGGGTTATCAGGCGCTTCCCGTCGTCGAGAACTATATTCGCCGACGACGCGTCGGTCAGGAATCCGCCGCGGACGATAATAATCTCGTCGCAGTCCCCCCTGACCGCAAACAGACGGTCGAGATGCGCGCGGTCTTCGTATTTATAGGTATAATCGACATTATCGTCGAAAACCAGCCGTACGGAGTTCGAGGGCTTCATCCGGTAGTGATGGAATTCCACCGCCTCGATTTCCGAACGGTACAGCAGGCGGCATTTCACAATACCCGCGCGGTATTCCTCCGGGATATCGAGCGTACCGAGCGGGTCGATATCTCCCCGCGCGCCGAACAGTTCGCGTCTCGAACGGTTCATCCGATCAAGATGATATTCCCCGTTCAGCACTGCTCCGTTGGACAACCGAACCGATTCCACTAAACGGCACATAGACCTTCTCCGTCATTTCTCTGTATTCCGCTTCGGGTAAACTGTAGATCGTTACGCCCCCGCCGCTTTTAAATATCATTTTGTCCCCGTCCCGTTCGATAAACCGGATCATTACCGCGCTGTCGAGGTTCCTGCCGTCGAATATCCCGAACACACCCGTGTAATACCCGCGTTCGTATCCCTCCGCGCGCTTAATGATCTCCACAGTTTTCGGCTTCGGCGCGCCGGTCACCGACCCGGCGGGCAGCAGTGCACGGAGGATATCGCCGATTCGTCTGCAATAACCGCCGCCCAGCGTCCCGGCGATCTCGGTGCTCACCTGGAGTATGACCTTATCCCCGGCGTGCACCTCGCCGATATAACGGTACCGTTCGACACGGACATCCGACGCGACCCGGCTCAGGTCGTTCCGGATCAGGTCGACTATCGTAATATGCTCTGCGGCCTCTTTCTCGTCGTTCAGTATCGTGTTCCGCGCGTCGGGTAAACTCCTGTCGATCGTGCCCTTCATCGGGAAAGACCGGATAATCCCATTCTCTATCCGTACGAAACATTCGGGCGAGAATACGGTGAAACGGTCATCAAAGAGAAGCCTGTACGGCGCTTTCGCGTGGCGGAATATTTCCGCGAGAGTGAGGTTTGTTTCGACTTCGGTGGGGAACGTCAGATTCAGCAGGAACGTATTCCCCGCGCGCATCTCGCTCTGTACCATATCGAACGCCGCGCGGTAACGCTCATAGCTCACGGGACGTCTGCTGAAAGCATACGCGGGGGGTTCGCCGGATAATTCCGGTTTATAATTGCACCGTCCGTTCACGGAATAAAGGATCCTACCGGGGTCGACATCATCGAGCGGGATGACTATGGGTCTCAGACAGTCGAAGTCGACGATAAACAGGAAGGGTATCCCGTCCGCGCCGAGACGGTTCATAGTATCGAACATACCGCACCTCATTCAGGGAAAATGATAACGGTACAAGGTTTTTTTTGCAAGTTCAGCAGGATAGGAAAATATGTTACTTTTCGTGCAGGTATTGCGTTGCTACGCGATACGGATGGATAATACGGTCATATCGTCCCACTGCGCGACACCGTTCGCCCATTCGTCGACCGAACGGATAATGGAATTGACGAGGGTGGCGGAGTTTGTGGACGCATACTGCTTGACGACATGTTTCAGGCGGTCGAGCTCGAATTCCTGCCCGGCGTCGTTCACAGCCTCGGTTACGCCGTCGGTAAACGTGAACATGACGTCGCCCGATTTCAACTGTATCTTCCGGGTCTCGTACGACTCGGACATGGAAATCCCCAAAGGGATGCCCCGTGTCCCCAGCAGGATGAACTGGTTCTCGCCGGGACGGTACAGGTACTGCTGATTATGCCCCGCGTTGGAATAGATCATTTCCATCGTGTCCATATCGATTATCCCGTAGAACAGGGTGGCGAACATCCCGACATGGGAATCCTCGACCAGCATATTGTTCGCGTACTCGAGAAGCTCGTGGGGGTCCTGCGTATAATAGGAATACGCCTTGATGACACTGCGGGATATCGCCATAAAAAGCGATGCGGGAAGTCCTTTGCCGGACACGTCGCCGATTACAAATCCCAGCTTATTCGGCGGAAGTTCGTAGAAGTCGTAGAAGTCGCCTCCCACTATCTCGGCGGATTTCATCCGCGCGTATATGGAAATATTTTTATAAGCCTTGAAATTCGACATGAGCAGAGAATTCTGGAGCATCCGCATGATATCGAGTTCCTTTGTGAGCTTTTCATGCTCGATCCGCTCGATATAATTCTTATTGCTCTCGTACGCGCTCCCGACCTGGTTCGCGATAGTCTGTAACGTTTTTATCATCGATCCGGTATAACGAATCCCTTTCTTCGGTTCGGAGATATTGATGACGCCGATCGGGATATTTTTCGTCTTGATAGGCACCGATATGAATGCGGGATTATCGTAACGCAGTTTCTTATTGCGGCCGTACCCCGAACGCTCGATATCGTTGGAGAATATGATCTTTCCCATACTCACCGCCATCGACGAAATACGGTCGGTATTCAGGTCGACATTAATTTTCGACATCAGGTTCTCGTCGATACCGATCGCGCTCTCGACATATAGCTTACCGGTCTGTTCGTCGACCAGCATGATACTCACCCGCCCCGAATCGAACGCGCTTGAGAGCAGTTCAATAATCTTCGCGAACAGGTCTTTCCGTTCGTATGTCTGGTTCGTGAGGTTGCTGATTTCGAAAAGGTACTCGAGTTCGTCCGCCTTTTCCTGAATTCCCTTATAGAGCAGGGCGTTGGATATTGCGATACCGGCTTGTACGCCGAATTCGTTCAGAAGGTCTCGGTCGTCGTTGGTAAACCCCACGGGCTTATTGGAGTTGATGACTTCCATCACGCCGATCACTTCCTCGTGGCGAACCAGAGGTACGGCGATCAGGCTGCGCGTCACAATCTGGGTCTCGTTATCGACCCCGCGGTAGAACCGCTGGTCGTTCTGGGTATCGTTTACGATAATCGCCTCGCCGGTCTGCGCGACCGATCCGGCGATACCCTTGTTCTTCGGGACTACGACATCGTATAACGCCTCGGCATTCTCGCTGAACGCCACCTCGAAATGGAGGTTGCCGGTCTCTTTATCGACTAATAGAATAGACGCGCCTTCGGCGTCGATAAGCTGCGCCGCCGAATTCGATATATCGAGCAATACGGATCGAAGATCGTTGATAGAGTTAATCTTACGGTTGATTTCAAGTATAGCCTGAAGCCCGGCAGGGTCGACGGAGGGCATCGGATTTCTCCTTAAATCACACTATTTATATTCTAACCCCTTTTTTCGATAAACACAACCAAATCGGCGGATTACATCGCCGCTTCTAGGATTTCATTCAGCTCGTTTCGTCCGGCAGGCCGCGCGAGATAGGTCAGAAAATCGTACTGCGCGGCGACCTTGGATACCTGATCCAGCAAGCCCTGATTGATCGAATGCTCCGACAATCGGGACGGGATCTTCAGGTCGATCATCATTCTCCGGATCGATTCGATGGACTTGATCGCGGCCTCAATAACCGTAATATCCGCGACTTTTTCACCGAGCGCGAGACCGATCTGGATAAATTTGTTCGCCGCCGCCGTCAGGTTGAATTCCATCACATGCGGGAGCATCAGGGTCGCCCCCAACGGCTGGGCAAAATTGCATATCGCGTCCAGTCCCATCGAGCACGCCGCAGTTGTTCCCAGCGAGGAAGTATAAATCGCGAGAGACGCCAGAAGCGCTCCCATACTCAGGTTCCCTTTGATCTTGATATTCGCCGGTTCCAGCGCCAGACGTTTGAGGTTGATGCTCAGGAATTCTATCGCCTTCAGGCTGAACGCATCGGACAGGGGCGAGGCCTTCTTCGAGATATACGCATCGAACGCATAGGCCAAGCCTTCCATTGCGGAATAAATCACTTCCTCGGTCGATACTTCTTCGGTCAGCCCGGGGTCGATTATAATCGCCTGCGCGCGGGAGTCCTTATCAATGTAGGGTTTCTTGATATTGTCGGTCTCGTCGATAATATATGTCACAGGCATGATTCCCCATGATACGGTCTGAAGGTACGGCACTTCGATATACCTGACCTTCTTGACACCGAACCGCCGGTGGCTCTTATACTCTTCCTGTACCAGTTCCTGGGTACTGAACTGCGCGATAGCCTTCGCGACAGCAAGCACATTCTCGCCGCCTACCCCGATTACTACATCGGCGCGGGAGTTTTTCGCGATATTTACGCCTTCGAACAGATCTTTCGTGTTCGCCCGGGTAGGAATCTCGTAGAGAATCACCCCGTAGGCGTATCCTTCGATCGTTCTTTTCACTTTGTTGCTGATCCCCAATTCCGACGCTTTCTTTTCGGCGACCAGTACGACCTTTTCACCGTTGGGTGTAGCGATCTCGGGAAGTCTCCCGATAGTGTCGTCTCCGTAAATAATCGAACTGGGTATCTGAAATTCCAATACGGGCATGAATTTCTCCTGTGCAGAGTACCGATTCAATTATCGGAATTTTCAGGATAAAATTAAAGAAGTAAGAAGATTAATACGCTTAAACTGATAAAACTGAGGATTGTAGAGACAAAAACGATGCTGCTGGCGAGTTCCGAGTCGCTGTCGTAATGCGAAGCGAGGATCGAGCAGTATACCGCCGGCGGCATCGCGATCTGGAGCATGGTCGATTTCAGGTCGACGCCCTGCAGCCCCATCCACACAAGAGGCAGATAGGCCGCAGCGGGGATGACAAGCAGTTTGATCGCCGACGCAGTCAGGACGAGCGGCAGCCGTTCGACCTTCCGGATACGCGACAGGTTGAATCCGAGCTGCAGCAGGTTGAGAGGTATCGCCGATAACCCGATCATTTCTATCGGCTTGAATACCGGATCGGGAAGCTGTATCTGAAAGTAATTGATGACAAGGGCGGCGATAAGGACGTAAAAGAACGGCATTTTAAACGAGCCCGCCAGCGCCTGACGCAGGTCGGATTTATCCGCCGCCGCAATTACCACTCCCACCGTATTCGTATAGAACGAGTAGATCACCAGAAGCACGCTTGCCACAAGAAGCGCATGGTCTCCGAACGCATACTGGTTGATCGGCAGACCGAAGTTCCCGGAATTGGACAGCATCAGTGTGAGGATCAGCACAACCCGCGTGGACTTGTCCAGCTTGAATATCTTGCCCGCGAGCTCGACCAGCACGATAATCAATACGGATATCACCGTGACGGCAAGCAGCATTTTAAGGGTCGTCCAATCGAACAGATTCTTGTATTTATAAATGGACTGGAAGATCAGCGCGGGAGTGAGAAGGTAAAGCGACAGGGTGGATAACGTTTTTACCTCGAACTTAAAGAACCGTCCCAGAATATACCCCAGCGCCAGCACGATCAGTACCGGCACCATGACCGAATAAAAGACTTGGATCATGCGCGGCCTTCATAGCTGATATTTTTTAACATCCCCCTGTAATACTTCAGCGGGTTCGGCGACCGCCGCACTTCGTCCCCGATACGGATATCCCCCGCTATCAAACCGTCGCTCTTTCTTTGGGCAAGCGCCTCGGTAATATCCCGGCGGAGTTTATCGGGACTGATCGGATTGATATATATCTTGGTGTTGCCCTCGAACCCAGCGGGATTGTGCAGGCGAAGCTTGATCAGGATATGCCACGGCGCGGGATAGATCGTGTCGAACGGCGCAAAAAACCATTCCTCGTTGCAGGTGGTCTGGCTCGTCAGCGCGCTATGGAGCGCATGCACAAGGTCGCTCATCCCGCGAATCTCCTCTTCTGTCTGCTCGAACGGGCGGCAATTCACGCTTTTCGAATAAACGGCGACAGTCGGGAAACGGTGTCCGATCTCGGTAAACGCGATCGCGTGGTCGTTCTCCGCGATGAGCAGCGAGTTGTATATCGCAAAATTCGCCGCCAGCTCGTTATAGAGGTTCGGATTCGTCTTAAGCGAGTCGATCTCCCCGGTCATCTGTACGCCCCATTCGTCGAGGCCGACCAGTTGTTTATGCAGGTGGTCGAACGACGCCCCTGCGGGTTTCAGCCAGTTCTGGAACACGCTGATATACCGCACATAGGGATTCTGCTGGTAGATATCGACCAGCGTATCGACCGCGAGACGGATATACCGGAAATGCTCGTCCGGGGTGAGCGATCCGGAAGAACTAAGCTCGTGGGTATGCTTCGCGCCGGGAACAAAATGCTTCCGGCCGATCAGAAGCTCGTGACACCCTCCGAAAAACGGCGCCGCGCGCAGGATGCGTTCCTCCTCGTCCATCGTTTCGAAATCCGCACCGATCATACGCATCTTCAGCCCGAGGACGTTCATAATATGATCATAGCCCGCCTTCGATCCGAGATAATCCTCCTGCCACTGCTGGCAGCTTTCGGACATGGAATACCCGTAATTCATATGCCAATAATCGTATGTTACTATCTCGAAAAGATTGCCTACGCGGCGGAATTCCGCGAATTCCCGCCCCAGCTTCTCTGCGGCAATAAACCGTTCGCGTTTCCATGTGCCGTTCCGATCGAGAAAATCCCTGTTTTTTTCAGGAGGGGTGAATATGTAGTTGGTCTCGCAAAAATGGCAATAATCCTCCGGATCGCGGAGGTCGAGAGGTTCCGGGGTGTGCGGCTCGGTATTGATCGTAGGCTTCCGGCCGCGTTCCTCCACACACCAAACTTCGGTATTGCTGAACGGGTTGATCTGCTTGATGGTGCCGTCGGGCATCTTGTGATAGTACTTTTCATAGAACGCCATAAATCCTCCGGGAACGGGCACATTCGGAACGTATTTTATCCGTTTGCGCTGAAAAAATCAAGTACTGCGTGTGCTTCGCAATTATTACCTTTTTTTCTGCAAACAGCCCATGATGGAATCAATGGGTACATTTATCGATCAAAGGCTGTCTTTATATGCCTAAAACATGCCTCATATCGGGATAAGCGTGCGCAGTAATTATATTTGAACTTATTACCAGCCCTCATCACGGACTATCTTTTATTCCTATATCCTGCCTCATATCGGGATAAGCGTGCGCAGCACTAGCGGCGGAGTTCGATGGTAAATTTCGCGCCGTCCGGGGTGTTTTCCGCGCGGAGACTCCCGCCAAGATGCTTGTCGATAATCATCTTGGACATGTAAAGCCCAATCCCGGTACCCCGTCCCTGTTCTTTAGTCGAAAAGTACGGTTCGAAAATACGTTCCATAATCTCGTCGGGTATCCCGACGCCGTTATCCGATATTTCGATCTTAATCATGTTTTCCACCCGCGCCGCCTTAATAAAAATCTCCCCCTGCATATTACGATAATTTCGTTTTTTCCGCCGGTCAAGTATCGCATCCTTCGCGTTACTGATAATATTGATGAGCACCTGTTTGATTTCATTGGGATAACCGATCATATTCAGCGGCCTATCGAACGAATCCCTCAGTTCGAAAACATTTTCATCGATACGTTTGCCGACCGATATCCTGTCACCCTCGTCGACATGGGATTCTGCGGTAACCCGAATATTATTATTTTTAAACTGGACAGCGATCAGGGAAAGCAGTTCACCGATCATCTTGGAGACGTCGAAAACTTCCTGCTGCTTGGTGGGTTTGAAAAAGTTCCTGAAATCGTCGATTGTTTTCGATAGAAAATGGATCTGCTGCATCGCGGCCTTCACATTCTTTTCGATATAATGAGCGTCGATTTCCCCGTAGTGGTATGCGTCTTCGATATCCTGCAGAAGCAGTCCGAGCGCGTTGAGGGGCTGCCTCCATTGATGCGCGATCGCCCCGATCATTTCCCCCATCGCCGCGAGTTTCGACTGCTGTATCATTATTTTCTCATGCTCCTCCCGCATCATCCGTTCGGATTCCGCCCGGTGGAGCGCGTTCCGCTGCTTCGTAATATCGTGCAGAAAGATCAGGTATCCCGACGGTTTCTCATCCCGCTCCTTGATCGAATAGATATAGTAATCGAAGTAGACTGTATAACCGGCTGCGGTATATTCGGTCTCCCCGCGGTACTCCAGGATTTCATGGTTGGTCCGCTGTAAAATCTCATCCAATGCCGGAAAAAAGTCCCTGATCGGCATGGATTGTACATCACGAAACAAGTCGTCTGCTGCGGGATTGGTATCTGCGATCACTCTTTTATAATCGGCCACCAGCACCGCCTCCGGCATCTTCTCATGGATCATCTCATGCGGAATAATCCTGAGAACCGGAAACGGATACGCAATAATCCCGATAGCAGTTAATGTCCCGGTGATAAAGAAACTGCCCGGCGTCAGATCGAACGGTATTGACGGTAAAAGCCCAAGACGAAAAAATATATTCATCATCCATGGAGTGATCCCCGCGCCGAGAAAAAGAAACGCCTGAATACGGTTCATTTTCGGGAGACGGGATACCGATTCCCATAATAAGATCACCGCCCCAAGCAGAAGCAGATACGAGTAGAATACATGGAGAACGCCCCATACCCCGAAGCCGGGCTTATAATAGACAATCGACCCGATAGTATCGGCTGCAACTATAGACCAGAATAAATTATGCGCTTCATTGGTCAGCATAAGAATAATCGATACAAACGGAATCGCAGAAATCAGAATAATTGCCCAAGGTTTAAGGATACGTTTACGGCCGGAATACTGCGCGCTGAAGAAAAACCAGATCGGGGGCGTCAGTATCAGCCCCATATATTTTATTCTGCGCCAGAAGAGCGCGGTATCGTAATCGGAGTTTATCAATTCCATTCCGTTCGCCCCGCTCCATACCGCGAGGAGGGTCATCAGAAAAATAACCGTTACAATTCGGTACTGCCTGTAGTGCTTAACCGCTAGAAAACAGTTCACCAGTATAATACCGCTCGAGATCAGTAAAAGGGTGGGAAATATCTCAAAAAATATCATATTTATTCCAGTTTTATATATTTTAACGCTTTTTTCAGGGAGATGTCAATTCGGAGTGAGGGATTTGTATTTCCATCCAATACTTTACATTTCAACGTTTTTTTTCTATAATTATATGTTGAATTTTCAAGGTAAGGAGACAAGCCGATGGTAAAAAAGACTCTCGTCCCGGCAGGGATTTTTTTAATACTACTGTTCTCATCGTCCTATTCGCAGAAAATCCAGGTTTTCAACGCGATGAGTATTGTGGATATCATTCAGGAACGCATCACTAAGATAGAAACGTTCACGGGAACCTTCGCGTATGTTTTCGACGGTAAAGCGTTCTCCGGTTCGATCATCTATAAGGCGCCGGATAAGTTCCGCATGGATTTCTCCGGCGGCGGCCAGCGTATCATGTCCGACGGCAAGTATCTTTGGCTTCTTTTCGACGCGCAGGATATCGCGGTAAAGGAAATTCTCGATAAATCGAAGAGCAATCCGATGATGGGATGGAATATAAAAAGATTATTAAAAGATTACGCTCCGATGGAACCAAAAGAGGGTTTTAAAGTCAAATATAAAGACCAGATCGCGTATAAAATCATTTTCGAGCCACGCAATAATACCGCGGGTTTCCGGAAGATCGAAATGATCGCGAGTATGGAAGGGTATATCCTGAAAGTGAAGGCGGTTACCGCGATGGGGAAGAACCTCGAATTTGAGGTTTCCTATAACATGGGTACGATCAATCAGTCCGTATCCGACGCGAGTTTCGTGTTTGTGCAGAATGAAAACACTCAGGTTTATGAAAACCTTTTGTCCCAGCAATAACATTACAATAAGGAGCAATTCATGAAAAAGTTCTGGATAATCGGAGCGGCGTTACTCATTCTTTCGGGATGCGTAGTCACATCGGAAATTTACCGTTTTAAGAACCGTTTCGATCATTTCTATAACCTCCTCAACGATCAGGAAAAACAGTTATTCGCCCAGGATAAATTGGCCGAACTCGGCGCGTCTATCGATAAAAAACTCACCTCCGACCCGGAGTTTTATAAAGAATACCGTGAAGTCCAGATATATGAGGCGATCACCTCATTTAACGGGGCTGATACAGCTTGGTTCTTCCGCTATATCATACTCAAAGAACTAAACCGTGAGAATCTCTATACCTATCTCAATTTTTTCACCCCTGAGGAGCAGATCGCATTTGCAAGCAATCAGGGGATTAATGAAATAATCGCAAATAAAGTTCAGAAGGACGCGGCGTTCAAATCGTTCATGGAAAGCATGCGTACCGAATTCCGCCTGTACGGGTTTACCGACCCGCAGGTAAACGTTTTCTTCAGGGATGTCGTTTTCCCCGAAGTCTCGCGTAAGCAGGTTTACCAGTTGTTGCTGGTATTGAAAACCGCCGGGCTGATTGCGGAATACCGTTCGCCCGAAAAGAATATTACCGATATTGCAATGAAACTTGACGCGGCGTCGAAAAGCGCTACCGCATTCGATAAAAACAAGCTTGATGATGTAAAGAAGCTTTCCGGATTGAGCAAGCTCGATACTGCGAAGTTTCTGACAATCTACAATGACGTTATAATGAAGGAAATGGATCAGGATGCTGTAAAGAAAATCTGGGCCGAATTATTATAGGAGAATTGATGTCAGTTATCGAACAGATTCGCGCGGTTTTAGAAGAAATAAAGCTGCGGGAAATTACTGAATATGATATGCGGGAAAAATCGTCGTTGACCGACGTTGTTCTCGTGGCGACTGCGGAAAGTTCGGTTCAACTCGACACCGCCCGTTCCAAATTAGAGGAACTGATGTGGAAGCATAAAATCAGGTTAAAAAACCCGCTCGAAGAATGGGGTGGAGGGTGGCTGCTGATGGATTACGGCGATTTAATTATCAATGTTTTCCTTGAGGAGAAGCGCAGTTTTTATAATCTCGACGACCTGCTCCGTTCGCAGCATTTCGATATCGACGAGATAAAAAATGTTCATAATCGATGAAGCTCCTCTAAAAAGCTTTCTCATCGATCTCATTGCCTGCCATTCGTCTCAATATGTCCTTCTCTTCAGAGATGAAATCAATTCCTCCGTTCTTTCCGATCAGGAAATCGCGGAATGTCCCAAACTCCTGCTGACCGATAAAGTACACGATCTTCTTGCTTCTAAGCATATTTCTCTGGAACTTCTTATTGACGACGATCAGATAAAAATCTGGGGGCAGCCGAGCGCGGTTCTGCCCCATCTTCTCTCTCATTTCAATAATCTTTTCGGCGCATATTTTGAGGAAAACCGCCAGCAGAACGAGGAACAGAGCCTGATCGATAATGCGTTCTCCGATCTTTACAATGCGTTTGCGGTGAATATCGGCGACGAATTCCTGTTTTCCTACCTCATCGGGACTATTGTGAAATTCCTGAATGCAGAAGTCGGCCTTCTTCAGATATTCGACGAAAACGAAGTTATGAATTTTTCCATGGGGTTTAAATCCGAAAGTCTGAAACAGATCAAGTATGAAGGTATGGAAATCAAGGACTACCTTTTCGGTACGAAAGATATTCTTTTGATCAACGAGGCGGAAAATAACCCGAAGATCATTATCGCAGATTCCGACCGTCAGCATATGAAAAGTATTATGGCAGTCCCGCTATTCAATAAGGGCGTATTGGTCGCTATCATCTATCTCGTCAATAAAAGTTACGCCTCCGATTCGGACAGTTTCAACGAGAATGACAAGCAGTTTGTCTCAAATCTGTCCATCCAGATCGGCGCGATTATTACAAACGCCCTGCTCTATAAAAAGACTATCGAACTGAAGGAATTCAACGAAGAGGTGCTCGAAAATATCCCCGTGGGTATCCTGAACGCGTCCGCCGACGGAAAATCCATATTCACCAACCGGTATATGAGGGACTTTCTCTTCGAAATAAAAATGAGTCTCAATTCGATCATCGAACTGATCGAAAACAACGCCGCGCCGGAATTTTTCGGCAAGGAATTCTGTATTCCGGTAAAGGACAGGGATTTTTATCTCAGCGTATCGAAACGAATCCTCAGTATCGGGTATAAACCATCGATGCGCCTCTATACCATATTCGATATTTCAACCGAGAAGGAAATCGAATCCCAGCTCCGCAGGACGGAAAAACTTGCGTCTGCCGGTGAACTGGTCTCCAGTATCGCTCACGAGATCAAGAACCCTCTGACTTCCATCAAGGGCTTTGCCGACCTGTTATGGCAGAGAATCGACGATAAGGAATTCGTACTGAAATTCGCAAATATCGTATCCCGCGAAATCAACCGGCTGAATAATATTATCGAACGATTCCTGTCGTTTGCGAAACCGCAGATCGGTGTGCTTTCCACTGTCGATATGAACTCAATTATCACGGAGGTCAGCGAAGTGATCGGATACAGTTTGAAGGAGAGCAGGATTGCGCTCGAACTCGATACCAGGCACGAAATAATCGTGTACGGCAACCGCGAACTTCTGACGCAGGTCATGATGAATCTCATTCTGAACTCGATTCAGGCGCTGAAGAACACCAAACGTAAAAAGAAGCAAATCCGTGTTACCGAGCATATTTCAGCCGGCAGCGCGGAAATTATGATTGAGGATAACGGCGAGGGGATAAAAAAGGAAGACCTCGATAAGGTTTTCAACCCGTTCTATACGACAAAATCGCAGGGCAGCGGGCTTGGCCTCTCCATTTCGCACCGGATTGTTACTGAGCATAAAGGTACTATTTCCATCGAATCGAAGGCAGGTGAATATACCCGCCTGATAATAACGCTTCCTGTATTTGAAAAATCGAGGATAGAGGAAAAATGAAACGTACTTTGCTGGTTGCGGACGACGAATACGGTATCCGCGAATTTCTATACGAACTGTTTAAGGAGACTTACGATGTCAAGCTCGCAACCGACGGAAAGGAAGCGATCGAATTGTTCGAAAAGGAGATTTTCGATGTGGCACTGATCGACCTCCGTATGCCCGAAGTTTCCGGCGTCGAGGTACTGGAGTACATCAAGGAAAAGAATATCGACACCATCCCAATCGTTATTACCGCCGATAGGGATATCGATCATGCGGTCGAGGCGATGAAAATGGGCGCTTATGACTATATCACCAAGCCGATGGACTATAAGAAGCTTACCATCACTATCCATAACGCTATCGATAAAAAAGGTCTCGAAGAACGGATTGATAATCTGGAACGGGATGTCAAAGGCAACCTCTTTTTTTCGAATATTATCAGCCAGAGTAAAGAGATGCGGATGGTTTTCAATAATATCGAGAATGTGCTGAACAACGACGCGACCGTATTGATCTACGGGGAAAGCGGTACCGGAAAGGAACTGATCGCCCGCGCTATTCACTTTAACGGCAACCGCGCCCACAAACCGTTTATCCCGATGGACTGCGCCTCCATCCCGGAATCGCTGATTGAGACCGAGCTGTTCGGATATGAAAAAGGCTCGTTCACCGGCGCATCTAAGACAACCAGGGGAAAGTTTGAGATTGCCGACGGCGGCACGATCTTCCTCGACGAGATATCGAATATTTCCCTTGACGCGCAGGCTAAGCTGCTTCGTGTTATTCAGGAACGGGAATTCCTGCGGATAGGCGGCGAGAAACGAATTTCTGTTGACGTCCGTATCATCAGCGCGTCGAATAAAGACCTGAAAAAGATGATACAGGAAGGGACTTTCCGCGAGGATCTTTATTACCGTCTGAATGTTATCCCGATTCATCTTCCCCCGCTCCGCGAACGCAAGGAAGATATTCCGCTGCTCATCCAGCACTTTTTAAAAATATTCAACGAACGGTATCAGAAGAAGGTGCTCTTCGACAGCGGTACGTTGAAGATTCTTCTTGATTACGGCTGGCCCGGCAATGTACGCGAGCTTGAGAACGTGCTTAACCGTCTGACTCTGACCGCCGACAAGGATGTAATTCTTCAGGATATGCTTCCGGTTGAAATCCGCCGCGCCGGGCTTTCGACTATGACGGGAACCGAACTTCTGGAAGCGGACATCACGCTGGACAGTCTGGAAAAGATCCATATCGAGAAACTTCTCAAGAAGCATGATTATAATATCACTGCGGTCGCGGAAATTCTCGGGGTCACCCGAAAGACGTTATACGCAAAGATGGAAAAATTCGGGGTACAGAAGAAGAGTTAGTCGTCGATTTTAAGATTGGGGATGATTTTTTCAAGCTTAGCGAGAATCGTCCGGTCTATTTCATGATTATTCGCCATATCCTGCATAATCTGCAGGCATTTATCCAGCGCCAGACCCTCGCGGTATGGACGCTTGCTGGAAAGCGCGTCGTAGATATCCGCGACCGTAATAATCTTCGCGATCTCGGGTATCCCCGCATCCGTCAGATGATCGGGATAACCTTCCCCGTTCAGTTTCTCGTGATGCGCTTTCACATAAGTCGCTATCTCGAATAACGGCTTATAGGTCGAAACAATATCAAATCCCAATTCTGAATGCTTTTTTATCTGACGGAATTCGTCCTCGGTCAACCTGCCGGGTTTATTCAGAACTAATTTACTCACTCCCAGTTTTCCGATATCGTGCAGTATCCCTGTTATTTCAATTTTATCGATCACCGCTGCGCGCAGGCCCATCGCACGGGCGATCCCCATAGAAATCTGCATCACCCGACGGGAATGCCCCGCGGTGTACTGATCGTCACGTTCCAGAATCTCGACTATCGTAGAAAGAATATCCTCGTATTCCTTCTCGATATGGTCGCGTATTTTTTTCAACTGCTGCTCTTTCACGGAACGTTCCTTGATAGTAACACCATACCGCATCGTCAGCATAATAGTGATAATAAAACTGAATAAGGTGAAACCAGCGGAGGATGCGGAGTTGTCGAACAAAGGCAAAAAGCCGGGATTAAGCAGTTTGAGCACCGCGATTATGTTAAAAATCAATAATACGATACTGCCGAAAATGAATCCTTTTTCCTTCATAGCCATTCGTTCCGGCGACCGTGCTTTTTTTACGGAATATATCATTGCTTTAATGAAATTCGTCACAAAAACCGTTACATGAATAGCGAGTACGACAATGTATAGAAATCCGGGAGTTCCCTGACTGATACTGCCAAGCTTTACCGGCACCGGAAGAATAAACCATGGAGTAAGCATCACCGGAACGGTCGCGATAATCAGTCCGATCATGATATTTCTCAGGACAGAATTTTCATTCTCTACTGAAAAAATATATTTCGGCAGACGGATAAATGAGATCAGGGCAACCGCGATACCGATATGCTGGACACGGTGCATCCAAAGATTCAGCTCAAAAACATTTGAGATCAGCATGATCGTCTGCGGGCCGACATACAGCAACGCCCCGAGAGAAAATTCGATATAATTCTGGATTTCCTTTTTCTGATAGATTCCCTGATAGGATGTTTTCCGGTTTTCGTACCAAACGTACGTCAGAAAACAAGCATTCAGAAGATTTAACACGACGCTCAGCACATTAATAAAAGCCGGGATTAAACGCACTGTTTCGTTCATTCAGGCCTGACCTCGACACATTTTAGAAACACATCGACCAGGTCCGGGTCATAATCGGTTCCCTTCCCGGTGCGCAGAATAATCATCGCATCCTCCCGGCTTAACGCGGCGCGGTAAAAACGGTCGGTTGTCAGCGCGTCGTAAGTATCCGCGATCTGGATTATGCGCGCGAATAAGGGGATCTTCTCTCCGGAAATCCCGTTTGGGTATCCGGTACCGTCCCAGTTCTCATGATGATACAGCACATAATCCGCAAATCCGGAAAACTGCGAACTTTTCCGAAGAATATCTGCGCCGATCTTGGGATGCCGTTTAATCCGCATAAAATCCTCGGAATTGATTATTTTCCTGCTGCTGTATTCTTCGATCGCTATTCCGACATATCCGATATCGTGAAGAAGCGCCGCGGTCTGGAGTTCTTCCAGCGAATCTGCGTTCAATCCGATTCGGTTTCCAATCAGGGTCGCATAGAGGCTGACTTTTTCGGAATGCCCCTTGAGAAACTCGTTTTTTGATTCCAGCATATTTACGATCATATAGATCGAGGACTCATAGCTCTCCTTTTCCTTGCCTGTCATCTCCTTTAATGATGCAATCTCGCCCTGAAGTTCGCGGTTCAACTGGGAATATTTAAATATAAAGAAGAACGGGAGCAGGAACGGGAGTATCCACGCGCCGTAGAGCAGAGTGATATTACTAAAAAACGTGTCAACAGTGTTAATACCTATCATTAAAAAATAGATTAACGAAAGAACTCTGTTCTCGATTACGATCTGCCGTCCAGTATCTTTCGCGATCAGCAGATAGAGGCTTTCGGCAATCAGAAAAATTGTAAAATACCCGTGCGCCGCATATTCCATTGTGCCTAATCCCAAAACCACGATTGCGGAGGAAATTCCAAGCAGTATCAGCGAAAGGGTTATCCGCTGCCGCAGATGCTTCGCATTTGTATTCGTCGAATTGAAAATAAAAATAAAAACAGCAGATACCAGCATGAATATGATATAGAAAATACGGTATAATTCGGACGAAAATACAGGCGTCTCCATGAACTTTGTTAGAAATATTGAGTTAAGTATAATAGTTGCAAATAAATAAATTCCAGAACTGGAGATTCTGACATCGAAATACCTTGTCTTTATTAACCCGCGCTGAAACGCGAAAATAACAAGTCCCCAGATAGAGAACGCAATAATAAGTAAAAGTACCACACCGTGCAGACGAATCATTTTTTTCCTTTATCACCCCTAATATATTGTAATATATTTTAGATTTAATACAAGCGTGAAATGTATTATTTATAAAAAAAGGCGGGAGCATGCTCCCGCCCTATATGCAGAGAAAACTCTTATTTAAACAATCCGACTACTCTGTTCAAAGCATAGATAGTCGCACCGAACACGACCGCCACCATACTCATCAGCTTGATGAGAATGTTCAGCGAAGGTCCGGATGTATCTTTGAACGGGTCGCCTACGGTATCACCGACAACTGCGGCTTTATGAGCCTCGCTGCCTTTTCCGCCCAACGCGCCCCCTTCTATATACTTCTTGGCGTTATCCCATGCACCGCCTGCATTGGCCATCATGACCGCCAACGGGAAACCGGTGACCAGCGCGCCGGCAAGAAGCCCGACCAGACTCGATATGCCGAAGAAGACTCCGGTGATGATCGGCATAATGATCGCAAGAAGCGCAGGCATAATCATTTCGCGCTGCGCGCCCAAGGTGCTGATACGTACGCAACTCGCATAATCGGGATCGGTCGTACCCTCCATCAGGCCCTTGATCTCGCGGAACTGACGGCGGACTTCCTCCACCATCTTGTTAGCCGCGCGCCCGACAGCGCTCATCGAAAGCGCGCTGAACAGGAACGGGGTCATCGAACCGATAAACAGACCGATCAGTACCTCGGGAGTGATAACATTCGCTACCACAACCAGTTGAGAACCTTCGATCTGGCTGACTTTATGAGTGATCTCGTCACGGAAGGCTGCAAGAAGCGCGAGTGCGGTCAACGCGGCGGAACCGATCGCGTAACCTTTACCGGTCGCGGCGGTCGTGTTTCCGAGCGAATCGAGAGCGTCTGTTCTGCGGCGGACTTCCTTACCCAATCCGCCTTCAGTACCCGCCATTTCGGCGATACCGCCGGCGTTATCCGCGACAGGCCCGTAGGCGTCGGTCGCAAGGGTGATACCCAGAGTGGAGAGCATTCCGATAGCGGCGGCGCCGATACCGTACAATCCCAGCGAGTCCTTCATTTCAGCGGGATTACCTATACCGGCGAAGAAATACGCGCCGATTGTCGCTAACACAACTGTTACGACAGGTATCCATGTCGAAGCCATACCCAGCGAAAGACCGCCGATTACTAAGGTCGCGGCGCCGGTCTTGGACTGGTCCGCCAAATCTTTTGTGGGTTTATAGGTGTCGGATGTGAAGTATTCGGTGAAGAACCCAATAATATTACCGGCAATCAATCCGGTTACAATCGAGAAGAATATCCCGATATACTGCATTCCCATAGTAAAATACACGAGGAAGAACGCGGCTATGATGATGAGAATTGAGGAGATATATACACCCCTCCGCAGCGCGCCTAATAAAACCGGCTGTGTCGCGTTGTCATCCTTAGTGCGTACGAGGAATGTGCCGATCAGTGACGCAAATACCCCCATTCCCGCAAGTGCCATCGGAATGGTAATACCGAGGAGCGGGTTTGATGCAAAAGCCACCGCGCCGAGAGCCATAGTCGCCACAATGGAACCGACATAACTTTCATAAAGGTCGGCGCCCATACCGGCAACATCACCTACGTTATCGCCCACATTATCGGCGATAGTCGCGGGGTTGCGGGGATCGTCTTCGGGAATACCCGCTTCGACTTTACCCACAATATCCGCGCCGACGTCGGCGGACTTGGTATAAATACCGCCGCCTACACGTGCGAATAAAGCCATCGACGATGCGCCCATTTCGAACGTCAGCATCGCCTGGGTGATTTCCTGAATATTCAGATTAGCGATATATTTCAATCCGAGATACCATAACGAGAGATCGAGAAGCCCCAAACCCACTACGCTCATACCCATAACCGCGCCGGCGGTAAACGCCACACGGAGAGCGGGGTTCAAGCCTTCTTTCGCGGCCCATGCTGTTCTGCTGTTCGCGCGTGTCGCGATATTCATCCCGATAAACCCGGCGAGACCGGAGAACAATCCGCCGGTCAGAAACGCATAGGGTACAAAGGGAGAGAGCAGATTATGAGAAACCGCCGATATGATAAAGAGCAGGATAAACATTGCGATAAAAAAGATGATAACCACCTTATACTGCTGTCTGAGGTACGCAAAAGCGCCCTCGCGGATAGCGGCGGAAATCTTTTTTACCTTGTCGGAACCTTCGTCCTTTTTCAACACATATCTCGCGGCAAGTACAACAAATAAGATAGCTGCTAATGCCGCCACAAACGCGATGATGGCGGGAATGGCGGCCTGAATATCCGCACCGCTTGCCGCATCCTGCATAGGTGTTGTGTGAGCCGCAGCTTCCGAAACCGCTGCCGCGTTAGTCGCGGACGGCTGAGCTGCGCTTTTCTCCTGCGCATGGGCTACCACATTGGAAATGAGAAGCCCGGCACATAGCAGGGTAACTCCCGCTAAAAGTACCTTAGACCATTTAATCTTCTTCAGCATGAACACTCCTCCTAACTTATGATTTACTTAAGAATAATTTGCCTCATGATATTATGTATGAGATTTTAAGAATAATCAAGAAATGCTTTTTTGATTTTTTCAACCCGGACCCATTCTAGTATTTTTGCAGCATCTGCAAATCCGCTATTGCTGTGTTTTTTATACAAATTTGCAATTCTCAAATTTCCTATATATAATAAACTGTCCTTTTTTATACCCGGAGACGCTAAATGCATAAGTATAACGTCTTTTTCAAGTTCGGTGCGCATTACGATACGAAACGGGTAGAAGTCGTGGGTGATTTTAATAACTGGGAACGGGGGAGCCTTCTTCTGGAAGACGAAGACGGCGATAATGTCTGGTGGGGTTCGGCGAAACTCCCGTCGGGACGTTATGAATACAAGTTTCTGGTCGACGGTACCCATTTTGTGATCGATCCGCGTAACCCGCTGAAAAGCAAGAACAACGGCTATGAGAACTCGCTTCTCGTTGTCGGTTCCGCTAAGCTTAAAGAAGACTTTCTGCACGAACCTCATATCGATTTCTTTATCCCGACCTGTTTCTATATTAGGGCGGCGATAAATTTCGAGAAATTCAGCGACACCCGCCTGATTGTCGTTGTCGACGACCTTTTTCATACGGTGAACGGCTACGAGTTATACCGCGACGAGGTCTACGCCTATCTCATCTTTCATTACCGTAACGGATTCGGCGCTCGGAACGTTATGTACTACTTCGAGATTGACCGGATCGGCAACGGTAAGGAGTACTTCGGAAAAAACGGGCTGATCCAGAACGAATGGGAAGTCGAGCATTTCGAGTATGTCCAGCCGGAGGGCGAACTTTTCCAAACGCCGGATTGGGTGAAGGATGCGGTTTTTTATCAGATTTTTCCGGAACGATTTTACAACGGCAACCCCTCGATCAGTCCCGCGAAAACAGCGCCGGTCACACAGCTCCCGAAATCGGATACGTTCTACGGCGGCGACCTCGAAGGAGTTATCCAAAAACTCGACCATATCAAGGAACTCGGCGCCAACGCGATATACTTCAATCCCATCTTCGAGGCGCAATCCACCCATAAATTCGATACCACCGATTATATGAAAATCGACCCCCATTTCGGCGACGACGCCGTATTTGACCGGCTGGTGACCGAAACCCGCGCACGGGATATCCGTTTTATCCTCGACGGCGTTTTCAATCACTCCGGCACTGAATTTCAGCCATTCAAGGATGTCGAGAAGAACGGCGCGAAGTCTAAATATAAGGACTGGTTCTTTATCGATAAGTATCCGTTGATGGAAAACGGGAAACCGAATTATGCCTGCTGGTGGGATTTTCCATCCCTCCCGAAGCTGAATGCGCTTAACCCTGCGGTCGAAGAGTATCTCCTCGGTGTCGCGAAACATTGGCTGCATAAAGGCGCATCGGGATGGCGGCTGGATGTCCCCACTGAGATCGATCATCCGTACTGGAAGGATTTCAGGAAAACTGTGAAAACGGAAAATCCCGGAGCATATATAGTCGGTGAAATCTGGTTCAATGCCGCCCCATGGCTCGACGGTACCGAGTTCGACGCGGTGATGAATTACCGCTTCCGCGACGCGAGCCTCGAGTTTTTCGCCAACCGCAGGATCAACGCCGACGAATTCGTGAAGATTATCGGCGAGCAGATTTACGATTACCCGATGCAGGCGAACTTTGCGATGCTCAACCTGCTGACCAGTCACGATACGGCGCGGTTCCTCACCGTCGCTGGAGAACAGATCGACCGGATGAAGCTTGCAGCCGCGTTCCAGTTTACATATATGGGCGCGCCGTCGGTGTACTACGGCGAGGAGATCGGTATGACCGGCGGGAAAGACCCGGATAACCGGCGTTTCATGAATTGGAACGAGCAGGAGTGGAATACTGACCTTTTACAGCTTTATAAAAAACTCGCCGCCCTGCGGCATGAAAACGAAGTCCTGCGGAGGGGAGAACTCCGGTTCTTCTATATAAAAGGGATGACGATCGGTTTCGAACGCTTCATTAAAGATCAAAAACTGCTTGTCCTTATCAACAACTCAGATGAAAATGTTAATATCGACGTCACCCGTTACGCCGGAAACGGCGAGTTTCTCGATATATCTAAAGATTATCCGCTCAAGCGGAAACGCGCTTATACCCTTTACGCCAACGACTTCGCGATTCTGAAAAAGATACGGGATCTCCGTTAACCCCTACTTCCGGTCCCGTCGTAATACATTTTCCATGGAGGATTTATGAAGAGTTTAAAATGGCTTGCGCTGGTGTTTATACTGACGTCCTGCGGGCAGACACTCAATCTGAACCGTGTCAACAATATCAAAGGGCCGAATATTCCGGTGATTACCGAAACCGGCGTCAGGTTTGCTGTGGCCGCTCCGGAGGCTACCCTGGTCATGCTCGCCGGCAACTTTAACGGATGGAACAAACAGGCCAATCCGATGACAGTCAACAGTAACGGGGTATGGTCGCTCGTGATGGACCTGAAAAAAGGGAAAACGTACTATTATAAATTTGTAATAGACGGTTACTGGGTCGCAGACCCTGATAACCCGGATACTGTTTCGGACGGTATGGGCGGGGTAAACTCGGTGCTCGATCTTAAAATTTCAAAAACCAATCAATAAAGGAGGCCGCAATGAAAAGCATATCAAGAGTTTTCTTCGGGTTTGTCTTTGTCCTGTGGTTTCAGTTTGCCTACGCGGTCGATCTAACGAAACTCCAGTTCACCAAAAACATCAAGGAATACAATCTTCCCAACGGGTTAGTCATTATCGTGAAGGAAGAACCGTCCATTCCGCTGGTGGGGTTCTCGATCACCTATAAAGTCGGTTTCCGCAACGAGGACATCAACGGGAAATCGGGCATGACCCACCTTCTCGAGCATATGATGTTTAAGGGAACCACTAAATACGGAAAGGGGCAGTTCGATAAAATCATGAACGACCTCGGCGCTAAAAATAACGCGTTTACCTCATACGATAAAACCGTATACTGGGAGGTTCTCCCGGTCGCCGGGCTTGAAAAAGCGATTGAAGTCGAGGCCGACCGTATGATCAATCTCCTTCTCGATCCCAAGGAATTCGAGAGCGAAAAGAACGTTGTATTCAGCGAACTTTCCAAGCATGAGAGTATGCCGGACACTCAGCTTTATAAGGTATTCGATAAAGCTCTATGGGGCGAGCATCCGATGACATACAGTTACGGCCGTCTGGAAGATATCACAAACGCACAGCGCGATTATGTTCTAAACGGGCTTTATAAGAAGTACTATGTGCCGAATAACGCATATATTGTTATAGTCGGCGATGTCAAAGGGGACGAGGTTTTCGCGATGGTCAAGAAGTATTTCGGCTCCATGCCCGCAAATCCCAATCTCCCGAAGGAGACTCCCAATCCCATGCCCAAGAAGAAGGGCGTTCATGTCGAGGTGGAAGGAGTGGCGAGCGAGAACTTCGGTGAGATACTCTTCCATTTACCCGCATATGATCTGAAGAACAAAGAGTGTGTAACGCTCAACTTTATCAGCGAAAGCGGTCTGATCGGCGGATTCGGATATTGGCCGACTATCGACGGAGGACTTGGGTTTATGGGCTACACCAAGGAGCCCGATTACCCGTCGGAAACAATCACCCGCGAATATGTACAGGATAACCTCGAAGACCTGAAAAACGAACTCCTCTACTCCGAGATGATGCGGTACGATTCTATCAACAGTATCATGTTCACAATAGTCAGCCTTGCCCGTTATGATAAAGTTTCGATATATAACGATATAGTGAAGGCGTACCAGAAAATCACTGTCGACGACGTAATGAATATGATCGAAAAATACCTGACCCCCGACAACTCCGGTACGGGATTCTTCAAGGTGACAAAAAAGAATCCGAAGGCCAAACCCGGCGGCGGAATGGAACCCGACCAGCACGGCGAACCGATCGATTACTCGGAGTTCGACAACCCCACTCCGCAGGCGATAGCGGAAGCGCAGGAACGGAAGGATTTTCTCTACAAAGGCGCGGTAAAGTCCATCAAAGGCTATCTCGCGACTGTTAAGAAGGTCACGCTCGACAACGGGATTACTATTCTCTATAAACAGTTCACAATGAATGAAAAAGTTTCCATTTCGGTGGCGTTCAACGCCGGTTCGATCTACCAGAAAAAGGCGTACCAGTCGAGTTATACCTACGATTTCGTATTCAACGGCGGCCCGATGTTCGGGCTGGAGAACGAACTGGAAAAGAAAGGCGTCACGTTTAAGGGCGGCAGCGGATACGACGGAACTTCGATCGGTATCGACGTGCCCGCCGAGTTTTTCACCGATGCGGTGAAATGGCTCGGCCTCGCGATCAAAGACCGCAAGTTTATCCCGCTTGTCCTCGAGGAAAAGAAATTCAATACGATGAAATCGATAGAGGAGATGGCAAATAGCCCCTCCCCAGACCTGCATGCGAAATACGCCATATTCCAGCTCGCGTTCGGGAAAGCCGGAGCGGGGCTGGACTTCTACGCCGCCAAAGACGACGTGATGAACCTGACGATGAAGGATATTTACGACTTCTACAGCTCGTTCTACCGCCCGGAGAATATGGTGATCGCCGTAGTCGGCAACCTCGACTTCGATAAGGTAGTGGCCGCGGTAAAGGAACAGCTCGGCGGATGGAAACAGGCGCCGGCAGTGATGAAACCCGAAGGCGCGAAACTTACCGCTAAGCCCGCACAAAACCAGATCAAGGTCGTACCGCTCGATATCAAACAGTCGGTCGTGCTGATGGGCGCGCCGTCGGTGGACTATACCGATGTCACAAACTATACGGCGTACACCCTTGCGCTCGACATTTTCGGCGGGGGAAGTTTTACGTCGTGGCTCATGCGCTCTATCCGCGACACGGCGGGACTGACCTACGGGGTCTATACGTTCCCGATCCTCTACGGCGATTACAGCCTATTCCGCCTGTATATGCAGAACGCCCCGAAGGACGTCTACACAGCGCTCGATATGTACAAGACGCAGTTGAAGAAATATAAGGAAAACGGCCCCACCGATCTGGAGGTGCTGAAATTCCAGATCAATAAGCTGAACTCGGTGCCGTTCAACTACGAGAACAGCTCGAAGATCGCATCGATGCTCAGTACTTACATGCTCAAGCGCGGGAGTTACGACTACGAACTGAGCTATATCAACCTGATCAACAGTCTCAAGAAAAGCGACCTGATGAAGGTCATCAAGGAATATTTCCCGGATTATTACTATATCGTGATCGCGGGGAAGGATAAGGAATAATACAGCATCACGATAAAAGCCGCTTCCATAATGGAGGCGGCTATTTTTTTTCGTCAAAACGCCCTGTGGAGGCGGCTTTAAAGAGCAAAAAATAAAGCCCGTCCGGCGAACGGACAGGCTCGTATGTAAAAATCGCTGCTCCCTTGGTACGGGTTCTAGTACTGGTACTCCACAAAAGTCAATTCCGCGTTATCCACAATACGTTTGACCACATCTTTAGGTTTCTTAATGAAGAGGGGCTTGCCCTTTCCATCGTTGTACTTCCCGGTCATAATCAGGAGACTGATAGCGGCAGAATCGATATAATTAACTTCCTCGAAATCGAACATAAAATATGTTACTTTTCCGCTGCCGATATCTTTTTCAATATCCGATTTGATATTATTAAGAAAGAAGATAGTAAAGTCCCCGTTAATCTTGTAAGTTACCGTTCCGTCATCACCTGGTTTTCTTTCGTACTGCATAGACCCTCCTATGTTCACCACAATATATTAATGTAAATTTTTATTTTATCAAGTTTTTTTTGCATTATTCTCTATTTTATTTCAGATAAACCGCGCATATACGGAACAAGTACAGCAGGTATTTTCACTCCGCCGTCCTTAGTCTGGTAGTTCTCGAGGACAGCGACCATCGTCCGCCCCACCGCGAGTCCCGACCCGTTCAGCGTATGCACGAACTCGGACTTCTTGGTCTCCGCTCTGCGGAAACGGATATTCGCGCGGCGCGCCTGAAAATCCGTACAGTTCGATACCGACGAAATCTCTTTATACCCGTTCTGGCTCGGAAGCCAGACCTCGATATCGTAGCATTTCGCCGCCGAGAACCCCATATCCCCTGTGGACAGCACTATGATACGGTAAGGAAGCTCCAGAAGACGCAGCACTTTTTCAGCCTGCGCGAGCATCGACTGCTGTTCGGCCTCGGAATCCTCCGGACGCGCGAACTTCACCAGTTCCACCTTATTGAACTGGTGCACCCGTATCAGCCCTTTAGTGTCCTTGCCGTAGCTTCCCGCCTCACGGCGGAAACTCGGCGCGTACGCGGTGACTTTTATCGGCAGCTTATCCTCGTCAATGATCTCATCACGGTAGATATTCGTGAGAGGCACCTCGGCGGTCGGGTTTAAAAATAAGTTTTCGTTCTCTATCTGGTACATCATCTCGTCTTTAAATTTCGGGAGCTGCCCCGTGCCGATTAGCGATTCCTCGCTGACTACGAACGGCACGAAATGCTCCTGATACCCGTCGGACGTATGCGTATCGAGCATGAAATTAATGAGCGCGCGTTCGAGTAATGCCCCAGCGCCCCGGTAAAGGATATACCCGTGCCCGGCGATCTTCGCGCCGCGTTCGAAATCAAGGATACCGAGCGTTTCGCCGATATCGTGGTGCGCCCGCGGGGTAAAGTCGAACTTACGGGGCTCGCCCCAACGGCTTACCTCCTTGTTCGCCGATTCGTCCTGCCCGACAGGTACATCCGGACGCGGAAGATTCGGGATACGCAGGAGGGTGTCGCGGATCGAAGCATCCAATTCCTTCTCGCGCGCCTCGACCGTCTCCATCCGGGTCTTGATCCCGGCGACCTCTGCCATCAACTCGTCGGCGTTCTCACCCTTGGACTTCTTCGCGCCGATCTCCTTGGAAATCGTGTTGCGCCGGTTCCGGAGGTCGTCGGCCTCTTTCTGTGTCCGGCACTTTTCCTCATATTCGAGGAAAATTTTCTCCGCGAGCGCCGGCCCGATCTTTCTCGATGCCAACTGTTCCTTGGCTTCCTCACGGTTCTCGAGCAAATATTTTATATCCAGCATAAAGTCTTTCTCCTGTTATTTAGCGTAACGTTCGATGATAATTTCCACATAACGCGGCGAGAGCTTGAGGCTCCGCGCAATCTCGTCGACACCCCATCCCTTCTCATAGAGGCGCAGGACGTTCTTAGTGGTCTCGTCCTCGCTCGCGCCGGAACGCTTCTTTTGGGCGCCGGAAGGTTCCGGGGTGATCGAGGTCTGCATATCCTTCATCTCTTCAAGGTCGTTCATCGCGCGTCCGATCCATTCCTGAATCTTGCGGACTTTCTTCTCCTCCTCCTCGATATGAATAAGAAGTCCCTCAATATTAGCGAGCTTGTCGAGACTGTCGCTCATCTTGTCCTGCGATTTATAGACGTTATCGATCTGCCGCTGAGCGGTGCGTATTTCGTCCTCAAGACGTTTCGCGCTCTGAAGGAGCACACTCATCTTATCCTCGACGCCGTTCACCTTGTCGCGCATCGTCTCAATCGTTCCGGCGGACTGGTCGATCGTCTGAAGGAGGTCGTTTATCAGTTCGCGCTTGCCTTCCAGTTCGTTCACGCGCTGTTTGATCTCTTCATACATATTCAGGGTATCCATCAGAATCTTTTTCACCGAGTCAGCCTGCTCCTGCTGTTCCTTGATAACGTCGAGGAGGTGTTCGATATCCTTAGCCTTCTCCATCGCGGCGTCGACGCTTTCTTTAATCATCTGGGCGTCCTTCCGGTTCTTCAGGGTCTCGCTCATTAAATTCTGGATAGTCTTATTATCGTTCTTAACCGTGTCCACATCGCGCAGCGCCTTGTCGATCTCGCGTCTTTGTTCTTCGAGGTCGCGCAGGAAATCGCGGATCGTGGTCATACTGGTCTCGGCCTTCTGCGCCATATCCTCCGCTCGTTCGAGGAGTGCCGATTTCTTCAGGAGCTGATCGTAACGGTTCTCGATCTCCTGTGTCTTCTTGCTCAGGTTGCGGATATCCTCCAGCACCTGATTCTTCATCTTCTCTTCCTGGAGCTTCAGCTCGCCGAACAGGGACTTGACCTCGCCCTGCACACGATCCATCTCTTCCTTCAGGTCGGACTCGCTCTTCTTGATATAGCTGTCGAACTGGTGGGAAATCATATTAATCCGCGTCGTGATCTCGTTTTCAATTGTAGTAACTTTTGTCTGGACGGCGCCAACCGATTTATCCTCGATACCCTTCAATGTATCGGTGACTTCCTCGATACGCAGCATGAACGTCTTGTATTCGTCCTTCACGCCGGACAGATCGGACTCGAGTTCTACGCGGAGAGCATCGGCCTTTTTATTGAACTGAGCGATAATATCCTCGGTCGGGGAGAAAAACGATTCGCGGAACAGCTGTATCTCTTTAGAAAATTCGGTCTTCCGCTGATCGAAAAACTCCCTCAGCAGGTTCTGCGCCTTCCCGTCGAGTCCCTTGATATTCGATTCGGTATCGGAAAGGATTTTCTCCATACGCTGGTTGATCTGGTCGCGCGATGCGGCCACAAATTCCGCGATCACATCCTTCGCCTTATCCCGTTCGTCGGTGATATGGGAAAGGATATCCGATTTCTCGTTCTCCATCTGCGAATAGATGGAGTTGATATAGGTATTGATATTCTCGTCGATACGTTTCCGCGTATTGTCCATATTGATTTCCAACTGCTGGACACTGTCCTTGACATCCTGGTATTTCTCACGAATTTTCGATATATTCGAATCGGACGTATTCCTGATATCGGCAAGAAGTTTCTCGAAACCGGACAGTTCCTCGCGGAGCTGGTTGCCGTTCTTCATCTGGCGCTCGAGTTCCTCTTTCAGCCGTTCGGACGAACGGGTCACATCTGCTTCAAGACTGGAACGAGCGGCTTCTATCTTGCTGTTCGCCTTCGCAAGCGATGCGTCGATACCCTGCTGGAAATTCTCCATACGGCGGCCGATCTCGCGTTCCTTCTCGTCGAACTCGCGCCCCATTTCTCCGGCAATCCGTTTGATCTCCTCTTTTTTCGCGTTCAGCGTCAGGTCGCCGTCACGGATAGCCGATTCGAGCTTTATCTTCAGGTCGTTCCGGAGCTTATCAACATTCCGGTCGATTTCTTCCTGAACATCCACCAGAATCCCGGACGCCCGCAGTTTGGTGCCCTCGATATCTTCCTTGACCTCGGTCAGCTGCGCGGTGCCCCATTGTTTGAGGTTATCCACCGATTCCTTGACGCCGTTGAGAATACGGTCCTTCTGCGATCCGACCGATTCCTGCAGTTCCTTCACATCGTCGCGCAGGCCGATAATCTCGTCCTTGGTATTATCGATAAGCCCTTTATAATCCTCGATAAACGCATCCTTGAGGCGTTCCATATAAGTGTCGATTTCTTTCGTGCGCTGGGTGATGGTCTCGCCCAGATTCTTTTCGAGCTTCGATGCTATCCCGTGGAGTTCTTCGACCCGGTTCTTGGAATCGTTGATATCCTTGATAAGCTCCGATTCCATTGTGGATACTTTTTTCGTCAGGTCGGTCTCGAACGAGTTGATAAACTTTTCAAGCTGCACCAGACGGTCGCTGACGATATCCGACGATTTCTCGAGATTTCCGAGAATCTCTTTCTCACGCGACTGGATTTTATCGAGCGCGGCGTTACCGGACTCCTCGGCGACCTTGCGGATATTCTTCGACGCGTCGGTGATCTGGAGATTGAGTTCCTTCGCGATAGCGTTCAGCTGATTTTCGCGGTCGTCGAGTTTCTCGAAGAAGCCGGCGGCCTCGGCGGTATAATTCGTCTTGATCGCATTGAGTTCGCCCTTGAA
This sequence comes from Brevinematales bacterium, assembly GCA_020059465.1. Lineage (GTDB taxonomy): Bacteria > Spirochaetota > Brevinematia > Brevinematales > GWF1-51-8 > GWF1-51-8. The sequence goes on from JAGVBZ010000003.1 coordinate 87,146, forward strand.
CTTCTCCGAGCTTTCCTTAATGAAATTGCTCAGGCGATTATTCAGGTCGCCGATACCCTTCGCTGTATTATTCAGATTATCGTTGAAATTGCGGATACTGGTATTGACACGCTCTTCAAGCTTCTTGATCTCTTCCTTGAGACGCTCGTCGATAGACGCCACCCGTTCGTGCGCGGCAGATTCGGTCTCCTTTTTGAGGGCGTCGATAATCTGACGGATATCGTCGCCGGCCTTGCGGAACAACTGTTCTGCTTCTGCGCGGAACTTTTTCTCAGTCCCGTCGACATCCTGCGCGATCTTGATAAATCTCTGTTCGATCATGGAAATCTTGCCCTGATACTCGCCTTCGATCGCGTCGATATCGGCCATCCTCTTATCTATATCGTTGAACCTTTCCTCAACCTTCGCGGCGCGGAATTCGGTATCCTCGATAGCCTTCGATAGATCGCTTTCCATCTTCTCAAGCTTCTCGTTCTGCGAATCGGAGATTCGGATTCGATGGGTCTCGATCTCGGATTCCATCCGCTTCACGAAATCGCCAAGATTATCCTGCGCCCATACCCGGGCTTGCTCGACGTCGTTCTTTAATATTCCCGATTGCTTCTTATACTCGCCGATATCCTTTTTCAGTATGTTTATCTCGTTCGCCGCAGCGGATAACTCCTTCAACTGATCCCTCACCAGGACGATATCCTGATTAAATACCGCTGCGTTCTGCAGGTTGCTCTTCAGGTCGGAATGTACCGAAGTAGTTTTTTCGAAGTACTCCTTTATTTCCGCGAGACGTTTATTAATGAACTCGCTGGCTTTGTCGAGCTTTTTAAGCGAAATATCGAGATTGATGGTCTTATCGCGGAGTTCGCGTTCCTTGTCGCTGAATAACTGCTGAATGTTATTCATAGCCATCTGGACGAAGCCTTTCAGGGTGGAAAGCTGCGCGTTCCGTTTGTCCCGTCTGCGGAAGTACAGGATAAGCGCGACGCTGATAAAGAGGATAATAATATCCACTATGTAATAATTCATAATTCCCCTCCGAAATGCACTGCATCATTTTATAACAAATAACAAAATATTTCAACTGATTTTCTCCTTTTCTGACAAATAGATACGTGTAAAAACCGCTTTCCGGATATTGATCCTATCAGCTTTATGACCGATTCAGAAATGTTTCATATTCTGTCTGCTTTTATGAAGTTTATCAGCTTATTCATGACTATGGTTATTTTTTCCTGTACCTCTTCCTCAAATCACCACCGAAGTTATCACCTGACGAACCGATGAAAGCCCCGCAGTATAACTCTATATGCTTACAACACTATCTTATAGAAACCGGGTCTCTTTGGGAAGACCCGGTTTCAGGAGTGTTTAGAATCATTTTTCCTAAAGTTTGAGTTTTCCGTTCCGTTGGGGTTATAATAATCCGTCCGAACAGAATTTACGAACGGGGGAAACGGTATGACTCAGAAATACAATCCGCCAAAGAACGACAGAACAGGCGGTGAAAAACTCGGATTTTTTATCGTTCTTCTTGCCGGAATCGCCATCCTTTTTTTCCTCTTCTCGCAGATGAAGGATATCCTGCAGGATAAGGTGGACGATCTCCGTAAAACAATCGCTTGGGTCAAATCGGAGTATGAGTACGCCCGTATCACTATCCTGAAGAAGGGAGCAAACGCGGTCGAATTCGAACTTTCCATCATCGGCATCGACGGCGAGGTCAAGGGGAAAAAGACCCTTACTCTACCCGGCACCGATATTTTTCTCGAATCCCGTATAGTAACTCTCCAGACCGAGGAAGAGAATAAAACTGTCATTTTTCCCTATAAAGTATATACCGAAAGAATCGCTCCGAAGGACGGGGTCGGAATTCAGAACCTATACGTAGTCAACAATTTTCCGATGAACTATAACGCCGCGGGTATCACCGAACAGATACGCAAAGCGATGGCGGGCATATACGAAACAGTGTTCGAGTTCGGGGATTATTACAGCGCAGTCAAAGGGAAATATATCCTCGATATCACCGATGTCGCGCCTCATCAAAGCCCGTTTACTCCGTTCGTATCGGGAAAAACTTACCGCTATATTCTTCACCCCAACGGCGGGGTCGAAATGATGGAGGGTGTCAATGGAAGTAAATAGTTTTATATCCGCTATAGGAGTAATAGACGAACTTCTCAACGGATTTCTAAACGTCATCATCTGGATCGCGAAAATCCTCTTCCTGACCCCATGGGGCTGGATCATTGTCGCGGTAGCGTTCGTTGCCATGCTGGTCGCGAAGATTCGCACCTCAAAGGACGAGGTAACGTTTTATAGCGTTGTCGGCGGCGTCACGGAGACATTATTCTGGTTCTATACCAACGTATCCACGATTATCATCGGGGTATTCGTCGTCTTTGTTCTCTCCATCATTTTTACCGGATTGAGGGATGTGACCGACAGCTTCAAGCTATTTAACGAGGTGAAAACCCTCGAAGCCACCCTCAAGAACCTGAAAACCGACCGCAAGGTGCTCGAAATTACCGCCCTGCCGGTATCGGTCAACGGCACGAACCGGATGAACGTCACGGTAAAATATTTCGCGTACTCCCCGGTACAGGAAAAAGATATCCAGACGGGCGAGCGCGTCTATATTGTCGACGGGAAAAAGCTGTACGTCGATTTCGGGGTCATTAATTTCAAGTATGCCCTCATCGAGAAGGGCGAAGCCTATAATATCGCGTTCCCCTCGCATATGTTTTCCGAGGTTCTCCCGCCGGATAACGGGATGAATATATTCGCCGCCGCAGACGGAATCCCGCTCACGTTCAAACTGGATAACAAGGATATCTATATTCTCAGCAAGGACAGCTATGTCGCGCAGATTAACAAGATAATCGCTTACTCGACGAATACGAACCTCAGCCGCGAGATGGGCGTAAAAACCACCTATAGCGAGGCGCTGGCGTTCGAACCCCAGGAGGGAAAAGTATACCAATTCTTCTCCACCGGGGCGGGCGGAGTCATTTTAAAATAAGACCGCAACGGGAGTACCGCTTCGGTCATCGATGGTTTATATTACGGGCAAGGGGTAAAGCGATCCGTCTTATCACCGTTTAGTGATAAACTGACTGCTTTACCCCGTTTCGTTTTACCGCTTAAATCATCTCAAATTACTTCGCTCATCAGAAAGGTTTACTTATTGTACTTTTCCCAGCCCTGCGACTGAAGCATATCGTCTTTCGCGCGCAGGTCTTTTTTCATTTTATCACGGTATGCCAAGAGTTTGTCCCGCAGCGTACTATCCGACAGCGCGAGAATCTCCACTGTCAGAAGCGCGGCGTTCTTTGCGCCGGACTTACCCTTTCCTGTTACGCCGACAGGAATTCCCGGGGGCATCTCGATCATCGATAGAAGCGAATCGAGCGATCCGAAATCGGGGGACGATAACGGAACACCGATGACCGGCAATACCGTATGCCCGGCGATCACTCCCGCCAAATGGGCTGACATTCCCGCCGCCGCAATAATCACTCTGCCGCCGTTCTGCTCGAACGCCCTGACAATTTCAATCGTCCTTTCAGGGCTGCGGTGCGCTGAACTGAAACGCACTTCGGTATCTATCCCGAACTCTTTCAGAATCTCCAATCCCCCGGACAATACCGGAAGATCGCTGTCGCTTCCCATAATCATCATAACTTTTGACATTTTTTTACTCCTGATCGAAGTCAATAATTTTTATATCATGAAGATAATCTTTCACCCGGTATTCCTTCAATTTTTCAACTTTCTGTACCAGCCTCGATATCTTTTCAGCAGACTCGACCATCATATCCATCAATTCGACTATATCATCGTCCAGTTCCCGTTCGTCCTTAATCATTCTCAGCATTTCGGCCGATCCGAGCAGGGTGGTTAACGGCTGATTAAAGTTATGCGCAATAGCGCGTCCCATTTCGCTGACAGTGGTATCCTGTTTGATTCGCACCAATTCCTGTGTCTGGCTCGAAAGCTTCAATACGTTTTCCATCCGGATCAGCATCTCGATAGCGTTGAACGGTTTCTTTATATAATCGACCGCGCCCGCCTTGTAGGCGTTTTTCAGCACCTCCACATCCTCTTCCGATGTGACCATGATTACAGGTATCGAACGCAGATCGGCGTTAGCCTTCAATTCGCCGCATAATTCGACGCCGTTTGTATCCGGAAGATGTACATCCATCAGGATAATATCGGGTATAAAAGCCAGCGCTTCCTTGATAAAAACAGCACCCCGGTTTATCGTCATTAACTCGAAATGGGCGGGATTGAGAATTTTTTTATAGATGGTTACATAGAAAGCCGCATCTTCGACAATCAGAACCTTGTAAATGCTCATTTTACCTTCCGAAAACTAGATGAAAAATTATAATAAGTATTGAGAGATATGTAAAATAAAAAGGGCATGACGCTAAGTGCGCCATGCCTCTATCACAACTGAAGAAAGGGGGGTCAAATTGATCGAATTCATTTCCTTTTTACGATATAATTATAGCATCAAAAACCCGCATCGTCTATCGGGGAATCCCTGATTTTTCGGGTTAAAAAACCTGATTCGATGGCGTTATTCTATCTGAAAAATTGCCCCGCGCGCCCGAATCAAGTTATCCCCCGTGCTAAAAATCTTTAAAATCGTCCATCGGTATCTTATCTTCCGGCCGGATAATTTCTACCCCGGCGGCATTGTTTAACGCAATATGCTGAGTATGGACGGCCGAAACTTTTTTCAGGTGCACATCCTGTACATCCGCCGATTTATCCGTCAGCAGCTTGTTTCCGATACCTTTATCCTTCACACCTTTACGGGCTCCGCTAACGATTTGACGAAGATTTTCAACGATACCCTTGAGCATCTCAGCCTGTGTAAACATCTCCTCCCCGGCCGCGGCGTTTTCTTCCGATGTTGACGCGGTATTCTGCACGACCCCGTTTATTTCGCTGACAGCCTTGGTAATCTGTCCCGCGCCCTTGAGCTGTTCCAGCGACGCCCTATCGGTCTCGTCCATCATCGTACGGATCTTTTCCAGTACTTCCTTGACGCTGACAATGGAGTCGCGAACCGCTTCGCTTAAAAGCTTTCCGTTGGATACGCTCCCGATTGCGCCCTCGATCAGCGCGGCGGTTTCCTTAGCGGCGTCGGCGCTCTTCTGCGCGAGGCTTTTTACCTGATCGGCGACCACTGCAAACCCGCGTCCGGCATCTCCCGCTCTCGCCGCCTCAACCGCCGCGTTCAGAGCGAGAATATTGGTCTGGAACGCGATATCGTCGATTACTTTTATTATTTTTGCTACCCGGTTATTATTGCCCTCAATTTCCGCCATTGCGCTCATCATTTCATGCATCTGGGTTGTGCTTTTTTCCGCAGAATTTCCAGCATCGTTTGTCATCATCTTCGACTGGTTTATATTCTTTGTGTTGGATTCGATAATCGACTGCAATTCCTCGAGAGAAGATGTCATTTCCTCGATAGAGGATGCCAGTTCGGACGCCCCGCTTGACAGATTCTGGCTGGATGTGGAAACTTGTCCGGAGGCAAGCATTAACTGGTTCGCGCTTTGCGATAAATCCTGTACATTCCGGTTTATCCTGCGGGATATGCTCAGGCTGAGGAAAATCCCTAAAAGTATCGCAAGAGTGACGCCTGCGGCCATTCCGATATATCCCTGAAGCATTGCGTTATGTGTGAAAACATTTTGCCCTTCCGCTTCCTTTTTGAGAAAATCGCTGAGCTTATTCCTGAGATTTTTCATAATTCCCTGAACTTCACCGAGGGAAACCAATGTCTTTTCGCTGAGGTATTTTTCAGCGCCTGCCATATTGTCATCCTTGATCAACTGTTCGAGTTTTTCCACAGAATGGTGCATTTCGATATGGGGCTGTTCCAAATGCATCAGCAATTCTTTTATCTCCGGAAAAATAGTTTCAAACTGCTTTCTTTCTTCTCCATAGTACCATTTCCCTAAGTTGCATTTATGCGGGTCTTTTTGTACCTCGATATTGGATTTTTTCGTATTCATATCTATCATAACCGTCTGCGCCCATGTCAGATGCTCGACTTCCCGTAATAAAAGCGATTCATTTAACTGGTGTACCTCATCCATATGGGTTGAAATTCTATCGAGATTATTTACCGAAATCAGCCCGAGAATACCCACCGCGAGCACTACCGCCGATACTCCTAAAAAGGCGAAAATCAACCGAAAAGTCAGACCTGTGCTTTTAAACATATCCGTCTCCTTATCGTAATATTCTTGTATTGATTCTATTATATATAATATATATGTCAATATTTCGATTAGTTTTCATAAAAAAAACGGGGCCGATTTCTCGGTCCCGTTATTGACAGTTTCGCTGTGAATGTTCAGGTATGTACTTCGCCCGCGGCCGTTTTTTATTACGGAAATATTACACGGGCCTGGCTATATCCATTTATTGCCAAAACATAAAAATCTATCCTGAAATTAAAAATCCTTAAAATCATCCATCGGTATCTTATCCTCCGGCCGGATAATTTCTACCCCGGAATTATTCAACGTAATGTGCTGGGAATGTACGGCCGAAACTTTTTTCAGATGCACATCCTGTACTTCCGCCGATTTATCCGTCAGAAGCATCTTTGCCGTATCTTCGCCTTTTTTAACCGATCCGCCCCCGCCGACAATCTTGCTCAGGTTGATGACAATTTCCCGGAGGGTTTCCGCCTGAGAATACAATTGCTCGCCGGCTGCGGCGTTTTCTTCCGACGATGATGCTGTGGCCTGAACGACTCCGTTTACTTCGCTGACAGCCTTGGTGATCTGTCCCGCGCCCTTGAGCTGCTCCTGTGACGCTCTGTCGGTCTCATCCATCAATAATCGGATTTTCTCCAATATTTCCTTGACGCTTACGATAGAGTTCAGTACCGTTTCGCTGACATTCTTCCCGTTCGACACGCTTCCTACAGCTCCCTCGATCAACGCTGCGGTTTCTTTTGCGGCGTCGGCGCTCTTCTGCGCGAGGCTTTTTACCTGATCGGCGACCACAGCAAACCCGCGTCCGGCGTCTCCCGCTCTCGCCGCCTCCACCGCCGCATTCAGCGCAAGAATATTGGTCTGGAACGCAATATCGTCGATCACTTTGATGATTTTCGCCACACGGTTATTGTTGTTTTCAATTTCCAGCATAGCGCCCATCATTTCCTGCATCTGGCTCGCGCTTATTTCCGCGCTGCCCCCCGCCTCATTTGTCATCATCTTTGTCTGATTGACGTTCTTAGTGTTGGATTCGATGATCGACTGAAGTTCTTCAAGCGACGAGGTCATCTCCTCGATAGAGGATGCCAGTTCGGACGCGCCGGTCGAAAGCTGCTGGCTGGACATGGAAATCTGTTTCGATGATAAGGTGAGGTTGTCCGCGTTTACGGTAAGTTCCTTCACATTGCCCCTTATTTTTTTCGATAAGCTGAAGCTCATAAACGATCCCAATCCGCCTAATAACATCGCTAAAAATATTCCTATTCCCGTACCCGAATACCCCTGAACCAAGGCATCGTTGACTGCGATTTCGTGTTCTTTGGTATCCTTTTCTAAAACCGTCCCCAAATGGGTTCGCATATTCCCTAAGTCTCCCTGTACCTGTGTAAGGGCGGCGGATGTCTTATGCATATAAATATCCTCCGCTCCCGTGAAATTTGCCTCCTTAAGCAGTAGCTCAAGTTCAACAACCGATTCATGCAGTTCCCGATGAGGTTTTTCAATACTTTCAATGTATTTCTTCATTTCCGGGAATTCGGCTTCCACTACTTTTCTTTCATCGCCGTAATACCATTTTCCAAAATTACACTTTGTCGGATCCTTCTCGACTTCAATCTTATCCTTTTTTGAGGATAACGCGTTCATGACCGTTTGCGCCCATTTCAGATGCTCAATCTCTCTCATAAGCAATTTACCATTTAAGACATGGACTTTGCTTATGCTTTGGGACAGATCGTTCAGTCGGGCTGTAGAGCTAAACCCCAGAAGCCCTACTATCAATACGATAACCGCAACGCCAATAAACGCCAGAACCAGCCGGACTGTTAAACTGATTTTCTTGAACATATAAACCTCCAGAATATCAGAATGTTCTTTTTACATCGAATTATTTTTATTTATATTCATGATACGTTTTCTCCATAGTTTTTTTAACGTATAATAAATATACCCAATTTTACACTTGTTTATATCCTATCATTTATCCTATAATACTATTATTTCATCATTCATTTCCGATATATAATACCAGAAATATGCGTAATACTCATAATATTGACATATGTACGTTTTTATTCACTATCATATTTATAATAATAGTATTATTTCATGTTAGTGTACCATCTTATTATCTGATTGTCAATCAGGGTTTTCCTGAATTTGACAATAGAATTTTCCTATGAATATGTTTTATACAGTATTATCATATTTATTGTATCGGGGATATTTTTTAAGCTGCGGGGCGGCCTGAAAAAAGAAATACCTGACAAACCGGGAGAAATAAAAAAACCGGGCCGATTTCTCGGTCCCGGTTTATATGGAAACGGTTCATGGTTACATAGTTGTTTTCCCTTACGGGTGAAGGTATGCGCCGTCCTGGCCTATTTTACCCGGAGCGGGATTGTTCACAAGGTCGAGGACATATATTCTCATATTTCCCTGCCCGCTACAGCTGGCGACCAGCGTACCGCCTGTAACAACCTTTACATCGCCGGTAATCGCGTCTTTATAGACCCCGTTGGGTATCCCGCTGAACGTCGCTCCGCCGGAGATCGTGACCAGCACGAAACTATCGACCGTACCGCTCGTGAAACGCTTTTTAAAGCACATTCCGCCGCTGCACCCTTCTGTAGAGTACTGTCCCTTTTGAAGCGCTGGTATATTATGCCGTATCTGGTTCAGACGCTGGAGGTGTTTGGCAAGCGGATGATTGAGCGTATTTGCCATTTCGCCCGTAGCGTTGTTCCATACCCCGAAATCGAGGGCGTTCACAGTTCCGGCAATATGAGTGCCGAAGTATGCGCGTCCGGTTGTAGCGATCGGCGCGCTGGGGCCTTTATCGCACGGCGCTCCTTTCATAAACTGGATCTCGCTCCCGTAATACACGCATGGAATACCGCGGAACGTAAATATCAGCGAGAAGCTTTCTGCATACTCGGATTCGCTCCCGCCGTAACGGTTATCCGTATTCGGGCCGTAGTCGTGCGAGTCGATATAACAGACGTTCCATGTCGAGTCGTTATAGACATAATCGTTGCCTTTAGCAAAATTGTACGCCTGCCCCGCGGAACCGAAGTTCCAGTGCATCGGGAAATCGATCACTCCCATTCCCGACGATTTCGAATAATCCGGAGTATGATAGTTATTGCCCTGCAGGAACGCGTTCTGACTGGTCGGCTGGTTTGCGGTACCTTGATTGTTTTCCCAGATATAGGAATTGGATGCGCATTGCGCGTCCGATCCGGTAAACGTCTGCCGTTCAGCCCATGTATAGAACGGAGTCGAAAGAGGCGGGATACCGTGGTTCCATACCTCGTTGACACGGGTGCAGACCTCGCCGAACATATAGAAGCTCGCCGGCGCATGGGCTTTAAACGCGGGGATAAACCGCATATTCAGCGTCCATCTCGACATATGCTTTACCGTGTCGATACGGAACCCGTCTACGCCCATATCGATATAATGCTTGTACGCATTGATAAGATGCGTTTGTACGGCCGCGCTCTCGGTATTCAGATCGATACAATCCTCATGGATCGTTCCGAACTGGCAGGTGATATCTTCCCAGTTTTGGAGCCATCCCTTATGGAACAGGTTGGGATCGAACAAGTCGAGATTCGGCCATTGATAGTTATATATGACATATCCCTCGGGACTGCGCCACTGTGTAGGCGTGCCCCAATAGGTCAGGGGGTTCCACGCGAGAGTAGGTTTTGTCTTCTGCCATAAATCGCCGTTGTAGTAACTTTTTCCGGATATCGGCTCATAGGACTTGCCGTCATAGACAAACCCTGGATTGGGAACATCATAGTAATCGATAGTCGTCCCGTCGCCCCATTCCGGATCGTTGGAATCGCCCCAGTACTTGACCGTCTGGAGGCCGACCGCGCCGTAGCGGCTTGTATGATTCAGAACGATATCCTGTATGATCTTGAGTCCCTTCGCATGCGCTGCGTTAATCAAATCCTGATAGGTCGCGCCGGGAGATTCGAGACGCGGATCCACTTTATTAAAGTCCCATGCGTGATATCCGTGGTAATCGTAATCGCTTCTGTTCAGCACGACAGGGGTAATCCATATCGCCGTGAAGCCCAAAGCCTTGATATAATCGAGCTTCTGGATGAGGCCCTTGAAGTCGCCGCGCCATGCCGGATCGTTGTTTGCGGCATTCCCGCTCGAAACGTAACAGCGGCTGGGCCTGTTGTTCGCGGGGTCGCCGTCGAAGAAACGCGCCGTCATCAGGAAGTAGATCGTTTCCTCTCGGAAATCGACACGGTCCGGGGTGGGCACATTGGTTACACAATGCACGATTACCTGATCGGTTCCAGTCGCTCCGAGGTTATCGGTAACAGTCAGGATAACCGTATAATCTCCGACTGTATTATATACTTTTGTAGGATTCACGCCCGTGAGGCCGTTATTCCAGCTATAGGATACAATCGTCCCGTTGGGGTCGTATGACGCCGAAGCGTTGAACTGCGCGGTATTCCCCATCAGTACGGTAATATCTTCACCCGCATTCGCCACAGGGGGAAGGTTTGCGTTCGCGGTAGTGACTGTGATCACGGGCGACGTCCCGGTGTTTCCGGCCTCGTCGTACGCCTTCGCTGTCAGCGAATGAGAACCGTTGGGAGCATACGCAGTGTTCCATTCTATAGTGTACGGCTGAGCTGTCGCCGTTCCAATTTTATTCGTGCCGCGGTAGAATTCCACCTTTGCGACCGCGTTGTTATCCGAGGCGTTTGCGACCACGGTCACTATCCCGGAAAGGCTCGCGCCGTTAGCAGGAGACGCTATACTCGCGGTCGGGGGTATCAGGTCTTCGGGATTGGTGTCGTACCATACCCCGTCCTTGTAATACCCGACCTTGTTGCGGGTAAGGTCTGCTGTCTGCGGTGAAGAATCGTTGTTGAAAATAAGTGAAGTATTGGTGCCGGTAAACGTGAAAGAATACCAATTCGCCCCCAGCGAGGGTTCGGGGGTCATCGCGCTGCCCGGCCATGTGGTCGAACCGCAGTTCCCGCCCCAGTAATGTATCTTGGGGGTTTTCGTCCACGCAGTGGGGCGTTTGAAATACACAATGAACACGCCCTGTACGTTTACGACGGTAATAGATATGGTCTTCGTCGCCGACTGATTGCCGGCTTTATCTTTAGCATAGTACTTGATCGTATGCGCGCCGACCGAAATCGGAAGAGTGACGCTCCAGCTTACGGTGCCCGAAGCCTCGTTGAAACTGCCGGTATCCACCGCTACGTATACTCTATCCACGCCGGAAAGATTGTCGCTCGACGTCCCGGAGACTACGATACTCGTCACGTTGGTGAACGCCTTATTCGCGGCGGGCGAGAGAGCGGAAACCTGGGGCGCGGTCACATCGGCGATAATAGAGATTGCGGAACTTTCCGCCGATTTTCCGTTATCAGCCAACGCTTTGGCGACAATGAAATTCGATCCCTCAATCAGGGTCACTCCGTTCTTCTGCCATCCCGTATTGGTGATCGTCCCGATACCGGCAAATCCGCCGCCGTTGACCGAAAGCTGTACCGAGGTGATTGCCGAGGGCGCATCGACTGCCGCCAAACCGGTGACATTGATGGAAAGCACCTTGACCATCGCGCCGTTCGCAGGCGACGAGATACTGACCGACGGATTCCCGGTCTGGTAGACAAACGTGACCTGTTTGACGCCGGATATGTTGCCGGATTTGTCCCTGCTGTACGCATATGCGGTATGACTGCCGGCAGAGGTCAACGGGAACTGGATCTGCCAGATTCCGCTGTTCAGTTCGGCGGCGGTGTAAGTCCCGCTGTCGAGCTTGACATAAACTTTATCGATACCTGAAAGAGTTTCGTTCTCGGTATAAATATCCTGCGCGGTACCGCTGACTGTGACGGAATTCCCGACAGGCTGGTTATTTGTAGGAGTTGAGATGCTCAGATCCGGAGGAGTGACATCCACCGATGAGGATTCGACCTGAAAAAGAATATCCGCCGTACGTGCCGCGTTGCCTTTATCGTCGGTGACTACGGCCCATGCGAGGAAATGCCCCGCGCCGCCATGGAAACGTGCGCGGAATACGGCGATCCCGTCGGTATTCAGTATAATATTTGTGGCATTAGTCACCCCCGATTCGACGCAGAGGTAAAAAATATTGACCGCAGCAAGCTCCGCCGGGAATTTAGCGACCGCCGACCCTACAATTTCATATATTGAAGGAACGACCTGATTATTGGTCGGTTTGGTAAGCATGACTATAGGAGCGTTATCGTTAAACTTCGCAGTCAGTTCATCGATCTGGCTGCAGGAAGCGAAAGAAACGAGAATGAGAAGGGCAAAAAACTTTGCAAAAAGTTTCATGTAAACCTCCGTGATTTATGTAACAAATATGTAACCGCTTACATCTATTTACATTATATCACCTTTTTTATAAGAAATCAAGGATTTTTTTAAATATTTTATATATTATTTTTAATGGTATGTAAAAGATACAGCGATGAGCGGAGTTTAAAAAATATTGAGATAAAAAAAACCGGGATATAAATCCCGGTTCCTGTAAAAATACAGACCTTTCAGTTCTCGGAGTGTTTCCCTTCGGTCAGCCGGTTTCCGCTGTTTTACCCGCCTATCGATCGCATCGGGTACCTGAAGGGGTACGACACCCGACGGCTATGCCATTACATTGACAAGCGCTGCTTTTCCGTCTTCCACCAACCCGCTTCTGAATGGGATAGGGATAGGATGAAACTCTGGCCTTTCCATTGCGTTCCACGCTACCGGATCGATACTCCCTAGTTCATAGATAGCGGATTGTACGAACTGTCCGCTAGTGGCGGCGGTATTAACATCCATGTTTTACCTCCGAAAATCCGTTTTCGTATTTTAATTATCGGAACGAGTTAATGAAGTATTAGGAATTTTTAGAAAAAATGAAGGGTTATGATTGGGCTTTGCAGCAGCTTTCGATCACTTCCGCGAGGGTGGGATCGTTATTGAACACAATATACTCGATGACCAGAGCTTCCATTTTATGGTCTTCGTGTATTTTGATGGATACTTTTTCAGGAATTTGCAGGAATTGTATGGCCGAACCGTCGGTTATCTTACCGCTGAATGTTTTCAATTCCCCGTACGGGGTAAGTTTACCGGATAGTTCGCCCACAATATCTATCATCATCATATTTCCGCGAAATTCTTTCGGCGACTTCTTATACTTTTCTGAGAACGGTATTGTATGACTAACCTTCATGGAACCCCCATGAAACAGAAAAAGCAATGTCATTTCTGTATTGCATTTTTCTTTCTATATCGACTTTTCGTATGGAAAACTTCAAGTAAATCTCCCGTATTTTATCCAAGGACGTTTATATTCCCGCCCATCCTTGCATCGATCATCGAGGAACGGGGGACATTCTGGAGTATCCCCGATGCCGGCGCTTTCGCAACCCCTTCGGCGATCTGGGAGAGGTTTCTTACCTGTGCGGGACCGGGATCCGGGCGCACATGCTGCGGCGATACATTCATATTGTTAGGAATGAACATATTTCCTCCTTGAAATTTCTCTTATCCATCGGTCATATTTTAATTAATCGAAATAGAAAAATCAAGCCAAATCTCGTTTATCTGATAATTTCCCACATTTTTTCTATTATATTATCCATAACTTCCAGCCCTCTGCGGGTGAGTTTTACCCTTCCGCCGCGCGCATCCACCCATTCCGACAACTCCATGAGACCGTCCGCCGGCAGACTGTATCCCGATAATGCCGTTAACTGTTCCGGATCGAATCCGTCCGTTTTACGCAGTCCGAGCATTATCAATTCGCGCGCGATCGTTTTATTGTCAAGTTCTTCTATATTATACTGCGGTAGAACACCTTTTTCAAGTCCTGCCGAATATTCATCAAGGTGAATCGAATTCTTATACCGGAATGGAATTCCGTTCGCGCCAGGAAGAAACCCCGACGCGCCCAATCCCGCGCCGATATAATAACCGTAATCCCAGTAATTTGAATTATGCCGGCTCTCGAAACCGGGACGCGCGTAATTGGATACTTCATAACGGCGATACCCGCGTTTTTCCAGAAACTCCGCCGTCTGCCAGTACTGTTCCATATATTCGTCGTCGGATAACACGGAATAACCCTTCGAAAGCGGCGTGCCCTCCTCGATAGTCAGGTGATATGCCGAGACATGCTCCGGCGCCATCCCTGCGATTTCCGCAAGCGTATTATCGATATTATCGCCCCGTACCGCAAGGATCATATCGGCTGAAATATTGCGAAAACCGGCGCGGCGCGCAATTTCGTACGCGGTACGGTTCTGCCCCGGTGAGTTCCTTCGTCCAAGGAACCGCAGGGCTGCAGCGTTCATCGACTGGAAACCCATACTGACACGGTTTATCCCATGCTCGCGCCAAAATTCCGCGATCGCGGGAGTGATATCGTCAGGATTTGCCTCGATCGTGTATTCCGCCGACGGAGCGGCAAGCTTTTGCAGAAGCCGGAATATTCCTTCCATTCGGCCGATCGGCGGAAATGACGGAGTACCCCCTCCGATATAGATAGTTTCGAATTGAGTATACGCCTGAGAATAGAGGGAAATTTCATTTTCAAGGGCATGGAAATACCTCTCGAGGCAATCCCCGCCAGTGGGAGGGGAGGATAGAAAATCGCAATAGACGCACTTCGATTTGCAGAATGGAATATGGACATAGAGAGCGCGGACAGGAAGCGTCATCCCAAAAGATCGGAATAGTCGTCCTGAGACTGTCCCGGCGACTGAATACTTTTCTTTTTCTGCCGGATGGACTGTATCCTTACTTTCATCGGAAGCCATAAAGTATTATACGCCTCGGCAAGCTCGAAAACTTCTTCGTTTTTATAGTGTTTTTTAGCCTTCACAGTAAAGTTATAGTCATCCTCGATCATACCCCGTTTCATTACATAGATCGGGTCGCTGACATTCTGCGCAAAGTGCCTCCCGTAAAGAAGGCTGATCATCAGCACATTCGCTATAGCCACAATCGTAAACGTGAGGGATACCCGCGCCTCGATAATCGGACTTTCACCCAAATCGACAAATCCGATCGACGTCAGAAGCATGAATACCGCGACACTGCATGTTACGACCAAAGCGGATACCGACGAAACATGGTGCTGACTCATCTTGGACATTACATTCTCAATTTTACCGAATATTTTCAGTACCCTGAGCAGCCGCAGAATACGCGACACCCGGATCGCCTTGATAATTTTAAGATTGCCGACAAACCGGTTTCCTTTTATGGCGATCACTCCGTTAAACACATACTCGTAGAACGCCGGCCCGGACAGAAGCGCAAGAAGCGGGACTGACGCAAGAAGATCGATCCATCCGCGCTCATAGAAAAAGTATGTCACAAAACGTTTATGGATCAATGCGTTCACCGCACGGACTAAAAATTCCAACGTAAAAGTTACGTCAAACGCGAACCCTACAATAATCATCCATAAATCCCAATCCTTCGCCCAATTGTAGGTGGTAGCCCATGAACCGATCACCGCAAAGTCGTCTGTGATAATCTGTACGATAGATAAAAGAATTACGACAAGCAGAATATTATCTATGATTTTTCCAAACGTTTTCATCACAGATCCTCTTCAATAGTTATTTTATATAATTCGTCCACGGTATTAAGATCGTAAGAATAGAATTTATAGTTCACACGAGCCACATTAAACCAGCTTGCCTCGAAACTCTCCGCGCCCCTGTCCTTTTTTATCTTCTTCCATTGGAGTGCCATATTATAAATAATTTTCAGAATTTTCGACGTATAAGTCGTGCTCTCCGCTTCCTCAGCAAAGTAATAGACCTTCAGGATAATATCCAAAAAATAGGGCGAAATATTCGGGAACCCGGTCATGATAATTTCCTTCAGCTTGGCGAGAAAATTTTTCCGGAGCACATCGTTCGACTCGGTCTCCGGATAAGACACCGTCTTATTCGCCGGGCCGCCGTAACCGGGCATCACCATATTGATCGGCATCGTGATATCGTAGATCGGCAGAATAAACATTGCAGTATAGAGGAAATCGACCGCTTCCCCCGGGTTGGAAAACCCGATCTGGTCGAAACGGCTCAGCCCGTTACAGACATACCGGCGGTTACTGTATGCCGCCGCGATAAAGGGTGAAATGACATTGTTCTTTATATAGGTCAGGATATTGCTGTAGTGCATACGCGAGGTATAACGCGATGAAAGCTTTCCGGCAAAATCGATTAACTGCTGACGGAACAACTCGTTGGATATCAGGAAATCGTTATACTTCTGCTTCCAGTCCATTTGAAGGGAATCGATCGTCGCTTTCAACTGTTCGCGGACAAGATCGGTAATCGACTCGCCGAGCACTTTTACCAGTTCGCCTTTTATATCCGGCCACGCGGTATCGGGATAAAAATCCGGCGAGGAAAACGTTATGCTGAGTTTTCCTTCGTTCTGATTGATAAACGCCAGTACGTGCTCCTCTTTCTCATGCGGGGACAAGTTCTTGATCGCCCCGCTATTAATTAATTGTTCCACAAAGCTTCGTAGTTTTTCAGTATTCATCGCCCATCCTTTTTCGCGGATACTCATTATAGGATTTATCGGTAATTTAACGCAAATTTCTTAAAAAACCCGCGCGGTTTCCCATTAGAAAGACTGGATTTCAGCATTTCCGGCGCCGTTTGATTGACTTTTCCGGGATGAAATCATTAAAATATGATACTAAAAACGGGGGGATTATGTTCTATACTGAAATTTTAGAATCATTTTATAAAAATAATATCCGCTATTTACTTGTCGGCGGTCTAGCACTTAATCTGCATGGTATTCCCAGAACGACCTTCGATATGGATATTATCATCCCTCCCGATAAAAAAAATGCTGAAAATCTTATCAACACTATAAAAGAATTAAAATATGTTCCACGACTCCCGGAAAACCCGTTAAGAATAACCGACCCTAAAGTGTTAAAAGACTGGATCGAGAATAAGAATATGAAGGCGTTTAGTTTTTATAATACGACAGATAATGCACAGATTATCGATATAGTATTGGTCCATCCGCTTGATTTTAATACTGCAGAAGCAAGAAAAAATATTTTTCATTTTAAAGACATTGATATCCCGGTTCTTTCGATTGATGATCTCATCGAAATGAAAAGATTCAGCGGGCGTCCAAAAGACATTAGCGATGCGGAACTGCTGAAGAAAGCAAAGAATATCACGGAGGAATACGGTGGGTAAAGGTTTTTACTACACCTTGGAAACTGAGGATATAAAAGCATACATGGGACTATCGGTCGAGAAAAAAATCGAATGGCTCGAAGAGTTGTTCATTCTAACCAACGAGGCGCAGACCGAAAAAGAGAAACGGGTGCGTGAAAAATTCCGCGCTGATAACGAATAAACCCCGTCAGATCACCGTCCCGTCCGGAATAATCGATCCCTTCGGAATCACCGTAATCCCGTCGACTATCGAGTAATTCTTTTCTTCTATGTGCATAATTCCCGCCTCGTTGACAATCCGTACATTCCGCCCTATCCGGCAGTTCATATCGATAATCGCGTTTCGGATGACACTCCCCGACCCTATCCCGACCTCGGGAACCCCGCGTTCCTTGTCCGCCTGCCGTTCAGAGTCCGTCTCGTAGTAATTCGCGCCCATAATGATGCTCCGTTCGATTTTCACATGGTCGCGTATCACGCTGCGGATACCGATCACGCTTTCAGTCGCCTCGCAGCGTTCGAGGATAGCCCCGTCGCTCGCGATACAATTCTTCAGCTTCGACTCGACTATTTTCGCGGGAGGAAGGAAACGCGGCCGCGAGAAGTACGGGAACTCAGGGTCGTACAGGTTGAAACGCGGGATATCGCGCGTCAGTTCCATATTCGCCTCGTGATAGGTTCGGATTGTCCCGATATCCTCCCAGTACCCCTCGTGCACAAATCCGCCGACCTTATACTTATCCAGACAGTACGGGATAACCTCCCCGCCGAAATCGTTCATCTCCGGCCTGCTCCGCAGCGCCTCGTTCAGAATATCCCACCGGAACAGGTAAATCCCCATCGAGCCGTAGAACGGCCTTTCATCCGCGCCGGGGATTCGCCAATCCTCGATCCGTTCGGGCGACGACGGTTTCTCGCGGAATCCGGTGATCCCCGCGCTTTCGTCCATCCGCATCACTCCGAAACGGGAGATATCGCTCTCCGGAATAGGGATCACCCCCATCGTGATATCGTCGCCGCGCTCGATATGCGCGGTGAAAAGCCTGCGGTAGTCCATCCGGTAGAGTTGGTCGCCTCCGAGGATCAGCAGGTATTTAACGTCGCGATACCCGGTGATATTCTTCAGCGCGCGTCGTACGGCGTCGGCAGTGCCCTGTGAAAATCCCCCGCGCTCGTCATCGACCGTCTGCTCCGCCGCGAGGATATCGACAAATCCGTTATGGAAAATGTCGAATTTATAAGTTTGAGCGATATGCGTGTTCAGCGACGCCGAGTTGAACTGGGTCATCACAAAGACTCGGTTGATGCCCGAGTTGACACAGTTCGATATGGGGATATCGACTATGCGGAAGTTTCCTCCGAACGGTACGGCGGGCTTGGAGCGCTCGCGCGTCAACGGATGCAGGCGCGTGCCCTTCCCTCCTCCGAGTATCACCCCCAACACATATTTCATCGGATAAGACGCATCGGTTAATTCCGGCATATTGTCCCCCTTGAATATTTCATTCCCGCCGCATACTTGGATTGTCCGCATTCCGGCGTTACACTATTATATATGGAAAATGAAAAAAAGTGGAACTCTGCGGAGTTCCGTTTTTACGCCGGAAGATGTTTGAGAGGCGGGAGAAAATGAGGCAGGCGGATTTTTGACAGATTTTCCAGGGAGAGTTACTATACTTATAAGGAGGAACAATGCTGCATTCTGAAATAAAAAAACGTCTCGACGATATCAGAAAATTAATGATTGCAAAAAAAATAAAGCACGCATATCTCTTCGGTTCCGCGTGTA
This sequence comes from Brevinematales bacterium, assembly GCA_020059465.1. Classification (GTDB taxonomy): domain Bacteria; phylum Spirochaetota; class Brevinematia; order Brevinematales; family GWF1-51-8; genus GWF1-51-8. The sequence continues at coordinate 106,435 of JAGVBZ010000003.1, forward strand.
CGGAATCGTTCGGAAAAAACAGCGATATTGATATATTAATTGCTTTTCAAGACGGTCTCGATCCAGTGGAATACGGGAGTTTATGGTGGGAATTATATTTTGCCCTTGAGGAAATGCTGGGCCGGCAGGTTGATTTAGTTACCGAATCTTCGGTAAAAAATCCCTATTTCCGAAAGGAACTTGATGCAACAAAGCAGAAAATACTATGAAGATAATTTTGAAGTATCTTTTCGATATTCATTCTTCGATCGAGACCCTTCAAATCCATCTCCGGTTAATCAACGATTTCAACGCGTTTCGGGATAATATCACTATCAAACGCGCCGTTGAGAGGGAATTGGAAATCATCGGCGAAGCTGTAAAAAGAATTATCGATACGGATAGTAATATTGAAATTACCGAAAGCAGAAAAATCATCGCTCTTCGGAACCGAATTATTCATGGTTATGATTCGATTGACGATGCGGTAATATGGAATGTTATTCTTACTAATATTCCCACACTGAAAGAAGAAATCGAAAAGTTTATCGAACATTACAGCGATTGATTTAATTTTCTATGAATACCTCATCTCACGACCAGCTTTCCCGTAAAGTCCGCGAGCCCTATCTCGGCGACCATCCCCGAATTGAACCGCAGGAAGTCCCGCTCGATACCGTCGCTGAATATCACGCCGTTCTCCGGCATATGCGACACGACCGCGAGGGGTTTTCCCTGATCGACCCTGCCGAATACGATCTCCGCGCCGGAGTTTTTACTCGGGAACGGCTCCCGCACGGAAAAGTAAAGAAATTTCGAGCCCCATTCGAACTTCTCGCCAAGCTTGACTTCCGCCTTTTTATGACGGATTCCACGCGCGACACCCTCGGCGCCCGCGAGCACGCTCTTCAGCCACCCGGTCGAGCCGAGTCCGGTCGATACGATAATACCGCTCGACGACTGGTTCTCCGCGCGTTCGCCGTGACGGATCTCGTAGCGCGCGGAAATATGCGTCCGCTGCCCGATAAAGAAATCGTTCACCGCGAGAAGTTCCTGCCCGTCGTTCATCACAGCCTTTCCGAGCGTGATCTCCTTGTGCTCGTAACGGCCGTTCACCACTTTGTCGAGCACATCCCAGAGATCGCCGATACCGAACGGCAGCAGAACTCCGTCCCAACGCGCCGGGTCGGGATTCACACCGATAAGCGGCTGGCCGCGCAGGTATTTCATTGTATTCGCGACAAGCCCGTCCTGTCCTATCGCGACAACGACGTCGTCCGGGCCGAAGATGAAGCTCGGCACATAGACACGTTCTAGTATCTGGGTGCGTCCCATTTCGGACAGGATACCCTCCGTCCGCGAGAGCGCGTTGTGGTAAGTATTATGCTCGTCCTCGTAATCGGAAAAATCGGCGCCAAGATGCTCGATATAAAAACGCGCCTGCTCGACCGTATTATAACGGACGATCAGGTCTTCGAGACGCGTCTTTCGTTTGACCAGGACGATTTTACGTTCGGAAAGCCGTTTCATTTTTTCTTGTTTAACAATTCTTTAAGCAGTTCGGGTGAAATATTGAGTTCGCCGATCTTCTCCGCATTCTCAGCCATACCCCGGAACGCCATCGCGATCAGCTTGTCGGTATCCATACCCATCTGCGCGAGCACCTGCAGGACTTCGGGCTTGATCCCCTCGACCGCCTTGAGCACGGTGGATACGCCGTATGCTTTGGTATCCGCCTGCTTGCGGGCGTTGTCCGCGGAAAGTTCGACCAGTTTCTTTTTCTGTTCCTCGTTGGTGATTGTAAAATTCATTTCAGCCTGCTTCATTTCGTGATCTTTCATCTGGATCGCGCGCTCGGCCTCTTTCTGCGCCTCGAGTATCTGACGTTTTTTATTCTCGACCGCGATCTCGGTATTCAGCTCGTTCTCTTTGATCTTGCGTTCCTGCTCGACCGCTGAATTCCGCCGGGTATAAATTGCGTCGTCGGCTTCCTTGAGAATCTGCTCGCGCGCGGTCGCCTCGAGGGCGCGCGCGGTATCCTCGGTGGGCAGGATGGCGACAATCGCGAGGCCAAGTATCTCGATACCGAGCGATTCGATCGCTTTATTCTTACGAATACTTTCGGCGACACCCGACGCGATCGGTTCGCTCGAACGGATTGCCTCGCGCAGCGGGAGATTCTCGATAAATTTCTTGGTCAGCACCTGAACTACGGTAATCACCCGCTGCGGGAGTTTCTGCGGGTCGTCGGATATATAATTTTTCGTGTTGTTATCGAGAGTAAAATTCAGAAGGCTCGCGAGCTTTTTAGCATCGGACACCCGGAAGGTGATCTGCCCCTGTACGGTCACTCTCTGGAAATCGGACGTGCTCTCGGTGAATATGAACGGGGTCTCGGTGCTTCCGACCGGAACCGCCACAAGCGATGTGGTGGGCGAGTAGTAATTGAACGCAAGCCCCAATCCTTCTTTTACAATACGCCCCTTCTTATATTTCAGTATGTAGTAATTCGGCTGAAACTTGATAAAACGGAATCCCAGCATAGCGCCCTCCATGAAATATGATAAGTAATTCTATGCGGAATACCGGAAAATGTCAACCCGTATATTCATACTATTTATATAATAAAAAACATATTTGACTAACTCTATTTTTACATATACAATCTCTCAATATGAATTAAGGGGTTTTTTATGAAGTTATTATCGATGCTATTTTTGTTTATCTCAGCGCAGGCTCTTCTATACGCCGAAGCGCCCGTATGGTATAAACCCGGCGATAAACTCTACGTTCTCGCACCGTCGGGGTTGAACCTCCGTGAAAAAGCGGATATTAACGGCAAACTGGTCGTGAAAGTCCCTTACGCGGGGGAACTCACCGTGCTCAAGGATACCGCGAAACCCGTCGTGTTCAAATTCGACAATATCGACGGGCACTGGGTATACGCGGATTATCACGGCAAGAAGGGCTATATTTTCGACGGGTATCTGACCGGTCTTAAGCCGCCGAAGCTGACTGAAGAAAAGCCGGAGTTTTTTGTGCATTATCTAACTACCCTTTTCGACGACCCCGCCGACCCTGAAATAAGCGAAGAGGGCGGCGAAGGGCAGATGACCAGTATCAGTACCTACAAATTCGATAATGGGATTACCGCAGAAATTTCAATAACCGATTATTGGACGGAGGACCCGGATTATATCAGAGAAGTCTACTTTTTTCCTAAGATGCAGCGGGCTGAAGAAGTATTTCTGCTGTTAAAAGCGCTGGGTTATTTCAGTAAAGACCCGAAATTCATTTTCCCGGAAAAAAGTATGACGCCCGAGCAAAATAAACTGGGCCTGACGATTACAAAATACAGCGGTGAACTGATAATGAGTACAGACGGTTTATATATCTATATTTCAATTAATGAGACAGGGGTAACGCTGGATATCAGGAACCAGTAATAGAAGTTATCCCTTATCGTACTTGAGCGCCTCTGAGAGCTTGAATATCCCCTCGTAGAGGGCTTTGCCGATAATCACTCCGCGAAGCCCATCCCTCTCATACTGCGCCAGACGCCTGAGATCGTCGAGCGAGGAAACCCCGCCGGATACGATGATCGGGATTTCTGTCACCGTCAGCATGGTCTCGATCGAATCGTAGTTCGGCCCCTCGAGAGTGCCGTCACGGCTCACATCGGTGTAGATTACTTCCTGCACCCCGTACTCCTCGAGTTCCTTTACCAGATCGACGGCGCGCTTGTCGGTGACTTCCTTCCATCCCTTTTTAACCACAAATCCGTCATGCGCGTCTATCGCAATGATAATACTGTCCGGTTCCGATTTACAGAGGTTTTTAATGAACTTTCGGTTCTCGACCGCCGCCGTGCCGATCACAATCTTATGCACGCCGCGGTTCTTGAGCGCGCGGATAATCCTATTGTCGCGGATTCCGCCGCCGACCTCGACCGTAATATTCACTTCCTCGACAATCCGCTGGATAATATCGAGATTCTTGGTCTTTCCCTCGAACGCCCCGTCAAGGTCTACGATATGCAGACGGCGCGCGCCTTCGCGTTCCCAGTACTTCGCCTGGAATACCGGCTCGGTCGAGTAGACAGTCTCGAACTGCGGGTCGCCGCGAACCAGGCGTACGCATTTTTTATCTTTTATATCGATCGCGGGAATTATCAGCATAGAAATCTTCCTCCGGTTATCTTAATTTTCCGAAATTGCTTATTATTTTCAGTCCGTTATTGTGGCTCTTTTCAGGGTGAAACTGCGCCCCGTAAATATTTCCTTTCCGTACGGCCGAAACAAAAACCGTTTCGTACTCGGTTGTGCCCGCGATCACCGATTCGTCCGAGGGCACAGGATAATAGGCGTGATCGAAGTAAAAATAAACATTTCCCGCCAATCCGTCAAACACCCCGTCGCCGTCCCGGATAGCAGTCTCGTTCCATCCCATATGCGGGACAGGTAACGATACATCGAAACGCACAACATCGCCCTTCATGATCCCGAGTCCGTCGAAACTCCCGCCCTCACAGCTCCTCTCGAACATCAACTGGTATCCGAGGCATATCCCGAGGAAAGGTTTCCCGTCGGCGACACTTTCTAAAATCGGGCCGATCAGTCTGTCGCGGTTCAGGTTCTTCATCGCGTCCTCGAACGCCCCAACTCCGGGAAGTACGAGTTTGTCCGCACGGCGAAGTTCCTCCGGATCGGATGTGATCCTGATATCGCCAAACCCTGTCTTGATAAACGCGTTATATACACTTGCGAGGTTCCCCATTCCGTAATCTATTATCGCTATCATTTAGTCCTCTATATGATCCTTGGTGGACGGTATCCGCCCTTCCATCCTGTCATCGATTTCCACCGCGCTTCGGAGCGCCCGCGCGAACGATTTGAACGCCGATTCGAGGATATGGTGAAGGTTCTTGCCCTGCCGGACATTGATATGCACCGTGTATCCCTCGGACGCAAACCCCGAGAAAAACACCTCGCCGAGTTCGAAATTAAACTCGCCCACCGATCCGTGGTATTCCGTCAGGTTGGTTTCCAGATGCGGACGTCCGCTGATATCCATCACCGCCTCGCACAATGCCTCGTCCAACGGGAGTATAGCGTTTCCGAAACGGCGGATACCCGCCTTATCCTTCAGCGCTTGCTTTATCGCTTGACCGAGCACTATCCCGCAATCCTCGACAAGATGATGATAGTCCACATTGATATCCCCGCTCGCGTTCAGGGTGATATCGATCAGGCTGTGGCGCGACAAGGTCTCGAACATGTGGTTGAAGAAGCCGATACCCGTATTGATATCGAATTTTCCGCTGCCGTCCAGGTTAATCTCGGCTTCGATATTCGTTTCCCTCGTTTTCCGCGCGACTTTAGCCTCTCTCAAATCTTTCCTCCAATATATCCATTTTCATACATTTTATCATATTGTGCGAAACGGTCAATGATTATTTTGTTTATTTCTTGACAAAATAAAGATGATTAACAGCAGTATCCCGTCAATTATCGTCAGTGAAACAAACGACGACTTCAGGAAAGTAATCACCGGGTAGTTTGTCAATAGATACCAGTACACCACCGCGAGCACTCCGAGAGCGGCCCACATAAACACACGCATAAACCTGAAATTCTTCGCGACCGAGTAGTTCACAATATGCTGAAGAATAGCGATCGGAAGCGTCATAATCAGGTACCACGGCAGATAATCCGCGACCTTCTCGTACCCCGGCCCGAATAAAAGGTTGATCACCGGGATTGCCGCAAACACCGAGAAAAACACCGCACCGATAAAAAACAGTATCGTGAGCAGTACGCCGATCCAGAACGTGTCTTTCCGGTCATGCAGGGCGTATGAAAAGATCACGTTGGCGAACACCAGTACGAGCGCGATCAGGTTCTTCCCGAACAGCGCGCACGCCGCGATATATCCCGACTCCTGTCCGCCAATTACATTCTGGATCATCGTCAGATCGAGGTTCATAATGAGGCCGTACGGCAGAAGAATCACGAGCGCCTTGACAAACTCCATTACAAGCGCCTTATCCAGCTTGAACTTGAAAAAGCTCCGGAACGCGCTCCGTATATCCGGCAGAAGCATCATCAGGATACCGATGATTCCCGATATGATCGAAACTCCCAGCGCGCCGGTTATCCCGAAGCCCATAACAATGAGCAGGATACCTAAGCCCGCCCGAAGCAGCCCTTCGATGCCGATATTGATGCCGTAACCCGCGAAATTCATCCGCCCAATATCCACTCCCCGGTACGCGGTCAGGATAATCCAGATCGCGATCACCCCTCCCCCGATGATACCGTCCCAGACAGACGGGAGATGGTATATCGACTGGAACACGGGCGACAGCGCGCCGAATACCACGAGTGTGATCAGCGCGAACACGAAAAGGGTCGACGAAAATTTGCGGTTCGCATCCTCGCGGGTCATCTTCTCACGCTGCACCTCTTTCGCCACCGCGAGCTGGATGGAGTTGATGGGCTGGGTAAACGACAGAAGGAGATAGAAAAACGTCGTATAAATCCCGTACGCCGCAGGCCCGAGCGATCGCGCCGCGAAAAAGCTGAATGCAAGGTTGAATATGATGAGGAAACCGTACCCGCCGAGACTGAATAATGTGTTTTTCGCGAAATCTTTTCTCACTCGTACCCCGTTTCTAACATGACTACCCGCCGATAATTAGCGCGAAGTATTATACACTCTTTTTACCGAAAAAGCAAGCCCGAATGATGAAACAGGGATATAAATTATCGCGGCGCGTCCCTCGACAAGCTCGGGATGACACCTCGACAAGCTCGGGATGACACCTCGACAAGCTCGGGATGATACCTCGACAGGCTCAGGATGACACCTCGACAGGCTCGGGATGACACCTTGGCTCCACTCTGGATGACACCTCGACAGGCTCGGGATGACACCTCGACAGGCTCAGGATGATACCTCGACAGGCTCAGGATGACACCTCGACAAGCTCGGGATGACACCTCGACAAGCTCGGGATGACACCTCGACAAGCTCGGGATGACACCTTGGCTCCGCTCTGAATGATACCTCGACAGGCTCAGGATGACACCTCGACAGGCACGGTTTGACATGATAGATTCGTCAGGGATTACTGGAATGAAACTACAGATTCACCCGGATGACATTCTACGGCGGGATATTTATCATAGGCCGCTTCTACCGCGCTTCAAAAATTTAATGCAGCGCGGCATCGCTGCGGTATCATTTCCCCAATTCTGCGAGTATCTCCTTCGCCTGTTTGTCGCCGAGCGCGGCGGCTTTCGACAAATCCTGCCGCGCGAGGGTCTTATTCCCTATCTCGAGGTAGACCATCCCCCTGTGGAAGTACGCGTCGGTGAACTCCGGGTCGAGGCTGATAGCCTTGGTGAGGTCGGCGAGCGCCTGCTCATGCTCCTTGAGCGCGCCGTACAACGCGCCCCGGCTCCGGTATGCCTCGGCGTAATCGGGCTTGAGCACAATCGCGCGGTTGAAATCGTTCAGCGCGGGGACATACTCCTTCAGGTTGATATAGAGCATCCCGCGCGAGTAGTAATACTCCGGGTCTTGGGGCGCGAGAGCAAGCGCGAGGTTGATATTGGAAACTGCGGGTTTTAGTTCACCCGCGAGATAGAGGTAGTTCGCGATCTCGAAATAAGCCTCGTCCATCGACGGATCGTACTTGACGGCGTTCGTATAATTCATATAAGCGTCCCCGTCCAGACCAGCCGCAATATAGATATTTCCAAGCATGAGGTAAGCCTTCGCGTAATCCGGGCGGTACTTCACCGCGTTGTTCATATCCTCGAGCGCGAGGTTCAGCTTGCCCTGCTTGTAGTACTCCAGCCCCCTCTCGTAGTATGCCTGCGCGTCGGCAGGATTCGCGATCACGTTTTCGGTAAGTCCCTTCAGCACCCCGGTTCCGCTGTCATGCGCGTCCGCGTTATTATTTCCGCACCCCGCGAGAACTGTCAGTGCGAAAATACCCGTCAGAAGAATTCTATGATATTGCATACATGCTCCCGGTTATTTTTTTCCTTTTTTGATCTGCATGAGCATATCCTCCGCATCGGGATTCCCCAACTCGGCGGCCTTGGTAATATCCGCGAGCGCGGAGGCGTTCTTCCCAGCCAGCAGGTATAGCGTCCCGCGCTGGATGTAAGCGTCGTCATGATCGGGCGACAATTCGATCGTCCGGGTGAAATCCTTGACAGCGTTGTCATAGTCCTTCATCGCCTTGTACGCCAATCCCCGGTAGTAGTACCCGATGTACAGCGCGGGATTCATCTGCACGAATTTCGTATAATCGGCGGCGGCAGAGGCGTATTTCCCCATCTGCATATATAATTGCGCGCGGTCGAAGTAGTATTTAGACTGGGACGGAGCAAGTTCGATAGCGCGGGAATAGTACTTTTCCGCGGCGGATTTATCGGCCTCGATCCACGCGATCATCCCGAGAGAGTAATACGCATCGTGAGACAAAGGATTGAGAGTCTTTGCTTTCTGGAACATGCTCTTGGCCTTGGCATACTCGCCGAGCGCGAGGAACGTGCTCCCCGCCGCGCAGTACGCCGCGGGATCGCCGGGCGATTGCTTCATCGCTGTCTGGTAATCCGCGAGGGATTTATCGAGCTGTCCGCTCAGGAAATACTCCTGCCCGCGTTCCACAATCAGCGCGGTGTTCGACGGTTCCGCCGCGATCTTCAGGGAAAGCTCGCCGATACGCGCATCGGACGCCTGCTTCAGTCCGTTCGTCTCTTGGAGTAACATTCCCGGCGGATTATCCTGCGGTTTGACATTATTCCCGCATGCCGCGACAAGCACGGCGAATACAAGTACGGTCAGATATCTGGTCATATTTCCTCACTTGATCGTCATATATTTTTTCTTAATTTCATCCTTCGGGAACGCGTTGAAATGCCACCACTCGTTGGGAATACCGGTAAACCCCGCTCCGAGCATGGCGTCGCGGAGAATCAGACGGTTGCTGTACTGGGCGGGAGTGAGTGTCATGTCCGCGAGAAACTTCTCCTCGAATTTCGGCTGGGAAAGATCGCTGAAGCTGTCGAACGGCGTCCCCATATCGAGCGGGATACCGTCCGGGCCTGTCACCGACAGGTCGACCGCGCCGCCGTAATTATGGATCGAGCCCTTCGCGGGGTCGGCGACATAGATTTTCTGCGGCGTATCCTTCACCAGTTCCCACATTGCGGCCTGTACGCTCTCCGGGCGCGCGCCGTCGTAAATAATCAGGCTGTATCCGGGATGACTCTTTTTCAGCAGCGCCTGAGCGTTCGTGAGTTTAACCGCAGCGCCGGGAAGAAGATAGCATTTCTCCAAATCGCCGTATACGTCGCGGCCGAGGAAATTATTGGTGGTCGAGTATGCCAGCGCGACAGCGATGGACGGATCGTATCCGGAGACGTCTACCAATCCCTGAGAAAGCATGGAGTTTTCAATCGCGGAAAGCGGGTTCGCATCGGTTATTACTGTATTGGTATCCGTGACAGGCTTTTTCTCAGGCGTCCTGCATCCTGAAAACACAAAAAATACCGTCAGCAGCAGCGCAGTAAAACGCGATAGATTTCGTATCATCATGACCTCATAAAAATAATACTATTTTAATAGATTGGAGGAAAAATTACAACGTTCGGATAGGGGCTAACGATAAATAAAATTGATGGGTTCTTTTACGGCGCTGCGCACGATATCCCATGATAAGGGTTTGATGATCTGCAGAGGACTCGAAATCAGATTGACTTCCTCCTCCCCTATACGGTTGAAGTTCCTATCAAAGTAAACTCCAATCGTCGGACGGTCGAGCTTCTCGGAATTTACACCGCGCACCAGCCCGATCCGCGAATCGGATAGAATAACCCAACTCCCCACTGGATACAACGAGGCCGCTTTCAGGAATGCATAAATGACATCGCCGTCAAATTTTGTCCGCTCGTTCGACAGAAGTTTCACAACAGTATCGCGCGGCGATAGTACGGTGTTGACAAACGGATTCCTAGTGATCATTTCCGTATAGTATTCGGCGAACATCAGGATCGGGGTATACTTCGTGAAAAAGCGGGGATGCAGCCCGCTCGGGTACCCGCTGCCGTCGTAGCGCTCGTGATGCTGGAATACCGCGCGCTGTACCTCATAGTCGATATTCAGGGTCTTCGCTATATGGTATCCGTTGCTGGGATGAAGATCGATAATAGACTGATGCTGTATATCGAAGACTGAGTTATCCTTCAGATCGGGTACCTGTTTACGAAATTCTATATCGTGCAGTAAAGCCGCAATTCCCAGATTGACCAAATCGTCCAGGGTAAATGACTTCTTGCTGATCGATAATAACGTACCTAAGTCTTCCGAACTCAGCGACTGGGATTTCTGATTAATAATTCGGGTCAATTCTATCGCCGCGACCAAAGAAATAATCATCACCTGAAGCGAATGGGACGAGATGTATGAAACCTTCGATTCATTCCGGGAAAGGAACGTAAGCATTCCCCGCGCAAGATCGTATCCCATATCCGCCAGAAAATCCACTACAATATTTTCGACAAACGATGTAAATACCGTTTTTTTCGTAAGAACGGAGTCCATAAAAAACTCCGCATTCTGTTCATAGACATCGCTTCGGTTCACCAGTTCGTTTGTGCCGAGCGCGTCAACATCGGAAAGCGATTCCATATCGGCATGAGTCTGCGCATAATGGTCGATGATATTCATCGTATCCTTTCGGGTCGACGTCTGAATGGTTTTAATCGAATTTTTATATTTCTCAAGATGCGCGTTCCGGTAATTTTCAACCCTGTTCTGGTAGTCGTCGCCGCGGATTACCGCTTTCTTCTTTTCGACAATCCCCTTTAATGCACCGTCCAGGTTCTGATCGCTGACCGCAGCCCGTATATCGCTCTCGCCAAGCACTTCGCGGTATTGCGATATCTGCAAAGATTTTAACGTCTCCCTGCTCTGCTTTTGGCCTAATTCCTTCGCTTGAATTTGAGGATCGGGGATATTCAATTGCGACCTCAGCGAATTAGAAAGGACGACGGAAAGTTTATCGTTCGGTTTTATTTCCTTAATTTTTCCTATATCCGACGCGGTCAGAACACGCCCCTGCCGCAGTCCGACATCAGCGGTAAGATCCTGATTGAGCACCATCCCCTCTCGTAAATCGTTGATGGGAACCATAAGAAGAGAAAAATTATCCATATTATTTACCTTTCACCACACGGGTAAATAATTTTAACATTTAAGAAAATATTTCGCAAGCATTATTTCTTATTATTATATTATAACAGATAATATATTTTCTATTGAATAATAAAACATTTTATACGGGATTATTTCGATAAGAATATTGTAATAATATAATATATACGATTATATATACACTAATGATAGATAAAATCCATGGGGCCTTTTACCGCGTCTCGAACAATATCCCATGATAACGGCTTGACGATTTCGATCGGGCACTTAGAAAGGTTGACTTCCTCATGCTCGATCCGGTTAAAGGACTGATTGAAATAGATGCCGACCGTCGGCCTGTCCAGCTTGTCGGAATTGACCGAGCGAACCAGCCCGATCCGTCCGTCGGATAGAAGTACCCATCCGCCAACCGGATACAGCGAAACCGCCTTGAGAAACGCATAGGTGATATCCCCGTCAAATTTCACCCGTTCGCTGGACAGCAGGCGTACGACCGCGTCGCGGGGGGATAGGACAGTATTTAAAAACGGGTTCTTCGTGACCATCTCGGTATAGTATTCGGCGAATATCAGTATCGGGGTATACTTCGTAAAGAAGCGGGGATGAAGCCCGCTCGGGTACCCGCTCCCGTCGAAACGCTCATGATGCTGGAATACCGCGCGCTGAACCTCGAAATCGATATTCAGCATTTTTGCTATATGATACCCGTTGCTCGTATGCAAATCGATAATCGACTGCTGCTGCATGGAAAAAACAGAATCGACTTTCAGATCGGGCACCTGTTTCCGGAATTCTATATCGTGAAGGAGCGCGGCTATCCCCAGATTGACCAATTCTTCCAATGTAAATGTCTTTTTACTGATGGAAAGGAATGTAGCCAAATCGTTTGATTCCAGCGCTTCGGACTTTTTATTAATCATCCGCGTCAGTTCGATCGCGGTGACCAACGAAATTATCATTACCTGAAGGGAATGGGACGATAAAAACGCATGCGGCGAATCACCCCGCGATAGAAAGGCAAGCATCCCGCGCGCAAGTTCGTATCCCATATCGGCAAGAAAATCGACGACCAGATTATCCACAAACGAAGTATAGACAGATTTCTTATTCAGCACCGTATCCATGAAAAGACTTGTGCTTAATTCGTAGGTTCCGCTTCGATTGACGATTGTTTTCGTATCGAGCGCATCTATTCCTGCAAGAGATTGCATATCGGCATGGGATTGTGCATAATGTTCGATGATATTGATTGTATCTTTCGGCGCGGTCATCTGAACGGATTTCACGGAATTAATAAATTTATCGATGTTTGCGTTCTTATAGCTCTGAAATGCTGTGATATTTTCCTCACCGCGAATAACGGATTTCTTCTTTTCGACGATACCCCGCAGGGTAGTATCGAGGGTTTTATCTTCCATCGCTTTCCGGGTATCGGTCTCCCCGAGCACTTCCCGGTAATGCTCGATCTGGAGCGATTTTAACGCAGCCTTACCCTGCTCGTTTCCCAATATCCGGGCCCCTTCATCCGATTCCCGAATATTCATCTGAGCCCTGAGAGATTGTGATATAACAACCTGCAGAATGCTGACAGGACGGAGTTCCCTGATACGTCCGATATCTTTCGTAGTAAGAACACGGCCTTGACGCAGACCTACTGAATGCGTCAAATCCTGATTGAGAACCATTCCCTCTCGAAGCTCGGCAATAGGAACTGAAAGATGCGAATATCCTTCCATACCTTATTACCCCCCATTTCTTCGATTAAGTATAATACAAGGTAAAAAAGTTAGCAAGAAACTATAATAAATAATCTCATCTATTTATCCGTTCGTAAAAATAAAATTCAACGGCCCGCCCGCGATTTTACGGATCGAGGAAAGATCGATCGGCTTCACAATTTGCGCGTCCGATTTGGAAAGGTCCTCCATGAACGGGTTGACGCGCTGGAGATTTTTATCGAAAAATATCTTTAATATCGGGCGTTCCAATAGCGCTTTATTGATATCGTACACTATCCCGATATTCCCGTCGGACAGGAGAAGCCATGTCCCTATCGGGAACAAGGACGCGGCGCGGATAAACGCATAGATACTATCGCCGTCAAGCTGATGCCTCTGTTTGCTGAGTATTTCGACCAACGCCGTCCGCGGCGAGAAGTATTTATTGACAAAAGGGTTGGGAGTGGTCGATTCTATATAATGCTCGGCAAACATGATAACCGATGTATATTTTGAATAGAAACGGGGCAAAGTCCCGTTGGGAAAACCTGACCCGTCAATACGTTCGTGATGCTGGAAAACCGCGCGCTCCACATCAAAACTCAGCCCCAGCCTTTTCATCATATGAAACCCGTTGGTCGGATGGGTATCGATTATCGAATCCCACTCGTATCCCCCGTTATAGCTGTAGGTCAGATCGGGAACTCGAATCTTGATATCGATATCGTGGAGAACCGCGGCAATTCCGAGATTGATAAAATCTTCCAGTTGGTACGATTTCTTTCCGATCGCGAGAAATGTGTTCAGATCGTTATACTTTATATCGAGCGCTTTCTCGGTAATCATCTTCGACATTTCGATCGCGGTAATCAGCGCGACTATCATCACCTGCAGGGTGTGGGAAATGATAAAATTGGAATAATGCTCGATTTTTGAAATAGCGGAAAAAAGAGCGCGCGCGAGTTGATACCCGACATCGTTGATAAAATCGAGGACTATTTCTTCAATAAACCCGGTAAAAATCATATTTTCACGCTCGACCGCGTCTAAAAAATACTTAATATTGCGTTCGTAACGGTCGAGCTTATTGACCAGTTCCTGCAATTCGATACCGTCAAGCTCGCTAAGCCCGTCGATATCCGCCGCACTCTTAGCAAACCCGTCGATCACCTGCAGAGTCTCTTCTTTTTGATGGGTATGGATTGTTTTAAGGGTGCCGTGAAATTTTTTCATATTGTCTTCACGATGAGTATCCACCCGTTCATGATACTCTTCGCCGCGAATGAATTCCTTTTTCAGTCCCACCAGCTGCTGAACACGCTGGCCGAGTACGGTATCATACAGGGAATTTCTTTTTTCCAGATCGGGAAGGTCAAGCCTGTTTATTTCATCTTTTAATTCGGAGCGCGAACGATGAGCAGCTGCCTGCGGTGTTTCCGCGGGTTTATCGAACTGAAATATCTTGATCGTTTTGATCTTTTGGGATTTCTGGATTTTTTCAATATCGCCCACAGACAGAACATATCCGGAACGCATGCCGGGTATAAACGGAATCTCCTCAGATAAAACCTGTCCTGGTTTTAAAAGCTCTTTATCGATTTCCAGCACATTCGGTTGGGAAGAAACAGAATCTTGCCCGCTTGTCTCCATAGATCGCCCCGGTTCTTCTATGCCTGCTAGTTCCTGTCCTCCAACTGAAGTTCTTTCTTCAAACGCTCGATCACATCGGGAGTCAGGTCAAATTCTTTATCGACATAGAGAATATCCTTACTTGATTTCTTGAACACAAAACTATACCCTCTTTCCTTACTGACCCGTTCGATAATCGCGCTGATTTTGGCGTATATAGGCCCTGTCAGCTCTTCCTTTAACGCTTCAAGTTTCTTGTTGGCATCGTCTATAAATTCGTAGAGGGTTTCTTTTTTATACTGTATTTCGGCTTCACGGCGCTCTTTTTCTTCATCGGTCATGGAGTTAAAATTCTTCTGGAAGTTCTGCTCCATGATGGCGATTTCTTCTTTTAGTTTGTTTATCTGCGCCTGATACTTATCCTTCTCGACCTTAATTTTCTGCTTAATATCTTCGATACCCGGGTAGAACTTTACCACCTCTTCTACATCGACAAACCCGATCAGTACGAGCCGTTTGTTCTCATCGGCAGCATAACCGCCGCTCATTAAAAATATGATAGCCGTCAGGCCAAAAATTAATTTTCTCATAAATTCCTCCTAACCGATTGAAACAATTTCTACTTCACTTTATTCTTTTTCTTCCACTCGCGCAGGATAAGCGCTTTTTCATCCTTTAAATCCACCTTCAGCTTATAAAGAACATGCCCGGTTACGTCATATTTTACATCATAATATGCCACCATATCCGAACCTTTGATAAACACGAAACTATATCCCTGATCGATGCTGACCAGACGTATATATTTATTTATTTTCACCTTTACCGGCGTGGTCAGACGGTCTTTCACAGAATCCAGGTAATCCTTGCCCCATTTTACATAAGCAGTCAGTTCCTTGCGTGCAACATCGATTTTCATCTCGAGCAATTTTTTCTGTTCGGGACTCAGCCCGGCAGATTTAACCTGGTACTCGTTTTCCAGTCCCGCCAGTACCGCTTGTTTTGCGGCAATCTCTTTTTCTACCTTGACTGTTTCTTCATATATCTTTTGTTTGATGAGTTCTATATTAGGAAAGTTATTTTTTACAGCTTCCAGATCGATATATCCCACTTTAACAAGACGTTTCATTTGTCCAAAGCCATAGAAACTCCGGGTTGCCGTAAATAAGAGGAGCAGAACAGGAAACAACACCCAACCTTTTATCAAAACATCCGCCTCCTAGAATAATCCCTGTATCGAGAATACGACCTGCCAGTTATCGAAAAAGTACTGGTTCTTCTCGAGCTGCCATGCTTTCGTATCGTTATTATATCCCCCTTTGCGGGCGAGATAAAGCCGGATCGGAAGACCGGGTATATTCAGTTTTACTCCGAAGCCGAAACTGAACAGGTAATTATTCGGTTCGAACGACCAATCCTTGTATCCAGCCCATAAGCTGCCGAGATCGAAGAAGAACGCTCCCCATAACTCCTGTCCGTATATTTCAAAACGCAGTTCCGTGCTATAGAATGCCTTCGATTCCCCTCGGTACGGATAGTTCATCCATCCCCGCAGTTCATAAACTCCATCGAACCACAGCATATCCGAGGTATCGTACTTGAATTTAGTCCCGTCTGCCTGCGAATAGAATTGGGGCAAGATAAATTCGCCGGAACCGTGGAACGCCAGCACAAATTTCCAAAACGGATTCCAATAAAGACTCATCCCGTATTTTGCGCGCAGATAATGGATATCTCCCCCCAAAAGGCCGCCGTTATTATAGAAATATATGAAACCTAACACACCTCTCAAGGGATTGAGGGGATGGTCGGTCGAGTTCCAGTTAAAACCTAATCCCAACGTGTTCTTGAACGTGTATTCTTTGGTCAGCGAATTGGATAAGGATGTATTCGGCTGCCATGTCGAGCTGAGAAGTAACGGGTTCTTGAAGTTCGCGTCCATATCACGGTACAGACTCAATCCGTATGAAAGAAACCCGTCCCAGTATATCCCCAATCGTTTTTTTATTTCCAATCCGAATGAAAATGCCTGCTTATAATAACGGTTTGTCGAAGTAAAGGTCGGGAGAGATATCGTGTTATTACTGACATAATTGATATTTGTCCCGTCGATAATTCCGTCATTGTTATCGTCTACCGGAATGTTATCGTAGAGATAACGCGAGAAACTGAAGGAAATGGACAGATAAGTGGGAGTGTCGAACAGCCACGGCTCGGTGAACGATAACTCCAGAAGCTGGCGCTTTTCCCCGTATTCTCCCTTGAACGCTACAATTCTTCCGGTACCAAGAAAATTCTTTTCCGATATCTGCGCGGTGCCGTTGAAACCGCTCGCTGTTCCGTAACCGATACCGAACGTGATCAAACCGGTACGCTGTTCCTCCACCTGAATATCGATATTCACCAGCCCCTCGGCGCTCCCGGGCTGCGGAACAAAATTAACATTACCGAAATACTGAAGCTGTACGAGTTTTTCATAACTCTGACGGACTTTAGTCTGCACCCATAGTTCGCCCTCGTCGAATATCAATTCGCGCAGTATCACATTATCCTTTGTTTTTGTGTTGCCCTTCAATGTTACCGATTCGATATGCGCGCGTTCGCCCTCATGAATATAAAACACAGTATCGACAATAAAATTCGACGGGTTTTTAACCATCTGGTAGGAAACATTAGCGTATAGATACCCGTTATCGCTGTATTTATTATAAATCAGATAACGTCCGTAATCGATTTTTACTTTATCATAGACATCGTTCGGTTTCAAATCGACATATTTCAGCAGATCTGCCTGTGAAAACAGGATGTTGTTCGTGATTTTTATATCCCCGACATAATACTTGGGGCCCTCGACCAATCCGACATAAATAACGATCGCTTTATGCTTATCGTCGCCGAGTTCCTCTATTTTCCATTCGAAACGGGTAACCTTGATATCGAGAAAACCTTTCTGCTGATACAGCATAATCACACGGTCTTTATCCCCATAAAAATCTTCCATGTTCAGGATTCCGCTCTGAAGTATGAATACCTGCTCTTTCGTTTTCATCACACCCTTGACTTCGCCTGAATTAACCTCGTTCGCGCCGAAAACCTCGATTTTCTCGACTACTATCTTCTTTCCCTCGGATACGGTAAACACCATATCGTACTTATTCTGCTTGATATCGACCGGAACCAGACTTGCGGAAACACTCGCCTCGATGAATCCCTCATTGAGATATTTATCCTTTATCCGTTGAATCGCTTTGAGTTTATCCTCGGTATTATAATGCATTCCCTCGACTAACGGGATAATATCGGAAAGATCGCTTTTATTGATCGAGTTGTTTCCCTGGAAAATTATTTTATTGATCAACGGGTTTTCATGGAGAACGAATGTGAGAATTACTCCATCCGGCGTATCCTTCAGGTAACCCTTGACATCGCCGTTGAACGGGCTGAATCTGGGATCAGCGAGCGCCTTGATGGCGTTGTTAAAAAGTTTTTCCTTGAACGTTTCCCCTACCTTGAACGGGAGAAGCTTCAAGATTTGATTCGAACTGATCGTAATGATAGTTCCCTCGAACCGGATTTCTTTTATAGTCGGATTTTTTAGTTCCGGCGCCTTCGCGAAAAGAAAAACCGGTATGATAAGCAAAAATATCGCTGAAAGGGACTTTTTCATTCCCGACACTCCTCTTTGTAACATCCGCGCTTCCCGTCAACGCGTCCTCTTACATTGGAGAGAAGCGTTTCCGAACCGGTTAGATATCAATGAAAATACTGAAATCGCAGGATAATATTGTAGTTAATTTTTTACAGGAGGTCAAATTACTGGATAGAATATTATAAAGTATGCCCTTAAAACTTCTGGTGGACATTAAATTCGAAAGTAAATTCATAATTCTCTTGCTTCGCGGTATCGACAATCGGCTGAAAATGACCGCCGAAATTAAAATTATAAAAATCGAACAGCAGCCCGACGGCATGTGTCGTCTTTATCCCGAACTGCGAGAGCGGATCGCGTTCAAGCGTGATTTCATACTCAAGGAAAAGATTCGAGAAGAGGTACTTTCCCATACTGAACGATGTACCGCCGAGAAGACTAAGCGGGTCGAGGTTGGTGCTGCCGTAGAGCATCCCTTTCGTCATCGTTTCGACTATCCCGCTGCGTATCATAAAAAAATCCAGTCCCAGCGTTTTCCGCATCGCCATAGATATAGGATTGAATATCAGGATATCGTCCGCCATACCGATGCTGCTGATGACGAGTTTCTTGCCCACTTCGCTCCACGCTTCGTTCGTGGGGTTGACCAGGGTATTTTCAAACCCGAGCAGCGCATAAAGATCGTTCTTTGGACGGTCCGGTACCGAATAAAAGTCCTTCAGTTTGATATCAGTGATATCCCCTTCGAACGTTAAAAATACCTCGATACTTTCGCCGGTAGAGTCTTTATACCGCGATAAGGTGTTTAGAGATATGAACGGCAACGGATACCCCGGTTTGCCGGAAAATTTCGCTACCCCCGTCTGGATCATAAAATCGCGCCCGATAAAACTGAATGTCCCTCTCGTAACTGATACCTCGCCTTTGAGAGTAAACGAGTTATCCCATAGCGAACCGAGAATTGTCAGGTCCTCCCCGGACACCAGAGTGGTATCTATCAACTGATTCGCGAATCTCACTCCGCTGCCCACTTTTATCGGGAGATTCCAATTCAGGCGCGCAAAAAGATCGTACGGATCGGTCGGCGGCGCAGGATTCCCTCCTCCGGTAAGCCCTACCGATAAAAACATGTTCTGCGCGACAACATCACCTGTTAGATGAAGAACGGGCGGATTCCCATAAAGACGAACGGTTTTCACCCGGAGATTCCCCTGTATTTTCATGAGCGGCGTATCGACATCGAGAATGAAATCTGCAGGTTTTTCATAGAAAGACGATACCTGAATATCTACATATGGTATGGGTATATGACTGGTATCGATATAACCGTTTAGTTCCAAATCGCCCGAACTGGTTACCAGCACTTCTTTCTTGAATATCACCTTGCTTTTCTGAATATCGAGATTCAACTTCTGGTTCTGAACCGTCGTTTTCGTATAATCCATCGCCGCCGAAAAATCGCTGATCTGGAGTGTTCCGTTGAAAAGCGGGTCTGATCCGGATCCCGAGGCTGTCAGGTTCAGATGCGCTTTCCCATCAATTTTACGGAGAAATTTTAAAAACGAAAATAATTTCAGGTCGGCCGTCAGGCTGATCGCGCTTGAATCGACCTTATTGTTCTTCACGTTATAGACTATCGTACCCCATATCTTATCGGAAAGGATATCGAGGTCGACTTTTGTCTGGCCGCCCTTGTCGATTACTATACCGTTCACTCCGTTCTTATTCGCCAGACGGTAGAATTTATACTGGTTTCCGTCCACTATCACACCGCCCTCGATCGCCCCCATCGATATCTCGTTCATCTTGATGGAGTTTATCCGATAGGATAACGTCTGGGATTCGTTCTTAGAGTTGTAGACTAAATCGTACATTCCGTCGATTGAACCGAGCAAAGTTATCTTGCCGTTCGCGTTAACATACATACCGTCTTTCCGCAGTATCATCTTTCCGTTTGCGGAAAAAGAAAAATCTCTGTCATAGTAACGAAGATTTAATGCGGAGTAAATATTATTATTTTTCGCAAGGTCCTCGACGGTTAATATCGTTTTCTTCGGCGAGTTCGGCGATGCGGTAATCTGATAGACCAGCGCGCTCCCGTGCATATCAGGATCGGTCAGTTTCCCCCTGAACGTCAAACCGAACGTTACATAATAATTCTGACCCTTTTTTATCAGGTTCTTCACCCCGAAATCGTGTATCGACATGGAACCGATTATATCGTCAAATGAAGCATCGAATGTCAGGAATCCGCGAACAAATTCGATCTTTCCCTTGAGACGCTTTCCATTTTCGTTCATCCATCCCGATGTGGATAACAACGTATCGTCGTTGAGGGTGAGGGTACAATGATCGACTTTAATATCGCCGCCGCCTTTCTTTTTCTCTGAACGGAGGACAAGCTTGAACTTGTAATCCTTATCCAAGGGATAATCGAGGTTCATCCTGACACCCCACAGCGATCCTGCATAAAAACGGAGATCGGCCTCCCCCGATAGAAAACCGGGAAAGTCAAACCGTTTCATAGGGTAGGAATGGAGATTGATTCCTATATTCAGCCACGGCCCCGTACCATATATACCGACTGAAATCAGCCCTCCGAGGTCAAAACGCCCATTTACCGCCCCTTTATCATTATCTACCGTCACAAGACCCTTTACGGGCAAATAATGACGGTAAAGCCAGTTCAGATCGCCTGAAAACTTCAGGTCAGTGCGTGTCTTGCTCGGCGTAATAAATTCCAATCCGCCCTTGAGAAATATCTGGTTCTGGGGAAAGTTCAACGTGCGGAACGTGAGAAGGGTATTGCTCAGATGCACGGAGGTTTCGATAATTTTCCGTCCGAAGTAAAATCCCTGCAGATCGCCGTCGAGATAGAAAATATCGTCCTTCGTATATAGAACCACGTTTCCGTCATACTTTCCCTTCCCGAGGTTAAAAAAGTCCATATGAATATTCTTTACGACAAACGCACCGTTCGCATCATTCAGACGGATTTGGATACGGAAGTCGGCATTGGTAACCGCTCCGTCCACATACGCCTGATACTGTCCCTTGAGGCTCTTGATATCGACGATCCCGTTCGTCTGTATCGTAATCACCGCGCCGGCGTTCCCGACTACTCCGCCGTTAAGCTGAAGACCCTTGATCCGTGCAATGACAGAATTGGAAAAAGATTTAACCTCGGCGATACCGCTGAATTTTAGTCCGTCCATAAACGATATATCGCGCATCTCAACAGTACCGTCAGGCAGCTGCGCGTTCTTCTTGAAAAAGACGTCCGCTCTGATCAATCCGTACTTCGGAGTATCTATATAACCCTTTACATAGAACCTGTCGTTTTCCTCATAGGCAAAAAGTTCACCGAATTTCTTTTTCAGGTCGGCGGACTTGATTTCAGTCACCAGATTGATCTTATCGTTTCTATAGATCAGCGAGGTTTCCATGATATACTGATTCGTCGGGAAAAGGTACTCGAAAAGATTGTATTCTGAGTATTTTTTATAATCGATGGAAAAAGGTCTCGCTAATTTAAAGGTCAGACCGTCCTTTTCGACTTTAATAAAGTTTGAGAGCGCGGGATCGTCCCAATCGAACGCCAGCACGTTCGACTCCATAGTAAAACGAAGTTCCTGTTTTGAAAATAACTTCATCCCGCCGAAGTCCACATCGTTCAGGCCGAATTTCCCGGTACCCACACGGTTGGATAAGTCTGAGAACTCGAACGCGAAACTGGTGTCGGCATTCAGGTATTCGATATTTGTCGAGAGGAAAACGTTCGCTCTAACATCGGCGAATACCGATAATCGGTTCGGGTTGAACAGGAGACGAATATCCTTGATATTCAGGTCGGAGCTGATCTGACCGAGGAGACCGAGTTTAACATTGACCGAACGGATGTCGACGTTTAACGATTGAATCAGCGTCGAATCCGATTTATCGTTCGTCTGCCCCTTCTGCAGAGATTCTACCATCGAGGTGATCTGGGGAATTGTCGAGAAGAGCGACACGCTCCCCACACGTACGCCGGTAATAGCCGCCGCAATATCCCCTTGCCCGATATAGCGCATTATATCATAATTTATCACAGCGGAATCGATATAAGCGTAAGAACCGTCATCCATTACCAGCGAAAACCCGTTAGCTTCTATCGATACGAACGGCAAATTCATGAATCCCTCGATATTTACCTTCTGAACGCCCAAGAGGTCGGCGATCTGGGTTTCTATCGCAGTCTTATTCTTATCCAGTATGAGATGTATGACGCCCATCAATCCGAAATAGACCAATACAAGTATGACTACGGACGCGATGCTATATTTTAATACCTTCATATTCTCTATAAATCGTCCCGGTTATTTTCCCTCGAACTGCTTTTTCAGCTTATCTATGATATTTTTCCGGGCGATCTGTACCGCCTGTTGGGGCGTCGCGGCATATGCGCCTCCCTTCAGGGTAACGGATTTCTCCAATTTATTTGTATCTAATTCGATAATGGAAAAATTAAGGGTCACATCGACGGATACTTCGTTTTCGAAACCCTTGCCCGGACCGATGATATCTTTGGTCTTACCGAGAAGATTGACCACTTCCACCGCGAACAGTAACCGCTTCACATTGGGATACTTCGCCTTCAGGTATGTCATTATGGATTCCTTGAACATTTTCTCCTCGACACCCTCGCTGAATACCGATTCGGGTATCTCGACAGTGATGATATTAAATCCTTTATTGGCAAAGAACCCGGCGAAAATATCCTGCATCTGAGGCACAAGTACCGGCTTGGTGACGGGTTTCTTTTGATTCTTCGCGAATACGATATCGATGACCACCACTGCAGTGGGTACTGCCAGTATTTTCGACTCGAGTTTCAACGGAACCTGAAGGGAAATAGACTTCTGGAGTTTCACCAGTTTATTGTAATATTCCGCATCGGCTTTCTTCAGGTCATCGAGTTTACTGAGCGAGAACGATACTGTAACATTTAATGATACCGCGTCGGCACCGGCTCTCGCCTCGTATGTGACCTTTCCGTCCGATCCTGAGGAATAACCCTGCGGCGCGAGCATTTCGGCCTTTCCGTTTGCTTCGAACGATGCTGTCAAAAGTCCTGCGACCGGCTTGCCGCTTTTTGACGATGATACGATCACATCGATAAGATCGCTGCCCCCTTCTTTATACGCAAATTCGGGCGCGTTCTTCAGGGCAAACGCGAGACTGCTCAGGATATCGTAAACCTTGCTTTTTGCAGATTCATTGATATCCTTATTGTCCGCGGACAATATACTGATATAAAGCGCGCTCACTGCGCTGTCAAGTGCTGCGGAAATATTCCCGCCCTTTATCTGCGAATCCGCCTCCGCAAGGTATTTTAACGCGGCGGCGCGCTGTTCTTTCGTCTGCTTCTCCAACCGCGCCTTTTCGGCGTCTATCCAGCTCTTCGTAATTTTCAGCAGCACGGATACATTATATGTATCGTCGGAATACTGCTCGTAATATACTTCCTCCACATCCACGCTGACTTTAGCGCTCCCCTTCCCTTCGATGCTGTCTATAATTTCAGTACGATAGGTGTCGGCGTCCATCGCGCCTCCCGCAAGAATTTGTTTGGATACCTTGAACTCGTGAGTGGCCTGAAACCCGATATACTGCAGGATCTGCTTTACCGCGTCGCCGATAGCCGCGTCACGCGCGCCCTTGAACCCCTCTACGCTCTCGACACGTCCTACGAAGTAGAAGATTTCCCCGGTGCCTTTCTTCCCCATCATCACCCATCCGGGCTCGGACGCAGCAGAGGTTTTTACCAGAGTTTTGCTCAGCGGCTTGACATTTCCCCCGCCCCCGCAGGATACCAGACTAAAAATTACAGCCGAAAATAAAACATTTTTCATTAATCCCCTCATTTTATCCTCCAATCATAATATATCTCTGTTTTGAAAAAATCCCATGCGATATATCTATTTTTCCCATAATTTTTTCTTCTCGCTTAGCTGAGTATTCACGGGATTAAGTTTCAGCCCCTGCTTGTAATAATCGATCGCCGTATCGAGTTTCCCTTTATTCTCGTAGATGATCCCGAGATGGTAATAAATATCTTCCATTCCGGGCGCCTTCGGCAGTTCTCCCAGACGCAATTCAAGCTGATGGAACACATTGTAAGCCTTATCAATTTCGCCCATCCTGAAATAGATCCATCCGAGCGTGTCGAGATATGCGAGACTGTCCGGGCTGGTAATAAGCGCAAGATTGACCAGTTTTAGCGCCTCGTCGAGATTTTCTCCCTTCAACGCATATGTATAAGCTAAAAGATTATTCATTTCGGACGATTCAGGGTTGGCTTTCCGCCCGATCAGCAGGTATTTAAGCGCCTCGTCAATCCGTTCCATTCCCACCAAAACAGCGCCGATGTAGTAATAAATGCGGTGGTCGGATTTATCAATATCTAGCGCGTTTTCAAAATCTTTCAGCGCGTCCGTTTTTTTATCAAATTCGAGATTGAGCATCCCGGAGTAGAAGAACACCTGATATTTTTCCGTTTTCGTTTTGGCGTTCTTTTTCGCGATGTCGATCTGTGCAAACGCCTTAGAAATATCCTTCATCTGATAGTACATAAACGACAAACGTATCTGCGAGATCGCACGGTATTCCTTCGCGCCCGGATAGCTCAGATATTTCTGGTAATATTCCGCCGCCTCCTGGTATTTTCCGCTGTCGTCCAACAGCGACCCGATAAACCAGTACACATCCGGTACAAGGTTCGTATTATTTTCAATCATTTTATAATAACTAATCGCCAAACCGGATTTCTGCGCCTCGCCGGCTTTCTTGCCGAGTATAAACGCTTCCCGCCAGAGCGACTGGTGATCCGATAACGCCTCATAATTCTTATAAAGCACGAAATGCGAGTAATAATCGTCACTATTGTTCTTTTTCATGTATTTTTGGATTGCCTGTATGGAATCGGCATACTTTCCTGCATAATAATAATTAATCGATTCGACAAAATGGGTTTTCTGCGGATATGCCTTTAATATATTAGGAAGGTCGGCGCTTTGCGCCGCAAAACGCACCGCGGCTACCAGATCGATCATTTCGGATTGCCAGTAGCTCTTCGGGAGTTTGTCAACATATGCAATCGACTGATCAAAATCCAGCACCACCGCATGCAAAAGAGCCAAATAACGCACCAGTTCCATATCTTCCGCGTATATTTCCCCAGCCTTTTCGAGGAAACGGATGGCGTTATTATAATTGTAATTCCTGAACGATATCATTCCGAGGTAAAACAACGAATAGTACTGCGAAAGGTAGTCGAAGTTCCCGCCTTCGTTCGGGGCGACAATGACCTTCTCCAGATAGGGCTGCGCCTTTTCCATTTGCCCGTTCATATAATAGTACGCGCCGATATAATAGTTCGCTTTCCGGTTGTCGGGATACTTCTCGAGAAGAGCGCCCGCTGCCTTTAAAAACTGTTTCTCGTCCCCGATTGCGCGGCTCATTTCGATCCACAGCGAATACAGTTCCACCACATCCGGGTGTTTCGCGACCGCCTTCAGGACATACCGCAGCGCTTCTTCAGCCATAACCTTGTCGGCTTTTTTTGCGAGCAGGTTCGTATAGGCAGAAAACATATTCAAGTACACATAACTGTCGTCTACGCCGCTGTCGATCAGAAACTTGAATTTCTTCAGCGCGTCCTTATACTTTCCTTCGTATTGCAGTAAAATCGCGTCCATATATATACCCTCGGCGGATTTCTGCGACAACTGGGCATTATCCCAGAAATCGTCCCAATAATCCGTTACAGGATCGGCCGCAGGCGGCGCCATGTTGACATCGGCCTTACGGTCCTTGGGCAGCGCTGACACAGACGCCCACACGCATAGCATCAATATATTTGCGATAATCGCTTTTTTCATATCGTCCTAACCTCTGATGATGATATTTACAACCTGTTCATAGAGCCAGAAAACCGGAGTATAGATGTACTGCATCAGCCCGAAAAATATCAGCGCGAATAATACGCCGAACAGGATGTTCTTGTTCTTCTCGAGCCATACCGCCTGCTTCCCGGGAAGCACGCTGATCATGAAATTATACCCGTCCAGCGGCGGGAGGGGCAGAATATTAAACACTATCAATATGATATTGATCGCCCCGATCATGATAAACGCGTACACTAAAAACGCAGCGCCCGGTATGAATCTTACGATGATCAGGATGATTAATAACATGAACAGCATGATTGCGAAGTTTGTAATAATACCCGCGAGAGAAACCATTGTCATATCGCGCCGTGAACGGAGATTCATCGGGTTCACCGGCACCGGTTTCGCCCATCCGAATACCGGGAGATGCATACCCAGCAAGGAATTCAGGAGTATCAGCACTCCGGGGACTGCGAGGGTTCCTATCGGGTCGATATGTTTTATGGGGTTGAACGACAGTCTGCCGCTTTCCTTCGCGGTCGGGTCGCCTCCTAAAAGAGCGGCATACCCGTGCGCGATCTCGTGCAGGATAATCGAATAAAGCGTCCCCAGAACAATAAGCGCAATAATAACGATTTGATATATTAACGGTATCCCGCGTAAGTATTCCCAATTCATATAGATTAGTTTAACAAGCAAATGGAAAAAGGTCAACCCCTTGGTACTGCGTACGGCTATTTCCATTACGATACGTCGTTATTTTATCAACCATCAGCCTGCGCTGATTCAGCGCGACACCCGTGTACCTGCATTGCGTACGGCGAATCCCATTAGCATACAATGTGTATAATCAGCCTCTCAGCCTGCGGCGTCATCCTTATCTGCTACTGCGAAGCAAAATGCAGGCGAGCCTACCGAAGAGTGTTTGCGAAGTGGAAAGATGTATACTTATTCATTTTTTGTATAGTCAAATCTTAATTCTTTATATTTCTTTTTAAGTATAGAGATAAAATTTTCACCTTTTTGAACTAATTCAATATCAACCATAGTAATATTTAATATTGTAATGCCACTTCTTTGATAGATTTTAATCAATTCCTTAGCTGCAAATTTTTCCTCTTCGTTTTTTTCACCGGATAAACCGTTTATAGAAAAGACAATTCCTGCCTTACACTTTGTAGATTCCAATAATGAATGAAATTTCGCTACTGATCCAAGGCTTACACTTTTTTCCGTCTCGTTTTTACATTCACACGGAATGAACAAGCCTAATTCAGATATAGGGTCGATTTGACTTCTGTTGTTTTCACATAAAATATCTATCTGAAAGGTATCTGTTCTTAAATTATGCTTAGTGCGAAAACCCGGAATACCAGAAAGTAGATAAGCTGACAATTCTTCAAATATTTTTCCCCTTTCATCTTTCTTACTTTCTTCAATTAAGAATGAAAGATATTCCCGGTTTATTTCATAATACATATGCTCTTTAATTGCTGGATACTCTATCATCCATTCATTGCTCAATTGCAATAAAAACCAATCGGGATAAAATACTTTTGATTCTTTTTCATTCCTTAAATAAATATTAAATATTTCTTTTACATAGCGATTTATTTCATTATCTGACATACCATGATAAAATGACAAACGAAAATATGAACCTCCTTGATTTGTATTTAAATATGCTTTCCCTTTTTCTTTAGAATCCCTAATAGCGTCTTCAATTAAAGTAAGCATCATGTATTTTTTTGCCGAAAAAGGGCTTTCCAACATTATGTAATTGTCTCTTATCCATACTAATGGCATACCTTTTGAAATATATTCTTCTTTTTCTTCTTCATATTCTATCATTGTATAATATAATTCTTTTGCTACATTGATTGCCTGAAAATATCTATTTTCGTTATATCGATAAAATAAAATAACTGATTCCCAAATATTCCGAGTTAAATCTTCATTAACATCCCTATATGCTTTTTTAAGCATTGAAATAATATTCTCATTACCTCTCTCATTAACTAAAACCTGATATATATCTTTAGGAATAATATCTACAATACCCTGATATTGAGGTGGGAAATATTTCTTTGTCTCTTCCCTCATGACACTCCTCCTCCTATAATTCGTACCCCAGCGTCAACGCGACCTTCGTACCCTGCTGTACCGCCCACGCCTGAGTCTTCTCCTGCTCGAAGTATGTGGTCGACCGCGAGGCGTCGGTCACCGACGTCTTCAGCAGCAGAGAATAGATCAGCGGCTCGTACAGTTCGATACGCAGTGTGTAACGGTCCCACTGGTACATGAGGCCGATCACCGAATTGAACCATATCTCGCGCTTAAAATTATCGCGGTAGCTCACCGGGGAAAACACCACATCCGCGGCCGTATTCTGGTTCGTCCCGTACGTCTTCGTCATAAACGTGAATTTCGTATTGATAAACAGCACAAGCGACAGACCGAGTTTCTCGGTCTTGGTGCCGTATAACGGTATCATCATCGCGAGGTCGGCGCCAAAATCCGCGAAATGCTCGTCGGCGTAGGAATAATTTTCCCACCAGTACTCGATGCCCTGATATGATGTCGTATTCCAGAAGGTTGACTTCGATCCTCCGATGAGGCTGTTCCAACGGTCGTACTTGTTCTCGAAACGGGTATAACAGTACTCAGCCAAAAGCGCGATATCGAGCGAGAACCCGTGCCCCCCGAAAATATTCACGTTAGGGTTCGCCTCCACTACTATGCTGGAAAACGACTCGCGCGAACTGGTCTGGATACTCATGTTCTCGGCAAGAGCATTATAGGCGTTATTATTCTCGTAGCCGAAAAACAAAAGAAGATTGAGCGAATATGCCTGTGTGCGTTTCAGTACAAAATTGCCGTAAAGCCGGTAGATCAGGTCTTCGGTCTTCTTCGACCAAACATTTTTCACATAGCTCCCGTCGAAATTTTTCTGCAGTACCGTATTCGTGCTGTCCGACTTCCAGACATACTGATCCTGCGCTCCCGTAATGTAACGAAACCTGCTTCCGACTTTTACCGACGGGAACGTTGTCCCGAATTGAA
This sequence comes from Brevinematales bacterium, assembly GCA_020059465.1. GTDB lineage: Bacteria > Spirochaetota > Brevinematia > Brevinematales > GWF1-51-8 > GWF1-51-8. Next base: position 135,633 of record JAGVBZ010000003.1, read on the forward strand.
TATCGAACTGATAGAGAGGCCCGATGGAATAACTGTTCTGAAGCCATGCGTCGCCGTTAATATGCTTATACCCGAAAATGTGGTTGCATCCCACCGTCGTCCATCCCCATGTCAGCCTGTCGGATGTGATATCGGTACCGTTGACGGTCGCATTGAACGAGGAACTCAGGTTTCCGGTATTTTTATAGCCGAATCCCAGCTTGAGTCCCGACGGGTTGCTTCCCAGCATAAAACCGAGTACACCCTGAATATAGATATTATGGATATGATGCGCGACATCGTATGAAAACGGAATATACTGGATCGTGTTCGTCTCCACCCGGAGATTGCCCTGCGCGTCGCCGTACATCGCGTCGAGAGTATACCGCACAGTCAGCATTGATTTGATATTTTTCGACCATTTATGGAAATAATTCACCTGTCCTTCGATAACTGACATGAAGCCGTACTGGCTGAAATAGGAAGATTCCGTATCGCCGGTTTCCTTCACAAAATTTATACTCTGCTCGGTGGATGCGTAGGAATCGTTGGGCCGGTTCACCGGCTCGTCGACATCTCCCCACCATGGAAGACTTTGGTAGGAAGCTGTCACCCATACGGCATCCTTTTCGAATTCGAGCACACTCTGCGGGAACGCCATCATCGAAAGGTACGGATTCGACCCCACGAAAAACACCCGCGCCCAATGAATTGCGGGGCTTGCCATGATGAAAAAAACGCACCCGAAAGCGATGAGAAGATTAAATTTTTTCATATTTTCCTCCGGGTAATGAAATAAAAATCGGGGCTTTCGCCCCGATTCATTCTAACATATTTTTATTATTTATTCTATAATTCATCTTCCGCAAAAACCACAAGAAAATCGCTCCCGGTAATCGTATATTTTTCTTTTTTGTCGGGGTTAATGATAACGCCGAAGTTTTTCCCGGAATCGGCTGCGTTCTCCGACATGCGAAGGCCGATACAGACCTCGCTGCGTTTCCGTGCCGCGTGAATCATGTCCGGGAACGATGCCTCAACCGGCAGCTGGGAGAAGTAATAGCCGGCGGGTTTCAGGTATATTTCGCTCCCCTCGGCGCCGAACATCTCGTTGTAGACATCGATTAACCCCGGTTCCTCGCTTAACTGCGACATGAGATAGGTCAGCATTTTATTGCTGATAATAAAGTCGTCTGCGTTGTATTCGGTAATCAATTCCTGGTTCTCGGAATTCAGCACCTGCGTTATTATCGTCGTACGCGACTTTTTTCCGCCGTTTTCGCCGAGTATTTTCCGCAGGAAAAGCAGTATCACCAATGTATCGGAGTCGACTTTTTCAGGGTTGAAATCGTTCTCATTCTGCGCGAGAATAATCACACTGTTGTAGCTGAACGGATTGACAGCGCGAAGATTATCCATCGATAGGGGACTTGCTTCAATCAGATTTACGGTCAATCCGGTATTTCCCGATCGGAGATCGGAAATGTTCTTTTTTACTTCGTCGGATGGAGAATCCAGCAGAATATCGATTACGGAACCTTCAGCAAGATAGTTTGCAAATTCGTCGATCACCACAGATGCAATACTATGCCATCCCAAAATCAACTGGCGTGCAGTCTCTTTTTTTACAGTGACCTGCTCAAACGGGTAATCCGCCGGAGTGAATTCAGCTTTCTTTTTGAATTTTATAGTCGAATCATCCTGCGCCAGCATAATCAGTTCATCCCCTTCCTGCATTAGAGTTCCGGCCGGCGGATTGATGAGAATCGTTCCGTCGGCATGCCTAATACCGTAAGGGGCGCCGTCGGGATAATGATACGCCAAGTCTTCGAATTTTATTCCGATAAAGTCGTCTGAAACAAAATATGTTTCCGACCCGGCGTATCCCAATATTTCATTATATACCAGTTCCAATCCATTGGAAATAGCGGTCTGCACCAGGAGTTTACCCAGTATTTCCTTAGCCGTAATCGCATTGATTTTCGGGTCTTCAAGCGTCTTTATGATCTCAAAACTCTCGTCGTTGAATAATTCCAGCACAATATTGAGTTTGTTTACTCCGCCCTGAACGCTGATAAGCGCAAGTAATGTTTTAATAATTTTAGTATCCGATAATTTTTTTTCCTCGGGCGATGCGCCTTCCGGACATGTGGATAATAAAATCGCCGAGCGCGCTTCTGTAACATTTATTTTCATCAGTTGAGACACCGAAGAGGTAGCTCCGCTCCGGGTAATAATTTTCGTGGTCTTCGTATCGTCTATCGCCTCTGCAATTTCATCGTCCATCGTTTCTTTTTCGCTCTCCGCCATTATAACGATCGCCGCTTTTTTCCTGCTCTCGTTTGCGATAATCAGAGTGCCGATGATATCCATCACCCGTTCATTCCAACCGAGGATAATGGTATGGTCTGATTCTATTACCCGGCTTCTACCCTTTCTGAAATTATATACGGTTTCCTCAAACTTCTGGCCTATCAAGCCTATTAACGCCGAGAAAATGACCATTCCAATGAGGATAGTTACAATACCCAAAATTTTATATGTTATTGAAAAGGATGATTCTCCCCCGACATTTCCCGGATCCGCAATCTCCGTGAAAGCTAACCAGATGTGTTCACCCATATCCGAATCGGCGACCTGTTCGCCGAAGGGCTGCGGATCAACGGTAAACATTATCGCCCTAATGCCCGCCACCAGACCAAACGCAATAAAGAAAATTACTAACAGACTAAGAAAAACCGCCGAGCCGCCCTTCGCCATAAAGTTTTCAAAATTATAGCGCAGCCGTTCCCCAATCTTTGGCCGCATACATTTCCTCCTTTAATTGTTAGCTGTTCTGAAAATACCTTCAATTATTATAGCATTTTTATTATTTTAGTAAAGGATTGGATATATTATTTATCTCATACTGCATCATCTGATCCAACTCGGATACCCGCCGGCATAACGGATTTCCTTTCCCTTTCACGCAGGCATTCTGGCAATAAAAAAAGGCGGGCATTGCCCGCCTGCATTGTCTTACTTCACTTCAAACGTATCGAATACGACGCCTTTATCGTCAATCGCATTCAGTATAATTTTATCCGAATATACTGTCACCCGCATATAATTGAATGTCCGTTTATCGATCCGGCTCCATTCCGATTCTTTTTCCACATCGTATAGAAACTGCCCCCCGCCTGCGGAAATAACATAAATCGTGCCTTTATCGGCTTTTTTATTTGCCTTCATGGGATAGGAGACTTCGTACCCATGCTCATGCCCGCAGAATACAAGATTCACCCCGTATTTATCGAACAACGGTACCAGGTGTGTTTGAATCATTTCGTCGTCGCCGTGCTTCTTGGAACTGTACGGCGGAATATGCATATACACGATTCGGAACTTATATTTCGCCGCTTTCTTCAATTCGCCCTCGAGCCATTTCACCTGCGGCGAACCGGTTTCAATATTGTTATTATTGTCCAGACATATAAAATAGGTGTTTTCCCACGTAAACGAGTACCATTTCGGTTTGCCGGTAATATAATTAAAGAAAGGCGATTCATATTCATGGTTTCCCATCGCTGGCTGATATAAGAACTTTTTCAGATAGCACCTGTTGAGGGAGTAATATGAATTCCAGTCGGCTGCCTTAAGCCCATCCATCACAAGGTCGCCGGTATCCATTACAAACGCGATATTGGTCTCCTTCGCCATTAACGCGGGAATCACTGTGGTCGCATTGCAGTGAATATCTCCGACCTTCAGGAACGTAAAAGGCAATCCTTTTTTAGGCAGTATGAACGAGTTGGTAGCCTTCTGACCCTGAATGTTGATCAATAGTTCCGAACCCCATTTTGCGGGAAAATCGAAAGAATAGTACTGCGTATTACTAAATGATTTGGAAACGAATTTCTCGCCGGCAAAAGCATAGTTGATCTGGTTCGGTTTTTCATTTTTCTGAGAGTAGGTAAATGTCAGGTTTTTTCCATCGCCGGTAAATCCTATATTCCACCCTTCAATCGAAGTCTTTCCGATTGTTTTACCCCAGTTATCGATTGCGACATTGAAAACCTGCCCATCCTTTTTCACAACCGTGCTGGTATGTATCAGTTCGTTCTTTTCGTCACGCGCTTTGGTCGCCCAGCTTCCGAGGGTGAATTCCATAAAAACTGTCTCGTTTAGTCCTGCCTTAAAAGTCGCGGAGTATTCCAAATCGTTTATCTTTTTCATTTTCAGCGCTGTCGCGTTCCACTCAGTACTCATCCCCTTCTTGACAAGCACCGACGCGCTTCCCGCAAGATATATCTCCATTCCCTCCGGCTTCGGCTCTTTCATCTTTATTTTCACTGTCAGCGATACGTTGCTGATCGTGACGTTGGTAGCAAACTCATACTTCTTCCCGTCAGTCGCGACAGTCACAACCTTAAACGGGTATACGCCGTTCTTCTCATAGATAACGTCACCCTTCAGCATAATTGGTTTCTCGTACGATTCGCCGATTATTTTACCGCCGAGATAGAACTTAGCGTTGGTAACAAATATATCGATATTTCCCTTCGACCCGTCGTCGAAAAACTCGTAAAGTCTCGGTACGATACTTATTTTTCCCGCAAGCAGTGTGGTCTTATGGAACGGCATTACATGAAGACCTAACCCGACAGATACTTTATCCGTTATCTCCGGCGGTTTAACACCGCCGCCGCCGCATGATAAAAACAACAGCGAAACAATGAATAAGTAAATGATATTGCGCATAGCAATCCCCTTTTTTTTATTTTGTAATAATTATAAAGCGGGAGAGGGGAATGTCAATATATGGGATATGTATGAGGGAATAAAAAACCCCGCCCGAAGGCGGGGTTTTATTGAAACCTAAACTATCTTACCAAGTAACGAAACCGTTGGTATAGGTCTTTGAAACTGAAGTAGCTGCAGCAGGAATACCAATTGTGGTCTGCACGTTGGCACCGTCGCCCCATGAGAAGGAACCTGCACTTTTAGCCTGAAGCTTTACAGCAATCGCAGCTCCACCGGTATGGGTCCATGTAAGCGAAATGTTTGTGCCGGTAACTGTTACAAGTCTCTGATCGCCAAGACCTGTAATATTACCCCATGTATTTGTACCACTCACCGAAAGAGATCCGGCGCCGCCTACGAAGGCATAATTGGTATCAACATGTCCGTCAGGTGCATCAATAGGATTGAGACAGATGATAGTAACAGTTACATTAGATACACTATAGGTAGGAGCAATACCACCCCAATTCTGTATACCGTTAGGCGCTACATCAACATTATTTCCGGAAACCGCATTAGTTCCAAGATTTGTCGCAAGAGCATTAGCTCCTACTACGACATCAAGCGATCTGTTGTTTACTTCGCCGCCGGAGGTGGTTTTTTCAACTGTCGCCCAACCACTGTCTCCGCCATAACCAAGAGTACCGTTTGCAAATTTGAACTGAATGGTAGTATTATTGGTTAAATCATTCCTGAGAACGATTTCATAGAGACCAGCACCCTTGTAGGTCATCAAAGCGTTCGGATCGTTCGGGGTCCATGCCTGTAAAACTTTGCTAGCATCTGAAACGAGCTTTAAGCCAGCAAGACTACCGACAATATAAACGGCGTTAGTCGCAGCATTATTCGGTTCATAAAGGTCAGCAGCACCGGCAAGGGTCTTTACCTGAATCGTAATCGTGGGCCCAGTATAACCAGTAGGTGCAGGTTTTGTTCCATCACCTGCAGGAGCACAGCTAATCATAACCAATCCAACAATGACTGCAAAAGCAATCAAAAGCTTCTTCATAAAATCCTCCTAAAAAATGTTTTTATGGTAATGTAATACTAATCCAGTTCGACGCCGCAATCTTGCCGGAGACCATGATATTAGACTGAATGGCAACGGATGGCGCTAATAAATCCATTACTTTCTTACTTGCAGCAACATTTGCGCTACCGCCAACTCCCGGGGTGTATTGACCCGAATACCCAGTTATAGTACGCAAGTATCCGTTATTACCCGGATAAGCACTGGTCACTGCGTAATCCTCCCATCCAAAGGTAATCAATGTTATCTTCCAATCACCAGCGGTAAGAATACTCGATCGATACACTTTAAACGCAAATACTGTAGAGATATTAGGATAATTATATCCAGCATCATAGAGAAAATCATTGCTGACCTTAGAAAGCAGATCCTTATTACCGCCTGCCGTAGCTGTTACCGCATAGGATTGATCCCAAAGCGCACCAAAAACAGGAGTTGTCATCCCACTTACTCCTAAACCGTAAAGAATTTGAACATCAGGGGTTGTCAGTAATGTGCTCATCGATTCAAGCTTATCTCTATTTCCAGTATCCTGCGGGGAATAAAACGCTAAATTTGTTCCTGCACCCTTTGAATTGAGCCCTACAGGAGCACTGCTGTTCGTTCCAAACCATGCCCCCATTAAAAGCCACCTAAATCCTGTTGTGCTTTGTGCGTTAGCTACTGAATTATATACTCGATCCTGCAAACAAACATAGAAGTATACAAAATTCGCGTCCGCCGATATGATTACCTGATGAATATCCAGACAACCTTTGTTATAAGCCGAGGGATAGGTCATCCACCCGCGTTCATAATCGTCTCCGTCAGGATCGTTAATCGTCGCTAGCACGGTACCTTGAACTGTAATAAAACTATTATTTGAGCTTGTCAGCGTCTGATAGTTAGTGTAACCGCCCTGCCCCGGATCTTCACCCGGCCGCAAATAAGAAGTATCTTTGTATGCGGGTTCCAGTGTCTCTGTCCAGCAGGATGCCAATAACAGAATACTAAATACTAACAGTATATATTTCTTCATATAAATACTACCTCCTTTTAGAAACTGATGTCCAACTCAGTCAACGCCACAATATCAAACTTGTTGCCATAATATGGCAGAGGTACCCTAAAGTCATAATTATGTGTACCGCCCCATACTAACTGTCTCGGATTATCAGCTATATAACCCTGAATATACGAGCGCAAAGTCCCTAACGGTGTACTCCACTGCATATCAAGTATTAAGGTATAGCCAGTAACATTATAATTAGGATAAGGCGCATCAGGGTACAAGTCAAATAAATTATCCATTCGGTATTCAAACCCAAGCCCAACTCTAAACGCCTTACTAAACTGGTAATAAGCTGTCAACTTAGGTACATGGCTGGTATATATCATACCCCAATTGAAGTTAAATACTCCGCTCATGCCGTCATGGGTGTGAGAAGTAGCGGACATCGGCCACCAGTTTTTAGTCCGATTGAAAAGCCAGCTTAACTTCACATCGAGACCATTACCGATATTAAATTTATAACCTATAAACCCGTATCCACGCATACCATAACCCAAAGTATCATTTGTAATCTTTTTAGTGGGGCTTCCTGGATTTACTACTATCGACCCGTTGGTGATATTCCCATCCAATTGGTTCCAGTTAGTGTTGTTAAAGCCCCAGTATGAAAATTCACCCTGAAAACTTAACAGTCCGAAAGTCCCTTGAATTACTCCAGTCAAACCCTTCCATTGTCCGTCGGCGATGCTTTCCCACATAACATAGTCCCATTTCTGGAATTTCGCATCATCTTGTGCATACGCAGATGCTGACTGGTTTCCGTACATTAACAATACATCCTGACGAGCGGCATTTCCATAATCTCCACGGCTCGCCATCATCGAGTAATAATCCTTAATATAGAAACCCTGCGCTAAAAAGTTCAGGCCGCTTCCAGCAATATTCTTTAACTTTAATGTTGCAACAGCAAACACACCGTTTATATTGCTCGTACCAATCGGGATACCAACTCCGCCTTCGGTCAGTATTCCTCCGGCAACATCATTTGTACCGCGTATTACGCCGGACATACCGCCCTGGAGCTGAATTCCTAATGCTGTATCACCCATCTTGAAGTCTAGATTAATATCAGCATCACATGCAAAGTTCTGTAATCGGCGAATTATACCATATAGTTTTGTATCAGAATCTTGCTTCCCCATTTCCCAATCGCTATACAGCATGCCGGTTACTTTTGTTTTCAGGAAAGTCAAGGGTTCAATTTTAAATAATGCACATAAAACATTATCACGTGCTGTATAATTTCCCAACCCCCAGTTTAAACCAAGCCATGGGAATGGGTAAAAGTAACTGACATTATAAACAATATTCATCTCTTCACTAGATCCATCGATAAATAATCCTTTAAACTTATCTCGGTCCGGATACGACGCAGCACCCACAGTCCATGCCGAAAGATGAAATTCGTAGTTTCCAATTGAAATATAATCGATAGTAGGTATAGGATTAACAAACTGAAAGCGAAAAGATTCAAAATCAACCGATACAGCCTGTGGGCCGTGATTATCTCTATAATAATTCCCTTGCCAATAGTCCCATTGTGCATCAGGACCCCACCATGTTGAGATTCGAGCATAAAAGTTAACTAAATCCGTAAACGCTTTTCCGTAAAACTCTAAGGTAAAACGCGAATAAATGTGATTATCATAATAGGTTTCCGGTTTAAATGTTGTGTTTAATCCGCCGCCGCCAAAGGTATTTGGATGATCGGGGGTATATGGAGTATTATCAAGATTGTAATACCATTGTGCGTTTACACTACCTGAAAAAGTAAAATTATCACTTACATATTTATCTTTTTGTGCGGGAGGTTTAATTTTTGACGCTAAATCTTTAGCAAAACCTGAATATCCACCGCTAGGAGCCCATTGTGTGGTATCACCAGAGTACAATAGCGGTATAACCGCTCTAACATCCATCTTCGGGTCAGGATAGCTTTCCCATACGTTAAGGATAGCAAACTGGTCTTTTGCTTCCTGTAATGTACCCTTAGCAGGCCAAACAAGCATATCCATTATTTCAGGATCACCCCAATAATCATTACCGCCGCCGAAACGATGCAATCCGCGGTACTCATTAACATTTCTTGTAAGAATATCTTCAGGATCAGGATATCCTTCGTTAGATTGAGCAAGCAATTGCCATCCCCATTTCGAAATATCTGTGTCGGACATAATTCCCAAATCGGATTTTTTTACTACCGCTGTAAAAGTCCTACCCTGAGCGGATATCTTTATCGGAACAATGATATCTGCAGACATCTCTTTTGCCTTTACATCGATTTCAATCTGTACCCGAGAATCCGGCTGAGGAGTGATAATAACCGCCTTTTCCCATGCATTTGCGGGGTCAAAGTAGATATTACAGCCTGGAATTGACTTAACATACCCAGATCCAGGCACCTTATCTTGGTCAATATATATCTGGAAATGCTGAATATCAAAATCAGCAGCCATTCCCCAGTCCTGTTTTACATCAGCATTAATTGTTATCTGAAATATTACATTATCAGATCCCGATGCATCGACTGTAAAGAAAACAATATCAAACCCGCCCGGAACATATACAGGATTTGTCGGATAGGTGTAATACCCGGGTCCTTTATCGTCACCTATCGGATCTAAAAATTTTAACACATTGGGTTTAATTATATGATTATCAGGCAAATTTGCATCTATATTTTCAGAAATACCCGCCATACTCGGTTCGGGATGTTTCTGAGAGACTTTCGCTACTTTTTTAGGAGAGGAGTTTGCGTCTTTCGGATTTGTACCGGCTTCATATTCTTCTTTATTCGAAACACCGTCGCCGTCCGCGTCGGCATTAGCGTCGGTCAACCCGTAGAACTTCATCCAATCGTCAGCGACACCGTCTTTGTTCTTATCGACGTCTTTGTCAGTAGGATTGGTTTTCAGCTTATATTCATCGATATTCTTGATCTTGTCGCCGTCCATATCCATTTTAGCATCAAACATATTGTTGGGATTTAAACCATACTGCTTTTCCCAGTCATCAGGCATCCCGTCACCATCGGTGTCGGGTTTCCCGTCAACCATCGAAACTGGCTCGTCCGCTTCCTGAGCAAACACAGGAGCGAAACCCACCACACAAAGAGCTAGAAATAAATACCAGACTTTGCGCATACAACCCTCCATTTGGTTTTTAAATAATCATACACTATTTTTTATTTTTGTCAATACTTTTTTTTATTAATCCGCCTAAAAAGAGACCAACCCTGTACCATTATTATAACACGCTTTTATAGAATTTCAAATTTTTTCATGGTTAAGAAAAAACAGTTAAGAAAAAACATTAACAAGAAATATTTAGTTATTTCATCCGTTGTATAAATATGGAATCCCATTTCCTGGCTACGAGTGTAATCTCCCCGAATAAGACATTTCCCTCAAAACATCCCCCCGCGTAGACCGCCCCATCCGGGGATACCGCGATACAACTGATATAATCCGCCTTTTTACCGCCGGCCTGCTTTACCCATTGCAGCTTCCCACTTTTATTGTACATCGCCGCAAATCCGTCGGGATAATCGCTTCCCGGCGCTTTCAACTTATTTCCGCCTATTACCATACTATCAAAAAACCGCCCGCCTATTACGGAATTATCGTTCCCATCCAGCACAAGCGATTCGGAGTAATCCTCCTCATATCCCCCGGCATTTTCCACCCATACCAGCTTTGCCTCCGAATCGTATTTTGCGATAAAAATATCCTGCGGTATGATAAACTGGTTCTTCGCGGTAAGCGTGATTATTTTATCGCCGAATACCGCGATTTTCTGATTATTCACCTCAGGCCATCCTAAACCATCCATAATTCCCGTAATCACAAACGCCCCGGAGGAATCGATTTTCATATCGCGGGGTTCGAACGCATATCCGATTATTTTTATCCAAAGAAATTTCCCGTCCGCATCATACTTTGCAATAAACGCTTCAATATTCGGTATTTTTTCATTTTTTGAGTACGAGGTCACCGATGTTTTATACACCTTCCCATTAAAACTACCCCATCCGCCGACATTTCCGGCAATATAAAGCGAACCGTCTGTATCCACAGCGATCGCTTTCGATTTCACTTTCGTTAGAAACGAATTCCCTGAATTGATTTGGGACACCCACAGAATCTTTCCGTCCGGGGAATACTTTGCAATAAAAATCCCGCCCCCGTCCTTACTTTTTAGTTTCTTCTCCCCAAAATCCACGATCTTTCCTTCAAATGTCCCGATCGCAAATAGATTGCCTTGATTATCGACTGCAATTTTACTGATATGTGTGGTGATGCCGTCGGAAACAGGTTTTACCCATTTCATTGAGCCATCCGTCCCATAACACCCGATAAACACGGACGTATCACCCGCTTCCTTTACTTGCTGGCCGCCGTCGAATTCCATGGAGCCAAAAAACTGCCCGGCCACGAAAACATTTTCCTGCCCGACAGCAACACAGTTCCCCGAATCGATGCCTTTTCCGCCGCCGGTGCTCACCCAACGGATACTGCCGTCGGGAGAGAAACTGGCAATAAACATATCCGATTGAAAGTTTTTTTCGCTCTTACTTTCTATTGTTTTATTCTGATACTGTATATTTCCCTTAAACGAGCCGGCCGCATAAATATTTCCCGCGGAATCGGTATCCATCCATAAAACGCTTCCCCCGTCCATTTCCATAGTTAATGCCCATTCCAAACCGGATAATCCCGATACGGCGGCAAACAGAATAATTCCCGCGATCAACGATAATTTCATGACTTCCCCCATTTATAATATATAGCGTATTCTTACATTTTTTTACAGAAAACTCAAGCGAATGTTATGGATTCGAAAAATATTCAATTATATCCTATCCTTATAAAAGACAAATTTCACTCATTTCTAAAAAATATTTGAAAATTGAAGTACTTGCGATAAAAACCATTCCGTTCTTGCGGGAGCGCAATGATTGCAGTATAATCATAGGTATTTTAAAATGTTAATATCTATGGAGTAAATTATGTCAGAGTTACTGGAATGCGCGATTGAGCTTGTCAACGATAAACTGGAGTTCAAGGCGACAGCAGGGGAAAATCCCCCGATCACTCTCGATTATATTCCCCCGCTCGGGGACGGGCATGGTTATATGCCGATGCAGCTTCTGCTGATCAGCCTCGTCTCGTGCAGCGGCTCTACAATCGTATCCATCCTGCGCAAGAAACGGAAGACAGTCGCCTCGTTTACCGCCCACGCCAAAGGATTCCGCCGCGAACAGCATCCGACATCCTTCCATAAGATCGAACTGTTCTTCGAGCTAGTTTCTCCCGACACTCAGGACGCAGATATGACGCGCGCGATCGAACTGTCCGAGGAAACATTTTGCCCGGTATGGGATAACCTAAAATGTAACTGCGAAATATTAACACAGTATTCGATTTCATCATAGGCATTATTATAGAAGATAAAAACGAACAGGGGAGGTTTAAAGACTCGATTAAGCCTGCTTGACTGTCAGGAGGTAAAGCTGATAAACGATTCGCCGGGAGCGCTATTTCGGCAGAGCATCTATGATTCCAGTGAATTATACTACCGCGACCTGAAAATCGTCCTCGTAGATAATCTTTCCCGGATAATTGGTATAAACCACATCGTACGGAACTTCGTACTTATCGAGTAACCCCATTAGCGGCATCACCCTTTCCAGCATATGCGAGGTCGTGTTATTCTTGAAGTAGGTGATCGCTTTATCGGGATTACCGTCGTCATAGAACGGCGGATTCGGCAGGCATTCCTCAAACCACGCCTCGATATCTTTATATCTCTGAGTTTCTTCTTCCGATAACGCCCCCGCGTTCATCAGGTGGTATACCGCGACAAATATCCCGACCGGTTTCCCGGTTTTCCCGCTGTATCTCACCTGAACGCGCAGGTATTTCATTTCTTTCAATATATTACTCCAGCACTTCTTTCACGCGCCCGACCGCGCCGGACTCCAACCGTACCTTGATCCCGCGGGAATGGTACGGCGAACTCGTCAGGATATCCTTGACATACCCCTCGGTCAGCGCTCCGCTGGCCTGGTCTTTCTTCAGTACGATATTTACATGCGCTCCGCGTATGATATCCGCGCGGCTTGTCCCGTCCATATTCTTCTCCTCGATCATTCGGGTCCCGTTTATTGAAGTATTTATTTTGTCTCGCGCGGTTCCGTTCCGAACACGTAGTCCCATAGTTTACTGGTTACCCCGAAACGCCGGTCGGGAGTGGATGCATGATGCTTCATATGATGCGAGCGCACGCTTTCCAGATAACCGCCTTTGATCCTGAAATGATGGGTCGCGTAATGGGTGATGTCGTAAGCGAGGTAACCGAACGCCGTCCCCGCAAAGATGGGCTTGACCCAAAGCGGCAGACCGAACAGGATTGCGAACAGGAGAAAATAAAGCGAGTAAAAAATCACTCCCAACGGTATGCTGGCGGCGGGAGGCATCACCAGCCGGGTTTTTTCCATAGGCTGGGCATGGTGCACCCCGTGGAACAGGAAATTGATCCGTTTACCCGCCTCCGATCGGGGGTGATAATGGAATAAAAAGCGGTGCAATATATATTCCCAGAATGTCCAGAGAAAAACTCCGATGAAAAACGCCGTAAATATGTGCCATTCAGGCGCGGCGGCGAAAGAAGATTCTATCGCCGATAATGTCAGGAATAACCCGACAATCGGCAGCCAGACTACCGCGACGGCAACAGGCGAAATGTGAGTGAAAAACTCCATGACATCCGACTTGAATAAACGGATCGGTTCTTCTTTCTTGTTTATCGTCTCCATTTAATCCTTCCATCATTTAGTATTCGTTTATTCTACAGGCTTCCGGGTCTTCCTGCAACAATCCATCGGGTGAATTATTTTACCATCTGATCAGTGCCTTAATTTTAGTTCGACATTTTCGCGCACCGCCGCTTGTTCCAGACGCTCCCTCAGCTTCTTTGCAGCCGCCTTTCGGTCTTCACCGGGGAGCATCCCCTCAAGTGCGGATTCCAGCGACCGTATAGATAACAGCGTACACGCCAGACAGTAGAAACTTTTCGATCGCCCGTCATCGTATTTATCGAGCATTTCCTCAAGAAATGCGATTCGTTTCGACTGCAAATCTGCGTAAGCCGATGCGCCGTTTTTTTGGATAAAGCGCAGAGTCTGCCATATATTGCGGTAAGTGTTAAAAGAATCGACTTCACCGGTTATTTTATCGAATCTGACGCATGGGAATTCCGGGCATTCGCCGCAGGCTTCCAGTTCGTGTTTTTTAACACAGCACGTATGAAACCCGCAGGGCGGATGCTTCAGTTCGAAATCCACGCCGCCGCAGCCGGGACAGCGCGAATCACCCTCGGTATAATACCTCGGGCAGAGTCCGCAATCAAGGCCGCAGCATCCTATCTGCGAATATTTTTTTCTCATGTATTATATTAGCTGAATAGGTTTTATTTTTCAAATTTCCGCTATTCAAAAAAAATCCCCTCCGTGATGGAAGGGATTTCCGTTTGCCCGGGACGGGACTTGAACCCACATGAGCTTAAGCTCACAAGATCCTGAATCTTGCGCGTCTACCAATTCCGCCACCCGGGCGTTATCCGTGACCAATATTGTACCCTATCCGGGCAATTTTATCAACTAATTTATGTTTATTTTCGGAGCGACGCACTTACCGGCCGAATTCATATCAATCTTCGCTTCGGGATAAATAAATACCCTTTCCATTTTGTATAAAATTAGACAGAACCGGAAAGGGTCATTATAATAAGCATCGTATCATATCGATTCTTTTCCGAGGTGTATCATGGATGACGCAAAAATCAAAGAAATTAAAACCGCCGAACTCGATGCGCAGAAAATTCTCGATGAAGCGAAAGTCGAATACTCGCGGATTCTTCATTCCGCTGGGGAGGAAGGCATAGTTCTCCTCGACACCGAAAAGAAAAAAGTAAAAGACGAGAGCCGCGCCCTGACCGACCGTTACCGGAAGGAAGGTGAGGCCGAAGCGAAGTCGGTGCTTTCCCAACTCGATCCGCAGAAGAAAGCCATCGACGATAAATCCGCCGCCGCAAAGACCCGCGCGGCAGAGTATCTTATCAATCAATTGAAGGGTAAATATGGCAGTCGTTGAGATGCGGAAGCTCTCGCTGACTGTCCACGACAGTTCACGCGGGAAGCTGATAACCGACCTGCAGAAATCGGGCTGTGTTCACCTTTCCCAGTCTGAAGAACCTCAGCCTGACGATGAAGCCGGAACCGGCTTAACTCCGATACCTGTCGATGTTGAGGATCTCGATTCTTTAATCGCCGAACTCGAGGATTCAATTCATTTTATTGAATCTCAAGTTCCGGCGCCGAAAAAAAGCTTTCTCACCCAGATTTCCGAACTCCCTCCATCGGTGACTTATCTCAAGATGGAAGAGGTTTATAAAAAATTCAATCTTACCATGAACCTTCGTGAAATAAAAACTATCGAGAAGAAGTTCAAAGACGCCCAGACAAAACTGAATGTGCTGCTGAAAGAGAAGGAAGACCTTCTACAGTGGAACGAGGCGGGCATCGATCTGGATGTTCTGAACGGGAAGAGCCAATTTGTCGAAGGGTTGACCGGGTATATTCCGAAAGCCCTCGAAGTTTCCATCATGGAAAGCATTATAAAAATTTCCCCCTATGTCGAGGTGTTCAAATCGTTCGAAACAACGAGCGATACTTTCCTTTATATAGTGTTTCTTAAGTCAGAAAAGAGCGCGGTGATGGATGCGCTCCGAGACCTCGGATTTGCGCCGATGACTTTATCGTCGCGTACGGGCACTGTTACACAGGCGCTTGACGCTATCGACGATGAGATTGTGATCGTTTCCGGGAATATCGAGATCTATCGTTCTTTTATCATCGATTACTCCGATTATCTGGATAAATTCCGTATTATTTTCGATTACCTTCTCATCCGCAAGGAACGGCTTGACGCTGAACGCAAGGGCGTAAAAACTTCGGCAGTATCGTTTTATACCGGATGGTTCCCGATTAAACACGAGAAGGAAATCCGCGATACTCTCTCTCAATATGACGATATCGATTATATAATAGCGGCGCCGACCGACGAGGACGCCGAGAATGTGCCGGTCATGCTGAATAATTCTCCGTTCGCGAAACCCTACGAGACCATCACGACTATGTACGGGCTTCCGCTCTACGGGAACAGTTTCGACCCCACCGCGCACCTGACGCCGTTTTACTTCGTCTTTTTCGGTATTTGTCTCGCAGATTTCTTCTATGGCCTCATATTACTGCTTTTGTTCGGGTTCCTCGCGATCAAATCGCGAAAGAATCCCGGAATGAGCCGTTTTATGTCGCTTCTCGCGCTGGGCGGTTTGTCCTCGATGATCTTCGGGGTGCTGTTAGGCTCCTTCTTCGGCGATCTTTTCACGGTCTATGTCCGCGTGGACTTTATCGCGGGTACGGGTCTCATCAATGCGATGAAATCGCCGATGCTCGTTCTCTATTTCGCGCTGATCTTCGGCGCAGTGCACCTTCTCTACGGGATCACGCTCAAGTTCATTACCATGCTGAAAAAGAATGTTATAGAAGCAATATTTGAGAAGTTCTCATGGATAGTCTTTCTCAGCGGTTTTTTCGGATGGGCGGTATTCAGCTGGATGACCGACATGGTAAACCAGTCGATGATAAAAGCTGTCGTCGAGCCCGGCAACCTGATCACATCGGTGCCTACCCTGAACGCCCTCGGGATGAATATCATCTCCGGGCTGATGATTACCGGCGCAGTCATGATTATGGTCAACTCATTCCGCAAAGGTAAAAAGACTATTATGGGATTTATCGGCAGTCTGTTCGGGGGGATATACAGTCTATACGGCACGTCCGCGTTTGTCAGCGATATTCTTTCCTACGCCCGTCTCCTCGCGCTCGGACTTTCAGGAAGCATTATCGCCAACGTATTCAACCTGCTGTCGTTCATGCTGAGGGACAGTATCGGCGGAATAGCCGGGACGGTCGTTACGGTACTGTTTTTGATAGTCGGGCATGTTTTTAACCTGGTTTTAAGCTCGTTCGGCGCGTTTGTCCATTCCCTGCGTCTCCAGTTCGTGGAATTCTTTTCCAAGTTTCTGGAGAGCGGCGGAACACCCTACGAACCGTTACGCGAAGAGGGAGTTTATTACCGTGTTACTCCCGCAAATGAAGTAAAATAATAGAAATGCAGTTGGAGGATAAAATGAGGAAATCACCGTTGTTTGCCGCGACAATAATCGCCGGATTTATATTGATGGCGCTCTCCGGAGTACCGATGTACTCGCAGGAGACAAACGCCGCAGTCAATAATCAGCCCGCCGCGGCGGCAACCGCGCCTGCTACTACTGAAGGCGGTTTCACGATCGGTATGGCCCTCGCGATATTAGGCGCCGCATTGGCGGCCGCGGGCGGCGGTTTCGGTTCCAGTGTGGGTGTCGGTGTCGCCGGGGAAGTCGGTAACGGCGTTCTCAGCGAGGACGAGAAAAAGTTCGGTACGGTGCTCCTGCTTCAGGCGCTTCCCGCTACCCAGAGTATCTACGGCCTTCTTACCGCGTTCATCATTATGGGTAAGATCAATCTCGGCATGTCATTCGAAAACGGTCTGTCCATCCTGTGCGCGGCGGTAGTCGTGATGGTCACCCAGTTAATATCGGGTATCTGGCAGGGTAAGGTCGCGGCGGCGTCCATGCAGTTGATCGCGCGCAAGCCCAAGCAGACCGGTCAGGCTATTATTCTCCCCGCCATGGTGGAAACATTCGCCGTGTTCGGTTTGCTGGTAGGAATCCTGCTCCTGAATAAGATAGTTTAACGCCATCATAAGGAGTTATTATGGCTCTCGAGGATATAAAAAAGAAAATAATCTCGGATGCCCGTGAAAAGAAGCATGTGCTTCTCGAACAGGCTGAGACGAAGAAAGCCGATGTAATCGACGGCTATAAAAAACAGGCGGGCGCATACCGGAAGGTCATGCTCGAACGGACTGAGGCCGACGGGCAGGGTATCAAGCGAGGTATTATCACCGACGCGCGCCTGCGGGTAAAGAACGAGCTGCTCTCGAAGAAACGTGAGATTATGGCGGGCGTTACCTCGGACGCGAAGAGTAAATTTATCGCATCGCCCGATTATCCCGCGATGATGAAATCCCTTGTGCTCAAGTCCCTCACTTCCCGTGAGGAGGAGATCGTCGTCTCGAAAAACGAAAAGACACTCGACGCAAAGTGGCTCGATGAAGTTAATAAGGAAGGTAATGCTAAATTGAAATTCTCCGCTCAGAAGGGGAGTTTCACAGGCGGCGTCATGGTAAAGAATAACGATATCGCAGTAAATATTACGGTCGATACTCTTTTCAAGATGATGAAAGAGGATATCGAAAAAGATTTTGCGAAAATTCTGTTCGAATGAGGATTAGATGGATAGCTGGGGTTTTATAACCGGTAGGCTTCGGAGCCTCGAAAATTATTTTCTTCCTTATACTACTCTCATCCGTTGGAGCGAATCCCCGAATATCGAAACCTTCATGAAATATGTGAAGGATTCGGTCTACGGCGAAGTTTTTACCGAGGGAAACCTGTATAAGTACGAAACTGTGCTCGAAGATAATGTTCAGGCGCTGTACGACGAACTGATGAAAATTATCCCGCAGGACAGCCTGATCCGGATTCACCGTTTATCCAGCGACCAGAATAATATTAAAATGATCTATAAGGCGAAAATGTCCGGCCGCGAGGTGAATTGGGAAATCCTTTCCGAAAACGGGTTCTATTCCCCGGAAGACCTTTTCCCGATCATCGAAGAAAAACTTTACTCCAAACTGCACCCCGCACTCGATAAAGCCATGCGGAATATGGACGAGGAATTTAAAAAGACGGGAAATATCCAGACTGCCGAGTTTATTCTCGACAGGGCGTTCAACGATCTTCGTCTGGATTTGCTGGAAGGCCCGGATTATAAAAATATCGCCGATTATTACCGGACATGGATCGATCTGGAAAATATCAAAAACCTGCTTCGCGCGAAACGTTTGGATATCGACCGTGCGTATGTGCCTCATATTTTACTCGACCACGGCACAATTGACAGATTTTTCTTCGAAAATCTCTATTTCAGCCAGATCGGAGAAATCGCCGAGGAACTGATTCGCGGGCGTTACGGCGAACCATTAGCGGACGGGATACGTACGGTATTGGAAAAACGCCTGTATTCCCAGCTTGAGAAATCGATCGACGAGTTACTTCTCGCTAAAGTCGGCACGTTCCGGTATGCCGCGACGGGACCGGAAGTGGTCGAAGGGTTTATCCAGCGTAAAATGATGGAGATAAAAAATTTAAAAATCGTCTTTATCGGCGTGTTAAACGGGATGGATCCCGACGAGATAAAAGGGAGGGTCAGAAATGCAGGACTCTCATAAAATAGCAGTCATCGGCACCGCCGACACCATCCTTCCGTTCCGCGCGATAGGCGCTGTCGGTTTCGAGGCGTCGGACGCAAAAGCCGCCGAGAATATCCTCGACGACGCGGTGCTCGGGCAGTACGGCATTATTTATATCGAGGAAGCGTTTGCGATGCAGTTCGCAGACCGTATCCAGCGTCTTAATAACCAGCACCGGAGCATGTCCATCACATCCGTCCCGGGCTCGAAGGGCGGTACTGGCGAATCGATGGAAAAAATCCGTTTTCTCGTAAAACGCGCGATAGGAATCGATATATTCGGTGAGAAAGATACCGCAAAATAAGATAGAGAATTCCCACAGGAGTGAAAAGATGGTTGATATTCAAGGCAAAATTATAAAAGTAACCGGGCCTCTTGTGATCGCTAACGGGATGACCGGCGCGAAGATGTTCGATATGGTCAAGGTCGGCGACCTCGGCCTGATCGGTGAAATTATCCAGCTTCGCAACGATCAGGCGTATGTTCAGGTATACGAGGACACGTCCGGGATAGGCCCCGGCGAACCAGTGATATCTACCGGCGCGCCCCTTTCGGTGGAACTCGGCCCAGGCCTCCTCGGCAACTTTTTCGACGGTATCCAGCGCCCTCTCGAAGGCATCTCAAAAGCCTCGGGAAGCGCGTTTATCGCACGCGGTATCGATGTCCGTGCGCTCGATAACACCATTAAATGGGATTTTATTCCCACCGTCAAGCCGGGCGACCGTGTCGAGAACGGCGACGTTATCGGCGAGGTCAAGGAAACCGACCTGATCACCACCCGCATCATGGTACCCTACGGCCTGAGCGGCACAATCACTAAGATAGAAAAAGGTTCGTATACGATAGACGACAAGGTCGCGGTGCTGAAAGCCGACGACGGGACTGAAACATCCCTGACTTTGACGCATAAATGGCCGGTGCGTCTACCGCGCCCGGTCAAGAAAAAATTGCCCCCGAAGATACAAATGTACACCGGACAGCGCATCGTGGATACGTTCTTCCCGATCGTGAAGGGCGGAACAGCCGCGATACCCGGTCCGTTCGGGAGCGGTAAGACGGTCACCCAGCATCAACTCGCTAAATGGTCCGACGCGGAAGTCGTGGTCTATATCGGATGCGGCGAACGCGGTAACGAGATGACCGACGTGCTGATGGAGTTTCCGGAACTCATCGACCCGAAGTCCGGCAAGCCCCTCATGGACCGCACCGTGCTGATCGCGAATACGTCGAATATGCCGGTAGCGGCGCGCGAAGCTTCGATTTATACAGGAATTACACTCGCGGAATACTTCCGCGATATGGGATATAATGTCGCGCTGATGGCGGACTCGACCTCGCGTTGGGCGGAAGCGCTCCGTGAAATGTCCGGCCGTCTCGAAGAAATGCCCGGCGAAGAAGGCTATCCCGCCTATCTCGGCTCACGCCTCGCGACATTCTACGAACGCGCCGGGATGGTACAGATCCTGAACAGTAAAAAAGATACAGTCGCGTCAATCAGTGTTATCGGCGCGGTGTCGCCTCCCGGAGGAGACTTCTCCGAACCGGTCACACAGAACACCCTGCGTGTGGTCAAGGTTTTCTGGGCGCTCGACTCGAACCTCGCGTATCAGCGTCACTTCCCCGCCATCAACTGGCTTGTAAGTTACTCGCTGTATAACGAGAGTCTGTACGAATTCTGGAAAGATTCGCTCGGAGAGGAATGGATCGAGACCAAGACCGAGGGGATGAAAATCCTCGAAGAGGAAGCGGAACTCAAGGAAATCGTACGCCTCGTCGGAATCGATTCTCTGACCCGCGAACAGCGCGTGATCCTCCTGACCGCGAAAGCGATCCGCGAGGACTTCCTGCACCAGAACGCAACCCATGAAGTCGATACCTATACGTCGATCAATAAACAGATGAAGATGATGAATACGATCACCATGTTCCATCATTACGCGATGGAAGCAGTGCACCGCGGCGCGGACTATGAATCTATCGAACTGATGAAAGTGCGCGAAAAATTCGCGGATATGAAATACACTCCTGAAAAAGAAATTGAGAAACATTTCACCGAGCTTGAAAGAGAGATTCGGCAGGAGTTTTCCACATTAACTACGGTAGAAGGTGGCGCCAATGCTTAAAGAATATAATACGATAGCCAATGTCGAAGGTCCTCTTCTTGTCGTGAATAAGGTCTCCGGCATCAAGTTCGACGAACTGGTGGAGATCGAACTGGGTAACGGCGAAATGCGACGCGGAAAGGTACTGGAAGCCCAGACCGATAAGGCGCTCGTGCAGGTATTCGAGGGCACATCCGGTATCGACGTACGAGACGCAAAGGTGACGTTCCTCGGTAAAGTGGTAAAAATCCCCGTCGCTCCCGATATGCTCGGGCGTGTATTCGACGGTTCGGGGAAGCCTATCGACGACGGCCCGGAGATGATCGCTGATCATTACCTCGATATCAACGGCTCGCCGATCAATCCCTACAACCGCGACTATCCCGCCGAGTTTATCCAGACGGGTATTTCCGCTATCGACGGGATGAACCCGCTCGTACGCGGGCAGAAACTCCCGATATTCTCCGGCTCCGGCCTGCCGCATTCCCGTATGGCCGCGCAGATCGCTCGTCAGGCCCGTACGCTGAAGGCGCATGAGAACTTCGCCGTGGTGTTCGCCGCAATGGGTATCACCTATGAAGAAGCGAACTTCTTTATGGAAGACCTTCGCCTGACCGGCGCTATCGAGCGTACGGTGATGTTCATTAACCTCGCGGACGACCCCGCTATCGAGCGTATTGCGACCCCGCGTATGGCGCTGACCGCCGCGGAATACCTCGCGTTCGACCTGGAAATGCACGTGCTTGTCATCCTGACCGATATGACCAACTACTGCGAGGCGCTGCGTGAAATCTCCGCCGCCCGCAAGGAAGTCCCCGGACGCCGCGGTTATCCCGGCTACCTCTATACCGACCTTTCGACGCTGTACGAACGCGCCGGAAAGATCAAGGGGCATACCGGCTCCATTACTATGATCCCGATATTATCCATGCCTGAAGACGATAAAACGCACCCGATTCCCGACCTGACGGGATATATCACCGAGGGACAGATCATCCTCGCCCGTCCATTGCACGGTAAGGGTATCTACCCGCCTATCGACGTATTGCCGTCGCTGTCCCGTCTGCGTGACAAGGGTATCGGTAAGAACCGTACCCGCGAAGACCACGCCGACCTCGCGAACCAGCTTTTCGCGGCGTACGCGCGCGGTAAAGAAGCGAAGGAACTCGAGGCTATCCTCGGCGAAGGCGCGCTCACGCCGGTCGACCTGAAATTCTCCCATTTCGTCGACCGTTACGAGGGCGAGTTTGTCCGTCAGGGCGACCATGAAGACCGCGTAATCGAAAAGACCCTGCAAGTCGGATGGGAACTGGTCGCTGACCTGCCGGTCGGCGAACTGAAACGTGTCCGCCCCGAATATAAAGAGAAGTACCTCCAGCCTATCCTGAACGAACGGATGGAAAAACAGGGAGCGCCGGATGCAAAAGATTAATCCGAACCGGATGGAACTTTCGAACCAGAAGAAAAAACTGAAAGTCGCCGTCCGGGGCCACAAACTGCTCAAGGATAAACAGGACGCGCTTATCAAGATGTTTCTCGAAAAGGTGCACCAAGTCCGCGCGCTCCGCGCCGAGATCGAAAAGGAACTGCAGGCGGCATACGCATCTTTCCTGATCGCCCGCAGCGGGATGGACAAGTTCACCGGGGACTCGATCTTCCTCGCATCGAGCGTCGCAGTCCAGCTTATGCGGAATCTCGTCAATAATATGGGTGTAAATAGCCCGACGTTCGAATTCGCCCAGCAGGGCAACCTCCACGCCTACGGACTCGTCGGCACATCGGGGGAACTCGACACCGCACTCGAAATCTTTTCCGGCGTACTCCAGAAATTGGTCAAACTGTCGGAACTCGAGAAGATGGTCGAGATGATGGCGCTCGAGATCGAGAAGACCCGCCGCCGTGTGAACGCCCTCGAGTACAGGCTAATCCCCGAAACGAACGAGATCATCCGCTTCATCAAGATGAAGCTCGACGAGATGGAGCGTTCGAACCTCTCCCGCCTGATGAAGGTGAAGGATATCGTGAGGAAGGAGTAGATAGGAGAAAAATATGGCTATAGATGCGAAATATGCTTTAGAGAAAGCAAAGAGATACCTAAATGACCTTGTTGGGGTATCTACACCTCTTGTAGAAGAAATTATAAAAAAGGGGGATGAATGGCAAATTGTTTTATCCTATTATGAAAATCCGCCAAGTTTTAAAAACGCAATTCTGCCCCCGAGAAAAGTTTTTAAAGAAATTATAGTCGATGCCAATTCCGGCGAAGCTCTTTCTCTAAAATTTATTGATATAGAAACGATGTTAGAAAAACATGAAAAGTGACAGTTATATTATCGATACAAATCTTCTTGTCTTACTACTCATCGGTCTTGACAATCCGCGAACAATAAAATCTCACGACAGAACATCAAAATATAACCTCGAAGACTTTGAAATGGTCAAGGCTATTTTTTATAATGCGTTAAAAGTATATATTACTCCTCATATTCTTTCCGAGATATCAAACCTAACCGATAAGCAATGGAATAATTATGATTTATTCAACATCTTTAAGGCTTTAGCAAAAGCACAAATAGAAATATATACCCCGAAAGAAACATTGCTTGATTTTCAATTTCTCCCGCAAATCGGTATTACCGATACATCCTTATATTTTGCTGCGAAAGAAACTCATAGCATAGTACTAACTGATGACGAAAAATGTGCTCCTTATTTGGAATCATCGGGTTGTGAAGTGCTACGTTTCAGTACATTATAGGAATATATGAAAAGTTAGACCTTTCCAACCGTGTTAATCCGTTCCGTCCGTGAAACTTGTGGTGAGCCTGCCGAACCATCCGTGTGAAATCGGGTCTTATATTTCCACCTCATTTTTTGCGGATAATCGCGGATATAAGTTTCACTTCCTTGATAGAAATTCCCCGCCGTATTATACTTATTTATACCACCCCGAAGAGGTAACTATGAAAATCCGTGTTGTGATAGAATTCGACCCGGTAACCAAGTCCTACGCCGCGTACTGCCCGGAACTCCCCGGATGCACGAGCGCGGGAGATACCGAGGAAGAAGCATTTGAGAGTATGAAGGAAGCTGTGCGGCTATATTTTCAACCTACGGATATATCCGTTGAAAATTCCACCATTCATGAATTGGTTATCTGATGCCGAAACGTTTAAACGCACGTGAAATCGAAGCATTATTAAAGAAAGGTGGATTTATATTGGCTTCACAGGAAGGCTCGCACCGAAAATGGACGAACCTATCGAGCAACAGAATGGTTATCGTACCCTTTCACAAGGGTAAGGAATTACCTATCGGGACATTGATGAGTATTATCAAGGGAAGCGGATTAGGTAAAGAATATTTTGGATTATAACCCGCCTGATCAAGGTGAAGGATATTGTCAGGAAGGAATAAACGGAGGGTGAAATGCCGATAGAAGCGTTGGAAGCAATAGAGATCGCGAAGAAATATATCAGGGCGATTATTGAAAACGAGACGTTCACAATCGACGAGGTGACCCAGGACACCCGTTACTGGATCATCGTGATCGGGTACTACGAACACCCCCAAAGCAGTTTCGGCCTGCCTCCGAAAAAAGTGCAGAAGATGATCCGTATCGAATCGGATACTAAGCAGGTCTTTTCAATCCTGTCGAAGGACTAGCACGGGAAATAATCGCCCCTATTTAGTTATCCTCTCTAATATCGTAAGATTATCAATTTTGACATTTCTTTCCGCGGGAAGTATAATAACCAATGTTATTTTGGGGATTCTCTATGAATAAACTATTTACTTTATCCTTTCTGATTCTACTATCCGCTGGATGTACCCTATTCAATGAACTCCTCGAACCGTCGGATATTAATAATATTATCGTTCCATCGCTCAATATCCTCTCTCATACCAATAATGAAATGGTTGGGTATGGATATACCCTTTCCGGTACGGTGATCTCACTTTCTTCATCTATCAGCACTATCCGCGTGATTTTGGATGATACTATTACTCAGGATACGATCCCCGTCGGGAATAATTGGAGCATATCTATAAATGTCTCAAACGGCGTGCATGTGAACGATTTATACGCGATCGACGCTAAAGGAAAAATCAGCTCAAAGAAAAGTATTACATTGGATCAGCATACAATTCCGCTATATAATATTAAGCTAAAGAATAACGAAATAATGATTATTTTTGATTTCACCGGGACGTACGACCCGATAAGCTGGGGGGTAATCCCGTTTATTATGGGTGATTGCGAACCGTATTTTTCAAAAGCAGGCTACTTTGGTTCGTGTATAGCCAACGAGGGTATTAAAATTGATGGAACAGGAGATCAAGTTCTAAAAAAGGACCTTTCCTCGGGTCAGTATTATTCTGTTTTAACTATACCGAATCCTTCCTCAACAAATATTAGATTTTTGGCTGCAAATTATACCCCAAATGGTTGGAATGAACTACTAGTCGATTTCTGGACACATATCGGCAATATGAATTCTATAGGAGTTCCAGAAAGTATTCAGATTTCCAATTACACTATTCAATCGGTCAGCTCCTTTTATGGCTACACCCTTTCACAGACTGAGACAAAACAATCGGGTATGTATTTTTCTCCCGATAAAAAACGGGTAATATATTATATCGGTGAACATTCCGGCTGGGGACTACATTTACCCGGTGGAACATTGGAATCTCAAACCATTCAATTAATTTGGACAAATATTCCGGCGTTTATTGATCTTGGAACTAAGCAGGTTATTACAAATGGTATTACAAATAGTTGCGATTTTGCATGGTGGCCTTTAGATAATATAGTTTCTAACTTAACATTTAGTACTGTCTCAAATTCTGCATTTCCAGTAGTTTGCGGAAATAATAGTACTGTTTTTGGGGGGTATTGGAATCCGACGACCGGTGGAATTAGATTAACCAATTTAAATAAAGCTGCAAAATCCGCCTCTGTTATATTTAATGTTCCTCCTGGACAGCTGAGATTCTTAAAATGCAAATTTGTAAATATTTTCGGTTGGGATTGGGGCTGGCAGTCTTGGGATTCTTTTATTCCTGTTCCCACTGTATCTTTTTCAGGAGTAACCAATGTATTTTATATTAATTTTCAATAAATCAATGATAGGCTAAAGAAAATAATTTATTTAATTTTATACCAGTTGTTATTTCAATTGTATACAAGGCTTGATCGATTCACTTCTTTCCTACCGTTTTAAAATTTCACATTTATAATCCTTTTACGGTATAATATATATACACATTTTCCAAGGGGGGGCTATGCGTTACATTTTTCTCGTTGTGGCCTGTGTGACATTATTTTCATGTACCTTATTCAACGAGCTTATAGAACCGTCGGATGTGAACAGCATGATTATCCCGTCGATTGTAGTCAACTCATTAACTAATAACCAGATAGTCGGGCAGGGTTATGTCCTATCAGGATATATAAAGGGTAATTTTTTCCTTGTCAGTTCCGTGCGTGTCATAGTCGACGATAAACTGACGCAAAATGTAGTCCCTAACGGAAATACATGGAGCATTACAGTCGATACGGCGAATTTAGGGATCCATCAGAATAAAATCAGCGCTATCGGTACCGATGGGAAGATATATCCCGCATTATCGATTTCCGTCGATCAGTATTATATTCCGCTTTATCATATCCCGCTCGCTGAAAACGAAGTGATGGTGATATACGATTTTGCCGGAACGTACGACCCGTACGAATGGGGCGTGGTGCCGTTTATTTACGGGAATGTCAGTGCATTCATTAAAGGCGCGTATAACTGGAATGCATGTACTAATGGAGGCATCACGATCGCCGGGACAGGACCTCAGGTACTGTCGTACGATTCAAAAAGCGGGTATTTCTATAAAATACTGACTATCCCCGATAATTCGGATTACAGCATACAATTTATTCCGGCAAATTACTCGACAAGCGGATGGAGTGATCTGGTTAATAATTTCGGAAATAGTTATGGAAAATTAAACTCAGCTACCGATTTCGATTTTTTACAGATAAAGAATAAAAAGATCGCCGGGATAATCGATATCAACGATGTATACATCACTGCTAAAAATTTATACACTGGTGCGTTCTTCATTTCACAGGATAGTAAACGTATCTATATCAATGTCGGCGATCATACCGGCTGGAGATTGCAATTAGTCGGCGGTATTATTGAGCCTATGACCGTCATGCTGGTCTGTAAGAACGTCCCGGAGGTTATTCCAATTCCCTCTCATGAAGGTGTTACTAACATTGGTGTAACAAATAATATTATTAATATGGTATGGCTCCCCTATCTCGGCATCGTATCGAATACGGTTACCGGGAGAATCAATACCAACGCTTCTCCTGTCCTTGCGGGAAATGTCGTACAAATATTTCCTAATCTTTGGGTTCCCCCGTTAGGACTTAAAATCACAGGAAAGGATATCGCCAATCATACTCTGTCTATTCTCCTGAATTTACCCGCCGGCACCCCCAGAGGATTCGGTTATAAATTCGCGAATCAGGTGGATTATCTTTGGCAGTCCGGCGAGCAGAGATGGGACGCTTATACGGCATTACCGGTATATAACGAAGGCACTAACTATATTACTAATAATTACGACTAATTTTCACTTAGTTTTTTCCCGTTATTTAGTGGGAGGTGTAAAGTGGAAATGGCCCCCGACGTTAAATTCTTCGCGGTAGGCGCAAGCAGAAATAATTCGATCTATATATTCCGTTGATAGAAAAAGCCCCGCGCGATGCGGGGCCCTTCCGGTTTATGGATTTGATATTAATTCGTCGTTATTTAACTACCGACATAAACTAATAACCTATATCGAAATGCCAGTCCATGCCGTAGTTGTTTTCCCAATTTCCCGCGCCGTTATGGAACGCGAGATCGAACATTTTACGGGTTCCATCGACCGTCACAGTCTTCGTGTAGTACCCGAGCCAGCTTCCGCGATAGTATGCGGCATACATGGCCTCGTCCTGTATGTTCTGCCACCCGTCGACACCGTAATGTACTGTAACAGGTTCGCTCAATCCGCCGTTCGCATATACGACCGATACATATTTAGAACCGTCATACGCGCTCTGAGGATTGACAATCACAATCGGCTTCACGCTCATATGGAAATCGTTTCCGCCATTGTTGTCCCAATTCCCGTTGCCGTAAAATACGAAATCGAGATAATTGGCGTTATTAGGAACCTGAACAACCATGGAGCAGTATTCAGCGGAACTGTAATAGCTCGAATTTCCGATGAACGACATATTTGTATCGCTGATTGTCTGCCAGTTATTCCAGCCATAGTGAAAAATCGTGTTGGATGATACTGACGGGCCGGAGTAATTTACTGTCAGCCATCCCGCGAATTCGGGCGTTCCGCCGTAATAGTACGCTTTTGAGTACCCGAATGAGACGATCCGGTCGTACACACTCATCGAATAAGGCTTCCCGGCCTTATCGGCGACCGTATTTCCCAGAGCGTCGACTATTTTGTAATACAGCTTTGCACCCGCATTCTGCGGAATACTGATTTTTACAGCAAAGGAACCATAACCCCTATTCGTCATCGCCGTCTTAACCGAAAGATTGTTCTCGGAATACCCGTAGGCAAGCAGTAAGACAGTGTTGCTGTCGGTGCTGTTGAAATATGCGCTGATATTTACACTTTTACCCCGAACCGCGCGTGCGTCATAGAGCGGCCCGTTTGCCGAAACAAAGACAGGGCTGAGAGTAACACTTGCCGGGGCAACACCGTTATCCCCGGTAAATCCGTAAAAAGCGAGTTCCTCGGGGGTGAGGAAAGGCATGGCGGCGTCCACAGCGGGATCGCCGGTCAACACAAACTCGACTTTTTCATTTGCCTTCTGCGGCAAATCCATCTGGGTTAAGGAACAGCCCGCCGACAGGATGACCGCCGACAGGGTCGCAGAAGCTAAACATTTTTTCATTTTGCACTCCTATGCATTGTTTTTGTGCTTTACGCACTTATTCAAGGCAATATTGTAAGCGCTTAACATTGTTTTGTCAAGGAATATCGCGTTTTTTTCTGCTTTTTTCCACTTATTTTGCATATTATATAAATATATTCTTGTAACACTGTTAGCGCTTACTGTTTTTTTACATTTTCTTGGTTTTTACGCTTGTTTATGTTTTAGCTGCCTTTTGCCGAAAATGGTATGAGGATGGTGCATATTCTATGGTGAACGTTGAAACAAAAGCGTACGGTTTCGTTGATATTCCCGACTCACGGGTTCTGACTTTTATCAAACCTATTCTCGGCTTCGAGGATTTAGAGCAGTTTGCGCTTATCGATGTGCGCGGGCTTCCGGGTTTTTACTGGCTCCAATCTTTGGATAATAAAAACCTCGCAATCATAGTCACTCGTCCCGATAAACTCCTCGACGAAGAGTATCAGGTTCAGATACACGAGCAGGAATCTATTTTCCGCGAGATGAAACTGATCAGCCGCGAAAACCTTACCTGCTACCTGATTGTCAACGTACCCCAGGACCCGAAACAGATGACTTTAAATATGATGGGACCTATTATTGTAAACTCCGCTACTCTGCTGGCCGCTCAGGCAATTTCGTCAAAATATACCGATACCAAATTTCCCGTCTTCCACCTGCCTAAAGAAAAATAATTCTTTCATGTATATCTTTACCAAACCCTTCATCACGGGCTGGCTGCAGATCTTACGCCGGCATTTATTTCGGGACTGATTTCATTCGATGATAAAAAAGCCGCCTGTGGCTTTTCCATTTACTTCACTAATAGAAAAAGCCGCCTGTGGCTTTTCCATTTACTTCACTAATAGAAAAAGCCGCCTGTGGCTTTTCCATTTACTTCACTAATAGAAAAAGCCGCCTCCTTTCGGGCTTGATGACGAAGGCTAAAAAGAGGGAACAAGACCTCTCACCGAACGGAAAATCCGAACAAAGTAAGAAACCAGAGCGGGCGCCTGCAAAGGC
>JAGVBZ010000029.1 GCA_020059465.1 Brevinematales bacterium
TGTTCGAGCATGGGCACTACCGTCCTGCATAGTACTGCGCAGGCTAATCCCGATATGAAAAAAATAAATTGGCTTAACGATATAGCCCGTGTTCGAGCAAAGGCACTGCCGTCCTGCATAGTACTGCGCAGGCTAATCCCGATATGAAAAAAATAAATTGGCTTAACGATATAGCCCGTGTTCGAGCAAGGGCACTGCCGTCCTGCATAGTACTGCGCAGACTATCACCGAGAAAAATATTTGAATGGGAAAAATAAAAGTATTAGGGATTTAATCTGCTCACAGAGCGCTTATCGCGGGGATTATTTCGGCTTGGTTTGATTGGTCGGCGCTATGCCCGGAATATTTGTTTTCATCATGTCGGCCGGAGATACCGCGGACAGATTAGTCGCTATCGGGACAGTAATCATAGGTTTTTCTTTACTTTTCGGGGAGACCGGCAAATCCGCGGGGAATCCCACCACGAAATCGATCCCCAGCTGGAACCAGTGACTCATCCTGAGGCCGGAATACCTCGATACGATAAACATTCCATTATAGGAAGCCGAGAACTCGATGGCGTACAGGAAATTCAAATCGAGAATCCTGCTTCCCCCCAGGTTCCAACGGTATCCCGCGCTGACCTGATACCCGAACGAGGGTTCCATCAGATATCCATTTGTTGTGGTAAAACCGGGAAAAGCGACAAAATAGGGGACGTCGAGAAGCCCGCCCTCGATATTCATGTTGATAAAATATCCCGCCATATAATCCCTGTTAAAATAAAACCGTGCCCCGAAATCAAGAAAGATTTTCCATGCGTCTCCATAGTACGGAGATTCGTTGAGAATAATATCCTTTCCGAATTGAAAAGCGAAGATCCACGAGAACTGCTGCGCAAATTCGATCTCGCGGAACAGCCTTACTTTCGGGCTTATACTGATACCCCCGTCGAAGAAGGAGGATTCCGCCGCGTACAGACTCCCGTAACCCGTGAGGCCGAGCAATACAACGCCGGCGGTAATTATTCCATTCAGCCCTTTCATCATCCGTCCTTATAACGATGTATAGAGAATCCGTATATCCGACGGATTGAGCATATACTCGAACTGAGAAGCCGAAACATCCGGCATCGGGTGCTCGAACGATAGATCGACGATCTTTCCGCCGGGCTTCGATCCGATTACCCCTCCCAGGTCGCCGTAGAACAGACGCTGGCGGTTGAACGGGTCTTTATTGATAATAATCAGCGCTTTTTCCTTTCCGTTCAGCGACGTCTTGAGCATACAGATGATATTCGCCCAGTTGTCGTTATGCACGATTTCGATCGGGCATTCCTCGTTGAATATCCGGTATTTGGAACGGGTCTCGTTGATCCCGGTAATCAGACCGCTGATATCGTAATTTACATCCTCCCAATCCTTCGGGTACGTGTTCACGACATCGGTCTTGTTCTTGAAACCGTATTCCGTCCCGAGCGGAACCATCCACCCGGTCGAGAAAAACGCTGTAAAGACGATGCGCTGTTTGATCAGCGCGATATTATTCTGGTATTCGTACGCCAGACGCGGGGTATCGTGCGATTCAGGGAACGCGATCGACGGCGCCACCTCACGGGTCTGGTTATACTGACGGAGAAGCCAGTCCTCTTGAAAATTCCAGTACTTGGAGCTGTTGAACAGGTAGTCGAACCCCGCCTCTCCGAGCGCAAGGGTCTGTTCGGGGGAACATCCGAGGCTTTCCGCGAAGAAACGTACGTCCTTGTTCTTCTTTCTGCCCGCTTCTATCAGGTATGACCATAATTCGGCGGGAACCTGGTATGCCGCGTCCGCGCGGAACCCGTCCACACCCTTGGCAATATAAAACTCGACCAGTTCTTTCCAGTACGCCCATAGATTTTTCTTATCGGGAGAATGCGCGTTATTGATCTCAGCAAGGTCGCCCCATTCGATATAGTTTCCGCCGTCCCATGCGCCGGGGCTTTTTACTTCACCCTTCTCGTTCAGTTCGTACCAGTCGGGATGGAGTTTCACGAACGGATGGTCCTTCGCGGTATGATTGATAACCAGATCCATCATGACCTTTATACCGCGTTTCCGGGCTTCGCTCATGGCGTTCTGGAGTTGAACCATCGGGGGAACCGACGAACTCTTATCCGCGAAAATCGGATTGAAATCGTAGTAATCTTTTGGGGCGTACAGGCTCCCGGAGAAGCCGGGATAATGGAACGGATTGATATAGAGCCAATCGAACCCCATAGCGGCAATCCGGTCGTAGTGCTCGACCCACTTGCTCATATACCCGACGAGTCGGGGGAAAAGATTATAGATTTTCGGGCCGGTATTGAATTGCGCCATAGAGCGCCCTCCTCGCAGTAGTCGTCGCTTTCATGAACGGATTCATTTTAAGGTTATCCGGGGTAAATGTC
This sequence comes from Brevinematales bacterium, assembly GCA_020059465.1. Lineage (GTDB taxonomy): Bacteria > Spirochaetota > Brevinematia > Brevinematales > GWF1-51-8 > GWF1-51-8. The sequence goes on from JAGVBZ010000029.1 coordinate 2,408, forward strand.
CATAAAACGCGGAATCCGTTTTTGAATTAAGTGACATTTCGGAGGAAATGAATTATAATTAGCCTCATAAAAAAAGGATAATAAGTGATGATGCGCTTTCAATTTATCCCGTTAATCGGGGGGGTACTTTTTTCTCTTTTGATCTCTTTCTCCCCGATATTCGGGCAGACCGCGCCTATGACGAACAAGAACTCCGCCAACTCCGCGAAACCGGAGTTTGTCGAGGATGTGAATATTCAGGGCGCGAACGCAAACGAGAATATCATATTCGACAATTTCGACGAAGTATTTATCCAGAACTTCGAGGAACAGGACCTGCGCGAGATTCACTTTATCGGGAACGTACTGATACGTTTCGAGGGCAATACCCTGAAGGCGCGAAAGGTTGTGGTCACAGTCAAGGGCGATAAGGTGCTCGAGATCTCCGCGTTCGGCAACGTCGAGTTCAAGTACGGGTCGGATATCTATCTCGCGGAAAGCATGTCGTTCGATCCCGAAGCGAAGAAGGGCGTACTCAAACAGGTACGGTCGTTCCTGAAAGATTCGGGCGGAGGCGCCCCTATCTCGTCATCCACCGGATGGTACTATACCGCCGAAAAAGCGACCATCCTTTCACAATCGAAAATATACCTTGAGAACGTTTATTTCAGCACAAGCGACGAGAAATACACCCATTACAGCTTTTTCGCCCAGCAGTTATGGTTCTACCGGGGGGAAATCGTCTTCGCTACAGGAATTATGTACACGGTCGGCCAAGCCGATTTTTTCTACTTCCCGTTCTTTTTCCGATGGGAACAGGCGTCGGATTTTAAGACGGCGTTCGGATGGGAGAAGCGTATCGGCTGGTATCTGATGAATACGTTCCAGATCAGTACCGATATCGGAAATTTCGAAATGTATCTCGATATCTACGAACGTCTCGGGGAATACTTTCAGTTAAACTACCGGAATATCAAACCGTTAGGCAACCTGAAAACGTTTTCCCTATTCCTTGAATTGGCTGACGATATCCGTATTTTCAAGGACGGCGACCGTTATACATGGCTGACCGATACCGACAATAATAAAAGCTACGAGGCTATCCGTCAGTTTTCATGGCATTATAAGCTGAATTTAAATTATGCGATATCCGATTTTTCATTAACCGGGTACTGGGAATCATTGAACGACCCGTTCTTCACGACAAAATACACCCAGCGGAAACGGGTATTCGATATCAAGGAAATCCTGCAGTACGACCAGAACACCTTTTTCTCCTACTCCGATACACAGCCGTCCGTCGGTTCCATATCGCGGGGATTTTCCATCTCGGCGGGAAAACTGTCCCTGAGCGGTAACTGGAACTTCGTCCGCATCGAGAATACTTCGATCACCAACAAGTTTCTGAACGAGCGTTACAGCTATGTATTGGATAGCACTACGTTCCCTACCCTCGGTTATACGATGCCGTCCATCACTCTCATCAGTAACCTGAGCCTTGAAACACCCGTAACGAAGACCATCAAACTTTCCAATACAAACCTGACTGTTCCGCTGAATACGGACGTAACCGAGTATCTGGCGAAATACCTTCAGGTTCTGAAAAACAAATCCGCGTCGATGGCCGTCTCCGGGACGAATACTCAGCCGAAGGTGAGCATATCAGCGACCAATCTATCCCCGGCAATCCAAAAAACGACAAACATTGTGACAGACCCGAAATCGAAAGAATCATCATTGAAAACAACCAACATACCGGGAATGACTAATAAGAATATATCCACCAATACCGCGCCCGTGAAACCCGCTCCGGCTTACACAATTACAACCAACCAGCTCATATGGTTAAAATTTGTTTCGAGTCTCAACGCTAGTTTCAGTTACTCCACATCCGAAAAAGTGGATACCAACGGGAAACCGGTTTCGGATTCGTACGCCCACTCGGAAAACGGGGGTATCGTGTTCAACGGCGGATTCTTCAATAACTTAATCACCATGAACAATACGCTGTCGTTTATGAACCGTAAGCGCTGGTCGAGTTTCGAGATCAACTTCAACAACGACCAGAAGTACACGGGCAGCGAACTATCCTACCGGGGAACCTTGGGATTCGGCCAGACCGGAACCCTTTTCAAAGGCTCTGTCCTCGAAATGAACTTTCCGCTGAACATTTCGCATTCGATAGCATACCAGATTCTTCGTACTACCTATGTCGAAAAACCTTTAGAGATCAACCATTCCACCTCGGTTGGGACAGGTTTCAATCTCGCGAAGAACCAAGTGGCATACACCCTCAGTCTTTCCCATTCTGTTACCTACCGCCAGACGAACGGGGTGAATGACCTGTACCTTGATAATGCGATTCTGCGGAGCGCGTCGGTGAGTACAGGCCTTAAAATATTCTGGTTCTCCGCATCCACCGGTTTTACGCTCGACCTGCTGGAAACAAAAAGCAACGCGCTCGAACTGGACTTTACCGACTTTACGAATCGTCTCCGGAGCGGGAATCCGATGCTCAGCATATCGTTTGTTCCCCCTCAGCCGATCCCGACTATTTCGTATGTCTACGATATCATCAAACAGACCAACGTCAGCGTCGACCTTTCCAGTTCATACTCGCTGAAGGATATAAAAATTCCGCTGTTCTACAACCTCGAATCGATGAATTTCTCGGCGCAGTTCCATTACGATTTTCTCAGCCCGCGCGCGACTTCGTTCTCATTATCATTTTCCATGACGCTATGGATCGACCAATACTGGAAACTGACGTTCTCCACGCGCGTGAAGAACACGAAGATTTTCAGGTACTTCGAGGATAATCAGGACATCTTCCTGCCGGGAGAGTATTACGTCAATTTCTGGGAAAACCTTTGGGACGGTATCAATATATTCGATTACGAAGGACTCAAGCGGAGCTTCTTTAAGATACAGGGGCTGAATTTCGACCTGGTGCATAACCTCGACGAATGGGAACTGCACGCGATCTTTAACGTCAACCGGAAAGTGGATACGGCGAAACAGGTATCCTACTGGGAACCTGAAATCCGCCTCGAGTTCCGGCTGGTCGGATCCAGCGAACAGTTCCCGCCGTACAGCAAAAAGTTCGTCCCGGCGGAGTACCAGTAAGTGCCCGCTATGCGATACACGCTTACCGCCTCCGACGGCCGCGCCCGCGCGGGAGTTCTATCCCTGCCTCACGGCGAACTCGAGACCCCGGTATTTATGCCGGTCGGTACTCAGGCCGCGGTCAAGGCCGTATCGGTCGAGGAACTCCGCGCGATGGATGTCCGCATCTTATTATCCAACGCATACCATCTCTATCTGCGCCCCGGTCTGGAAGTCATCCGTCACGCGGGCGGCCTGCACCGTTTCATGAACTGGGACGGCAACATCCTCACCGACAGCGGCGGGTTTCAGATATTTTCACTCTCATCCCTGCGTAAACTCACCGACGAGGGGGTCAAGTTCCAATCGCATATCGACGGTTCTCATCATTTTCTCACCCCGGAGGACGTTGTCCGGAATCAGCGCGATATCGGCTCGGATATCATGATGGTGCTCGACGAATGTGTCGAGGCCGCCGCCGACCGTAAACAGACCATGACCGCGCTCGAACGTACCGCGCAATGGGCGCGGCGCTCCCGCATGGAATTCGAGAGACTCGGCATAGATAACCAGACATTATTCGGGATCGTACAGGGCGGGCGTTTCGAAGACCTGCGCCGGGAGAGCGCGCGGCGGATTGTCGATACCGGGTTTGACGGCTATGCTGTCGGGGGGCTTTCGGTCGGCGAGGAAAAACCCCTGATGTACGCGATGCTCGACGTCATGGACTCGGAACTCCCGGAGAACAATCCCCGTTACCTGATGGGTGTGGGCGTTCCGGAGGACATCCTCGAGGCGGTGGAACGCGGGATCGATATGTTCGACTGCGTCTTTCCCACCCGCGCCGCCCGTCACGCGACCGTGTTTACCCGCGACGGAAAGTTCCCGATGCGGAACAAGGAATTCGAAACCGACCTCCGCCCGATCGACGAGGAATGCGGATGCCATACCTGCCGGAACTATACCCGTTCCTATATCCGTCACCTTTTCAAGGCGCAGGAAATCCTCGCGATGAACCTCGCGTCCGTGCATAATATTTATTTCCTGCATGACCTCACCCGCGCCGCAAGGCGCTCTATTATAGAAGGAAGATTCGCTTCGTTCAAGAGCGGGTTTCTCTATCGCTACACCACGCGCGGGAACGCGCGCGGTGAATGATCTATTATCGTTATCCGGTTTATTAGCGCCCAAAGAATAAAACAGGCTTCTTTCCCGCGTAAGCGGGGAGGTCACTTATTCCCCGAAAAGTACATCCATGTGAGACCGCAGGGTTTGTTCCGCGCTGAAATGCCCGAGCCGTTCCGTACCGGCGTGGATAAGCCGTTCACGGAGAGCCGGATCCGAATCGAGGGTGTCGATCGCGCGCGCGATGCTTTCGGGCGAGAACGGGTCGAAGTAGAACGCCGCGTCGGCGCATGCCTCGCGGAGGACGGGAATGTCCGATACGGCGGCCGCAGTCCCGCATGCCATCGCCTCGAGCGGCGGGTATCCGAATCCCTCGTAATACGACGGGAACACGAAAAATTTCGCGAGGTTATACAATCCGCGAATCATCTCGTCGCTGATCCTCCCGGTAAACACGATTCGCGGTATCTCGGCGATTTTTCTATCGAAGTCCTTTTCTACGCCCACAAACCCCTCTTTCCCGCCGACTATCAGAAGATGGAGCTTTTTATTGCTGATCTGCTGGAACGCGTCCAATAAGCGCATCAGGTTTTTATGCGGCTTGATATTCCCGACATAGAGGATAAATTCGTTCGTAAAATCGAACCCGCTCTCAGCGGTAATCCGTTCCTTTGTTTCCGCCCTCGCGCGCTTATCCATAATATAGAAATTGCTCCTGTCGATATAATTCGGGATGACCGTAATTTTGTCGAGGGCGCGGGGGAAGTATTTCCCGATCTCGGACTTCGAGAACTCCGAGACTGTGATAATCCCGTCCGCCTTGCGGATGCATCCCCCGTAGAGAGTTTTCATATAGAGCTTCTGGAGCGGGTTGTATATCGACAGCGAGGAAATATGAAATACGTCATGCACCGTAACCACCCGCCGTTTGGCGGGGATTTTCAGCAGGGGGTGAATGAAATGCGGGGAAAAATAGAGACCGCACGGACGGATTTTACGGGCAAGCTCGAGATGTTCCTTCGGGTGATAAATTCTCGATGTGAGCGGGATAAACTCGGTACGGGGAAATTCCGCGAAAAACGCCCTGTCCTCCTCGTAACCGTAGAGATGATACCCGTACTCCGTCCCGTTTATCAGGCCGGGGAGTATCGAACGGAGATACCGTCCGATACCGGATTTATTGTACATCCGTACGTCGACCCCGATCAATCCGTTTTTCCCGTCAGTTTGAATTCCCATGTTCCATCCCGAAAAATTTTTTAGAGGTGTCGCGAAGTACGTTTTTCAACTGTTTCATCATGTATGAAATAACGAAAAATAATACGCAGGTTTCAGCGATAATTATAGCTAATCCCAGATAAAAACTCAAAAATATTCTAAAAATCCCGCATTCTCATTGAAATAATATTATTTTCCTGCTAAAATGAATTATAAGGAGGCCGCTATGGATCGACGGGAGTTTATAAAAAAAGGAATCGCGATCGGTGCCTCGGCGGGATTGACCATGCTCGGCGGAGGGGTTGTCAATCTGTTCGCCGGCGACAAAAAAGGGAAAGTCCCGGACATGGTAGCCGTTAAGGGCGGCGAGCCTGATGTTATGTTCGACAAAGGGATAAAAGCGCTCGGAGGTATGGGCGCGTTCATCAAGAAGGGACAAACCGTTCTGGTCAAACCGAATATTGCGTGGGATAAGGGTCCGGAAATGGCCGCGAACACGAACCCTATCCTCGTAAAACGTATCATCGAGCACTGTCTCAACGCCGGCGCGTCGAAGGTCTACGTCTTCGATCATACGGTCAGCAGCTGGCAGGCATGTTATAAGAACAGCGGCATCGAAAGCGCCGCGAAGGAAGCCGGAGCCGAGGTCGCCCCCGCGAGCAGTCCCAATGTCTACGAAAAAGTGACCATCCCCGCAGGGAAAAAACTGATAAACGCCCGGGTCCACGAGCTGCTGCTCGAGGCCGACGTGTTTATCAATGTCCCCATCCTGAAGCACCACTCCGCTACCCAGATGACTGCCGCGATGAAAAACCTGATGGGCGTCGTATTCGACCGCTCTTTCTTCCATAATAACGACCTGCATCAATGTATCGCGGATATCGCGAAATTCCGTAAGCCCGCGCTGAACGTACTCGACGCATACCGGGTGCTGACCCAGCATGGGCCCCAGTCTCAGAATCCCGGCGATGTCGCGGTCAAGAAGATGCAGCTTTTATCGCCCGATATTGTCGCGATCGACGTGGCGGCGGCGGCAATCCTCGATATGAACACCAAGTACATCAAATATCTCGAATACGGCGCGCGGGATAACCTCGGCATCATGGAGCTCGACAAACTGAATATCGAGCGTATATCGCTGTGAGCCCGCTAAAGAGAATCCGTATCGCCGTATCGCTTGTTTTCTTTATCGCGCTGGTATTATTTTTCATGGGTTCTGCGCTGATTCCCGCCGGCGCGGGAAATATCCTGACATCGTTTCAATTCATTCCGGCGCTATCCAAATCCCTGACTATCGCGTTCTGGCCGTCCATTATCGGGACAGGAGTACTGATCGCGCTCACCCTCTTTTTCGGGCGAGTCTACTGCTCGTTCCTTTGCCCTCTCGGAGCCGGGCAGGATATAGTCTACCGGATTTCACTCAGGCGTAAGAAGTATAAACATTTCGGCATGCTCCCGCCGTTCCCGTGGATCGCATACGGCCTGCTCGCGCTGACAGTCAGCGGGCTGGTATTCGGGGTGTCGGTGCTCACCGGCATCTTCGACCCGTTCAGTATCTCCGGACGGATCGCCGCCGACCTGATCAAGCCCGGCCTTTCGCTCCTCTGGAACCTGATAAACGACGGTCTGACATCGATCGGAGTGTATACGTTCGCCCATGAGGCTCTGCCGGTCATCACCCTCGCGACCGCCCTGATCGCGGGGTTTTTCCTGACCGGCATAGTTGTCATGTCATGGACGCGCGGCCGCCTTTACTGCAACACGGTCTGCCCGGTCGGCGCGTTCCTCGGCCTGATCTCCCGCGTCTCGGTTTTCCGTATCACTATCGACGCGGATACCTGCGTTAAATGCGGGAAATGCGCGAAGGTATGCAAGGCGGGATGTATCGACTATCAGAATAAATCCATCGACTTCTCCCGGTGCGTCGCGTGCATGAACTGTATCCCGGAGTGTCCGGAAAAGTCGATCGCATACCGTACCGCGCGGAAACCCGCAGTGAAGGAATATTCCACCGAACGGCGCGAACTGATCAAAGATTCGCTGAAGTACGGGATAGGGATAGGCGCGGCGATGATACTGCCTGCGCGCCTGTTCGGCGAGGAGATATTCCCGTCGAATAAGCCGGTCACTCCGCCCGGATCGCAGAGCATCGAACGTTTCAAGTCATGGTGCACCGGATGCCATATCTGTGTCAGCCACTGCCCCACCCGCGTGCTGAAACCGTCGTTCCTCGAGTACGGCCTGACAGGGATGCTGATCCCGAGGATGGACTACCCCGCCGCGTTCTGCGAATACAACTGCAAAACATGCACCGAGGTCTGCCCCACCGGAGCGCTCAAGCCGGTCAGCCTCGCGGCGAAACAGACCATCCAGATGGGCAAGGTGAACCTTGAAAAATCCCGGTGCGTCGTCTATAAGAAAGAACTGGCGTGCGGGGCGTGCGCGGAAATATGCCCCACCCACGCGGTAGACCTGACGGAGTACAAGCCGGGGCTATGGGGCCCGGTGACCGACAACTCCATCTGCGTCGGATGCGGCGCGTGCCAATCCGCCTGCCCGGTAAACCCCGTCAAGGCGATATTCGTCGAGGGCCTCGACCAGCACCTGACCGCGAAGAAGCCGAAGGTATCGCAGGAAGGCCAGAAGTACTCCGCGGACGATGAGTTCCCGTTCTAATAACCCCGTTTATTGCGAAACCCGCCGCCCCGGAGTATAATATAAACCGGGAGTTAAAAATGAACGTATTTATACTATTTAAGGCGCGGCTATGAACGCTAAAATCCAAGAACTTATCACTTATTTCGACAATAATAAAAACGCGATACTTTCCGGCTGGAATGAAGAAACGACCAGAATCGAACTGATCAATCCGTTCTTCGAATGTCTGGGATGGGATGTCAATAATAATCAGCAATTGGCGGACCCGTTCAAAGAAGTGAAGCACGAGGAAAACCTGAAAATCGGGACGAATATGAAAGCCCCCGATTACAGTTTTAACTACGGTAAACGGTTATTCTACCTCGAGGCTAAAAAGCCCGCCATCAACATCAAGACCGATATCAGCCCCGCCTATCAGTTACGGCGTTACGGATGGACGGCTAAACTGCCTATCAGTATTCTGTCGGATTTCGAGGAATTGGCGATCTACGACTGCAGGATCAAACCCGGCCATAACGACTCCGCGGGTATCGCCCGGATAAAATATTATACCTATAAGGACTATATCGATAAATGGGACGAGATCTACGGATTTATCTCGAAAGAAGCCGTCCTGCACGGATCTTTAAACGACTTCGAGAACAAGCAGATCAAAGGGACTGCCTCGATCGACGACGATTTTCTAAATTCCATCGAGAAGTGGCGCAAGGTACTGGCATTGAATATCGCGCTCCGCAATCCCGACCTGACCGAGCATGAATTGAATTTCGCTATCCAGATGATTATCGACCGCATCATCTTTTTACGGATATGCGAGGACAGGGGTATCGAGAATTACGGATTACTCAAGGACTCGACGAATAATAACGCCTACGAACACCTTCTCGACATATTCAGACGGGCGGACGAGAAGTATAATTCGGGACTGTTCCACTTCACGAAGGAAAAGGAACGGGATGAGATTCCCGACACGATCACGCCCCGTTTAAAAATCGACGATAAAGCGCTTAAGGAAATTATCAGGGATTTATACTATCCCGAATGCCCCTACGAGCTGTCCGTCATATCCGGCGACGTGCTGGGCAGCGTGTACGAACGGTTCCTCGGCAATGTGATCCGCCTGACCGACGGGCATCACGCGAAGATCGAGGAGAAGCCCGAAGTGCGGAAAGCGGGCGGGGTTTATTACACCCCGCATTATATCGTCGAGTATATCGTCCGGAATACGGTCGGCGAAATCCTGAAGGATAAAACGCCCGCGCAGGCCGCCGCGCTGAAAATCCTCGATCCCGCATGCGGCTCAGGGTCGTTCCTCATCGAGGCCTACCAGTACCTGCTCGACTGGCATCTGGACTATTACATCCAGAACGACCCCGATAAATGGAAAAAGGGCAAAGAACCGAAACTGTTCGACAGCAGAACGGGGCTTCACCTGACCTTATCCGAACGGAAACGGATTCTCGTCAATAACATCTTCGGGGTGGATATCGACAAAAACGCCGTCGAGGTCACAAAACTTTCCCTGCTCCTGAAGGTATTGGAGTACGAGGGGCGCGAAGTCCAGCAGAAATCCCTGTTCAACGAGCGGATTCTGCCCGACCTGTACCATAACATCAAGTGCGGGAACAGCCTCATCGGCAGCGATTTTTACACCGATAAGGACGTTTCGTTATTCGGCAGCGACGAGATGGATAAGATCAATACGTTCGACTGGCATACCGCGTTCCCGGAAGTATTCGGAACGGCTCCCCTTCGACTTCGCTCAGGGAACGCGCCGGGTGACCGGACAGTGAGCGGAGCCGAACTGTCCGCCGCATCAGGCTTCGACGCAGTCATCGGGAATCCGCCATATGTCCGGCAGGAACTCCTGACCGAAAAGGATTATTTCCAGAAGAAGTACGAAGTTTACACGGGCGCCGCCGACCTGTATTCCTATTTCATCGAGCGCGGATATACTCTTCTCAGGGATAACGGTTTATTCAGCATCATCGTTTCCAATAAATGGATGCGCGCGAATTACGGGCAGGCGTTACGGAAATGGATGAAGACGAAGCATATCGGGGAAATCGTCGATTTCGGAGACCTTCCGGTATTCCAGAACGCGACGACATATCCCTGCATACTGACCCTCTCCAAATCCGCGCCGAACGAACAGATTCCCGTAACGAACGTTAAAACGCTGGAATTCGCCGAACTGAAGGAATATACCGTCTCCAATAGTTTTACCCTCGAACGAAAACACCTTGCCGACGAGGGCTGGACTCTCGCTGACGGTAAAGTGATTGAACTCATGGATAAAATTAAAAGCATGGGAGTCCCGCTCGAAAAGTATGTCGAGGGGAAAATTTATCGCGGAGTATTGACCGGATTGAACGAAGCGTTTGTCATCAGTCAGGAGACACGTGAAAAACTGATAGCGGAAGACCCGAAGAGCGCGGAAATCATCAAACCGTTTTTAGTCGGAAAGGACATCAAACGCTATCAGCCGCTTAATTCGGATAAATTCCTGATATTTTTTCCAAAGGGCTGGACAAACACTCATTCAGCGGGCGAAAAGAACAAATGGGAATGGCTAACGCAAAAATATCCCGCGGTTACCGCATATTTGAAACAATATGAGAACGCGGCGAAGAAACGGTGCGATCAAGGCGATTATTGGTGGGAACTCAGGGCGTGCGATTATTACGAGGAGTTCGAGAAGCCGAAGATATTTTTACCTGATATTTCTTTAAGAGGAAATTTTTCAATAGATTCAAATGGCGGGATTTATTGTGTAAACACGGCTTATATTATTGGGTCAAACGATACATCCCTTTTAGCAATTCTAAACTCTAAATTAATAACATTTTACTATAAAAATATTTCATCAACTTATCGTGGCGGATATTTACGATTTATTTATCAGTACATTGCATTATTGCCAATAAAAACAACCCCCGACTTAAATCATGAATTGCATAATAAGCTCGTATCCCTCGTCGACCAAATGCTCGAGACGCAGAAACAGCTCCGCGAGGCGAAAACCGACAACGATAAAAAGATACTCCGGCAGAAGACCGAAATCATCGACAGGCAGATCGACGCGCTGGTGTGCGAGTTATACGGGCTGACGGAAGACGAAATAAAAATCGTAGAAGGGGAATGAATGGATTAACTTTCTTTCTGCTTGTGCAGAAAGAAAGTTACAAAGAAAGACACACCGCGCTGGATAAAGCTAATTAGCAAAGCAGGAAAATCCGATTCAGGCGTAACTCGCTATCAAACCCCGCTAAAAGCTAAAGAAAGACAAGCTCGGACAAACGCCTTCGGTCGGATTTCCCTGTAGCGGGAAGCGCTTTAAAAAGCGCGGGGAAACAGCCGGAAATGCGGAAGGCGTAAAGTAGTTGCATAATCCCGTCGGGCTAATTATCATATATCTGAGGAGAAAACATGAGTATCGGATTACCGGAAATCTTAGTCATCCTGCTGATCGTGTTCCTGCTGTTCGGGGCGAAACGCCTGCCGGACCTTGCCCGTTCGATGGGGAAAGCGCTGAAGGAATTCAAGAACGGCGTGAAGGACGCTGGGGACTTGGGCGAAATAGACGACAAACCCCTCGACGATAAGCCCGCCGAAAAGCCCGTCAAGAAAAAATGAGCGAGAATCTGCCTGAAAAAAGCGTCTCCTTTCTCGACCATCTGGAAATCCTCCGGTGGAAACTGATCGCCGTATTCGCGGTCATATTTATCACAGGAATCGCCGCGTTCATATTCGCGGACAAGCTCATCCTGCTCCTGCAGGAACCCATGAAGAAACTCACGGTCGACCTGATCTACCTCAAGCCCCAGGAAAAACTTTTCACCTATATGAAGCTCTCGTTCTTCACAGGACTGATCGCCTCATTCCCGTTCGCCCTCATCCAGCTCGGATCGTTCGTCTTCCCCGCCCTGAAGAAGGAGGAACGGCGCTATTTCTACGCGGCCGTGATATTCATGCCGGTATTCTTTTTCGGCGGATGCGTGCTGTCGTACCTGTTTTTCGCGCCATGGGTGTTCGAGTTCCTCATCATGTTCGGGGGCGGCGACGGCATCAAGGCGTTATGGAGCATCGGCGAGTACATCAGTCTCCTGATCGTGGTCGTCCTGATGATCGGGGTCGTCTTCCAAACCCCGTGGATACTGTTCTTCCTGATCAGGATGGGCATCATATCGGTCGACACGTTGGCGCGTCACAGGAAAATCATCATCGTGGTCATTTTCATCATCGCGGCGGTCATTACCCCTCCCGACGCGGTATCGCAGGTCATTGTCGGCGGCGTTATGTACCTTTTGTTCGAACTCACCCTCGTCTTCGCGCGCATAGGTTCAAAACGAAAAAAAATACCGGAGGAATAGTTTAAAAATTATAAAAACCGCGTTATTATTCTATAGATAAAATTCCGCATGTTTTTTTAAATGCGGATTCCGTTATTTAGCATAAGATATTTAAAAACAAGGTCGCTAAATGAAGGCACTTTTGATTCTTCTATTTTTGCTTCCGTTCTGCTTGCTGTCTGCTCTTCCTGTACATCAATACACGGGCGAATCCGTCCCTATGTCTTTTCAAATCTGCGAATTGAATTACACCGATACGTCCGATATAGACGCGGCCGAGTTAATAAACAGGAAAGACCTGAAATTCAGCGACTATCTCGGCGAGCCGCTTCCGAAGACATATAAGAAGAGCGTATATATATTCCGGTCGAAGTTTATCGTATCCTGCGCGGATACGAACGACAACCCCATGCTCTATATCGGGCCGATGGACTACCCGTACCATATCTACCTCAACGGGCAGATGATATTCAAGATGGGCAACACCTCACCCGTCTATACGTCGACAATCTTCCGTTCCTTCGCGGTACAGCTTCCCTGCCTGTCTCATACTGCCCCTTCGGTAACCAATACTCTTTCCGTCATTATTTTCCCTCAGTATGAAACCATGCGGCTCGGTGATATTAAACTAAGCTCCTATAAAACGGTCTATTTCGAGGTTTTCCTGCGGAATTTATTCAACGTCCATCTCATCACAGCGTCGGTATTCCTTGCGGTCATGTTCGGGATTTATTCGATACTGATATTTTTCGCAACCGGGCGGGCGGAAAAACGCCTGATTTATTATACAGGCCTTTCTGTCAGTTTCGCGTTTTCCTATCTGACGATTATTTTAACATTCAATTATAACAATGAAATTCTCAACGAGATTCTTTCCCGGAGCGGAATGCTGTTCGGCGTACCGTTTTTCGCGCTTTATCTTACCGAGGAAGTGAAGGTGTTTTCCGGGAAAAAATGGCTGGTGGCGGTATTATTGGCGGTACCGATTATATTTTCGGTCCTGATCGCCCTTCAGACCACAAAACAGGATATTCGGGTGCTTTTTCATCTCGGCATGTTCATCATCATTTTCCCGACAGCCCTTTTCACATTGGTTACCATGATATTAGCGATCATAAAAAAAACGGCATCATTCCTTGTCATGGTTTCCGGGTTTTCTATCTACCTGTTTGTCATGTTCGATAGCATGATGCTGGTGATTGACCGCCTGCCTTTCTGCTGGCTCACGCCCTACGGATTCTTCCTGCTCGAACTGTCCATTTTCTATAAAATCGCGCTGGACTACGGTAAACTCAACCGGAATCTTAGTATTAAGACCCATGCACTCGATCAGATAAACGAGAACCTTTCGCAGATAGTAAAAGAGAAAACAGAGAAACTGGAAGCGGAAATGAACCTCCGATTCAAGGCTGAGAATGAATCCCTGAAATCCCAGAAACTTCTTTTAGAGACTTTTGCCGACGCCCCCTTCGGGGTACTGATTATCAATACCGGCCTCATCATTACCTATGCGAATAAATATTTCCTGCATCTATTGCAGATGCACGAGCAGGATATCACCGGTAAACCTTATCTGGATTTCATCGAAGAGCAGGACAGGGAATTGTCGCGGGAAAAGCTGAAGGAGATGCTCGAGAATGAAAAGAACGAATCCCATCAGGAAATAATCCGTATCCGGAATACTCATTCCACAGTTATGGAAGCCGAGATCCATTTCGCGGCGCAGTTTACGGAAGAGTTCGATGATTCACGGATATTAAGGGGGAGTAGATAGTTTGTAAGGTGAACCGCATATAGTTTGCTCACAGGATTTATAGATATTGTAAAGAGTTAGATACAATAAATCAATAAATAA